>CANQDF010000023.1 GCA_947591605.1 uncultured Clostridia bacterium | reverse complement strand
AGTTTTTAATTTTCATAGAAACACCCTTAATTCCAAATGCTATTTGATATGTATATAATTTATAGTTATCCTTTATTGAAATATAACATATTTCAACAATACGTTTATAAAATCTACAATTCTACAGCATTTCTTGGATTGCTCTTTTGCAAAATCTCTTTTTGTTTACCCACAGAAACGTGTGTATATATCTGAGTTGTGGTTATTGAGCTATGTCCTAGAATACTTTGAATGTATCGTATATCCACATTTTCGTCAAGCATCATAGTAGCGAAAGAATGTCTGAACATATGTGGAGTTATATGCTGTGTGATCCCTGCCTCTTTTGCATAGTTGTATATAGCAAACCTCAATGACTGTTCCGAAAATCTTTTACCCAAGCGATTAACAAACAAATAGTCGCAGCAAGAGTCCTCGATCCTCAGATAATACTTTTGCAATATTGCAACAACATCTCTGTTGCCTATGTAAACCATCCTTTCCCGTGAGCCTTTTCCATATATTTTGATCGACACATCACTCCATATAATATCTTCTTTGCGTAGTGAGCAGATTTCGGAAATTCTTGCTCCCGTGGAAAACATTAACTCTATTGCGGTTATGTTCCTCAATGTATACAAATATTCCTTTGAGGAAATGTCGGTACGAGCCAATTTGTCATACATATATCGGAACAATTTTGTTATGAGCTCACAGGGTATAGTTTTAGGCAGTATTACCGGTTCTTTCATTTTGGTTTTGATTTTATGGAACGGATTGTATTCAATAATATCCTCGCATTCCAAATAAGAGCAGAACGCTTTAAGGGTCGCTATTTTGCGCTTGACTGTTTTGGGTTTGAACACGGACAGCCTGCCGATGTAATTCAACAATAACTGTTTGCCGAATTCAGCCTCGGTTTTGCTGCAGAATTCCGTAAACTGTTTCAAATCAATTTTATATGCCTTTATTGTTTTGTCATTTAAGCCTTTATTTTTCTTGCAAAATTCAAGGTAAACCTCAATCTCTTTTTCTATATCCATAGCAAACACCTCATTAAAATAATTATATAATAAGGTTATTAAAACTATGGATTTTGTCAATACAAAAGAGCAATAAAAATCAAAAAACGACAGCGGCGATCAGCCGGTCAAAACGCATCAAGCACAGTGAAACAACGGATGCCTTTATGACTCATTTTTCGGTTCGGTATCAAGGCCCGTAATGCGCACCTTAAACGGCTTTGTTGCTCCATTTGGTAAATATATATAGATCTCTCTTTCATCTATAAATTCGGTGCGCTGACCGTTTCTTATGCGCTTATCACCGAATTTGCTCTTATCAAACCCCATAGGCACGTCTTCATACACTTTAAATGTTATTTTGTTTATCTCATCGGGGATATCGGATATTACCTCCCATAGCAGGGACTTTGGTTTTTTCCCGTTCGGATCCTGTATATACCTCGTGGAAAAATTACCGCTTGAACGGTGTGATTGTCCCTCAAAGGGCACAGGGTGACTATATACTATTTCTTCTCTGTGTAGCTCTTTTGCCATAAAACTGCCTCCCTTAATGAAAATTATGTTTAAATAACATCGAAATAAAATTATGCGGTAATATATTTTATTACAATATTATTTTATATTTAATGCAAAAATTTGTCAAGTACCAATATCATGTTTTTACATTTTTCGCAACAATGAGCTCTGCAGTTATTCCTCCCCCTCAGCTTGATTTTAGCCAAACACAAAAACAGCTCCGACATATCTGCCGCAGCATAAAACACCTTGAATATACAACAAATACACCGAAATACATCACTTTAGCTAATGCACTTATTTTTTGTACAAAATATCGGTATAGGAATGAGTTTTCATTTTTACCCAAGTTTTTATATTATTAAATGGTGATACTAAAACAAAAACTCAAAATTTTGGTATGAGGAGGATAAAAATGGAACGTAATTATATTGGTTATGCGAGGGTATCAACAAAAGAACAGAACGAGGACAGGCAGATAATTGCATTGGTAGAGTTTGGTTTGGCTGAAACATCAATATTTGTAGATAAGACCAGCGGTAAAAACTTTGAAAGGGACAACTACAAGAAAATGCTAAAAAAGATGAAAACCGGGCAAATTTTGGTTGTAAAGAGTATTGACAGGCTTGGGCGTAATTATGAGGAGATAATCGAGCAATGGCAATTTATAACCAAAAAGGTAGGTGCAGATATTATAGTTTTGGATATGCCGTTGTTAAATACTACGATACATTTGGTTATAACAAAATAGAACAGTTAATATGGTTTATCCAATGAACAGTCAATACAAAAAAGGCAACATAAATCAGCACCAAAAAAGGTTTGGCTTATGTTGCCTGTTTACGTTTTGGAAGGATTAGATACATCCGCACTTTTGCGGGCTGTACCGGTTTCCTGACAAAACAGGGGTTTATAAAAGGGCAACCTTTTGCACATGACCTTGCTTGCAAATGGTATTGTATTATACCCACTGTCACGACTGGCAAGCAAAAACGAGAGTTTCGCCAGATGAAAACTCCTGTTTCCCACGCAGTAAAACAAACAGGTTTTCGCAAATGAGGATGAGCAAAAACCTAGGCGGTTTCGGAAGTGCCAGCAGGAATATAAAGCTCTTTATTTGGAACAGATCCACTTCAAAAGCCGGATACTCGAAAAAAGAAATACCAGACCAAAGAAAAAAGTTACAACAGAACAATAACCAACAAACAACTTTCCACACAACAGCTTCCCTGCCATATTTGGTTCGGCAGGGAAAAGATTCATCGATATTAACATTAGTACAATGGAAATTAGAAACATCGTAATGGAAGAAATAAAAATTTTATAAATCATTGTATCGCTTTCTATTTCCTGCATTAGATGCAGTTTTTTGTTTCCACCTAGAGAAATGAGAATAGAAACACCAGCCAGTTGAAAACCTAGTAATGACGCAGATAATTCTACTGCATCGTTAGAAATAAGATGCAAAACAATATCTGTAGTTTGATTAAAACCAAACCTAAGCAACAACCATATACACGCCATAAAAATTATACCAATGAGAATGTGAGCAATATAGTATGAATTGTCACCATAAATCAAACGTTTAATTTTCTTTAACATTACATTTTCTCCATATATTTTAATGCTGTTTCCTTTTGTTCACGGTATGCTTTTAATATTGCATCAAACATTTTATTTGAATCTACATATTTAGAACGATTAGATATTTTTTCTACCCATTCATTTTGAACCAATTTCTCATCTAACAGATCATAAGGAATAACTTTGCCCGCATCTGAATCTAATCCACGCAGTTTTGCTTTGCTAAAAATTGGATTACTTCCATCTTCAGCTTCCAGTTCAATCTCTTTAGATTTCTTAATCATGTTAATAATCTTTTGAAGAAATACTTTCAGATTGGAAAACGACACATGGGAACCTTTCCCTCCGCCAGAAACTTCAATATCGATATAATAATCAGTCCCGGCATCTACTTCATCTGCAAGAATATCATATCCGTTAATAATGCCAAAGTCTTTTAACATTTTCAGACCCGGTTTTGCAACCTTAAACTGCAACTTGGATAAAGAACGGCAATTAGCGATACGAGTATAATAGTCAGGCATTATGATTGGGTCAATGCTAATTTCATAATTTTTACTTGGCTGAAGTTGCTTCATGATACTAACAAGGTAGTCTGCCAATCGTTCGATCCTAGCGCCATGAAAATTGTACTCACTTACAAGAAGATTCTTGTTAACGATATAACAAAAATGAGTCTGTTCCATAAGGGTATCATCATCACTTGCTGGAATCTCTTGGCGTTTTCCATTTAATAAATTAAACAAATATGGGAAATCAGTAGCACGCAAACTGTAAAACCTTCCCTGATAAATATCTTTATCATACTCGTGCTGAAAAACTTCTAGGAAATGAAACTTGTCATAAAAGGGGATGGCTAAACCGCGATCCTCAAGATTATTTCCATTATTATCATATAACTTGATATATGCATCAAACAATCTGTTAATGTATTCATCTGTGCCATCACATTTGCATGTAACCTTATAGTAATAAACCTTGCGCTCTACAGATCTATTCTTTGACTCCTTTTTATTTTTAGCCATAAACCTTGCCCTCCAATTTAATTTCCTGAATTAAACTCCACAAGTTTCTCCCAATCAATGCTGCCATCTTCAAAACAGAATTCTTGGGTAAACTCGCGGACAAGACGGTTTGCCGCTTTCTGGTAGGATGCATCAAATTCTTCCGCATACTTTTCCGGCAGCTTGTCCATGAAGCGGATCAGCTTTATGTAGAACTCTTCATCGCCAGTCAATTCCGTCCATAGATCCTTGCCCGCCAATTCCGTGTAAAACTTAGGAAGCCCACGGTTGGAGGCTTTCTTTTTTCCATAGCCATAGCCTACAATCGGGACAAAACTTTTCTTTGCCTGTCGTGCTAGCTTGCTTGCCGCTATGAAGTTTTGCTCCTGTTTCTTGCGACTGTCTGAATTGAAAACGCTTGTGCCAGATTTCACAGCAATGGCATAGATGGTATTATCCCGTTCCACCATAATATCCACACCTTCCGCCAATGCTTTCTGTCCTTGTGCAGCTGCGGTGGCAATCGGTTCAAAAAAAACATTTCCGAAAATCGTTTCCTCGGATGAGGACACAAAAGCGGCAAGAATGGCATCAACAATCTGCGCTGCCCCGTTCATATCTTTTGCCCGGAACAGGTATGGGTTTTTGCGCTTCATAACAGCTTTTATATTCAGACTGTCCACTTTTTTAATTAGGTTCGTGTAAAAATTGTCCAGTGCAGTTGCAATCGCTTCTACAATAACGTCTTCATTGTAATGATTATTTATGGGCATAACAGCTGCCTCCTATCTCAATAGCTTGTTTTATCTTTTGGTGGACATCGGTTCCTCTAAAGCGTTTCGTATGGATTTCAGCAGACTGGTCTGCGACAGAGAGGATTGTTCGCCCTAACGCTACTGCCAACCCGACCGGGACGGCATTGCCTATTTGTCGGTATTTTGCTGCACTCGTTCCCATGAATTTCCAATCGTCGGGAAACTGTTGGATGCGGGCATATTCTCTAATGCTTAAAGGTCGATCCTGTGTAGGGTGACACATCATTGTGGCCTTCTGCACAGGCGATGTAACCAGTGTTGGGGATGGCTGTTTGTAAGAGAGCCGTCGATAAAAACCCACTTTACCACCGGCGGAACCATAGGCACCACCCATTGCTTGTTTTTTCATATCTTCTGATAGGTCACGCCAATTCCCTCCC
This sequence comes from uncultured Clostridia bacterium, assembly GCA_947591605.1. Taxonomy (GTDB): domain Bacteria; phylum Bacillota; class Clostridia; order Lachnospirales; family CAG-274; genus CALWRD01. The sequence goes on along the minus strand of CANQDF010000023.1, from coordinate 33,111 downwards.
TCCGGAATAAGGCGTAGAAATGCAAGACGATCTTTACTGAATGCTGCGCATTCTCCGCAGTCATACTCCAAATCTTTGATGGTGTCCTGCAAAGTACGCCAGCGGTATGCTAGATCCTGGTGCATCTGAAAATGCGTTGGGAAAGGGAGAAAAATATTCTCATTGTCCCGGCTCCCAATCAAAACAAACCGTTCCCGGAATTGAGGAACTCCATAATTGACTGCATCTAATAGCCCATACACAGTTCTGTACCCAAGCTTATTGAATTCCGAAAGAATGACATCCAAGACATTCACTAATTGCTGTCCCGGGTCATACCTATCCCTTTCTGCCGGAGGAATATGCCTCAGTGTTGCAGACATAATTCCCTTGACATTTTCCATAATAAAGAACCGGGGACGAATATAGTCGATCATACGAATAAAATCCATGAATAAGCTGCCTCTCGGATCATTGATCCCCATCCGTTTGCCTGCAGTGGAAAACGGCTGGCAAGGAGGACCGCCGCAAATTAGGAATGGTTCTCCCTGTGCTAGTCCGGCCTGTTCAAGCAAATCCGCTTCATCTATCTTGCGTATGTCCCCGTCCAGTACCTTATGTCCATTCGCACGCATTGTAGCGACGCAGGCTGGGTCAAAGTCTTGTCCGATTACAATGTTTAATCCGGCTTTTGCAAGGCCAATATCTAACCCCATCGCCCCGGAAAACAGGGAAATCACATCCCTGTTCGAAACACTATCCTTGAAATGTAGCAAATCCATAATGACCTCCTGTCAAACCATTTCTTCCTCTGGGAGGACAAAATGGCATTCAAAAAAACAACCTACTGTTTCTGCCGGATATTCCGGGTGGGAGATTGTAAAGCTTTCCCGTTTCATTTTTGCGTTGAAATTCTGAGGCGTGATACCAATCCGTCCTTCAAGTTCTGCGACGCAAATATTGGATCTCACACACAACACTTTGATTTGTTCCGATACAGTCATAAGTGTACCTCTTTAAAACATCAATTTTTAAAGTAATATTTTAGAAATATTATTTTATATTATCAACACAGTCCCTTGCTTTTTTATATCATACCATCAAACTGCGTCATTTGCAACCCGAAAATCCAATCCTCGACAGCCTCCGCATATTCCTCCGTTCGTTTCTGTATTTCTTGCCTCCAAAAGTGCATAGGAAGCAAAAAAAGCGGCGTTAGCTTTTGTCCAACGCCGCTTTTAAAGCTTTTATTGATTGTCCGCCTTCGGGTCGGCAAGTGATACAAAAAACTGTCATCCCTGCGGAAAACCATTAATATTATTTTATTATACAAGCTCGATAATAACCGACTCTGCGCCGTCACCACGTCTTGCACCTATCTTGATGATTCGTGTGTAACCGCCGCTGCGGCCTGCATACTTTGGAGCGATCTCCTCAAACATATGCTTAGCCATATCCACCTTGACGGTATTGCTCCTTAACTTTCTGCCGTCTGCAGGAACCTCTGTAACGGGATAAAGTACACTGAGTATCTTTCTCCTTGCGTTAAGCCTGCTTGGGTTATCCTTCTTGATGGTCTTGGTGACCTCCTCAAAAACGGTAACCTTTTTGCCGTTCCTATCCTCTTTTATCCTCTTGCCGTTTTCATCCTTTTTGGCAACCTTTGCAGTTACCTCAAGCTCGGTAAAGTTATCCTTTTCCTTAACAGCAAGTGTTATAAGCTTTTCGGCAATGCCTCTTATCTCCTTAGCCTTAGCCTCGGTAGTGGTTATTTTGCCGTGATATAACAAATTAGTCACCTGGTTGCGCAGCAAAGCCTTACGCTGGCTTGATGTGCGGCCAAGCTTTCTGTATCCGCTCATTGTTAATCCTCCTTAAATTAGTCCTCGGATGGGCTCAGCGTCAGGCCAAGCTCCGCCATTTTGTTAAGTACCTCCTCCAGGGACTTGCGTCCGAGGTTACGTACCTTCATCATATCGTCTTCGGTTTTGTTAGCCAGATCCTCAACAGTGTTGATACCTGCTCTCTTAAGGCAGTTGTAACTCCTTACGGAAAGGTCAAGCTCCTCGATTGAAAGCTCCAGCACCTTCTCCTTGGTGCCTACCTCCTTTTCAACAAGTATCTCTGCATTTTTAGCGCTGTCCGACAAGTCAACAAAAAGGTTAAGGTGCTCGGTAAGTATCTTTGCACCGAGGCTTACGGCGTCATCGGGTGTGATGGTACCGTTTGTCCATACCTCAAAGGTAAGCTTGTCGTAGTCGGTTATCTGACCCACACGGGTATCCTCGACCTTGAAGTTGACCCTTGTTACGGGTGTGTAAAGCGAGTCAACGGGTAGCATCCTAAGCGGCTGATCGGGTCTTTTGTTCTTTGAAGCCTCAACATAGCCACGTCCCCTTGTTATGGTAAGCTCCATAAAAAGCCTGCTGTCCGGACCACCGCTGAGGGTGGCAATATGCTGGTCGGGGTTTAAAATCTCTATTTCGGAGTCGACCTTGATATCCGAAGCCTTTACCTCGCCCTCTCCGGTAAACTCAATGTAGGCAAGCTTTGAGTCAAAGCTGTCCGAGTTACTCTTTATTGCAAGGCTTTTAAGGTTCAGTATAATCTCGGTGACATCCTCCTTTACGCCGGGTATCGTGCTGAATTCATGGAGCACGCCCTCAATTTTTACATTGCTGACTGCCGCACCGGGAAGAGAAGAAAGCAAGATTCTCCTTAAGGAATTACCCAAGGTAGTACCGTAACCCCTCTCAAGCGGTTCAACCACGAAGCAGCCGTATTTATCATTCTGTTCGGTAATCTCTATACGAGGTTTTTCAAATTCAAACACTCAGTCCAACCTCCCTTGGTTATCAAAAATATAAGTTTGCGATTGAATTGTAAGGGAGTTATCCCCCGGTTATTACTTAGAATACAACTCGACAATGAGTGTTTCATTAACAGGAAGATCAAGCTGCTCCCTCTTTGGCATAGCGCTTACGCTGCCCTTAAGAGCCTCCTGATCGGCACTGAGCCACTCAGGAACGATCCTTGACGATGTAACATCAAGCACGTCCTTGAATCTTTGAAGATTCTTTTTGCTTTCCTTAACCTCGATAACGTCGCCCACCTTAACCTGCTGTGAAGGTATGTTTACCTTTTTGCCGTTAAGTGTAATAAGGTTGTGACGTACTATCTGCCTTGCTTCCTTCCTTGTACGGCCGAGGCCAAGCCTGTAAACAACGTTGTCAAGCCTTAACTCAAGGAGCTGAAGCAGGTTTTCACCGGTAATGCCGCTCATGGCGTCTGCCTTTTTATAGTAGTTTCTGAACTGCTTTTCAAGCACGCCGTAAATAAACTTTACCTTTTGCTTTTCCTTTAACTGCAAACCATATTCACTTAACTTGCGCATATTTCTTTTGCGTCTGCTTGCCTTCTTCGATGAGCCGAGTACAGCAGGCTCGATGCCTAAATATCTGCATCTTTTAAGGATAGGACCCATATCTCTAGCCATTAATCAATAGCACCTCCGTAATATATTCAAAAATTTAACAAATAATCAGTAAAATCAAGCGGCAGCATATGCCGCAGGAGCACGATCAAACCCTTCTTCTCTTAGGTGGTCTGCAGCCGTTGTGAGGTACGGGAGTAACATCCTTGATAAGTGTTACATCAAGACCTGCTGCCTGAAGAGCACGTATAGCAGCCTCACGTCCGCTGCCCGGGCCCTTTACAAACACCTCTACCGTTTTAAGACCATAATCCCTAGCAGCACCGGCAGCCTTTTCCGCAGCCATCTGAGCAGCATAAGGAGTGGACTTTCTTGAGCCCCTAAAACCGAGCTCACCTGCGCTTGCCCATGAAAGAGCATTTCCCGCAGCATCCGTAATAGTAACAATTGTATTATTAAAAGTTGACTGAATATGAGCCTGTCCGCGTTCAACGACCTTTTTGTCACGGCGTCTGCGTCCGGCAGCTTTCTTCACTGTCTTCTTAGCCATTTAAATTGAACCTCCTTAAACGATCCCAAAAGATCAATAATCAAAATAATAAGGTAAAACAAAAGCACGCTCCGTATGCACACACAGCATACGGGCACAGCCCGACATCATGCAAAAAAGCTATTACTTCTTCTTGTTTGCAACAGTTCTCCTTGGGCCCTTTCTGGTTCTTGCATTTGTTTTGGTCTTCTGTCCTCTTACAGGCAGACCTTTTCTGTGACGGATACCTCTGTAGCATCCTATTTCAACAAGGCGCTTTATATTAAGCGCAACTTCTCTCCTGAGATCACCCTCAACAGTCTGAGTTCTGTCAATGACGTCACGTATTTTAGCAACCTCATCATCTGTCAGATCCCTGACCCTTGTGTCAGGGTTAACGCCAGCCTCGGCAAGGATCCTGTTAGAGCTGGCACGGCCTATACCATATACATAAGTAAGACCTATTTCAACACGTTTTTCTCTTGGTAAGTCAACACCCGCAATACGAGCCATGTACTTATTGCACCTCCTGCAAAATATAAATAGTGATAGGTTTTGTTTTATACCGCAATCCACCGGCAGTAGGAATAAACCGGAAATGAGCAGATAAGGACAGCCGCTTGCCATGCAGAGCACAGCAAAATCCTTTTCCGCCGTACATGAGGCCTGCGGGGGCTTAAACCCCTTCTGAACCATAATAACGTTTGTTATTCAAGCCGCAGCGGTAAAACACGGTATTTTAAGTATAGCAAACAGCGCTTAAAAATCAGCCCTGTCTTTGCTTATGCTTAGGGTTTTCACAAATGATCCTTACAGAGCCTTTTCTCTTTATAACTCTGCATTTTTCACACATAGGTTTAACTGATGGTCTGACCTTCATTTTTTATAACTCCTTTCACTTATCTCTCCAGGTAATCCTGCCCTTTGTGAGATCATAAGGCGACATCTCCACCTTGACCTTGTCGCCGGGGATTATCCTTATAAAATTCATACGCAGTTTACCCGAAATATGAGCCAAAATTTTGTGGCCGTTTTCAAGTTCCACCTGGAACATTGCATTAGGAAGCTTTTCTACAATAGTACCTTCCATCTCTATAACATTGTCTTTAGCCAATGCAATACCTCCTTATTCAATGCCTGTAAGGCTCCAATGCTTTGCGTATATCCGCATCATTGAGATATAGACCGTTTTCAAGCCTTGTTTTGATTTCCTCTATAATGTCGTTGCATATCTGTACGTGCATCTTTTTCTTTTTCTTGGGTTTGTCAAGCAGCCTCAGCCTGCCGTCCGCAAGATAAACGTAATCCTCATCGCAGTCGACCACAATGAACGGCAGCGATTTGTCACGCCCGCTTTTGGAAAAAACAACCTGACCTTTACTGTACAATCTATTCACCTCAAACTATCAGGGTCAAAAGCTCCGGTTCTCCGTCGGTAATAAGCACGGTGTTTTCATAATGGGCGGCACACATACCGTCCCTTGTAACGGCTGTCCACCCGTCCGATAGCACACGCACCTTGTATGTACCCATAGCCGTCATAGGCTCTATGGCAAGCACCATACCCGCCCTTAATACGGGCCCTCGCCTGCCTGTACGGTAGTTGGGCACTGCGGGATCCTCGTGCATCTGTTTGCCTATGCCGTGGCCGACATAGTCCCTTATAACGGCAAAGCCGTTATCCTCAACACAGGTCTGCACGGCGGCTGATATATCACCGAGATTATTACCCGCTTTTGCATACTTTATACCGGCAAAGAAGCTTTGCTCCGTAACATCGATCAAGCGCTGTTTTTCGGGCGTTATACTGCCCACCGCAAATGTCCTTGCGGCGTCCCCGTGATGCGAGGCAATGTAAGCCCCCACATCTATGGAGATTATATCGCCCTCCTTGAGCACACGGTTTTTTGAGGGTATGCCATGTACCACCTCATCGTTGACCGACGTACAAATTGAAGCGGGATACCCATAGTATCCCTTAAAGGATGGCAACGCTCCATATTCCATTATATACGATTCAGCAATTTTGTCAAGCTCAAATGTGGTAATTCCCGGAATTATTTTTTCCCCAAGCAGATCGAGAGTCCTGCCGGTTATCTCGCCGGCAAGCCTCATCTTTTCTATCTGCTTTTCGTTTTTTAAGGTTATCGCCATATCAAGCCTCAAGCTTTTTGCATACCTCGGCAAATATATCATCTATATCGCCCACACCCTCTACGGTAACAAGTATGCCCTTTTTGTCGTAATAATCTATAAGCGGAGCCGTGGTTTCGTGGTAGACCTTAAGCCTGTTTACTACGGTTTCCTCGTTATCGTCCTTGCGGCGTACAAGCTGCTCGCCGCATACATCGCATATACCCTCACGCTTTGGGGGGTTATACTTTATGTGGAACATTGCATTGCACTTTGGGCAGCTCCTTCTGCCTGTCATCCTGTCGATGATAATGCTGTCCTCCACATCAATGCAAAGCACCTTGTCAAGAGGGCCCGTTATAGCCTCAAGCCCCTCTGCCTGTGCAAGGTTTCTTGGGTATCCGTCAAGGATATAGCCGTTTTTGCAGTCGTCTGCCTTTATCCTCTCGGCAAGCATTGCGGCAACTATATCGTCCGATACAAGGCCGCCCTCCTCAATTATTTTGCTCACCTTTTTGCCAAGCTCGGTGCCCCTTGCTATCTGATCTCTAAGGAGATCACCCGTTGAGATGTGTACAATGCCGTAGTGCTGCGAGAGCTTTTTTGCCTGTGTACCCTTGCCTGCACCGGGGCAGCCCACTAAAACCAGCTTCATAGGTATTACTTCCTTCCTTATTAATATATGGTTTACAGGTATACATTTATTCCATAATCGACAAATCGGGGGACGCCCTGCGCCTCCCGATTTATTGAATATTGTGTTTTATCAGCTTAAAAATCCTTTGTAATGGCGCATAACCATCTGGGATTCCATCTGCTTGAATATTTCAAGTGCAACACCGGTCACGATGAGCAGGGTAGTGCCGCCAAAACCGATGTTTACGCCGAACACCAGGCTGAAGAGCGATGGCACAAGCGCAATTATGGAGTATGCGCAGGCGCCTATCAGAGATACTCTGTCAACAACCGTCTGGATATAATCGGAGGTTGGCTTGCCGGGTCTGATACCCGGTACAAAACCGCCGCTCTTTTTGATGTTTTCCGCAACCTCGATAGGATTGAATGCAAACGAGGTATAGAAGAAGGTGAAGCAGAAAATGAGTACAACGTAGAGTATGGCACCTACGGGGTGTCTTGTTACGCTGAGTACATTTACCACCTTGCCCAGCCATTGTGGCTGCCATAACTGATAAATAGTCTGCGGAAACTGGAGCAGGGATATAGCAAAGATGATAGCCATAACTCCCGCAATATTTACCTTGATGGGTATATACGAGCTTTGACCGCCTATATATCTCCTGCCGACCATTTTTTTGGAATACTGCACCGGTATTCTCCTTTCACCGTCCTGAACGATGATAACAAATACCATATCGGCAAGCAGTATAAGGAGCATAACGCCTACCTTTACCCAGCCCATAGCTCCCGAGCCCTCGCCCTGGAGATACAGGTTGTATGCACCGCTGGAAAGACCCGAAAGGATATTTGCAGCGATAATGAACGATGAGCCGTTACCTATACCGAATTCGTTAAGCTGCTCGCCGAGCCACATAACAAACACGGTACCTGTGATCATTGACAAAAGCGCAACTGCATAAACAAAAAAGTTTGGATTGTTGAACGCTGCCCTTATTGTAAACACCTGACCGCAGCCCTGTAAAAGAGCAAGAGCAACAGTAACAAACCTGGTTATCTGCGCTATCTTTTTGCGGCCCTCTTCGCCCTCCTTATTTATCTGCTCAAGCCTTGGTATGGCAACGGTGAGCAGCTGCATAATAATGGAGGCGTTGATGTAAGGTCCGATACCCATAGCAAATACGGTACCGTAGTTACCGCCGGTGATAAGATTGTAGAGCGTACCGTTTGCGCTGTCGCCAAGCTTGCTCAGATCAACACCGGGGACAGGCAGATGCGTACCGACTCTTACAATTACCAGCACCAACAGCATGTACAACAATCTATTTCTGATTTCTTTAATCTTCCATGCGTTCTTTAGTGTAGTAAGCATTAAATCACCTCAGCTTTTCCGCCTGCGGCCTCGATCTTCTCCTTAGCAGAAGCACTGAAAAAGTTGACCTTAACAGTAAGCTTCTTAGTAATTTCGCCGTTGCCGAGAACCTTGACGCCGTCCCTTGCATGGCTTACAAGGCCCTTTGCCTTAAGAGCATCTATATCAACAACAGCTCCGTCCTCAAATACGCTGTTAAGCAGAGAAATGTTTATTGCAACTATCTCCTTTGTGTTTATGCACTTAAAGCCTCTCTTTGGAATTCTTCTGTACAAAGGCATCTGACCGCCCTCAAAGCCCGGCCTTACGCCGCCGCCCGAGCGTGCATTCTGTCCCTTGTGTCCCTTGCCTGCCGTTTTGCCGTTTCCCGAGCCATGGCCTCTGCCTCTTCTGAAGTTGTTGGCTCTTGAACCCTCGGCAGGTTTCAATTCATTCAAATACATTAGGATACACCTCCAATATTATATTTCTTCAACCTTAACCAAATGGTTAACCTGCTTTATCATACCTCTGATAGCAGGTGTATCCTGCTTCTCCACAGAAGTGTTTGGCTTGTGAAGGCCAAGCGCAGCAACGGTTTTTTTATGCTTAGGGATAGCACCTATTGTAGACTTAATCAAAGTGATCTTTAACATTACAATATCCCCCTTAACCTAAAATTTCTTCAACGCTCTTGCCGCGCAGCCTTGCGACCTTCTCGGGTGAGGTTACCGAGCCAAGGCCTGCAAGCGTAGCGTTTACAACGTTTCTCTTGTTGTTTGAGCCTATTGATTTTGTCCTTATATTCTTAATGCCTGCAAGCTCAAGCACGGCACGGGCAGGGCCGCCCGCAATAATGCCGGTACCTTCGGGAGCCGGTTTAAGAAGTACGTTAGAGCTGCCAAACTTGCCAAGCACCTCATGGTAAATACTGTTGTTTTCGTTTCTTTCAACATAAATAAGATTTTTAATAGCATCGTCCTTGCCCTTGCGGATAGCATCGGGGATCTCTGTAGCCTTGCCAAGACCTACGCCTACATGGCCGTTGTAATCGCCTACAACAACAAGCGCAGCAAAACGGAAGGTACGACCGCCCTTAACAACCTTTGTTACCCTTTTTATTGTAACAACCTTATCCTGCAAATCAAGTGTGCTTGCATCAATAATTTTTTTCACGTCATTACCTCCTGATTAGAACTGCAGACCGGCTTCCCTCGCAGCATCTGCAAGAGCCTGAACCTTACCATGGTATACATAGCCGCCACGGTCAAAAACAACTGTGTCAATGCCCTTTTCAAGAGCCTTTTTAGCTACAGCCTCACCTACGACCTTAGCTGCCTCAACATCGTTTGTATGTTCAAGCTTAGCCTTGATGTCCTTTTCCATTGTGGAAGCGGAGCAGATCGTATTGCCTGCCGTATCATCTATAATCTGTGCATAAATGTGCATATTGGATCTGAATACTGCCAGCCTTGGTCTTTCAGCCGTGCCGGAGATGTGATTGCGAAGTCTGTAATGACGCTTCTGCCTTGCAGCGGCTTTTGATGGCTTAGTTATCATAGAAGTTTCACTCCTTTATATTATTTCTTACCGGTCTTGCCGACCTTGCGTCTGATTGTTTCGGTTTCATACTTGATACCCTTGCCCTTGTATGGCTCGGGAGGTCTTTTTGTCCTGATCTCAGCCGCAAACTGACCAACCTTTTCCTTATCTATACCTGCAACGGTTATCTTGTTGCCCTCAACTGTGGTTGTGATACCGTCGGGGTCAACCATTTCAACAGGATGCGAATAACCCAGTGTAAGAGTAAGCTTGTTGCCTGCCTTGGCAGCCCTGTAGCCTACACCGTTTATCTCAAGCACCTTTTTATAGCCGTTTGTAACACCCTCTACCATGTTAAAGATGAGTGTCCTTGTAAGGCCGTGAAGGGACTTGTTTCTCTTTAAATCGTTAGGGCGGGTAACAACAACCTCTGTACCCTCAACCTTAACGCTCATTTCATCTACAAGCTTACGGGTAAGTGTGCCCTTTGGGCCCTTTACCGTAATTACATTGCCATCCTCAATTTTAACCTCTACGCCTGCGGGAATGGCAACAGGTAACTTACCTATTCGTGACATTTACCTTTACCTCCTTATTACCAAACGAAAGCAATAATCTCGCCGCCTACGCCGAGCTTTCTGGCTTCCTTATCTGTTATGATGCCCTTATTTGTGGACACTATGGCAGTACCTAAGCCGCCGAGCACCTTTGGCATTTCGTCCTTGTTGGCATAAACTCTAAGGCCGGGCTTGGATATCCTCTTTATGCCCGATATAACCTTTTCGTTTTTGTCCTTACCGTATTTAAGAGTGATGCGCATAGTCCTCTTTACGCCGTCCTCAGTTATTTCAAAGCCCTGTATATATCCCTCGTTTAAAAGAATGTTTGCAATTGCCTCTTTCATTTTGCTTGAAGGTACGTCTACAGTGCTGTGCTTAGCAGTATTTGCATTTCTTATTCTTGTAAGCATATCTGCGATAGGATCGCTCATTGACATTTAAATAACCTCCTTTCAACAATTACCAGCTTGCCTTTTTAACTCCGGGGATCTGACCTTTATAAGCTAATTCACGGAAACATATACGACAAATACCAAACTTTCTTAAATAAGCATGGGGTCTTCCGCAAATTCTGCAGCGGGTATAGCTCTGTGTTGAAAATTTAGGTTTTCTGCCCTGCTTAATCTTCATTGATGTTTTAGCCATTTTCTGTCCTCCCTTTATTACTTCTTAAATGGCATACCGAACAATCTGAGCAGCTCTCTGGCTTCCTCATCGGTCTTTGCTGTGGTTACAAATACGATATCCATACCCCTGATCTTGTCGATCTTGTCGTACTGGATCTCGGGGAACATAAGCTGCTCCTTAACGCCTAAGGTGTAATTGCCTCTGCCGTCAAAGGACTCTGCGCTTACGCCGCGGAAGTCACGTACACGAGGGAGAGCCAGGTTTATGAGCCTGTTTGCAAAGCTGTACATCTTTTCGCCTCTTAAGGTGACCTTGCAGCCTATTGGCATACCTGCACGGAGCTTGAATGCCGCAATAGACTTTTTAGCCTTTGTGATTATGGGCTTCTGACCTGCAATTATTGTCATATCGCCGACAGCGCTGTCAAGTGCCTTTGCATTTTCCTTAGCCTCGCCAAGACCCATGTTTACAACGATCTTTTCGATCTTTGGCACCTGCATAATATTTTTGTATGAGAATTTCTGCATCATAGCAGGTACTATTTCCTTCTCATAATATTCCTTTAACATATTCACGGTTCAGTTTACCTCCTTTGCACCGATCAATCAATAGTGTCGCCTGTGGACTTTACTATCCTCTGCTTAGCACCGTTTTCATCAACCTTATAGCCAATTCTGGTAGGCGCACCGTTGTAAAGGTACATAACGTTTGAAGCGTCAAGGGGCGCCTCCTGAGAGATAATGCCTCCCTGACCGTTTGCCGCATTTGGCTTAACATGCCTTGAAACCATGTTGCAGCCCTCAACTATAACCTTGTTGTTTTTGGCGTCAGCCTTAAGCACCTTACCCGTTTTACCTTTATCCTTGCCTGCAATAATCTGAACCTTATCGCCCTTTTTAATCTTCACAGGTGTTACCTCCTTATAAAACTTCCGGTGCAAGAGAAAGTATCTTCATATACTGCTTTTCTCTCAACTCTCTTGCAACAGGTCCGAATATACGTGTACCTCTTGGGTTTTTGTCATCCTTGATAATGACCGCTGCGTTTTCGTCAAACTTGATGTACGAGCCGTCAGGCCTTGAAGCACCCTTAACCGTCCTTACAACGACTGCCTTAACGACCTCACCCTTTTTAACAACGCCGCCGGGTGTTGCGTCCTTGACCGTAGCAACTATTACATCGCCAATATTGGCATATCTCCTGGTTGAGCCGCCAAGCACCCTTATGCAAAGGAGCTCCTTTGCGCCGGAGTTATCGGCAACAACCAATCTGCTTTCCTGCTGAATCATTTAATTATCCTCCTGTCTTTAGGGATTACTTAACCTTTTCAACTATGGATACAAGCCTCCACCTTTTATCCTTGGAGAGAGGTCTTGTTTCCATAACCTTTACACGGTCGCCTATCTGACACTCATTATTTTCGTCGTGAGCCTTAAGCTTGTAAGTTGTCTTAACGATTTTTTTGTATAATGGATGCCTTACATTATTTTCAACAGCAACAACGATGGTTTTGTCCATCTTATTGCTGACAACCCTACCGATCCTGGTTTTACGAAGATTTCTTTCCACGTAAGTGTCCTCCTTTTGCTAGATAGATCAGATACCCTTCTTCTGGGTAATAACAGTCTGGATACGGGCAATGTTCTTGCGAACCTCGCTTATCCTTGCAGTGTTGCCCAGCTGGTTTGTGGCATTCTGAAATCTTAAATTAAACAGTTCCTTTTTAGCGTCTACAAGCTCGTTATTAAGCTCTTCAATAGTCTTAGTCCTAAGTTCTTCAACAAAATTTTTACTTTTCATTACTCATTACCCTCCATTTCGAGGTCAGCACGGGAAACAATTTTGCACTTGATAGGCAACTTATGGACAGCAAGGCGGAGCGCCTCTCTTGCCACATCTTCGCTGACACCTGCGATCTCAAACATAACACGGCCGGGCTTTACTACAGCGACCCAACGCTCGGGGGTACCTTTACCGCTACCCATACGGGTGCCGGCAGGCTTTTCTGTAACGGGCTTATCGGGGAATATCTTTATCCATACCTTACCGCCACGCTTGATATATCTTGTCATAGCAATTCTGGCAGCCTCTATCTGGTTTGAGGTTATCCAGCTTGGCTCCATTGCAACTATACCGTACTCACCGTAGGTTATCTTGTTGCCTCTTAAAGCCTTGCCTGTCATTCTGCCTCTGAATTGCTTACGTCTTTTAACTCTCTTAGGCATTAACATTACCAGCACCGCCTTCCTTTTTGTCCTTCTTTGCCGGAAGTATCTCACCCTTGTATATCCATACCTTAACGCCTATCTTGCCGTATGTGGTGTTAGCCTCGGCAAAGCCGTAGTCAATATCCGCTCTTAAAGTCTGCAGAGGGATAGTACCGTCATGATAGTGCTCGGAACGAGCCATTTCGGCACCGCCCAGACGACCCGAACAGCTTGTCTTGATACCCTTTGCGCCGCTCCTCATGGTGTTCTGCATAGCCTTTTTCATGGCACGGCGGAATGTAACACGGTTTTCAAGCTGCTTTGCAATATCCTCGGCAACAAGCTGAGAATCCAGCTCGGGGCGCTTGATCTCCTCTACGTTTACCATTACCTTTTGCTTTGATAACGACTGGAGAGCAGCGGTAAGCTCCTGTATGGAAGCACCGTTTCTGCCTATAACGATACCGGGCTTTGATGTAGCTATTGTAACCTTTACCCTGTCATTGGTCCTCTCAATGTTTATTTTGGAAACACCTGCATAAACATCGACCGTATTTAACTTTTCCTTAATAAAGGTTCTTATTTTATTATCTTCTACAAGGAAATTGGCATAATCCTTTTTATCGGCATACCAGGTTGAATCCCAGTCCTTGATGATGCCGACTCTTAATCCGTGTGGATTTACTTTCTGACCCATCTTTGTCCTCCTTATTTCTCATCAAGATATATTGAGATGTGAGCTGTCTTTTTATTTATCCTGTAAGCTCTGCCCTGTGCTCTCGGACGGATCCTTTTAAGAGTGGGTCCCTGATTTGCAACAGCATCTGCAACATACAGCTTTTCAACGTCCAACTCCAGGTTGTTTTCTGCATTGGCAACTGCAGACTTTAAAACTTTTTCTATGATCTCGGCAGCGTACCTTGGGGAATAAGCAAGTATACCCATTGCCTCGCCTACGCTCTTGCCCTTTATCTGGTTTAAAACTATTCTGGCCTTACTGTCGGAAACTCTTACGAACTTAGCATGAGCCTGAGCTCTTTTATCTCTGTTTTGTTCGTTTCTTTCCTTCTTTATCTGGCTTCTGTGTCCCTTTGCCATTTTTAAGGCTCCTCCTTTCAATTAATGATAAGCTTATCGAACAGACGATTTCTTCTCGGCATCCTTGCCATGGCCTCTGTAGGTTCTGGTAAGTGCAAATTCGCCAAGCTTGTGTCCGACCATATCCTCTGTTATATAAACAGGCACATGCTTTCTTCCGTCATGCACAGCAATTGTGTGACCTATCATCTCAGGAAAGATGGTGGAACGGCGTGACCATGTTTTAATAACGTTTTTTGTATTTGCTTCATTCTGCGCAAGAACCTTTTTCATAAGGTGGTCATCACAGAATGGTCCTTTTTTAAGTGATCTGCTCATTATTTACCCTCCTGTATCAATCAGCCTTTTCTGCCTCTTATAATGTACTTGTTGCTTGCCTTATGCCTCTTTCTTGTCTTGTAACCGAGAGCAGGCTTGCCCCAAGGTGTACATGGTGCAGGGCGACCAACGGGTGCACGACCCTCGCCACCGCCGTGTGGGTGATCGTTGGGGTTCATAACGGAACCTCTTACAGTAGGTCTGATACCCATATGACGCTTTTTACCTGCCTTACCGATATTGATAAGCTCATGGTCTATGTTGCCTACCTGACCGATAGTAGCACGGCAGTCAATAGGGAGCAGCCTCATCTCGCCGGATGGGAGCCTTACTGTTGCATACTTGCCTTCCTTAGCCATAAGCTGTGCAACATTGCCGGCGCTCCTTACAAGCTGTCCGCCTGCGCCGGGCTTCATCTCGATGTTGTGTATCTCGGAGCCTACGGGGATGTTTCTCATAGGGAGAGCATTGCCCACATGTATCTCTGCATCTGCGCCGCTTGTAAGCACATCGCCTACCTTAAGGCCGTTGGGAGCAAGTATATATCTCTTCTCGCCGTCGGCATAGTGCAAAAGAGCAATGTTTGCCGTTCTGTTTGGATCGTACTCGATAGATGCAACCTTTGCAGGTATGCCGTCCTTATTTCTCTTAAAGTCGATTATTCTGTATTTCTTTTTAGCGCCGCCGCCTATGTGACGAACGGTTATTTTACCCTGATTGTTGCGGCCTGCAGTTGTCTTTATGTGTACTGTAAGGCTCTTCTCGGGTGTAGACTTTGTTATTTCGGAGAAGTCGGATACAGTCATCTGTCTTCTCGATGGTGTATAAGGCTTAAATCTCTTAATACCCATTTTTTACACTCCTTTACTTTTAATTATCTGCACTCGTGGTGCAATAGCTATCAATGAATGTGATCATGCGCTGCCGCACGTTCGCAGCGTTCTCAACTTAACTGCTTTGCGTTGCCGTGGCCGGCGCTGCACGTTCGCAGCGTTTATTCCGCTATCGCTAAACGCTTACTAAGTTTGCCTTGGGGTAGCTGGCGTTGCACGTTCGCAGCGTTTTCAACTCAACTCCGCTTCGCTCGTTGCGTTGCACGCTCGCAGCGTTTTCAACTCAACTCCGCTTCGCTCCGTTGCGCTGCACGCTCGCAGCGTTTTCAACTCAACTGCTTTGCGTTGCCGTGGCTAGCGCCGCACGTTCGCAGCGTCTTCAACTCAACTCCGCTTCGCTCCGTTTCGTTGAGGGGGCGTTCGCCCCCGGATAATCTTCATAAAAACATATTTACCGCAAACAAGTTTGCGTAAATAGTTTTTATTTGATTATACGCTGCTCACTGTTTATCACATCCCCTGGAAAATCTCTATCTCCTTGCTATCCTCTGTAAGCTGAACTATAGCCTTTTTCTTAGCGGCTGTCTTACCGAAGGTATAGCCTCTCCTTTTTACCTTGCCCTTAAGGCTGATAGTATTTACATAATCCACCTTGGTACCCTCAAACATCTTTTCAACAGCCTGCTTGATCTGCACCTTTGTTGCATCGGGATGTACGATAAACACATACTTCTTATCTGCCATCTCGTTCATACTTCTCTCTGTGATGACGGGCTTCTGGATAATGTCATAGTACTTTAAATCTGCCATTATGCGTACACCTCCTCGATTTTGGAAACCGCAGCCTTGGTAAGCACGAGTGAGTCGTACTTAAGGATATCGTAAACGTTTATTGTGTTTACGCCTGCCGTTTTTACATCTGCTATATTTCTTGCCGAGAGTACTGCATTGCTGTTGCCCTCCTCGATCACGATGAGAGGCTTTACAGCGTTTATGTTTTTAAGCACCTCAGCCATTTTCTTTGTTTTTATTTCGGGGAGAGCGAGCTCATCCACAACAATAAGCTTACCCTCGTTTACCTTTGTGGTAAGTGCGGATTTAAGAGCTGCCCTTTTGACCTTTTTGTTAAGCTTAAAAGAGTAATCTCTTGGCTTTGGAGCAAAAACAACGCCGCCGCCTGTCCACTGTGGTGAACGTATGGAGCCCTGTCTTGCACGGCCTGTGCCCTTCTGCCTCCATGGCTTTCTGCCGCCGCCGCTTACTTCCGCACGGGTAAGAGCGCTCTGTGTACCCTGTCTTTGGTTAGCAAGGTACTGCACAACTGCCTGGTGCATAACGTGCTCGTTTACCTCTACAGCAAAAATGCCGTCGCTCAAATCTATATTGCCAACTTCGCTTCCGCTCATGTTGAAAACTTTTACTGTTGCCATTCTGGTTTCCTCCTTTCGTAAAGATTGATTAAGCCTTTACGCTGTCTTTGATTACAACAACCGTACCCTTGTTGCCGGGAACGGCGCCCTTGATAAGAAGCAGATTCTTTTCCGCATCGGCTCTTACCACCTCGAGATTCTGCACGGTTACCCTTACAGAACCCATCTGTCCTGCCATCTTCTTACCCTTTTTTACCTTACCGGGTGTAGTGGCGGAGCTGAGCGAACCGACAGCCCTGTGGAACTTGGAGCCGTGAGCCATAGGTCCTCTTGACTGACCGTGTCTTTTGATGGGACCCTGATAGCCCTTACCCTTTGAGGTACCCGTTACGTCAACCTTATCGCCTGCGGCAAACACATCTGCCTTGATCTCGGAGCCTACCTCGTAAGAGCTTATATCGTCAAGCCTAAGCTCCTTAAGTACCTTTCTGGCTTCAACGCCTGCCTTGTCAAAGTGACCCTTTTTGGGCTTGATAAGCTTTTTGGCTTTTACATCGCCAAAGCCTACCTGGATAGCGTCGTATCCGTCATTGTCAACAGTTTTCTTCTGTACCACAACACATGGGCCTGCTTCAAGCACGGTTACCGGTATAAGTAAACCGTTATCCGAGAAAACCTGTGTCATACCGATCTTCTTAGCAACAATTGCCTTTTTCATAATTTTACCTCCATATTAACTCTACAGCGGATCGTCCCCTGCGGGATGATCATTCTAGGTTCATATACAAGAGCCTTCGGTCTGTGCCAAAGCTCTTCCGGCAATACTATGTTACCTATATAAACCAATTAAAAACTTTTTTTCTGATCAATCATCACATCATCTTAAGTGTTATATCAACGCCTGCAGGCAGGTCAAGACGGCTTAAAGCATCGGCTGTCTTTGGTGTTGCCATAAGTACGTCGATCAGTCTTTTGTGGGTCTTGAGCTCAAACTGCTCCCTGCTGTCCTTATACATGTGGACAGCCCTTAATATGGTAACTACCTCTTTTTTGGTAGGCATTGGGATAGGGCCCGATACCTTTGCACCCGTTTTCTTTGCAGTTTCGATTATCTGAGCAGCTGACTGGTCAACTAGCTTGTGATCGTAAGACTTAAGGCTGATTCTGATCTTCTGATTAGCCATAAAAAAAGTCCCCTCCTTTTCGCACTTTTTAATTACTTAGTACGACAAGTGGTGACTGCACACTCATCCGTGTGTTTCGCCTTGCAACTCAGGGCGCATACCCATAACCAAACACACCGACCTATTTTATGCAGTGACCTTGTCGCCCTGTTTCTTGAACCGGACATCGCTCCGCAGAAAAACCCGCATTTGCGGCAACCTCTGCATCACAGCTCTTAATGTCACAACAATGCTATTATACACTTTGGTTAAACGGATTTCAAGCTTTTTTTAATTTTTTCCAAAAAAATAATAACGAATTTTTGATGATTTTTTGCGCCTGTTTTAGATATTTTTAACAATTTTCATATATCAGGGGTGCATATACACCGGTTTTCTACCTATTTATACTGTGCGGTGCTGTCCGACACGGCAAACCGTACAAGCCGGGCAGGGCAATAATTTGCAATGCACTACTTGAAGATTTGCCTTATTATGTGTTATAATTATTTAAACACGGTTTTGGCTTGACCAATGCGGTGTATGTATTAAAATTTATGAGGTGATATTATGAGCTTTGGCATGAGAGGACACGACCTTGGCGGCAAACAATGCTTTGACGATTTTTTGACCAAGGTAAAGGCAAACAACATTGATCTGGTGCAGCTTGCGTTTAAAAAGTCCATATCCGATATAGACTTTTCACTCGGCAATTACAACCCCGGGCTTGCGCACTATATTTCAAAAAGGCTTAAACAAAACGATATACATGTTGCGGTGCTGGGCTGCTACATAAATCCCACCAACCCCATAGAGAGCAAAAGGCGGGAGGCGGTAGCCACCTTTATAGAGCATCTTAAATATGCACGTATGCTGGGCGCCGACATGGTAGGCACCGAAACGGGAAGGCTTGACCCCAATTTCAAGATAGTGCCCGCAACCTATACCGAGGGCGCATACCGTCTGCTTTTAAAAAGTATGAACGAGATAGTCGACGCAGCGGAAAAGCTGGGCGTCATAGTAGGCGTAGAGGGAGTTGCAACGCACACGCTCTACTCGCCCGAAATGATGC
This sequence comes from uncultured Clostridia bacterium, assembly GCA_947591605.1. GTDB lineage: Bacteria > Bacillota > Clostridia > Lachnospirales > CAG-274 > CALWRD01. Next base: position 14,260 of record CANQDF010000023.1, on the reverse strand, counting down.
TCAGGTTTTTAAGGGATATAGACTCGCCCAATGTGGAGGTAATACTTGACCCTGTAAACCTGCTTGACAGAAACAACTATACCGAGCAGGAGGCTGTGATCGACAAGGTGTTTGATTACTACGGCGACAGGGTAAGCGTTATGCACATAAAGGACTTTAAGCTGGACGAAAAGGGCGATGTTGCCTTTGAGCAGGTAGGCGAGGGTCTTTTTAATTACGAGCCTCTCTTTAAGCACCTTAAAGCCAAAAAGCCTCATATCACCATGCTTATAGAAAACTCAAACGAGCAGCGCTACCACAGCGACTGTGAGTATCTGCAAAAGATATATGACAAAGCTTGATAAGGATTTTTATCTGAGGGATACCGTTACCGTGGCAAGGGAGCTGCTGGGCTGCAGGCTTGTACGCATACTTAACGGCACACGGCTTGAAATGACCGTGACCGAAACGGAGGCATACTGCGGCATAAACGACAGGGCATGCCACAGCTTCGGCGGCAGGCGTACAGCCCGCACCGAAACCATGTACCGTGAGGGCGGCATAGCCTATATCTACCTTATATACGGTATGTACAACTGTCTTAACGCCGTTACCGAGGCGGAGGGCAGCCCGTGCGCCGTGCTTATAAGGGGCGCCGTGCCCGAGGGCGATACAGACGCACTCTCCCTCAACAGATACGGCGTGCCCTTCGGTGAGCTTAACGGATACCGCAGGGTGCACTTTGGCGACGGCCCCGGCAAAATATGCCTTGCAATGGGCATTGACAGAGCATTGAACGGAGCCGACCTTACAGGCGATATACTCTTTGTCGAAAAGGGCGCAAGACCCCCTTGCATAAAGGAAGGCAAGCGCATAAACATCGGCTACGCCCGTGAGGCAAAGGACTATTTATGGAGATTTTACTTATAGATAAGCCGCAGGACACGGCATGGAGATTCAGTATGAAAGACGAGCTTGATCTGCACGGATACAAAAAAATAGCAATAATGGGCGGTACCTTTGACCCCATACATTACGGGCACCTTATAACCGCCCGTGCAGTGAGGGAAAGGCTGGGCATAGAAAGAGTTGTTTTTATGCCCACGGGCAATCCGCCGCACAAGCAGGGAGGCACCGTTACCGATGCGCATGCACGGTACGATATGACCCGTCTTGCCGCCGACGGCGAGCCCGGCTTTGCCGTGTCACGCATAGAAACGGACAGGGAGGGCATGTCCTATACGCTCGACACGGTAAATCAGCTAAGCTCAATGTGCGATAAAAAATGCAAGATATACTTTATTATAGGTGCAGACGCCCTATCGGAAATAACCGACTGGTACAGACCCAAGGAGCTTATGCGCCTATGCCGCATTATTGCCGTAACACGTCCCGGCACAAAGCTACGGGAGCTTAAGGACCGTGCATTGTATCTTAAGAATAACTACGGTGCGCATATACGCCTTATCGAGGTGCCTGCCGTGGATATATCCTCAACGGATATACGCAACAGGGTGTTTGCGGGCATGAGCATAAGCTTTTTAACGCCGCCCGCCGTTTGCTCGTATATTGAGAAAAACGGGCTGTATAAGTCGGATGACGGCTTTGACGATATAAGGAAAAAGCTGTACCTATCCCTTACGCCAAAGCGCTTTCTGCATACAAGAGGGGTCGCCGAGGAAGCAAAAAAGCTTGCCGCCGTTTACGGCTGCGATCCCGACAAGGCATATCTTGCGGGGCTTTTGCACGACTGCGCCAAGGATCTCGGCAGGCAGCGCTCGGCAGAGCTTTGCAAAAAATATTCGGTGGAGCTTGACAGGGTGTTAAAAACGCAGCCCGACCTTATACACAGCTTTCTGGGTGCCGTGCTTGCCCAAAAGGAGTACGGCGTCAATGATGAGGATATAATAAATGCAATACGCTACCACACCACGGGCAGACCCGATATGTCCGTTTTGGAAAAGATAATATACCTTGCGGATTTTTTTGAGCCGTCACGCAAGAGCTTTGACGGCATGGAGCGCATACGCTCGCTTGCCTATGAGGATACGGACGCGGCAATGGATTTTTCGCTCAACCATACAATAGACTACAACAGCAAAAAAAACAGGCTTATACATCCGCTAAGCCTGAGAGCTGCCGAATTTTACAAAAACAAAAACAAGGGAGGATAAAAAATTGAGTGACAACAAAATTTTAAACGCCGTAAAAGCGGCATACAATGCGCTTGACGACAAGCTTGCGCTGGATATAAAGGTGCTTGAAACCGCCCAAATAACACCTATTGCGGATTATTTTATAATTGCGGGCGGCAATAACCCAAATCAGCTCAAGGCAATGGCGGACGCCGTTGAGGAGGCTGTATACAAGGCAGGCTTCAGGCTGAACCACTCCGAGGGTATGCAGACCAAAAGCTGGCTCCTGCTGGATTTTGGAGAGATAGTTGTGCATCTGTTCAACAAGGAGGACAGAGATTTTTACAATCTTGAACGTATATGGGGCGATGCCAGAGTACTGACCGATGAGGAACTCAAAAATTAACGTAAAACGGGCTGCTGTATATAAAATACAATGCAGCCCGTTTTACTGTCGAAAAAGTCCTTCCGGACTTTTTCGAGGATAAACAGAAGTATAAACAGCTCATTCCAGCAGCTCTAAAGAGCCTTGAAACTCGCTGTTTTCCTCGGCGGAAGTGAATTCCGCCTGCGGATTTTAGTCTGCGACGCTTTGAGTTTGCAGGAAATACTTTATATTTACCGAAAGCGGCAGATCAATCGTTATTTTGATCCGTCCCATGGCATCTGTCGGAATATACCTCGGCTGTCAGCCTTGCTCCCATACAAAAACCGCTTTTAAAGCTCTCCTGCTGCTCGTATGCGGAAAGCTCCCTGTACTCGTCCGCAAGCGCTTTGTATTTATCCGCAAGCCCCTTGTCAAAATCGCATAAACTGTTATACATATCTTCGTTTTTTGATATTATTTTTTTAAGCATTTCGCCGTATTCCTTTGTATGGGGCAGCGGATATATCTCGTTAAACAGGCTGCCGTCCAGAAATTTTAAAATATTTCCTTCCAAAAAAATCACCTCTTTTAAAAATTACACATCAAATTGACATTTATTAAATGTCAAACTCGGTTTTATTATGGCACATAATATTAAAAATGACAATTACAGAATGTCGGGAGGGTGCTATGTTTATCAATAAAGCAGCGGACGGAAGCAATAATTTATGCGGCAAAAAAATAGCCGCCCTAAGATGCGGTATGCGTTTGTCACAGCGTGAGCTTGCCGATTTGCTGCAGGTAAACGGGCTTGATGTGGATAAAAACGCCATACAGCGCATAGAATCGGGCAAACGCTTTGTTACCGATATTGAGCTTTGTGCATTTGCCTCTCTGTTTGGCATAAGCGCCGATGAGCTTTTAAAATGATATTTAAAACCCGATTTATTACATTATAAGATATTTAATATCCTATGTCAACATAAAAACAGCATACATTATCCTACTAATATGTACATCATAACATATAATATCTTACAGCATATAAATTATTTAAGCTTGGAGGTATTGGGAGTGTATGAGGATTTTTTTGCCGAGCGGCTGTCGGCACTGAGGATAGCAAAAAATATTTCCGCAAGAGAAATGAGCCTTGCCATAGGTCAGAACGAAAGCTATATAAACAGGATTGAAAACAGAAAGGCATTTCCGTCAATGCAGGTATTTTTTTACATTTGCGAATACCTCAATATTTCTCCCGGAGATTTTTTTAATGCCGAGCCTGAGAGTGCGGACGGGATCACGGCGGATATAAAAAAGCTTACAGCCCGCCAGACGGAGATAGTATCCCTCCTTATAAAAGAGCTTATAAACAAATAAAAAAGGACAGAGCCAAGGGACGGTGCCAAGGAAACGGCAACGCCCCTTTTTAATTGTACATGAGATTAAGATACATTTTTTCGGGCAGGGGCTTATAGGCATATGCCATACCTATGGGGGTATCTCCTCCGCAGCCTGCGTATTTATCCGCACCCGCAAGCGCTGCGGTCACATCGGGGTTTCCGAATGCCTCCTGCAAAAAGCCGTCCGACAAAAAGCCGTAGCCCACAGCCCTGCTGTCCTTTGTAAGTATCAGCGCATCTCCGCCCAGCTCACGGAACATACTTATCTGCTCCGCCCAAAAGCTGCGGCTGCGCACTATGTATCCCGTGCCAAGCTCTCTGCGGTAAAGGGCGTCCATAAAGGCTATATCCTCCTCCGAGGCAGCTCTTAGAGCATAGCCTGTAAGGTCGGCACCGCTCATACGGGGCTTGCCCTCCCGGATATAAAACCTTGTCTTGTAGCCAAGCCTTGCGTAAAAACCATACAAAGCCTCGTTGGCAGGTATAAGTATGGAGGCGGCAAAGCCCCTTTTTTTGTCAAGCTCAAAGGACGCCTCCAGCAGACGGCGCATAAGCCCCTGCCTGCGGAAGTCGGGGTGTGTTGCTGCGCCGTATATATAGGTTACCTTGCCCACGTCCTTAAGCTCGTAGGGCAGCATCTGCGCCATAGCTTTTATAATACCGTCCTCACGCAGCACAAGGCAGGTATCGCTTTTAAACATTTTTGCAAAAAACAGGTCGCTGAACTCCGGCTCCTCCGGAAAGCAACTATCCCACAAAGCACGTATCTCCCCCGTGTCCGAGGGGAGGGCAAAGCCTGTCACCGTTTTTCCTGCGCAGTATAGTTTTCAACTATCATTTCGGGAAAATATGACAGCTTAGCCTTGCGCAGGCCCTCAATACCCATATCCTCCTCACGGTTTATATAGGTATACTTTTCAAAATTATGCAGCGCAAACTGCTGATTTATCATCTGATAAGCGCCGGGCACGGAGGAATCCGCCTTTTCGATATGCACCACAAAGGTGTCGTCAAAGCTCTCGCTGCCGAGCGTAACGGCAATAAGCCTGCCGTCAAGGCGCATAATACCGCCCTTTATCTCCAGAGCCTCCATATTTTTAAGCGCAAGCGATACGGCGCAGGTTTCCCCCAAAAACTCATCGGGATTATCGGCGCACCATTCAAGCTGATAATCAAAAAACTCGTGTATGTTGTCTTGAGTGAGCTCCTCATATGTCCATCTGCCCTCGTACTCGCTCATGAACTTGTTTATATGGTTGCGCTTGCCGTGCAGATTTCTGCCTTTAAGATACATAAGCTTTTCCGCAAGGTAGATATAATCGCCCCAGTCACGGCCGTCCTTATATTCAAAGCGTCCGGGGCAGGCAGCCTCCAGCTTTTCCCTTACGGGCACGGGTATGGAGGTAATTACAAGCGGACAATTGTGCATATGCGCTATCTCCGCCATGCTGTCAACGGCACGGGCATAATCGCCGTCGCCCATAGGTGCGGAAAAAAATATCTTTCCGCCCTCGGTATACATAAGGTACATAAAATCATCGTCATAGGCAATGCTTGTGCCGTACTGACTGCTCCATATAAAAAGGTCGGTAAAGCAGTAAACGCACATAAAATAATTTACCCGTTTTAAATAGGTATTTGCTTTTTCTCTGTCCGATATTTCTATTTTTTTAAATTGCAGCATAAACAATAACCTCTTTTTAGTGTAAAAGTATCGTCAATTGTATCCTCATCGTTTAACAATGCCGTCTGCGGCGGCAATAAATTCATCGGCTTCCCTCTGCACGTCGGCAAGGCTGCTCTGCCAGAAAGCCGTATCACGCAGATCAAAGCCGACCGATGCCGCCGCATCAAGCGGCGAGCTGACTGCCGACATGCTCAAAAAGCTGTCATAGAGCGGTATAAAATCGCTGCCCTTTGCCTTGTACATATTGTACAGCGCTCTTGCCAGAAGCATGCCAAAGGCATACGGAAAGTTGTAATAGTTAAACTCCGCATCGTAGTAATGCGGCTTGCACAGCCACATATAGCCGTGCATACTCTCGGGTGACAGAGTGCCGCAGTATGCCTCCTCCTGCGCCGAGAGCATAAGCGAGCAAAGCTCGGATGCGGATAATATGCCGCTGCGCCTTTTGTCAAAAACCCTGTCCTCAAAAACAAAACGGCTGTATATATCGGCAACTGTCTGAATTATGCCCGAGAGATCGTTTTCAAGTATAACGAGCCTGCTTTTGTCGTCCGCAGCCTTTAGGGCTTCGTTTATTACTATGCGCTCGCAGAATGTGGAGGCGGTTTCCGCAACGGGCATGGGATAAAAGCTGTTAAGCGGAGAGGCGTTGTAAAGCCCGGAGTCATGATAGGCATGCCCCAGCTCATGCGCTATGGTCACCGCATCGTTGAAGGTGCCGCCGAAGTTTGCAAGTATGCGGCTTTCCTTTATCGAATGCACCGCCTCGCAAAATGCGCCGCCCACCTTGCCCCTGCGGGGCATAAGGTCTATCCACCTCTTTTCAAAGGCAGAGCGTGCAAAATCGCCCAGCTCCTCCGAAAAGGTGTAAAAGCTGTTTATTACCGTGTCCCTTGCCTGCTCGGGGGTATAGCTTCTGTCCTCCGATACGGGCGCAAAAAGCTCGTAAAAGGGCAGCTTGCTGCCCTCGCAGCCCAAAAGCCGAGCCTTTGCCTCAAGGCAGCGTGTGAGGCTCGGCAGCGCTCCCTTTACCGCCGTAAGCAGCGCATTTAATATATCCCTGTCAATGCGTGATTTTTCCAGAGCCTCGTCAAGAGGCGAGCTATAGCCCCTTAAATTGCATACGGTTATGACCTCGCCCTTTATGCCGTTCATACAAAAGGCGCCTGCCTCGCAAATGCGGCTGTAGGAAGCCAGCTCCGCCTCATACGCCGCCTTTCTGAGCCCTGCATTGTCCGAATACGCCATGTTGCGCACATCCGACAGATTGCCCTTATACTCCCTGCCGCCGTATTCAAAACGGATCTCCGTACCCGATGTAAGCTGCTCCCACTGTTTTTTCCACAGTGACGAGCCTGTATTTTTAAGCCTTGATATTATAAGCTCCTCTCCCTCCGACAGCATATGCTCCGCAGAGTTTAAAGCTTCCTTAATATAATAGCTGTGTTCGCCGAGCACGGCATTGTTTTGCAGGGCAGCCTCCAGGATCTCCCTGTCCATGCCCTTGAGCCAGCGTGCAAAAAGCGCCTCGTGCTCCGCACTCTCCGCCGAGATCTTAGAGAGCATATCCGCCGCCGAGGCAAGAGCCTCGTCGGAGGTGTCGGTGCTGAGCGCAAGGTTTACATATATTTCAAGCTTTTCATAGTACATCAGCCGATTTTTCATTACAATATATTCGCAAAGGGTCTTTTCCGCATCGTCATAGCTTAAAAAAGCCGTTTTTGCCCATGTATTGAGCTTTTCCGTATCGGCACCGAATGCCCTTGCGTCCTCCTTGAACTCGGCGCTGTCCAAGGACGGATAAATATTTTCAAGCGACCATTCCGTTTGCATGGCATACCTCCGTTTTTTATATTACACCTTTTTAAGGTTTGCAAAGGCAGAGTTTACAGTGCGCCTGCCCATGTTGTCAAAATCCACCGTTATCTCAAAGCTGCCGTCCCTTTTTTCCTCCATAGCGGCTACCGTGCCTATGCCGAATTTAATATGACGTACCTTGTCGCCCGGTCCGAAGTCCGTTACTGCCTGCTTCGGCTCGGGCATACGGTAGCTGTTTACGGGCTTCGGACGCACCCTGTTTGCCCCGTAGGCAAAGCTGCGCCTGTTTTCCGTTGCAGCCCTGTCATCGCTCAGATGCTCCACTATGTCGGGCGGTATCTCCTCCAGAAAGCGTGAGGGCAGGTTTGCCACCCTGCTGCCGTACTGCATCCTCTCACGGGCGGAGGTAAAGTAAAGCTCCTCCTTTGCCCTTGTAATACCGACATAGCAGAGCCTCCTCTCCTCCTCCATATCGGAGGCTTTGCCAGAGGTGATCGCCCTGAATCCGGGGAAAATGCCCTCCTCAAATGCGGCTATAAACACCGTAGGGAACTCCAGACCCTTTGAGGAATGCAGCGTCATCAGCACCGCCGTGTCCGCATTATCCGTGTAAGCGTCCACATCGGCAACAAGCGCCACCTCCTCCAAAAAGCCTGCAAGGTCGGCATTTTCATTGTCCTGTTCGTATTCCACAGCCTTGTTTACAAGCTCCTGCAGGTTTTCAAGCCTGCCCCTTGCCTCGTCTGTATTTTCCTTTTCAAGCTCGCTGCGGTAGCCCGTATCGTCCAGTATATCCTCTATAAGCTCGGATACGCTCTCGCTCTCCGCCTTGTCACGCAGGTCGACAAGCAGCTCGGCAAATTTTTCAAGCTGTTTTGTTTTGCCCTTGAGGGAGGGGACGGCGTCTGCGCTGAGCAGAGCCGTGTAAAAGGATATGCCGTTTTCCTCGGCAGCCTCGGCAAGCTTTGCGACGGTCGTATCGCCTATGCCCCTCTTTGGCACGTTTATTATACGGCGTATGGGCATATCGTCACCGGGGTTGCATATCGCCTTTAAATAGCTCAATATATCCATTATCTCACGCCTGCCGTAAAACCTTACGCCGCCAAAGAGCCTGTAAGGTATGCCTGCCCTTATAAGCCCCTCCTCCAGCACTCTGGAGAGTGAGTTGTTGCGGTAAAGTATGGCATAATCGCTGTACCTGCCGCCGTGCGAAACACCCTCGGCAATTTTTTCCGCTATAAACGCCGACTCCTCAATATCGCTGCGAGCCCTGTAAAAGTGCAGCATATTGCCTGCGCCCGCAGCCGTGCGCAGAGTCTTGGTCTTGCGCATAACATTGTTTTTTATTACCGCATTGGCGGCATTGAGTATATTTGCGCCGGAGCGGTAATTCTGCTCCAGTCTTATCACAACGGTGTCTTTAAAGTCCTTTTCAAAATCCAGTATATTGCGTATATCGGCGCCCCTCCAGCCGTAGATGCTCTGGTCGTCGTCACCCACAACGCAAAGGTTGCCGTATTTTTGCGCAAGCATGCTTACAAGGCGGTACTGAGAGGCATTTGTATCCTGATATTCGTCAACCAATATATATCTGAACCTGTCCTGCCATTTTTCCAGCACATCGGGACGGGTGCGGAAAAGCTCCGTACAAACGTATATAAGGTCGTCAAAATCCATTGCATTGTTGCTTTTAAGGTGCTTTTGATAGGCAGTGTAAATATCGGATATTTTTTTCAGGCGAAAGTCCTTTTCGGTAAGCTTGGCATATTTTTCGGGGCCTATGAGCTTGTCCTTTTGGGCGCTTATCTCCGCAAGCACGGACGAGGGCTTAAGCACCTTGTCGCTTATGTTCATACCCTTTAATATTTCCCTTATGAGCCTCTCGCTGTCGTCTGCATCGTAAATGGAAAATCGGCTGTCATAGCCCATTTTGTCCGCCTCACGCCTTAAAATGCGCACACAGCTGGAGTGAAAGGTGCTTACCCATACATCGTCGCCCTCTGGCGTAATGGCGCACACCCTCTCCTTCATCTCCCTTGCCGCCTTGTTGGTAAAGGTTATGGCAAGTATATTGTATGGGCGCACACCCTGCTCTATAAGGTAGGCTATGCGGTGTGTAAGCACCCTTGTTTTGCCCGAGCCTGCGCCTGCCAAAATTAAAAGCGGTCCCTCTGTTGTAAGAACCGCCTTTTTTTGCTCGGGGTTAAGTGAATTTATTGAATCGTTAAGCATTGTTCTTCTCCTTTAAGCGTTTAAGCACAGTGGAATAACCGCCTCCGCCGTAATTCAAACAGCGGTTTATGCGGCTTATGGTAGCCGTGGAAGCGCCCGTGCTCTCCCCCACGGAGGCATAGGTGGCGCCGTCATAGAGCAGCTGAGCCACCTCCAGACGCTGTGCAAGCGATATTATCTCATGTATGGTACACAAGTCCTCAAAAAAGCCGTAGCATTCCTCAACCGTTTCAAGCTGCAGCACAGCCTCAAAGAGCCTGTCTACAGAACTGTTTTTAAGCTTATCGGTCATTAAAAAGCCCCCAATAAAAAATTTTTACTTTTATATTTTAACACTTTAAAACGCAAAAGTAAATAGCTGTGCATAGACAAGCGTCGTCAGCGTAAATCCCAAAGGGCTTTAGCGATACCGTAAGGCAGACTAAAATCCGCATGACCACGGGGACGAACTTCATTTTAAGCTAACTAAAAGCGCCGCAGGCTAAGATCCGCAGGCGGAATTCACTTCCGCCGAGGAAAACAGCGAGTTTCAAGGGACTTTCAGTCCCGCCGGAATGAGCTGTTTATACTTATGCTTATTCTCGTAAAAGTCCCTTCGGGACTTTTACGACTATATTAGTGAAGCCATAAACATTTCATAAGCGTCCGACCAATCATCTATGGGGTAGGTAGCTCCGCCGTTTGTGCTTTTTAGCATGTTGCTGCACATAAGGCTGTTAAGCACAAACAGCTCGCCCACGGTTATGGGGCAGCCGTTTTCACAGGCGATGGAGCAAAAGCTGTCCATGGGGTCGTCGGCCATACGGGTATCGAGCAGAGCTTTTTTAAGCCCGGCGTTTGCAAGCGCAAGGCCCATAAGCTTCTGTAAGGATTCATTTGCATCTTTCATACGGATACCTCCCTTTATATATGCTGTCTTTACATTATTATAACGCTTATAAAACGGTAAAATAAGTCTTGACTTACAGGTAAATTTATGGTAAAATAACTGACTGTGCGGCAGAGTGCCGCATAGTAAATATCCTTGCTCTTGCAAAGGCAAGGGCCAAAGTCCAAAAGGAGGTGTAATTCAATGAAAAAGTATGAATTAACAGTGGTTATCAACCCTAACCTTGAAGAGGATGCCGTTAAGGCTGAGCTTGCCGAGGTGACCGCCCTCATAGAGCGATTTGGCGGTACTGTTGAAAAGGTTGACGAGTGGGGCAAGAGAAGGCTTGCTTACGAGATCAACAAGGTAAACGAGGGCATATACACATTTATCACATTCAGCGCAGAGCCTGCTGCTCCCGTTGAGATAGAAAGACGTATGCGCATCAAGGAGAACGTGCTCCGTTACCTTATCATTGCCGACGAGGCTTGATCAAAGGGGGTATACTTTATGAACAAGGTCATAATGCTGGGACGTCTTACAAGAGATGTGGAGGTCAGGTATACCCAATCTGCGGAGCCTACAGCCGTTGCAAGCTTTGCAATAGCAGTAGACAGGTCCTTTAAGAGAGAGGGCGCTCCGGATGTGGATTTTTTTAACTGTGTTTGCTTTGGCAAACGGGGGGAAAACATATCCAGGTTTTTCCGTAAGGGCAACAGGATATCTATAGTGGGCAGGCTTGAAAACCGCAGCTGGACCGACAACAACGGTCAAAAACGCTATGCCACCGATATAATTGTTGAGGAGTTTGATTTTTGCGAGAGCAAAGCAAGCAGCGAGTATTCCTCGGCAGCCCCCGCAGGCGGTGCAAACAGGTATGATTCGGGCAGCTCGTCGGGCAGCGCTCCGGAGGGTTTCTTCTTCTCCGAGGACGGTACCGATGACAGTGATTTACCATTTTAATGCTTTAAAAGGAGGTTATAACCATGGTCAATAAAAAACGCGGCAGAAGAAAAAAGCGTGTTTGTGCTTTTTGTGCGGAACAGGCTACTTCTATAGATTACAAGGACGTTGCAAAGCTGCGCAAGTATGTTTCCGAAAGGGGTAAGATACTCCCAAGGAGGATAACGGGCAACTGTGCAAAGCACCAGAGGATGCTTACAACCGCAATAAAGAGGGCAAGGCATATTGCTTTGCTGGCTTATATACAAGAGTGACGTGTCGATAAAATCGACACGCTTGCAGGAAATGCGTAAACATTTCCTGCATTTTTTTTACAGAGAATAAAGAGATTCGTGCCTCGCTGTCGCTCGACACTCCCTCTTTTCCTCGGACGAAAAGCACTTTTGGCTATGCCAAAAGCCGCCCTGCGGGCGTCCGCATTACTTTTTTGCGGTGCATAGGCAAAGCTCGCCCCCGTGGTCATGCTGATTTTCCCAAAGGGAAAATTACGCTGACTGCGGATTTTAGTCTGCGACGCTTTTAGTTAGCTTAAAATGAATCTCATCCCATGTTCGGCGAATTTAAGCCTGCCTTACGGTATCGCTAAAGCCCTTTGGGCTTTACGCTGACGGCACTTTTAATAAGTTCTTTTGTAAATATTACTTTTTTTGAATGCTTGACTTTTGTACGCATTTATGGTACCATAAAAACACAAGAGGAAATAACCTGACGGTTGTTATCCCTTTAAATTATGTTTTATGTTATGAAAATAACCGCCACATTGGGACACGGGGCGGTTATTTTTTTATTTCAATTTTTATGGCAAACTTAATTTTTTCAGACATTTAGTCGGTCGATTATGAACTCAAAATTTAAAATTATCGTTCCATTATTCACAAAAAGTTTAAAATTGCCTCCTGCCCCTTACCGCCCGAATTGTAATAATATACAATCCGGCAAACCCCGCAGCCCTTTTAACGGGCGCAAAAATGTGCAATATATACAGCGCATGTACCGTTTGCTTGTGAAATATGACGAGGAAAATTAAGTTGTTCATATTTTATTAATAATATTTACTTTTTTTCAAAAAAGTGGTTGACTTTTTTACCGTATATGACTATAATGTAATTACAACAAAAAAATATTCAAAGGGAGGAAACTAAAACATGTTAAAAAATCTTAAGAACAGACTTAACGAGAACAAAGGTTTCTCACTGGTAGAGCTCATCGTTGTTATCGCTATCATGGTAATCCTGATCGCTCTGCTCGTACCTAACGTAGTTGGCTACATCTCAAAGGCTCAGGATTCTGCTAACCTTTCAGCTGCTAAGTCACTTTACAACGCATTCAACACAGCTGTTATCGACTACAAGGCTCAGAATGCAGGCTATCCAAACGCTCAGCAGCTGGCAGATTCTATCACATCTGTAACAGACAATGCCGAGAAGCTCGTTGTTATTCCTAAGGGTACAGCTGTTGCTGTTGGTTATGACGGCAATGGTTATGTTTGGGGTGTTGTTGCCGCTACAGAGTCCGGTTCAAACGCAGTTAGTGTAGGATCAAGCGGAACATCAAAGAACGTTCAGTGCTATTCACCACTTGCATCCGGTAACTGCTACAAGACAGGTACACTTACAACTGCTGACCAGCCATATGTTGATGATACAGATATTGGTACTATGGTATCTTGCATCTCTATCAAGGCTGACGGTACATGGGATACAAGCCATACTAATGCTCCTGTTCCAACGCATATGGGCGCTCCTACTCCTACAACGTGATTACCGGAATGATTTCTTGATTACTTGAAAACTTCATTAATCATTTTAAAATTTTATTAATCATTTGAAAATTTTATTAATCATTCGAAAACTTCATTAATTACTATTTTAACAGTGCGGGTTTTACCCGCACTGTTTTTTTTGCATAAAAAGCAGCAAAAAAGAGGGTATCCCGCAAGCAAACATAGTACCCTCTTTTCCGTCTGTAAAAAAATTTGAGGGGCTGTTACATTAACAGCCTTAAATAAAATGCGGCTCTTTGTCGGGAATGGGTTAAAATAATTCAGCCGTCATTTCATTCAAGAGCCGATAAATATGCACCGATATTATTTACCGCGGATCTTCCGAACTTTATATGCCTTTTGTGCTATTATATTTTTAAACAAAGGAAAGTAACGGCGGTTATGATCCTGCCCCGGTTTAGGGGGGGGTTGTATGAAAAAAACTTTTTGGATTTTCTTTTAATTATATTTCTCCGTATTTGCATATGGATAAATATATATGCAAAAAAGTAACCGCCTATAGATTGTATCTATAAGCGGTTGCACTTTTTTAAAGACATTTTCGAGGTGTAACTGCTGTTACTCCCTTTACAATTTTATTATATCACTTTTATATTATATGTCAAGTTTTATTTTTTAGCCTTAATAGTTTTTTTGTAAATTATGATTTTTCCCTCTGATGGAATCTGTTATACTGCATTGACGGCTTGATCCGCCGGATAGAAGTATGTCACATTTTGATACATTCTGCTTATGCAAAGCCCCTTTATGTGCATTTTCCAAATATTCCTCTATATTAGACGGACACCGATTATTTAACGCCGATTACCTAGACTTTATATGCCTTTTGTGCTATTATATTTTTAAGCAAAGGGAAGTAACGGCAGTTACAATCCTGCCCCGGTTAAGGGGGTAGTTTGTATGAGAGAAAACTTTTTAGCTTTTCTTTTAATTATATTTTTCTGTATGTGTATATGGATAAATATAAATACAAAAAAGTAACCGCCTATAGCTATAGGCGGTTACTTTTTTGTATTTATATTTAT
>CANQDF010000022.1 GCA_947591605.1 uncultured Clostridia bacterium | reverse complement strand
AGGGAAAATTACGCTGACTGCGGATTTTAGCCTGCCTTACGGTATCGCTAAAGCCCTTTGGGCTTTACGCTGACGGCGCTTAAATTACCTTTAAGTGTTTTTGCGAGTTTAAACTCTTTAAAAATAATTTTTTGAATCTAATTTTAGGTTTTTTGACAGTCTGAATTTATGTAATTATCGGGCAGCGGCTTTTTATTACATTTTTATTACAAAATTTATATGTTATTTGAAAGATATTGCAAAATAAATTTGGACGGTGTATAATATAAATTGAAATAAAGGCGGTTGCTTTTGTTTACAAATAAGGCTCGTCCGTTTTGAGTGCATACAGGGCGGCAGAGCCATAGAGCCGATGACTGTCGGCTCATAAATAAATGCCGGCTGTTCACCGGGTCAAGACCCTGTACGGTTCAGGCATTACAGAGAATCGGAGATATTATGAGGATAAATTGTTCCGTTTGCTGCAAGTGTATAATTTGTCCGAATAATGTTTCGGATTCTCTTTTTGTATTTTTTGTCGAAGCAAAGGCTTAACAGCCGCCATATGTATAACCGTAAAAATATGATAAAATAAGACAAGGAGGTCTGTAATATGGAGAACACTGCTGCAATGCCGGAAAATAAAATGGGTGTTATGCCCGTCGGCAAGCTGCTTTTGAATATGTCGCTGCCTATGATGGTGTCCATGCTGGTGCAGGCTATGTACAACATTGTGGACAGCCTGTTTGTTGCCCGTGTAAGCGAGGACGCACTTACTGCGGTTTCGCTTGCGTTCCCCGTGCAGAACCTTATGATAGGTATTGCCGTAGGTACGGGCGTGGGTATGAATGCTCTGCTCTCGATGAGCCTTGGCAGCAAGGAGTTTGAAACGGCAAACAAGGCTGCCGTAAACGGCATATTTCTTACTTTGGTAAGCGCATTGGTGTTTCTTGTGCTAAGCTTTTTTGTGCCGGAGATATATTACAGAAGTCAGGCAGACGATCCCGAGATAATCACATACGGTGTGGATTATCTGAGTATAGTTTCGTTTTTGGCGTTTGCCGCCTTTTCGCAGATGATATTTGAAAGGCTGCTGCAATCTACCGGAAAGACATTTTACACCATGATAACACAGGGTATAGGCGCCATTATCAATATAATACTTGACCCTATATTTATCTTCGGTTACTTTGGCGTACCCAAGATGGGCATAAAGGGCGCCGCATATGCTACGGTATTCGGTCAGTTTATTGCCTTTGTGCTTGCACTTTTTTTCAATTTAAAATACAACAAGGAGATAAACCTAAGCTTTAAGGGCTTCAAGCCCGAATGGCGCATTATAAAAAGGATATACTCCGTCGGTATACCCTCGGTAGTTATGACGGCCATAGTTTCTGTAATGACCTACGGCATAAACGGCATACTTATGGGCTTTTCCTCAACGGCAACGGCGGTATACGGTGTATTCGGCAAGCTGCAGAGCTTTGCGTTTATGCCGCTTTTCGGCCTTAACAACGGTATGGTGCCTATAGTTGCTTACAATTACGGCGCAAAACGCAGGGACAGGATAATGGGTACATATAAGCTGAGCGTTTACGGCGGCATGTGCATAATGCTGCTGTGCTTTGCACTGATGCAGCTTTTTCCCAAACAGCTGCTGCTCTTGTTTGACGCCTCGGAAACCATGCTCGGTATAGGTGTGCCTGCAATACGCATAATTTCCCTGAGCTTTCTTTTTGCGGGCTTTTCGATAGTGACAAGCTCCATGCTGCAGGCTCTTGGCAGGGGCGTGCTGAGTATGACAATATCTCTGTGCCGTCAGCTTGTGGTGCTTTTGCCTGTGGCATACCTTATGTCGCTTACGGGCAGGCTTGAACTGGTATGGTGTGCAATGCCAATTGCGGAGCTTGTTTCGGTAACCATGTCAAGCGTATTTATGATACGGCTTTACAACAAGCTGATAAAATATATTTAAGCTGCGGGGGTGTTATTATGACAAAGCAAATGCACGACAAGGTGCATGAGGCGGAGAGCTTTTTAAAAGAGGGCAATGCCGCCGCAAAAGCGGAGTTTTTAAGGTATATGGACAGATGGATAGGCTATTTTCAGCATGAAAGGCTGATACATCTTTTGGTCACGCTGTTTTTTGCCCTTATTGCCATGCTGGTTTTGTTTGCTTTTGTAACCATGCAGGATATGATACTGGGGCTGCTGTTTCTTATCTTTTTTATAACCGACTGCTTTTACATAAATCACTACTATCTGCTTGAAAATAAGACGCAGTATCTTTATAAGCTCTATGACGAGATAACAAAAATGCAATAAAAGGGCTGTTTTGCTTTTGCAGACGAAAAGGGGAGCTGATAAAATGGATCCAAATAAAATTTTAAGCGAAGCGGAAGCCTTGCAGACCCGATTGAGGGAAATAAGGCGCAGGCTGCATCAATATCCCGAGGTTGGCTTTGAGCTGCCCAAAACAAAGGCACTTGTTAAGAAGGAGCTTGAGGAGATGGGTTATACGCCAAAGGAACTCGGCAGGTCGGGTATCGTTGCTGCCGCAGGCGGAAAAAAGCCCGGTAAGACAATTTTGCTCAGGGCGGATATGGACGCCCTGCCTTTGCAGGAGGAGGCGGATGTGGAATACCGCAGCAAAAACGAGGGCAAAATGCACGGCTGCGGCCATGATATGCACACCGCAATGCTTTTGGGAGCGGCAAAGCTGCTTAAGGATCACGAGGATGAGATAAACGGTACTGTCAAGCTGGAGTTTCAGCCTGCCGAGGAAATTTTTCAAGGCTCTCCCGATATGATAAAATCGGGACTGCTTGAAGACCCTAAGGTAGATGCGGCAGCAATGATACACGTTAACGCAGGAATGCCGCTGCCGTCGGGTACAGTTATAGTGGCGGGAGGCGGCATAACCTCCACCTCATGCGAGCAGTACCATATAACGGTAAAGGGAAAGGGCGGACACGGCTCAACACCGCATGAAGCCATAGATCCCATTACCGCAGCAGCGCACATACACATAGCTTTGCAGGAAATCAACAGCCGTGAGCTGGAGGGAAATCAATTCGGCATATTTACAACGGGACGTTTTGAGGCAGGCAAAGCCTCCAACGTTATCCCCGATACTGCCGAAATGTGGGGGACCATACGCACCACCGACCCCGAAAATGCTGTCGGGGAGCTTATCAAAAACCGCATGGTGCAGATAAGCAGCGGCATAGGCTCTGCCTTCAGATGTGAGGTGACGGCAGAGTTTTACGACTTTTGCCCTTGTATGGTCATAGATCCGCAGTTGTCGGCAGATACCTTAAGATATATGAGAGATATATTCGGCAGTGCCGTTATTGATATGGCGGAGGTGTTCGGCGACAAGGCAGGCGGAGGCAGCGAGGATTTTGCCTTTGTAAGCCATCTTGTGCCTACGGTCAGTATGTTTCTTGCTGCGGGCAGCTCACGGGACGGATATGTTTTCGGACAGCATCACCCCAAGGTCAAATTTGACGATTCGGTGCTGTACAGAGGCAGCGCAGCATATGTGCAAACCGCTCTCCGATGGCTGAACGAGCATTGAATACTTGAGGAACAAACCGGGGTACCCCCATTTGTTCCTCGTAATATGAGTACGCAGCGCAAGCGGAGTACGAATATCATTGACATGTTTATTTACGGGGTTATGGCAAAGAATTTCGTTATTGTACCTTTACCCTGCCTGCAAGCACCTGTTTATAGTCCTCGTAATTCTTTTTAAGCAGCTCGGGGGTATTAAGCTCATAGGGGCATTTGCTCATACAGGCGCCGCATTCTATACAGTTTTCTATTTTACGCATTTCAGCCTGCATATCCTCCGACAGCCACCCTGCCGAGGGAGCACGGCGCAGCATAAGCGACATACGGGCGCACTGGTTTATCATTATCCCCTGAGGACATGGCATACAGTAGCCGCAGCCTCGGCAGAAGTCGCCGCTCAGCTCCCTGCGCTCTTTTTCGATAAAGGCGGCAATATCATCGTCCATTTTTGGCTCATCGTCCATAAAGCGCAGCCATTGTTCAAGCTCCTCCATCCTTTGTATGCCCCATATGGGCAGAACATTGTCAAATTGCAGCATATAAGCCATTGCCGCACGGGAGTTGTTTATAAGACCGCCTGCAAGCGCCTTCATGGCAATAAAGCCGACATTTTTCTCTTTACAGGTTTTTACAAGCTCAACCTCCTTTTGGGAGGAAAGGTAGCTGAACGGAAATTGCAGAGTTTCGTATAATCCGGACTCGGCACAGGTCTGAGCTACACCCAGCTTGTGGGCTGTAATGCCTATATGGCGCACCTTCCCCTGCTTTTTGGCTTCAAGCATTGCTTCGTACATGCCCGTACCGTCATCGGGCGCAAAGCAGCGGTCTGCACAGTGAAACTGGTATACGTCAAGATAGTCCGTGCGCAGGCTGCGGAGAGTGGTTTCCAGATCCCTGCGGAATGCTTCCGGCGTTTTTGCCTGTGTTTTGGAGGTTATGTATATCTTATGGCGCATTCCCTCAAAGGCAGCTCCGAGCTTTTCCTCACTGTCGGTGTATGCCCGTGCGGTGTCAAACAGGCGCATACCGCCCTCATAGGCACGGCGCAGTATAGGCACCGCATCATCCTTTGAAACTCTCTGTATAGGCAGCGCACCAAACGCATTTTGAGGCACCGTAATGCCTGTGGGACCTAAAGTTATTTGCTTCATAGACTTATTCTTCCCTTCTGTAGTGATTCTTTTACAATTATACCACAAAAACGTGTGTACGTCTACAGCATACCTTTATCCGCCGCTTAGGATCTGCGTTAAAGCTTTGCATACTCGGATAAATTGCTTTTGTTTTGTGTGCGCCGCATTTGTTATGTATTGCAAACATATAGAAAAAGTGTTAATATTAAATATATGATACATTTTAGTTATGCGGAAGGAAGATGCAAAAATTGAAACAGGACAAAATGGATATGCTTAACGGCAGCATATGGGACAAGCTGCTTATGTTTGCTTTGCCGCTTGCACTTACCGGAATGCTGCAGCAGCTTTTTAATGCTGCGGACGTTGCCGTGGTAGGACGCTACGTAGGCAAAAATGCCATGGCGGCGGTGGGCAGCAACAGCCCGATAATAGGTCTGCTGGTAAACGGCTTTGTAGGCATTGCGCTGGGCGCAAATGTTGTTATGTCGATGTTTTCGGGTCAGAAGAATAAAAGTGCGGTGTCAAAGTGCGTACATACATCCATACTGCTTGCAATAACAGGCGGTATTGCGGTAACCGTTATAGGGGAGCTTATAGCCCCCGGGGTACTGAGGCTGATGAGCGTGCCCGATGAGATATTCCCCATGGCGCTTGCCTATTTGAGGATATATTTTTTGGGTATGCCGGTTATTTTTTTGTATAACTTTGAGGCAGCTGTTTTCAGAAGCCAGGGAGATACAAAAACGCCGCTTTTCTGCCTGGTGGTATCGGGTGTTATAAATGTTATACTCAACCTGTTTTTTGTGCGTGTTGTGGGCATGAATGCCGACGGCGTGGCAACAGCCACGGTGCTGTCAAACCTTATAAGCTCGGCGCTGCTTTTTATAGCGCTTTGCAGGCGAAAGGACATGATAAAGGTCTATGTGCGCTATATAAGGATACATTCCGATATGCTCAAAAGGATAGTGAGCATAGGTTTGCCTGCGGGACTGCAAAGCATGGTGTTTTCGCTTTCAAATATGTGTGTTCAGTCGGCGGTAAACAGCCTGGGCTCGGATGTTATGGCGGCGTCCTCGGCAGCCTTTAATATAGAGATATTGGTATACTACCTTGTAAATGCGTTCGGACAGGCTTGTACTACATTTGTAGGACAGAATTACGGCGCCGCAAAGCTGTCACGCTGCCGCAGGATAACCTGCATAAGCCTTGCGCTGGATATTGGTATAACGGCTGCGCTTTCCGCTGTTATGCTTTTGCTGGGCAAGCCTTTGCTGAGCATTTTCAACAGCGACTCTGCCATTATTTCGATAGGCTTTGTAAGGCTTGGGTTTATACTTACCGCAGAGGTAGTAAACGCAGTAATGGAGATAATGTCGGGCTCAATGAGGGGATACGGATACTCGCTTGTGCCTGCGGTAACCACCTTTGCAGGCGTATGCGGCATAAGAATAGGCTGGGTATACAGCATATTCAGAAGCTCGCATACATTTTCCACACTTATGATGGTCTATCCCGTAAGCTGGGTTGCAACGGCTGCCGCACTTATACTTGCATACTTGATCTTTATGAGAAATATGAGCAAAAAGACATGCCCGTAAAACGGCATAACATCAATGACCAAAACAAAAAGCAAGCCTGCACCGAAATTGCGCCGAGCTTGCTTTTTTGTTTTTATCGGGCAGGGGCTGCGGAGGTTTCACCCTCGGGTGAATATATCTGTCTGCCCTCGTGGTTCATATAATAGTTATCCTTGTAGATAAGTTCGCTTACGGGGACTATCTCATAGCCCTTTTCCTTTAATCCCTTTAATATCGTGTCAAGCGCATCGGGCGTATACTTTGCATCATTGTGGAAGAGTATTATGGAGCCGTTGCCAAGCGCTTTATGATTTAGCACCCTGTTTATTTCGTCCTGTACGCCGTATTCCTTCCAGTCCAGGCTGTCCACGTCCCATTGTATGGGATAATATCCGCATTCCTTGGCGGCGTCCAGCACGGTGTCGTTGTATTCGCCAAAGGGAGGGCGGTAAAGGTTCATATCTATGCCCAAAAGGTTTTTGACCTTTTCGTGCGCCCCCATTATGTTCTGCTTGTTTTCCTCAAGTGACAGCTGCGAGCTGTGAGGATGTGTGCTGCTGTGATTGCCTATGTCGTGCCCTGCCTCATATATTTTTTTGACCTCCTCGGGGTATTTGTCTACCCAGTAGCCGCACAGAAAAAATGTGGCATGTACATCGTTGTTTTTTAGTATTTCTAGCAGCTCGTCGGTATCGTCTGCTCCCCAGGCGGCGTCAAAGCTGACAGCCACCTTTTTGCTTGTGCCCGTATCCACGCAGTAGATGGGCAGCTTTTTGGAGGCTGCGGCAACGGCTGCGGCCTCGGGGGCTATCAGCTCCATAAGGCAGGGTCTTGCCGCTGCGCATATTGTGCAGCCGATAACGATGCCTAAAACACAAATAATTTTTTTAGCCGAAATTTTTGTTTTCAAAAAAATCTCTCCTTGAGTTTGTTTTATAATAATTATATTCTGCCGATAAATTTTTAGACAAATGCCGCCGCAATTTTATATATCCCAAAATAAGGGTATCACGGTTTGATTAAAGAAGGAGTAAAGTACAAAATTTATTTGCGAGGTTGTAAATAAAATTTGATTTTGCTATAATTGTAAAAGAAAAAGACAAAGGGAGTTATTTTATGTTATATATAATAAGACACGGCTTGACGGATTGGAACAAAAGGAAAAAGCTTCAGGGCAGGACGGATATACCCCTCAACGAGGAGGGCAGGGCAATGGCAGAAAATGCAGCAAGGCAGTATGCGGACATACATTTTGATATTTGCTTTTGTTCTCCGCTTAAGCGTGCGAGGGAAACCGCCGAAATTATCCTCGGGGGCAGAGATGTGCCGATAATCGAGGACGAACGCCTGTGTGAAATGAGCTTTGGCATATACGAGGGTACGGAAAACTACCGTGAACCGGGCAGCCCCGTGAGCATGCTTTTTGAAAAGCCGCAGTGCTATACAGCCTCGGGCGGTGCGGAAAGCATAGAGGAGCTGTTTGCAAGGACGGGCAGCTTTATAAAAGAGGTAATTGAGCCTGCTTTGGGGCAGGATAAGGATATACTTACGGTAGGCCACGGTGCAATGAACTCGGCTCTTATCTGTCAATTGGAGCATATACCCGTTGAAGGGCTATGGAGGAGCAGCAAGGAGCATTGTAAGCTTATCAAATTAAGATGATCGTCCGGAGGGGAGATATAAGTTATGAAAATATGCCAATATTTTTTGGAATTTCTGGTATTCGGCTGTTTGGGCTGGGTATACGAATGTATCTATTGCATGCTTAGGGACCACAGGTGGCAGAACAGGGGCTTCCTTTTCGGCCCCATATGCCCGATATACGGCTTCTGCATAGTGGCAGGCGACATAATTATACAGCTTATATATAGGTATACGGGCATGTCTGTGAGTGATATGCCCATTATCCCGCTTTTTTTGGCGTGTATGGTCGGCTCTGCCGTTACGGAATACGTTACGTCCTATGTGCTTGAAAAAAGGTTCCACGCAAGATGGTGGGATTACAGCGATATACCGCTTAATTTGCAGGGGCGCATCTCTCTGCCTACCTCGGTTGGCTTCGGCATAATGGGTACTGCCATAGCAAAGCTGCTCTATGTGCATATATTAAGCTTTTTCGGCTCAATACCGACTCCGGTCGCCGAGGCGGCGGCGCTTATAGGCATGGGCATACTTGCTGCCGATATTGCGCTTACGGAGGCAAACCTTCACGATTTGCTGGAGCGTATAATGGATATAGAGGACAAGATAAACGTGCATATGGAAAGCACCTATCAGCGTTTGGAGGATATAAAAAGAGAGATAGCCGCAGCGGAAAAAGCCCATATGGAAACCTACAAAAACAATATAACCTTTTACCACAGGAACATAATAAACAATATAAGGTCGATGCGCTCCGACAGGCGTGACGCTATCCTTTTAAGGCTTAAGGACGATATAAAGCAGAGGATAGAACACAGGGGCAGATAATTTGCTTTGTTATTGTTAAAGGCAGGGAGAGTTATATGTCAAAATCCACCCTTCCGTCCTCAAGGCGGTAGAGGGCGCCTATCACCTTAAGGCCGTGCTCCTCTTCCTCCTTATGTATTTCAAGGCTGCTTTCTATTATATCCACACTGTGACGGACGTTAAGACAGCAGGCCTTGTATTCGTCCTTTTCATCGCCTATGGCGCTGCATATTTCGTCCGTGATAAACTTTACGTAGCCTTTGGGATCGTGGTTGACGGCAGCGTCTACGGCGCCGCAGTGGTTATGACCGAGTACGACTATAAGCCTTGTACCCAAGTGCTCGGCGGCATATTCCACGGAGCCGAGCTGATGGTCGTCAATTACGTTGCCCGCAACACGTATAACAAACAGGTCGCCTATGCCTGCGCTGAATATGCTCTCGGGTATCACCCTTGAATCGGAGCAGGAAACAATTATCGCAAACGGCTGCTGACCGTTTTCAAGCGTGCTTTTTCTGCGTTTGGGGCTTACATCCGTAAGACATTTTTCCGAGTTTATGTATGCGGCATTGCCTGCCTTTAATTTTTCAAGTGCCTCTTTTGCGCTTAAGCCGTTTTGCATAAAAACATCTCCTTTTTTCATCCTCGGCTGCCGACGACATCAACAACCGCTATTTCGGGTCGGTTAAACACCCTGGGTTTAAGATCCTTGCACAGGCCTCGGCTTACTATCATACCGTTTTTGCCGAGGTCATAGTATCCGCCCGCATATTTGGGAAACAGCCCCTGATTTGGCGCATACAGTCCGTTTAAAATATACGGCAGCCTTACCTGTCCGCCGTGCGCATGACCGCACAGTATAAGGTCGTAGGCGGTTTTTGAGTAATGCTCCGCAGCCTCGGGGCGGTGTGATAGCAGTACGGAAAAAAGCTCTCCGTCCGTATCGGCGCTCATTTTATACAGCTTTTTGCTCCAGCCCTCGTTTACGGAAAAGGAGCCGTATTCCTCGGGGTCGTCTATACCGCCGAGCAGCAATTTTTGTCCGTTTATATCTATTGTGATGTTTTCTCCCTCCAGCACCGTAACGCCGTAGGAAGATATTTTTTTCTTTATGGCGTCGGCGTTACCCGACCAATATTCGTGGTTGCCGCTGACGTAATAGCAGGGGAAGCGCCTGCCTATGTTCTCCAAAAGCTGCCATGTCCTTTCGTGAGGGACCTTGTCATCGGCAATATCGCCGCCCAGCAGTATAATATCGGGGCTTTGCTTGTCTATGGCGTTTATAAGCGTGCTTTGCGCCCTGCCGTATTTTGAGCTGTGCAGGTCGGTGAGCAGCACGATCCTTACGGGAGAGGAGAGCTTGTCGGTGCTTATACCGTATTTTCTTACCGCTATATCACATCTCAGGGCGAATGCCGCTGCCGCCGCCAAAAGCAGGGCGGCTGTTATTTTGACCGACAGGCGCAGCCTGCTCCTTGAATCCTTGCTTTTTTCCATACCTCTATTTTTTTGCCTCTTCAAACGGCATTGTATACCTCACGTCGGTGAGGGAGTCCTTGTTAAGGAAGCCTCCGTCATATAAAAATGTAATGCCCTTGTCGGATATAAAAAACTTGGGATCCTTGCTTTGTATAAGCTCGGCATAGTTGTCGTAAAAACCGTGCTCGTCCTTTTTTATCTGTGCGGTTATGGCACCCTTTGCCTTTGTTGCCGCTTTTTCGCTCACCACATCGTAAAGCTCGGCATATTCGCCTGTTTTTATATTGTAGACAAGAGGCAGCACCTTGCGCAGGCTGCCGTCCTCAAGGCTGCATCCCTCGGCGGTGCAGGTGATGACTATGCTTAAAAAGTCGTCATTTTGATACGTTACCTCGCCCTCTGCCGTAAGAGAACGGGGTATAAGCGAGGTGCGCCCCGCATAGGCTATATCCGATGCAAGCAGGGCGTCCTGCCTCATGCGCTCTGCCTCGGTATCGAGGTAATGGCTGAGGTTTGAGCTTATGTTTGCGTTTATTTTGTCGGATATATCGCCGGATGAGGTCACAAGAGGTATGGCGCTGTCGTAGGTAAACACAACGCTGCCCCTGCTGTCCTTGAAATCCTTGCGTTCCCTGTGTATTTCAACGGTAACGGCGTCCTGCTCCGATAAAACGTCGGCATCGGGCGAGAGATCGGTCCTTATATTTATAATGCCCTCCTTGGCATACCAGCTTACCTTTGCGCCAAAGCCCTCGCTTACGGCTCTTACGGGTATCATTACACGCCCGTCCGATATTACGGGGGTGGTGTCGAGCCTTACTGCATTTGAGTTTTTAAGCATAATGTCGCTGTTTACCGTAAGCACCAGTACGGTGCCGTCCTTTGTACAGGTAACGCTCTTCAGGCTGCCGTCCCATTCCACATTGGCGCCCAGGCTCTCCGCAATTGCTCTGAACGGTACAAGTATCCTGTCGTTTTTGTGTATGGGTGCGGTATCGAGGCTGAGCTTTGCTCCGTCAACATATATATCCGGTTCGCCTGCCTCGGCACATACGGCGCCTGCAATTATGCCCGCCGTCAGTATGAGTGCAAAAAGCTTTTTCTTCATAAAATTTCCTCCCGATTGATTTTTTGTTATTGGTGGGTATCTCTGTCGACAATTTCGTTGCTGTATTTGGAATATACTATCTTTTGCGCTTTGTAAAGACTGTAGTAGCCCGAAAGCATATAGCTTATGGCAATTGCTATAAAGTAATAGGGCAGGCCCTCGGTGCCGAACATCTCCACACTAAGCAGTATTGATGTAACAGGACAGTTTGTAACGCCGCAGAATACCGAAACCATGCCTATAGCCGAGCAAAGGCTTGGGGAAAGCCCCAGTATATAGCCCGCAAAGCTGCCGAAGGTTGCGCCTATAAACAGCGAGGGCAGTATCTCGCCGCCCTTGTAGCCGCAGGCAAGGGTGATGGCGGTAAATATCATTTTGATAAAGAATGCCTCGTATTTTACCTCGCCTCTTACGGCACGCCACAGGACATTCATATTTACGCCGTTGTAGTCGGTAGTATCCAGCAGCAGAGTGAGAGCCACTATTATACAGCCTCCAGTAAATATACGCAAATACGGGTTTTTTATCAGCCTGAACAGCTGCTCGCTTTTGTGCAGTATTATGCAAAACAGCACGCTTACGCCCGCACACAGGCAGGCAAGCAGCAGAGCGTTGCCTGCTCCCGTGACCGTAAACTCCGATATGCTGAATATGTGAAAGTTTTCCCCCGCAAGGTCAAACAGGTTTGCAACGTAATCCGCCGTAAGAGCCGATATGGCGCATGGTACGAGTGCGGCATAGTTCATTGTGCCTATGCTTATTACCTCAATGGAGAATATTGCGGCTGCAACGGGCGTGCCGAAGAGCGCCGAGAATGCCGCCGCCATACCGCACATAATAAATATGCGCCTGTCCTTGTCGTCAAAGCGGAGCTTGTCGCCGAAAAAGCTGCCGAGGCTGCCGCCTATCTGGAGCGCTGCGCCCTCTCTGCCCGCCGAACCGCCGAACAGATGCGTAACTATGGTGGATACAAATATAAGGGGCAGCATTTTAATAGGCACCTTTTCCCCCGAGCTTATGGAGCTTAGGATAAGGTTGGTGCCCTTGTCGTCGGCGTCGTTCATAACGTTGTAAAGCCACACTATAAGCAGACCCGCAAACGGCAGACCCCATATTATAATGCCATGTCCCTCACGAAACCTTACCGCCATGTGCATGAGCTTGTAAAAGGCTACGCATATAAGCCCCGTAATGCAGCCCGAAATGGCGGAAAATGCTATCCATTTGAGCAGTATATAGATCCTTTTGAAAATGTGCTTGAAAAAACCCGTGAATTTTTCCATAATATCCTCCGCAGGTAAGCTCTTACCTATTATAAATGTTTATGTAAGATAATATAACCGAATTTTCTTTTTATTTTAGTATATTGTCATTTTTTAGTCAACTGTTTATTTTTTTGGCGTATTTATTTTTTTGTATTTTTTACAATTATTGTTGCTAAAACTAAATAAATATTGTATAATAAATTAAGATTGCTGTTAGGCAAACAATGTTTTAACCGACAAGTAAGTCCACTGCCTTTTTGGGCGGCGGATCTTTAAAAAATTATTATAACTTTGCGTTATTGACTGCGTATTTGATATTACTGTTTTTTATGAAGGGGGGATCGTAAACATGGCTTTAAATAATGATGCACCTGCAAGACCTGCGCCAAATGAGGCGGAGGAGGCTAAACGCCACTGGGCGAAGGTTGTGGCTCAGGGGGTGGAAACCATACCGCACTTTTTGCATGTAATGGGCTATGACAAGGTGGCTGTTATAGGCTATACGGATCTGGCGGGTGAATTTATAAAGGCAGCCAAACAGGGGGGCATTGAAATAGTGCTGTTTCTGGATAAGGGTGAAGCAGACCCCGGGCTGGGTGTTGCCGTATACAACAACCTTGAGCATATGCTCAGCAGCTGCAACTGCCGCCTTATAGTGGATACCAACTACAACAAGTTTTTGCTGAGGCGTGTATGGTTTGACCGTTACAATACAGAGTCGTGTATATTGTCACATCTTTTTAACCGCATACACAACACGGAGCTTTTTAACTGGACGCTGGCAAAATACCACTACCGCAACGAGATGCTTGACGAGCTTATGAGCCTTGTTGACGACAGATACAAAAACGTTGCCCTGGTGGGCATAGGCAGCTATGCGGAGGAAATAAACAGGCACTATGCTCCGTTAAAGCACGGTGTGCTTGCTTATATACCTATGGACAGCATACGCATTACGGATTCGGGCAAAAGGTTTGATATACTTAAATATCCCGAGATAGAGTTTGATGCGGTCATATATATAGGCATAAACAGCAATGCCGTATTTTTCAAGGACAACAACAGGCTTGAGCTTATAAACATAAACTCTATCTGTCAGGAGCTTGCAATGAGCTACGACCTTGCCGTGGACGTGCTGCCTACGCTTATGGAAAAGGGCGTAAAGGTGTTTACCTTCCTTTATCCGGAGATATACAGCCTTAACTACATGCTCAGGGCAAGAGGCTTGCCTCCGTTCAAGCGCAAGCCTTATCTGCACGCTATGGCAAACGACCCTAACTATGCCGAGGATGTAAAGCAGTTTTACAAGGAGCTTTACACACCGGAGTATGTACAGGGCATACTTAAAAGGCCCAGCGTTATTGAGGTCAACGGTCTTAGGAGATATGCGGACTTCCATACCGATTATTACAACATAGTGGACGGCAAGCGCCTTACCACCCATACTCCGCCCGAAACGGTGCATACGGTGCATTTCTTCGGCAAGTGCGTTGCAATGGGCCGCTATGTTGAGGATAAATACACCATACCAAGCCAGCTGCAGCGCTATATCTGCCGTGATTTTGACGGTTATGAGGTAGTCAACTACGGCATTGAGGCTGATATAGAGATAAACAAAAAGCTTAAACACATACGCTTTAAGGAGGGCGATATAGTTATACTGCTTTACCGCCATTATGAGGTATACCGCAAAAAGGGCATAGACGTAAACTATATGCTTGACCTCATCCTTAAGGAAACACAGGAGCACAGGGAGTATTTTCTGGATTCTCCCGAGCACTTCAATCATATAATAAACGGCAAAATTGCGGAGCAGATATTCAATACAATATCAAGCAGCCTGGAGGAATACCTTTATCTTACCGATACAGGCAGATACTTCTGCTACAGTGACGACGACTTTACAAGCGAGGCGGATACCCTTGCTCAGTCCAACCCCGAGCTGTACCGCTTTGTCAGCTCCTTGGCGGAAAAACGCCCGTCCTTGCCCGAGGGCAGCGTGGTGGGCAGCATAGTTATGAACTGCAATCCGTTTACACTGGGTCATCGCTACCTCATAGAGCAGGCAGCCTCAAATGTTGATCTGCTTTACATATTTGTTGTTGAGGAGAACAAGTCCATATTCAGCTTTGAGGACAGGTTTATGCTTGTGCAGCAGGGCACGGCGGATCTGCCCAATGTTGTTGTTATGCCAAGCGGCAGCTTTATGATTTCAACGCTTACCTTCCCGGAGTACTTCAATAAGGATAATCCGGATGCGGTAAAGGTAGACCCCTCAATGGATGTTGAAATATTCGGCAAATATATCGCACCCGCACTGGGCATTACGGTGAGGTTTGCGGGTGAGGAGCCTCTTGACATTGTAACAAACCGCTATAACGAAACCATGAAGCGTATACTGCCCGCTTACGGCGTTACCTTCAGAGTAATTGCCCGCAAGGAATCGGGCGGTAAGGTGATAAGTGCAAGCCGTGTGCGCAAATGCCTTGAAACCAAGGATTTTATGCAGATACAGGAGCTTGTGCCCGATACCACCTTCAGATATCTGTTGCAAAAATTCGGTTAAAAATAATTAAAGGTTCTTTACCGGGCTTAAAACCGATAAAGAACCTTTTTTACAAGTACAGGCGGGAGGTGCAGGGCTGTGCTGGGGAGAAAGGCAAGGCTTATAATAAGCTCCAAGCTCGGTGAGCTTAAAATGAATCTGGAAAACAATTACAAGGATCTGGCGCACGACGCTTTGAGGGAGTATCTGGAGGCGCTGGAGGCGCTCAAAGCGGATAATATGATAAACGACAGGGATTATGCAAAGTATCATAAAATAGGCATGGATTACAAGGAGCAGATGGCGGATTATCACCATTGAGCTTTTACCCTGCGTGCATACCCTTTGCTTTGCATTGTTAATTAAAAATTAATTGGAATTTTGCCGTATTTATGTTATAATTAAAAAAATATGGGTCTAATGTATACCGTAATTTTGCTTTTTAAACGATAATGCGTAGTTATGGCGTCTGCTGCGGCAGAGCGGCCTTACATATGGGAGATATATATGGGTACAAAAATTTGTTTTATATCCCTGGGCTGTGACAAAAACCTTATAGACAGCGAGATAATGCTTGGTCTTATAGACAGCGAGGGCTATATAATAACCGATGATGACAGCGAGGCGGATATAATAATAATAAACAGCTGCGGCTTTATCATGGACGCAAACCGTGAGGCAATAGACAGGATACTGGACGCCGCACAGCGCAAGGCGGAGGGCACCTGCAAGGGTATAATAGTTACAGGCTGCATGGCTCAGCGCTACAAGGACGAGATATTTGAATCACTGCCCGAGGTGGATGCCGTTGTCGGTACATCCGAGTTTGTAAACATAGGCTCGGTAATAAAGCGCCTTACCGAGGGCGAAACGGGTGTAGCCCTTATGGGGGACATAGATACGCCTCTTGAGGAGAGCATAAGCCATAGGCGAATAATAACCACACTGGGAGGCTTTGGGTATCTTAAAATAGCCGAGGGCTGCGACAGCAGATGCACCTACTGCACCATTCCGTCATTGAGAGGACGCTATCGTTCAAGACATATGGAGAGCCTTGTTGAGGAGGCACGCATTATGGCAGAGCAGGGCGTAAAGGAGCTGATACTTATAGCGCAGGACACCTCGCTTTACGGCAGGGATCTTTACGGCAGCAGCAGGCTGCACACTCTGCTTAAAAAGCTCTCGGAGATAGAGGATATATGCCGACTGAGGCTTTTGTACTGCTACCCCGAGCATATCTACCCCGAGCTTATAGCCGAGATGGCTTCAAACCCCAAGGTTTACCACTACATAGATATGCCTATACAGCATTCCGAGGATAAAATACTTAAGTTGATGGGCAGGAAAAGTACAAAGGCGGAGCTTAAGGAGATAATAGCCTCGTTAAGGGAGGCTATGCCCGATATATGTATAAGGACAACGGTCATAGCGGGCTTTCCGGGGGAAACGGAGGAGGATTTTAAGGCTCTGTGTGATTTCCTTGAGGAAACGGGCTTTGACAGGCTGGGCGTGTTTGCCTACTCACGGGAGGAGGGTACGCCCGCATATAAGCTGCCTATGCAGATAGACGAAGAGGTAAAGGAGCAGCGCAGGGACTATATAATGCAGCTGCAAAGGGGTATATCCGCAGAGATATGCGAGAGCTTTGTCGGGAGCGTGCTCGAGGTAATGGTAGAGGGCAGGCTGGAAGGCGAGGATAACGTATACTGCGGCAGGAGCTACCGTGACTGCTACGAGATAGACGGATATGTATTTTTTGAGAGTGAAACCGAGCTTATTGCGGGAGAATATTATAATATAAGGATAACCTCTGCAAGCGATTACGACCTTGTGGGGGAGATAACGGAGGATAATTGATATGAACCTACCTAACAAGCTGACTCTGCTGAGGGTCGTTATGATACCCGTATTTCTGGTTGTTTTTATGTGCCATCCGGGCATAGACAGACAGCTTGCACGCTATATAGCAACGGGCATTTTTTGCCTTGCGTCGCTCACCGATGCACTGGACGGCTATATCGCACGCAAGTACGACCTTGTTACAAACTTTGGTAAATTTATGGATCCGCTTGCGGACAAGCTGCTTGTGTGCTCGGCTATGATAGCGCTTATAGGCGCAGGCGACGCACATGTTGTGCTGCCAAGCTGGGTGGTAATTATAATAATAGCAAGGGAATTTATAATTACGGGCTTCCGTACCCTTGCTGCCGAACAAAATGTTGTTATTGCGGCAAGCAAATGGGGCAAAGCAAAAACAATAAGCCAGATGCTTATGCTCATATTGCTGCTGCTCAATATAGGGCATGCGGTGTTTACCTATGCGGCAACGGGGCTTATTGCCCTTTCCGCTGCGCTTACGGTGGTATCCGCCTGCGATTATATTATCAAAAACAGGGGTGTGCTTAAGGAGTAGCTGCCCCGAAAGGTGTGTTGTTTATGGCTTTAAAAAAAGCTGTATGTCTTGTCCTTACTGCAGTGCTTGCTGCCTCGGCGCATATATGCGTACCCGCCGAAGAGCTTTTTGACGCCTCCGATAAGGAAAATGCGGAGCTTGCAAAGGAGTATCTGTCCGAGGTCATAGACTACATCAATGAAAATTATATAGGCGGCGAGGTATCCACCCGGGAGCTTGTGGAGGCTGCTATAAACGGTATGGCTCATTCTCTGGATGATTACAGCGAATACTATACCAACGAGCAGTATGACGAAATTATGAAGAGCATTGCGGGCACCGTTTACAGCGCAGGCATTGACTTTGAGATAAGGGACGACGGCTATCCGCATGTTACGGCGTTCAGAGCAAACTCCGCAGCAGGTGAGGCAGGCATAAGGATAGGCGATTCCATACTGTCGGTAAACGGGGCGAGCACCTACGGCAAGGGAGTAAAGGATATCGACAACATGCTGGCACGCAGCTCATACGAGGTGCTTGATATGCGCATATCTCACAGGGGCAGCGAGAGCACCATAAGCGTTTCGCTGCGTCCGGTAAAAATACAGACCGTTGAGGTGTCCGACATAGGCAGCCATATAAAGCTTAATGAAAAGTACAATAACTCGGACATAGGCTACATAAAAATAACACAGATAGCCGACAACACCGACACCGACTTAAAACAGGCTATATCCGTGCTTAAAAAGGACGGCAAGACCAAGCTTATACTGGATCTTAGAGGCAATACG
Source organism: uncultured Clostridia bacterium (assembly GCA_947591605.1). GTDB lineage: Bacteria > Bacillota > Clostridia > Lachnospirales > CAG-274 > CALWRD01. The sequence goes on along the minus strand of CANQDF010000022.1, from coordinate 20,691 downwards.
GGCGGCTATGTTGAACAGGCTATCGGGATATGCAGGCTTTTTGTGCCTGCCGGCAGGATAATATACACAAGCGACAAAGCAGGCAATGTAACGGAATATAACTCATATCTGACCAATCCGCCGTTTGAAAAGCTTGTGGTGCTTGTTGACAATATGACGGCGTCCGCATCGGAGATAATAGCCTCATCCATACAGGACAGCAACGCAGGCATAGTTGTGGGTCAGCGTACCTACGGCAAGGGAGTGATGCAGTCCGTTGCGGATCTGTCGGAGATGGGCTACCTTAAAATGACCACGTTTGAATATTTTACACGCTCCGGCAAAAAGGTAAACGGTGTAGGCGTTATACCCGATATAGAGGTGGGAGATGTACTTTTTGTTTCCGAGGAGGACGGCTACGGCAGCTCACGTCTGAGGACGGCTCTTGAGCTTATGGGCTATAACACCCTTACCGAAAATAAGGTCAAAAGGAGCATAGGCTCCTTCCAGCGCAAGGAGGGGCTGCCTGTTACATATAAGCTGGATACGGCAACAATAAGTGCGCTTAATGCAAAAATATATTCGCTTACCAACGATACCGACAGGACTCTTATGGAGGCGTATGTCAATATAGTGGGCGATAATGCCGCAAACAGCCGTGGGTATTGACTTATATATTTATATGTCTTATAATTAGTTATTGTTTTGTACGAGATAAATTTTATGCGAGGTGTTAAAATGCAGACTAAATATGTGTTTGTTACAGGCGGCGTTGTATCCGGGCTGGGCAAGGGTATTACGGCGGCGTCACTGGGCAGGCTGCTTAAGGCAAGGGGTTACAAGGTGACCATACAAAAGTTTGACCCCTACCTTAATGTTGACCCGGGTACCATGAGTCCGTTTCAGCACGGTGAGGTTTTTGTCACCGATGACGGTACCGAAACGGATCTGGATCTTGGACACTATGAAAGATTTATAGACGAAAGCCTTACGGTAAACAGCAATATTACAACGGGTAAAATCTACTGGTCGGTGCTCAACAAGGAGCGCAAGGGAGAATATCTGGGCGCTACGGTGCAGGTTATACCCCATATAACAAACGTTATAAAGGAAAAGGTGTATCGTGCCGGCGAGGAAACGGCTGCGGATTTTGTTATTACCGAGATAGGCGGCACTGTGGGCGATATAGAGAGCGAACCCTTTATTGAAGCAATAAGGCAAGTATCTGCCGAAAAGGGCAAGGAGAACGTGGTATATATACACGTTACGCTTGTACCCTACCTTAAAATGTCGGGCGAGATGAAGACAAAGCCCACGCAGCATTCCGTAAAGCAGCTTTTGTCGGTAGGCATACAGCCCGATATAGTGGTGTGCCGTACCGAGTATGCCCTCAGCAGGGAATCCATAGACAAGCTTGCCCTTTTCTGCAATGTGGAAAAGGACTGTGTTATACAAAACCTCGACTGCAGCTCGCTCTACGAGGTGCCCCTTATGATGGAAAAGGAAAGATTGGCTCATATTGTCTGCCGCAAGCTCGGCAAGGAGTGCGGAGAGCCCGACCTTGCGGACTGGCTTGATGTTGTGGATAAGGAAAAAAAGCTGGATAAGAGTGTGGAGATAGCGCTTGTCGGCAAGTATGTGGAGCTGCACGATGCCTACCTTTCCATTGTGGAAAGCTTTAATCATGCGGGTATACACGATGGCGCACATGTAAAAATACGCTGGATACAAGCCGAGGAGATAGAGGAAAAGGGCTGTGATGAGCTGCTTAAGGGCGTATCGGGTATACTGGTGCCCGGAGGCTTTGGTTCAAGAGGCGTTGAGGGCAAGATAAAGGCGGTCGAGTATGCAAGGGTAAACAAAATACCTTATTTCGGCATATGCCTGGGTATGCACTGTACTGTTATAGAGTTTGCACGCAACGTGCTTATGCTTAAGGACGCCCACACCTCGGAGATAGAACCAAACACGCCTTATCCGGTGATAGACCTTATGCCCGACCAGAAGAATATTGCAAACCTGGGCGGCACAATGAGGCTTGGGGCATACCCATGCAATCTGTCCGAGGGCACAATTTCGAGGCAGGCATACAATGCAAACCGCATAAGCGAAAGACACAGGCACCGCTACGAGTTCAACAACGACTACAGGATAAGGATGCAGGACGCAGGGCTTGTTATTGCAGGTACATCACCCGACAACAGGCTTGTTGAGATAGTGGAGCTTAAAAAGGATATACATCCTTGGTTTGTGGGTGTACAGTTTCACCCTGAGTTCAAATCAAGACCAAACAGACCGCATCCGCTTTTTAAGGATTTTGTAAAGGCAGCGATGGAGTATGCGGGAGTATAAAATACATAATGGGGGCTGTTGCTTGCGACAGCCCCGTTTTTGGGAGTATAAAATGAAGAGGATAGATATTGAGGGGATGACTGCAAGAGATTGCCCCGCCATAGTTGAAGAGGTGCTCAGCAGGCTTGAAAATGCCGAGGCTGTAAAGGTATATGCCGAGGAGAGCTATGCAGAGTTTATAGGTTCCGTCAATGATGATAAGATAATTTCGGCGCTTATGTCGGCAGGCTACACGGTAAAAAGCATAGAGGTACAATAAAACCTTTGCCCGGTAAGGATATTTAAAGGATTTTTTATGCCGCAGGGCATATAATTATACAAAAACAAACGGAGCCAATATGAACAGAGCTTTAAAAAATATCCTTATTGCGGTTTTTATGCTGCTTATTGCAGCGGTGAGCGCATATTATTTGTACATAAGCGCAGATGTGCCTGCCCTTGCGGAAGAGGAGGGCGTGCGCCTGCCCGTGGTGATGTATCACAATATTTCGGAAAAAAGCAGGCTGTGGGGCACCTACAATGTCAGCCCGGAAACCGTGGAAAACGATATTAAATACCTAAGAGAGCAGGGCTATACCACTGTGAGCTGTGCGGAGGTGCTTGCGTACTGCGAGGGCAGAGGCACCCTGCCCGAAAAGCCTATAATGCTTACCGTAGATGACGGCTTTGAGAGCTTTTATGCCTATATGTATCCGCTTTTGAAAAAGTACGGCTGCAAGGCTGTAATATCGCCTATGGGCAGATGTACGGATGCGTTCTCCTCACAGGAGGATCACAATCTGGATTATTCATATCTTACATGGGGCGAGCTTAAGGAGATGTGCGACAGCGGTCTTGTGGAAATAGGCAACCATACCTATGACCTGCACAGCGACGATAAAGGGCGTGTCGGCTGCGGCAGAAAAGCCGGTGAAAGCGATGAGAGCTATAAGGCGCTGCTGGATGAGGATATAGGAAAAATGCAGACAAAAATCAAGCAGTTTACGGCAAGGGACTGTGTTGTTTTTACCTATCCCTACGGCGAAAAATCGGACGGCTCGCAGGAGATACTTGAGGAAATGGGTTTTAAGGTCATATTTACCTGCAACGGCAAGGTAAATTTGCTTGACCGCAAGGACGGTACGATCGTGCTGGGCCGTTTTAACCGCCCCAGCGGAAAGAGCAGCTATACGTTTTTTAAGAGTATGGAAAAATAGAAAATAGGGGATGTTGAAGAGCAACACCCCCTATTTTTATTTTTTTTAACTTTGCACTTGCACCGCTGTATAGGCGGCATCAAAGGAGCGATACTCACTTTTTAAAAAGCGATGAAAAGCTTTCCCTCTCGGGAGTGCCGTTACTGCCTCCGTTTATAAGTCCGCTTATTGTTACAACATCCTTATTTGCAAAAAGGCACAGTTCAAATTTTGGTGTTTCGTATGTTTTACGCATTATCAGGACACCTCCTTAACTTCTTTAGGCTTTATTCCGATCGCATATTCTTTTTTTACGATATTATCAACCTTAACGGCATCAGCGTCTATGGAGCTGCCGCTTACCGTTTCATCCGACATCAAAGCCAATTCACCTTTATCCGACAAACCGTTCAGGGTAAAGCTGCTGCCTTTGCCTCTTGTTTCCTTACCGTTTATGTCTATAAAGTATGGCACCGCATCAATTTTGGCATTAACATCCTCAATACCGTCTATCTCGAATGAATACAAGTAATTTGCACCGTCAAATACCGATAAACCTATATCGGTACCCGATACGGAGGTATACACCGTATTGGTGCCTCTGTATACTTCCACTCCGTCCGACTCAAACACAAAGCCTACCTCTTTATAATTAAGGCTGTCAATACCGGCAACAAAAAGTATTGAATCATTACCGACCTTTTGTGCCTTTACATACCCCTGATCGTAATTGTCATCGGGAAGTGATTGAGTTGTTGTTTCGGTTGTAGTTTCGGTTACGGGCGCCTTGGTTGTAGTTTCCGTTGTGGTTTGCGTTGTTGGTTCCTTGGTAGTGGTTTCTGTTGTAGTTTGCGTAGTAGGCGCCTTGGTTGTGGTTTCTGTTGTAGTTTGCGTTGTAGGTGCCTTGGTAGTGGTTTCCGTTGTGGTTTGTGTAGTAGGCTCCTTAGTAGTAGTTTCTGTTGTGGTTTGCGTAGTCGGTGCCTTGGTAGTTGTTTCGGTTGTGGTTTGCGTAGTAGGCTCCTTGGTAGTGGTTTCCGTTGTAGTTTGCGTTGTAGGTGCCTTGGTTGTGGTTTCCGTTGTGGTTTGCGTTGTTGGCGCATTGGTAGTTGTTTCCGTTGTGGTTTGCGTTGTTGGCGCCTTGGTTGTGGTTTCGGTTGTGCTTTCCGTTGTGGTCGATGCGGTAGTGGTTTCGGTGGAAACTTCCGAGCCTACGTTTAAAGTTGCACCCGTTGCCTCAATAACCAAATCTACGAGATCATAATCCGAAAAGCTTACCTTGCTGAACTTGAACTCCGCTTTGCCGTTTTGTACCACCTCAAAGGTGTATTCGGCAAGGCAGCCGTTAAAATCAATATTTTCAACATTTGCAAAGGTAAAATAAACCGCATTGCTGCTGTACTTATTGTTTATTACGGGCACAACGCCTGCGCTTGTCAGCTCTGCGCCTGCTTTGCCCGATACAGGTTTAAGTATGGTATTATCATAAGTCAAGGTAAATTCTCCGCCTGCCATCAAAGCATTGCTCATATTTACCTTAACGCTGATAACATCCCCCAATTTTGCACTCTCGGGCACGTCTATTGTGAGCTTTGTGCCCTCACCTGCAAATACGGCTATGCTGTTAAACAGTATCATAAAACAGCACAAAAATGAAATTATACTTTTTCTACTCATAAATAGCACCTCTTTCTTTAAAACGAAACATTGCCGCCTGAGGCAAACCTAAGTATCATAATAGAATCCTTGTAATTGACAGACCCGTCTTTGTTGACGTCCGCAACATTTTTTTGCGACTCCGTCAAGCTGTATGTTTTGGCATTGTCCCTGAGGATAAGTATTGAATCCTTATAATTTATCTCCTTATCTCCGTTTACATCACCCATTACGGTATCGGATACGGTCGTGCTGCCGCCCGATGTCGTAAGATAGAGGTCATTGAGCTCATAATCCGAAAAGCTTACATGGGAGAGCTTAAATTGTGCTTTTCCCTCTTTGACAGCTTTAAATTTTACATTAAGCAGGGTACCGTTTATATCCTTGTCCTGTGCATTGGCAAATGTAAAATACACCTTATTTTTATCGTAATTGGGGCTTAATACAGGTGATATAGAGTTGCGGCTCATAGCCTCGCCTGCCGATGTATCCGTTACCTGCAATATATCCGGGTCATATTCCAGCACAAACTCACCGCCTGCCGCCTCCGGAGCATCCTGCATATTGACGCTGAGCGTAAACTCGCTGTTTACACCCACATATGCGGGCGTTGATATGTACATATTGCTGTCGGTATTACCGGGGTCTTGTGTATCGGTTTTGCCCTGTGTGGTTGTTTCGGTAGTGGTTTCGGTAGTGGTTTTAGTTGTTGTTTCGGTAGTGGTTTCGGTGGTCTTATTAGCTATGCTTCCGTCATTTTTATAGATGATAAACTGTTGAGCGGTATTATTTTTTGCACTGCAGTCGTACAGCTGTACATTTACACCGTCCTTACCTTCATTATTCAAAACATCTATACAAGTACCCGAGCTGCATTGCGGCATAATAAAGTAACATCCGTCCGATAACTCATATAACTGCCACTTTTGCGCCGATGATCCGTTTGCCGGATAAACCCATACATTGGAATTGGGGGCTCCGGTTGCATCAAAGTTATCCAAACAATAATTGTTGCTTGTGTTTATTATAGTATAGTATCCGTCATCCCCCCGCTTGAACAACCATCTTTGGTTTGGAGTTCCTTTGTCGGTTTCCACTACAACATTGTTATCGGAATTTGCCGTAAGTACTCTCCGTGTACCTACATTATAAATGTAACCGGTAAAATCGGTTCCTATATCCGAAACATCTTCATATTCTATTACAAAATATGCTCCTGTTGCATTTGTGCAATCGTTCCATTTTTTCTTGTCGGAAAGCATAAGTACATAATTTTCTCTGCCACAGTCGTTGTTGGGTTCGCCGTCGGCCCAATTTGCATAATCAAGGGGTTCACCTGTTATATTTTTAAATTCATTGTCTTTTCTTGTTACACCAAGCCATGTCATGGAACCTATAAGGTTATTTCCTACAAACTCATTTTCCTCGGCTGAATTGATCGTAACAACATGTCCGCCTTTTTGCCTTGCATAGTATTCGGCAACGGAATACGGAACAGCTGTTTTATAAAACTCATACTTTTTATTTCCGAAATAACTTGTCTTATTAAGTTTAATAGAAGAATCCTCTATTTCAAAAATAAATCCGTATTGATAAAAGGTTCCTTTTGTATATTCATCATTTGAAGTGTCATTCCATAAACTCTTTTTAGAACTTACATATAACTCTACATAATCTTCATCACCCTTATTATTGGGTTCGCCGTCAGCCCAATTATTATAGTTAAAGCTTTCTCCGTTTCTCCAGGCAAATGTGCCTTCCTTGGCAGTATCGGACAAACCTATCCAATATCTGTTATTTTCATTGATATATTTTGCTATTTCTTCGCTTTCTCCTTGGCTTGTTATGGATATCAGATGTCCTCCTATATTCTTGCAAAGCTTGTCGGCATCTGTCCAGCTCATAGCGTCGTCATATATCGCATATGTACTTCCGTTATATGTAAATATTTCTGTCGGTATATGATCCCTTGCAATAGGTACATTTACCGAAGGAGCAACAACACTTATCTCATTTTCGCTTTGGTCGGCAGCATAAATGTGGTTATGATAAATACCCGACTCGTTTTTATGATCACTTGTTTTAACTCTATGATAAGCGGTGATCGATTTTGCATTGGCATCTTCCGTAAACACATACCATTCTATATCATCTTGCTCATTTCCGTTGACAGCATTTGCTGTCCAGGTTGGGAACCTTACACGTCCTACACCTTCATTATCCGTAACCGTACATGATACAGTGTATCCATCCTCGGTAATGTTGGTAATTTTAATATTGCTTATTGTGGGATCAACGCTGTCTTTGGGTATATTTACGGTTTTTGAACCCAATAAAACATTATTGCCCGAGCCAACATTTATTGCATAAACGTATATTGCCTGATTGCCTGATTTACCTGTACGTATTATTTCATCAAACCCATGGTTAACCCCATAGTGATAAACATTATCTACGTCTTTTCTTTCTTTGTTTGCTTTTATAGAATGGCATTCTACACTCGGACTTGCCTCTCCGCCGATATATACATGTATTTCCAACGATGCAGATAAATCGTCTTTGTCAATTGCCCAACCTCCAACATGAACGCCGCCGGTAACAGGTGATATGTCGTCTATTACACCTTCCGGATTTTTGCCGTTTACACGGTAATTGGGCCTCATTACCGCATAAGGAACCGGACTGCTGCCCTGTGAGGGATGGTCCTTTACCAAAGAGTAGTAATTATGACTGTTGCCGCTGTTGCCGCCTATGGTAGCCAATGTGCTTAACGAACTGCCCCTTTGTGCATAAACTATTTCCACATGTGCGCTTCCGCCGGAACCGTAAAATAAAATATCGCCTGCCCTCGCCTGGCTTGCAGATATATAGCTGCCGCCTGCATTTTTTATTGCGGTTTGCATAGCACTGCAGCCTGCATTTGCGGGAATTGCCGAGGACTGACCTGCCAGGATCGCACAGTCACTTACAAAATCCGCACACCATTCCTCGCCGCTGTTTGCATTGCTTGTGCTGTACGAGTAACCCAGCTGACCGCCGTTTTTGCCTACCTGTGCTCTTGCTACGCTTACGATGTCATCGGCACCGTTCCCCGTAAGAGTATAAGCACGGCTAAAATGAGCAGTACCGTCAATGCGTGCAAATACTTCCGTACCGAAAAACACGGAATTGCTGCATATGATAACAGCAGACAGCAAAATACTTGTTAATTTTTTCAGCATAAAGCTTCCCCCATTTCATATTTATTTAGGGGGTGTTGCTTTGCAACATCCCCTTGAATGAAATGCCAGCATTTCATTCATTTTTTTCACAATGAATAAAGAGCCTCGTGCCTCCCGATGGTTGGCGCATAAAGTTTTGCTAATTTCCTGCGGAAATTACGCTGAACTCGCTCTTTTCCTCGGACGGGCAAAGCTCGTCCTGCGGATATTAGTCTGCGACGCCAAAGTTACTTGAAGATATCTTGTAAGTAACCTTATCTAAAATTCCATTTTTTATTGAATAATATAGTTTTGCGACAAGCCCCTTTGGCAATTGAGTACGCAGAGTAAGGGGAGTACAAATATTATTGCCCCTCTTACAACTGTACTTCCAGATAAACTTCGTCTTTTTCCTCTTGTGTAATACCCAGATAACGTTTTGTTATTTCAAAAGAGCTGTGATTGTATATCTGCATAAGCAGTACGGGTGGTACACCCTGTTTCCAGGCATGGTAACCAAAGGTTTTTCTCAGCGAATGCGGGCTTATATCAAGCCCGATGCTTTTGCCGCCTCTGTTTATTATCCTATATGCCTGCATACGTGTGATAGGTTTATTGCCGCTGCCTGTAAAAATATATCCGTTACGGGGTCTTGTGCCGACAGCATTGATATATTTTTTTACAGCATCCTTTATAGACTCGTTTATATAAACCAAGTTGATTTTTCTCGTTTTTTGCTCCTTAAGCTCTATATGGGTATTGAATGTATTTTTTTTATTTGTGTCATAGATATCCTCCCATTTAAGCTTAAGCACATCGCTTATACGCAAAGCGCTGTTAAGGCATATTGTAACGAGAAGATGATCTCTGTATTCACCCCTTTCCAAGTAATACTGTTTAAGCTTTTGTACATTCTCTACTGATTTTATAGGTTTTGTATTGTTCATTTTTCCTCCCTATGTTACTCAATATATAATTGTGTAACCTATGCTTTTGAGTAAAAAAACCCTGAAATACACAAGTATTGACAAAATTTTAATTCAATGCTATAATGAATTACAAACAAAAATACTTTTGTAACCTGTATAAATCAGCGTTTTTTGTACATACTTGATGTTACACAATTATATATTGAGTAACATGACAAAAACTGTCAAGGTATGTTTTTTATAAAAAATTTTAAAATTGTACACAAAATGACCCTTGTCCCGTATTTGGGACAAGGGTCATTTTTAGATAAGGTTGCTTTACATACAGCTCTTTACATACAGCTCTTTACATACAGCTTACTTTGACATCTATCTTCATATTCTTAAACACCTCGGGGGAGTAATCATCTCCGTGTCCGTTTTTTTCAAAGGTATGGTGCATACCTATCAGATCACAGCCGTTTTCCTGCAAAAGGTCAAGCCCCTTTTTTGCATCCTCGGCTATACGCTTTGTACAGAGCGACCTTATTTTCTCCTCGTTTTCCTCATCATCGGTATCTATACCCACCGTTATCTCCACAGCCTCCTCGGTCACCTTAACCGATTTATCGGTTATTTTTGCGCTCATGCTACGTTCCTCGTCCTCAAAGGAGAGCACAGGCCTTGAGTCGCTTGCGATAAGCCACGATATATACTCCGTCTGTTTGGCGTCAAGCTCCCTTTTAAGCACTCCGTCAACAAGCATAAGTCCACCGTTTATTTCAAAAAATTTATCCCTTTGCTCTATTACGGGCAGCACTATGCAGCCGTCCTCGGCAAGCGCCCTGCAAAGCCTGTCCAGCTCGACCGCAGCCAGATCCTTATGGGCTCTGTAATGCTGCTTTGCAAAGTCGGGTGCGCTTTTTCCGTCCCCTTTGCCTTTAAGTATCTCCGACGGATCGTCTGCCGCCAGTATTATGACCCTGCGGCTTATGCCCGTATCCGCCTCCAGGAATGACGTTATACGCCTTACATCGTTTTTGTCCTTAAAAATATCCTTGTCTGTTACACACAGCATAGTATGACCGAAAAACAGATCGCCGCTGCTTTTTATACCGCAGTTTTTTATTGCCTCGGCAAGTCCGCTGCCCTTTGCCTCGATTACGGGCTTGTCCTTTTCGTTTTCCTCGCTGTCCGCAGTGCCCTCGGCGGTGAGCAGACAGACCGAACCGTCCTCCGCAATACCTACGGCGGTAACAAAGCTCCTGTCCTCGGGCTCAACACCGCATCCGCAAAGCATAAGGCAGAGCAAAACACCTGCAAATACAGCTTTCATTTTTTTACTCCTCCAATACAAGCCGCAGTACACAATACAAGCGGCAATATAACAAGATATATTGCCTCGGCAAACAGCACGGCAGCTGTCATATACTCCATTGCTTCCGCACCGCCCGAGGGAAGCATGCCCACAACAAGCGCCGCAGCTGCACAAAGGGTGCAGGCGGGCAGAGGTGACAGCTTAAATATCTCCTCACATCGGCACGCTCCGTGATATATGGCTCCTCCTGCGGAAAAGAACACACCGCAGGTCCATATGCCGAGCATAAGCCCCTCCTGCCGTTCGATAAACGAGCCGGGCAGATTTACGCTGTACATCATCTCAAGCACGGGATAGCTCATATCCGCCATTTGCTCCGCACCGAACCTTATAAGAGTGAGGGCAAATACCCCTGCCATGATAAAGCCCGAAAACAGCACCGCCTTTACGCAGCTTTTTATAAGCCTGCCGTCCCTTACGGAAATATGCGGCATATCCGTCAGCACATATTCGAGCGGATAAAACCACAGTGCAAGCCCTGCACTGCCTGCCAATATATGACTGCCCTTTTCGGCAAACACGGGCAGCAGCTCGTCGCCGTTCTGCCCCGATATGCCGCACAAAAAAATAAAGATCAAAACCGCAGCAACAGGCAGCACAAGCAGCTCCGCAAGCCTGCTGCGCACCTTTGCCCCTCCCGATGATACATAGAGTATCAAAAGCCCCATTGTAAGCATAACTGCCGTATAGGGGATATCGCTTTCTATAACCTCGGTGGCGGTTTCCGCAAAGACCCGCAGGCAAAAGCCCGAAAAAAGCACCGCTTTTACCGCAAAGCCGCACCTAAGTGCGGCGGCGCTCACAGACCCCATGGCTTTTTCGCAGGCGGCAAACATATCCGCACCGCCGTATTTCTGCATACATTTTACCGTAAATACCGCATATGCCGCTGTGACCGATGCGGCAATTATTATTGCCGCAAGCCCGTCACGCCCCGAAAGCAGCAGTGCAAGGCAGGGCACCGCCACAAAGCCTGCACCGAGTGTTTCCAGCACAATGAGCGCACATACCTGCCTTGTGCTTATTTTATCCTTCATACACGGCACCTACCTTTTTTTAAAAATACTGCTCTTCATCCTGCTGAGCGGTACCCTGATAAAGCTGTCCCTCAGCTCCCGCATGCTTTTTGCACAGGTAAACGGATAAAGATACGGTATGCCAAAGCTGTCCAGCGTACACAGATGCGCAAGCACAAGCAGCACGCCCACAAACCAGCCGTACATGCCAAGCATTGCACTTAAGGCTATAATTATATATTTTACAAGGCGATAGGCTGACGTAAGAGAAATATTGGGTACCGCAAAGCTGCATATTGCAGTAAGAGCCACCACAATTACCACCATAGGGCTTACAAGCCCTGCGTCTACCGCAGCCTGACCTATAATTATGCCGCCCACTACGCCTAGCGTGCTGCCTATGGAGGACGGCAGCCGTATACCTGCCTCCCTGAGCGCCTCAAAGGCAAGCTCCAGAAATATTACCTCCGCAACTGTCGGTATGGGTACGGTCATCCTTGCACCTGCAAGCTTCATGGCAAGCTCACCTGCTATCATTGACGGCTGATAAAGCGTTACCGCAATATACAGCCCCGGCAGTGAAAATGCCAAAAAGCCTGCAATATAGCGTATTATCCTTACAAAGCTCATTATCTCCCAGCGCTGATAATAATCCTCGGACGCCTGGTAAAAGCTTGCCAGCACAGCAGGCACTATAAGCACAAACGGCGAATTGTCCACAATTATTGCCACCCTGCCCTCAATTACCTCGGCGGCAGCCTTGTCGGGTCTTTCCGTAAGCTGTATCTGGGGGAACGGCGAAAGCGGCTGATCCTGTATATACTGTTCGATATATCCGCTGTCAAGCACGGCGTCTATATCTATTTTTTCAAGCCGTCTGACGGTTTCCTCCAGTATCTCGCTGCGCACGCAGTCCTTCATGTACATAACGGCAATATCGGTCTTGCTTTTTTTGCCTATCTGCATTTGCTTGCACTTAAGGTTTGTATCACGTATGCGCCTGCGCATAAGCACCGTGTTTACCCTTATTGATTCCGCAAACGCCTCCTTGGGGCCTTGTACCGCCGCCTCGTTTTCGGGCTTTTCAACCCCCCTTTTGGGAAATCCCTTTGCGGATATTATCACTGCCTCGTCGCAGCCGTCAATAAGCAGCATTGCATTGCCTGCCATTACCTCGTCCATTGCATCGTAAATGCTGTCGGTATACTTTATATCGGCAGTGGTTATACCGCCGTCTATAAGGTCGGATATCCTGCTGCTGTCGGTGCCCGTAAGCCTTATATCCACTATAAGAGAGTGCATTACGGTGCTTTCTATAAGCTCTCTTGCCGAGAGATCGTCAATATAGCATACAAAAACAGCCCTGCCGCCGTCCTCGCCTATATTGAACCTGCGCTTTACAATATCGCCCCACTCGTCAAAGCCGCTTTCCACTATATTTATGTTATCGTCTATTTTTTTGCTGAGCATATGCTGCCTCCGGGAGTACGGCACTGTTTTAAGCCGTTATAATGTTTCAAACAATATTGTTGCCAAAAAAACACCAATAATTCCAATTAATTATTGAAATTTTTTTTAAACCAACGTATAATTGTTTATAGAATAACGGTTGCTCATTTAAAGAGTGAAAATTTAATATGCAATGGAGGCATAATATGACTAAAAACTTCAAAAAAAATATTCTGCCCGTGCTTTTGAGTATAGGCATTGTTTCGTCTGCTGCAAACTCCGCAACGGTACTTGCAGCAGACAGGTCGGCTGATACCGCAAAAATCTTCGGTCAAGCCCGAGATATTATCACCAAGGCAGAAAATAATCTTTCAAAGCAGCTAAAGGGCAAAAAAGCATTTTCCGACAGTGCGGCTCAAAGCCCCGTACAGAGCGGCGGCAGCGCATTTCAGGCACCGGAGGGCGGCAGCATACAGCTTATGGGCACCCAAATAGCACTGGGTCAGAGCGAGTCGGATCTGCCCGCACCCGCAAGCAAGGGCGTATCTCCGTTTGGAGTTACCTGCTACAATTACAGCAGCGATTATTTGCATTACACCAAGGTTTCCGTTTCGGGAGGCAAGGTGGTCGGCATTACCACATTTGATACAAGCGCCGTTTATGATTCCGTTGCCGTAGGAGGCAGCTACAGCGCCAAGTCACCGTCTGCCGATACCGGTTTTGTAAGCTACAAGCAGATGCCGGGTGTATCCGTTGACCTTGGCATTGATACGGCGGATAATAACAAGGTATTTTGCATTGTGCTTACCTCGTCGGCTTATTCAAAGGCATCGGAGCAGTACACAAACGACAGTACAGCACAGCTGCAAAGGGAAATATTTGATATGACAAACGCATACCGTACACAGCACGGGATCTCCGTACTGGCATGGGACGCAAATGTTGCAAATGTAGCGCAAGGCTTTGCGCAGGAGCTTGCAGGCAACAGTACCATGGGACATACGGACATGAACGGAGGCAGGCTCAAAGACAGGCTTGCAAAGGCAGGCATAGGCTACACCGCACTGTGCGAAAACGTGGATGCAGGCTATCACACTGCAGAGGAGGCACTCGGCGGCTGGATAAACTCGCATGAGGGTCACAGGGAAAATCTGCTCAACAGCCAATGTACAAGGCTCGGCGTCGGCGCTGCGTACAATCCGCAGGATCAGCTGAGGTGCTACACACGCTTTGTTCAGAACTTTATAGCTCCTCTGTAATAAAGCCAAAGTATTTAAGAAAATTTATATAAAACATACAAAGATCCGGAGCAGGCATAATACCGACTCCGGATCTTTGCTGTTTTTGTCAGATCCTTTTACAATATGTTGATTGTGCAGCGGCGTGCTGCCGCATACAGCCCCGTTACCGTATGTCAAGGTCGATGTCCTCTGCCATGTCAAGCATCTCGTCAAAGCTTTTTTCGGGGTGTACCTTATTAAAAAGCAGATATGCCCTGTTTAATCCGTCACCGTTTTCCGTTTCCATATACAGCTTTATAAGCCACAGAACAATATTGGTATAGCTCCTGTTTGAGGGTGAAAGATTGCTGAGCGCATAATTTAAAAGATCCTCTGCCTTTTTGTAAAGCTGCATTGCGGAGTAAATGCCCGCAAGGGTCTGTATATATCCAAGGCATTCCTCATTGTCAATGCCGAGTATCCTGATGCGTATTTCAAGTGCCTCCGAATAAAGTGCAGCGGCCTTGTCGAGCTCCCGTGTATGCAGATAAAGCTCTCCAAGCTCCGACAGACAGCCCGAGTAGAATATATGGTTAGGGCCAAGATGCTTTTTTATCATTGCAAGAGCCTTCTTTTTAAGGTCTATGCCCGTTTCGGGCATATCAAGCTTTGCGTAGCAGTCTGCAAGATGCGATAAGGTGTTTGCAAAAAACGGCTGAGCAAGGTTTTTGCTCTCCTTTAATATCCTTATGAGGGAGCTGTAGCTTTCCAGTGCTTTTTCATATCTGCCGGTGCGGTAAAGCACAGAGGCATAAACGCCGAGGGCGCTGATATGTTCCGACGGGTCGCTGCTTATTTCCTTATAAATGGGCAGAGCCTTATTCATATAGTCAAGGCCTATTTCAACATCCTTATTTTCCACATAGCATATGCCTAGGTTAAAAAGGTTGTCGGCATATGCAATATCCTTTTCCTGCCTTGCGTTAAGCGACCTTGCATAGCTCTGCACAGCCTCACCGAACCTGTGCAGGGTCTTGTATACGGAGCCGAGGTTATAGCACACGGCAGAATAATCCTTTGTGCTTGATGAGGCGTCTTCACGATACCTTGCATAGCTTTTTCTGAAATATTTAAGTGCGGTGTCAAAGCGGTGGAGCTTTGCGTTTACCACGCCAAGGTTATTGTATATGTCGGCTATGCCGACACCCGGTACCGTCATGCCCCTTGAAAGCACAAACGAAATGTTTTCCTCGGCGGAACGGTAAAGCTCGCCTGCCTTCTCGTATATGCCGTTTTCGTTGTAGGCGCAGGCGAGGTTGTATAGATCGCTGACATATTCGGGCAAATGTGTGAGCTTATTTTTTTTGTAATATTCTATAAGGTTTTCTCCGCATTGCTGCGCTTTGGCATAATCTGCCTTATGGTAGCTTTTTAAAAATTTGTTCCGCATATTTTTTATATTATATACCGTGTTATCCATCGTATCCCTCCTCTGTAAAGTCCGCATTAAGCCTTGAAAAGGCATGGTCAATTACTTCATACGAAAATCCCCTGCCTGCAAGATACCTGTAATGCTTTGCCATTTCTCTGCGGTCTGTGGGCGTGCTGCCCTTAAGGCGTTTTTTTAAAAGCTCATATGCCATTTTCTCCTCGTCGGGAGAGGCATTTTCAAAAGCGGCGGATATTATCTCCTCGCTTACGCCCTTTGCTCTGAGCTCCGCTTTTATCCTCAGGCTGCCCCTGCCCTTATATTTAAAGCTGTCGTTTATGTAGGCGGCGGTGTATGCCTCATCGTCTATATAGCCGTATTTTTTGAGCATATCCGTTACTCTGCTGCATATCTCGGGGCTGTAGTCGGCAGAAAGCCTTTCGGCAAGCTCCTTTTCCGTGCGGGGAGCAAAGCTCAGCAGTTTTACCGCCTTGTCCTTTGCCTTGCCGTATACCAGCTCATCGGTTATGATGTCATATTTTTCACGGGATAGCTCCTCGCCCTCCTTTAAATGATGATAGAGGGCGTCCGCCTTGGATATGCCAAAGGCAAATTTGCCGTCTATGCAGACCGAAACTCTGCCGCTGTCCTTTTTTTGCTCCGTTATTGATGTTATAAGCATATTATCACCTTTTTAAAAGAAAAAATTACTTTTTGACCTCTGTTAATGCGGTATATACACAGATAAAATAAATTTTTTAATGATATTGTAATATATTTTATGTTGATTTAATGGTATAATTAAAACAATTACGAAAAATATTAATTGAGGGTGCATTTATTATGAAATTTTATCAGAATATCGGGCATTTTGCAAGCCTTATAGCACTTACCGGCATAATTTCCCTTACATGCTTTGGCGTTACCGCCTCGGCAAGGGGAGCATCAAGGGCTGCAATGGCAAAAACTACCGAAACTACACAGGTAACTACGCAGGCTGTTACCGAAACAACTACCGAAGCAACCACCTATGCGGTGACGGAAACAACCACGGAGGCATACACAAATGCCGACGGCACACCCATGTCCCCCGAGGAGATAACGGTATACAATACGGTAAAAAATACCCCTAAGACCCCCGGAGCACAGGTCACGGCTCCGATACCGTCAGATACCTTTGAGGAAACGGACAATATAAGAAAAAGCAAACGCAGCTTCAGCTTTCCTACAGGCGATATATACAACATAATAAGGTATGAATACAAGGACTCGGCAACGCAGCCCGTAAACGAATCAATAGAGATACCGGGCTCCTCGATAGAGATACGGTACCTTGACGAAAACGATGAGTGGACCTGTACGACAAATACGGAAAAGGCAAATGCGGCAGTAAGGACAATGTTTATAGATACGGATAAATGCTCTTTGATAGTCAGCGTACCCTCCGTATACAAGGACAGCTATTTAAACAATACTCTGGAAATAGTGCCCGAGCTTGAAAGCGGCATAAAGCTTGAAAAATCGGACGCCGGTTATACCATATCCTACGGCTTTCCGCTTGCGGAGGATATAGTGGGCGAAATATGGTACCTTTACTCCGAGCGCAGGCTTGCGGACTGGAACAATATAAATCACTTTAATGTGCTTAAGCAGGATTTTAACAAGACTCACAGGTTCTCCTTTGACGGATATTATTACCCAACGCCGTACAACTATGAACCTACGGGGGAAAATGTGCTTTACAGACAGCCGTCCGACTATGTCGGAGCGCTTTTTGTGCGTATGGGAGATATACCTGCGGCTTTTGATCTGGGTTATGTTATGACCTATACCTGTATGAAAAACCAAAATACGCAGGGATATTGGGCAACGGGCCCTAAGTCCGAGTGGCTGTTTACCGATTTTAAAATAGGCGCAAACTTTTATGATACCCGCTTTAATACGGATTTTGCCTCAAGCCTGCTGGACGCATACCAAAGATACGGCAACACCGATTTTCTTGCTTCTGCGGTAAGATATGCCGAGTACTTTAAAAAGCATGCCGCAAACCACAGCTATGCTACCAAAAACGGCGGACTGCTGGTGGAGGATTACGGTTCGTTTGAAGGCAATCACAACAGAACTCATGTTTCGCTTAATCATCACATTGCGGAGGCAAACTTCCTTTACAGGCTATATGATATAACAAGGGAAGAGAGCTACCTTGAGCTTGCCGATAAAATGCTTGTCGGCGTAAGTGATACGCAGGATCAGTGGGTGCTGGCAGACAACAACTTAAATTATGCGCTTTACTATACGGGTACCTACAATGTTATGAAGGATTACCCTTACCTTACCTACAACGATCTGTTTACGACCAAGGAGCTGCTTTACGGCTATTTTAACAGAACAGACCCCACCATTGAATACCTTATGGCATGCAAGCTGGAATGGATGAAGGAAAACAATGTAACGGGATATTATACACAATGACAAAAAAGCTGCAAGCCTTAAAAAAGGCCTGCAGCTTTTAGACTGTCAAAAAAAGCTCGGGAGTACCCAGAGGCTTCGGCAAAAGATTTTCCGAATTATCTGTTAAGAGGTTAATCGGAGGTGAGATCAATGGAATTACTAAGCATAAAAAAGATTTATTCCGAATACAACAAGAATAAACATATAAGCTTTCGGTTTAATTATACAGGCACTCTCTCGGATTTTATAGCGGGATTCAAAAAAAATATAGAAAGAGAAGAGGGGTATACTCTAAAATATAACGAGAAAAGAAATAAACTTGTGATCGGTAACTCTTTATTGGACAGAGGAACATGGGGAATATCTTTTATTGCGGAAATTAAATACGAACCGGGCAATATACAAATAAACGGAGCTTGGACTAATAACAATATTGAAATTTATTTTTTTGTATTTATGGCAGCATTTGTATTATTCTTTGTTTCAAGTGTTCCCAAATTTTTTAACGCAGCGAGTATAATTTTTGATATAATTTTTCCCCCTTTTTATTCTTTAGGCGGTATATTTATTATTTATGGCAGCCTTTTAAGCAGAACAAATTTTAAAAAAACTATGTTAAAAAAAATCACATCGGACTTGGAAGAATATTTTAACTCAACACAACAGCAAGATATTTCTTCAAATTGAAGAAGCAGGGCAGTGTACAGAGAGGCGGTTCTATGTATGAAGACCGTTTTGGACAATAAAAAGACATACAATGGGACGGTTCCGTATATGGAGGCAAACCGTATCAGCTTCTTCATAGCCTTAAATCAAACTGCTTACCGTAACCGATATTTAATTATAGGAGATTGCTATGTACAAAAAAATAGTTTTTACACTTGTTTTGCTCTTGCTTAATACTACCCCAATATTTGCAGGACCCAAAATGCAGTATCAGGATTTTACAACCTCGGTTATAGACGATAACAATGAACTCTATTTAATTGGGCAGTACAATGATGAAGATCATGCCCAATTCACAAAAGCTGATGAAGATGTCCTCAGTGCGGTTGAGTCTGTACAGTATAATGATAGAAAGATGTTCACCGTTTTCTACATTATCAAAACAGATAATTCACTATATGTTTCGAGTATAGACGGCGGAGAGAAAAAAATAGCCGATAATGTTGTCAGTGTTACGGCAGGTACAAGAGATAATGTATTTTTTATAAAAGAAGACAGAAGCCTTTGGGGAATGGGAAATAACATTTACGGTGTGCTGGGAGATGGAAGCGATATTCCCAAAACAGAACCGGTCAAAATAATGGATAATATAAAAAATGTATATGTCGGTTACCGTATTATGTTTGCCTTGACCGAACAAGGTGAATTGTATGTATGGGGCGAAAATTCAGATCATAAAATAACATCCAACAATGACAGTAAGTTTGTAAAACCTGTTATGCTGATGGACAATGTAGTTGATTTTGAGCCAAATTATGAAGATGGCACAGGTCCCTATTATCTGGCTTTAGATACCGAAGATAAGTTGTGGATATGGGGGCTCGATGATGGCAAAGTAGGCTATGACCTTTATTTTTCTTTTGATAAACCACCTATGATAATATCGGAAAATGTAATGGATTTTAACGGTTCAAACAAAGACTATCTGATACTGATATTGAAAAAAGATAAAACGTTATGGGCAATGGGTGAGGAATTATGTAACTGGAGAGATGATATACAAAATCCGTCAATACCGATCGAAATAGAGAAAGATGTAAAGGAAATTGCTTTATTTAATACCTTTTTCCTAATATTAAAGGATAACGGAGAATTGGCCCGATATTATAAGTTATATGATGATAAGTATCATGTTGATAAATACATAATTGACGAACCTAAAAATAATGTGGCTCATATTATTCTTCCGGATAAAACGTTTTTAGCCTATAGTGCTTATGTTTTATGTAATGATCATACTGTATGGGGAATGGGACTGAACTTACATGGCAGATTGGGAGTCGGTCTGGACGATTATATGATATATGAACCTAAGGAGTGTGAATTTTTAAGTAATATATACAGCGAAACAAGTGTTGACACGATAAATGTAAATAGCATACCTGAATCACCTGTAAAAAATCACTTAACTAATTGGTATAGTTTTGTTTTATATCCGGCAATTATATGCGTATTGATTGTATTTTGTATCAAATTGCTTAAGCATTAACAAAACGGAAGGCAATACACTTGAGAACGGGTGATAACACCTTTCCTCATATTAGTATGGTTTGGAAGTTCTCTGTTGTTTTGAATAAAATTTTGTTAAAAATAACCCCTTTTCCCAAAATTGGGATAGAAATTGTTTGACAGTTAGAAAGCTGCAAGCCTAAAAAAAGACCTGCAGCTTTTTTTTAAAGCGTCCGCGAGGTGACTCGAACACCCGACCTACCGCTTAGGAGGCGGTCGCTCTATCCAACTGAGCTACGCAGACGT
>CANQDF010000021.1 GCA_947591605.1 uncultured Clostridia bacterium | reverse complement strand
AGGACGCATTTTGAGAGGGACAAGACCCTTACAAGGACGGAGGGCGTGTTGGGCAGCATAGGCGGCATTTTATCGCCGCTTGGCGGCAGGACATACCGAGGCTACGAGATTCATATGGGCAAAACCGTTTTTGAGGACGGCAGCGAGTGCCCCGTTATTGTAAGCAGGGGTAATGTATACGGCAGCTATATACACGGCATATTTGACTGCGGCGATATTGCGGGTGCCGTTGTCGGTGCGCTCGCCGCCGAAAAGGGCGTTGACCCGTGCGGAGCAGAGGTATACGACATAAGGGCGTACAAAAACAGGCAGTACGATATGCTTGCCGATGCAGTAAGGGAAAATACCGATATGGATATGGTATACAAAATACTGGAGGAGGGCATAAAATGAGCGGTATGGTGCATATATACTGCGGAGGCGGCAAGGGCAAGACAAGTGCGGCAATGGGGCTTGCGCTGCGCTGCTGCGGCGGAGGCGGCAGGGTGCTTGTATGCCGATTTTTAAAAAACGATGAAAGCGGAGAGGTAAAGGCGCTTGCACTTCTGCCGGGCATAGAGATAATGAAAACATATGACGGCGCAAAATTCAGCTTTGAGATGAACAACGAGGAAAGACGGCTTGCCCGTGAGTATTATACCGCCATGTTTGCGGATATGTGCGGCAGGATAAAGGGCGGAGGGTTTGACCTTGCTGTGGCGGACGAGCTTATAACAGCCGTAAACCTTGGCTTTGTACCTTTGGAGGACGTGCTGGAGCTTGTAAAAGGCTCCGATTTGCCCGAGCTTGTGCTTACGGGCAGGGATCCCGACAAAAGGCTTACGGAGGCTGCCGACTATGTGTCGGAGATAAAAAAAGTAAAGCACCCCTTTGACAGGGGCGTAAAAGCGAGAAAATTTATTGAATATTGAGCGGTGATGGATAATGAAGCTTGAAGAAGCATTGAAAAATATAGTACCTGCCGACAAACAGGCGGCGCAGGCGGCACGCAGCAGATGGCTTTCGCTTGCAAAGCCGCTGTTTTCGCTGGGCGTTATGGAGGATATAATTACACGCATTGCGGCTGTAAAGGGCAGCGAGATGTTTTCCCTGGATAAAAGGGCTGTGGTGGTCATGTGCGCCGACAACGGCGTTGTGGACGAGGGCGTTGCCCAGTGCGGCTCCGAGGTGACGGCGGCGGTAGCGGAAAATATACTGCACGGCAGGGCGAGCATAAGCCTTATGTCTGCTGCGGCGGGGGCGGATGTGTTCCCTGTGGATATAGGCATAAATACGGATATTCCCTCCCTTACGGATAAGGATATAAAGGTGTCGCACGGTACCGCCGACATCGCCTTGGGCGCTGCCCTTACAAGGGAGCAGGCAATAAAGGCAATAGAGGCGGGCATAGGCAAGGCGGAGGAGCTTAAGGCTTTGGGCTATGACATAATCGCAACGGGCGAGATGGGCATAGGCAATACCACGACCAGCAGCGCCGTTGTATCGGTACTGCTGGATACGCCTCCCGAAGCGGTCACGGGCAGGGGCGCAGGGCTGTCCTCGGAAGGGCTTGAAAAAAAGATAAGCGTTATAAAAAGGGCTGTTGCGGTAAACAGACCCGACAGAAACGATCCCGTAGATGTGCTGAGCAAGGTGGGCGGATTGGATATAGCGGCGCTTTCGGGTGTGTTTATAGGCGGTGCGCTCTGCCGTATACCCGTTATTGCGGACGGCTTTATATCCTGCACGGCGGCTCTTGCGTCGGTGAGGATGTGCCCCGAGGTATCGGACTATGTGATAGGCTCTCATCTTTCCTCCGAGCCTGCGTGCAGGGCTGTGGCAAAGGAGCTTGGCATAAAGCCGCCCATACATGCGGATATGCACCTTGGCGAGGGCACGGGTGCCGTAATGCTGCTGCCCCTTTTGGATATGTGCATGGCGGTGTACGGCGGTCTGTACAAATTCGGAGAGGAGAGCGGAGTTGAACGGTACAAGGTTTTGAAGTAGGTACGGGAGGCGGAAAAATGCGGATAATTTTGATAAGACACGGAAAAACAAGGGGTAATGCCGAGCAAAGATATATAGGCGTTACGGACGAGCCGCTCTGTGCCGAGGGTATAGCGGGGCTTAAGAGCATTGCTTATCCTCATGCCGACAGGGTTATATCCAGCCCTCTCAAAAGATGCCTGCAAAGTGCGGGCATAATTTATCCCGGTCTTTGTGCGGAGGTCTTTGACGGGCTTAGGGAGTACGACTTTGGCAGGTTTGAAAACAAGAGGTTTGAGGATATTGAGGCGGATGCGGAGTATATAAAGTGGCTTGAGAGCGGCGGCAGGGACGAGTTTCCGGGAGGCGAGAGCGAAACGGGCTTCCGCCTGAGGTGCTGCGGCTGCTTTGAGGATATAATAAGACACAATACGGCACTGAGCATTGCTTTTGTGGTACACGGCGGCATTATAATGGCTCTGCTTGAAAAATATGCCGGTATACCCTTTTATTCAAGGCCGATAAAAAACGGTGAGTTTGTCTGTATGGAAACGGACGGGGAGGGCTCTCTTGTGCTTTTGAGTTAAGAGCATGTAAGAGAGCCTAAGTATTGTGCAGATTTTTGTATGCCGCCTTATGTTACATTTTTTTTAAAAAATCTCTATTCAATTGAAAATACGGCGGCTTTTATGTATAATATAAGTAATTATGTAATTTTGAGGTGTATATGATGAAACTGAAATTTGTAAAAGTAAAACAATATGCGGCTGCGGCGCTTGCCGCAATTTTATGTATGCAGCCGGTGGGAGTGCTTGCGGGAGATGATCTGCTGTATGAGGAAAAGGACGTGCAGACGCTTACAAGCGGTGTTACCTATGAAAAAAGCTCACGTCTTTACACGGCGGGCTGGATGGATGTTTATGTGCTTACGATAGATGTTACAAACCCCAATGTGGAGCTTGATACCATGCAGTCTACGGGTGAGCTGGGCTTAAAGCAGACGGTTTTGCAGATGGCAGGCGACAATAATATGCTTGCGGCGGTAAATGCGGACTTTTTCGGCAGCGGCAATCCCTTCAGCTCCATGGGACAGGTGGTGGACAACGGCAAAATGCAGGCTGCGCAAAATTACTACAACAGCAGCGAGAACCGCTATGCAGGCTTTTTTGTGGACAGCGACGGAGTGCCTTTTATAGACTATGTAAAAAGCACCATGGGTTTTTATGCAGGTTCAAACGCTGCTTTTGAGATGGGCGCAAAAAATAAGATAACCAACTTTGCAAAGCCCGTATACTTTGACAGGAGCGCAATGACCGATACCTCGCAGCTTGACAAAAGGTTCAAGGCGCTGAGCAAGATAGTGGTAGACAACGGCGTTATAACCAAGCTCAGCTATAAGGGCGAAACGGTCACCATACCGGAAAACGGCTACATAATAGTTATGAACGAGGCGACAAGGGATGCAAAGATGGGCTATTACCTTGTCGGCATGAAGGTTAGCTTCAACGAGAACAACAGCTTTGTGTTCCGCCCCGCAAAGTCTGTAAGCAATATAATCACTGGCGTATCGGGCGGCGGCGAGCTGCTCAGGAACGGCCAGACGGTCAGCCAGGGGCTTATAATAGGCAAAAATGCAAGGAACCCACGCACCATGATAGGCGTAAACAAGGATAAAACAAAGGTCATAATAATGTGTATAGACGGCAGGGCAAACGGCATAGGCGCTACCCATACCGAGGCAGCCAACTTGATGAGGGAATACGGCGCCTACGATGCGATACACTTTGACGGAGGCGGCTCCACCACCATGGCAGCCAAGAGGGAAAACACCACCTATCTGAGTGTTGTAAATGTGCCCAGTGAGGGCAGCCAGAGGCTTGTTGCAAACGGCTTTGGCGTAAGGACGGTAGGTAACAACAAGACCCTTGCCTCCATAAACGTTTTCCCCAAGGACAACGAGGACAATTACCTTTTTCAGGGTGTAAAAACGGAGTTTGAGATTTTCGGCTACGATGCCGACCATAACTACACGCCTGTGGACAAAAACGCCGTGGAGTTTTCCTCCGATATAGAAGGCACATGGGAGGGAAATTGCTTTACTCCGTCGGTAACGGGTACGGGCAGGATAACCGCAAGGCTCAACGGCATTGAGGGCAGCACGGATGTAAGAGTGTTGAGGGGCGCAAACAATATAACGGTAAACGCAAACACAACGGTGCTGAGCGTGGGACAGTCCACACAGCTTACGGTGAGCTGTGTAAATGCGGACGGCTACAAGCTTGGCGCAGGAGTGAGCAACATAAACTTTACCGTGGATAACGAGGAGATAGGTACCGTTGAAAACGGCTGCTTTATTGCAAAAAGCGACGGACTTGCCACCGTCACCGCCGAGGTGAACGGCTATACCGACAGAGTAAGGATAGCGGTCGGCAAGGTGTTCAAGCCCGTATACGGCTTTGAAAATTCGGGCGATACCCTTTCTCCTATATACTTCCCGGAGAATGACGGCATAAAGGGAGGCGCCGTAATATCCTCTCTTGCTTCGTCCGAGGGAGCGCTCAGCACAAGGCTGGACTATCTCTTTAACGATAACAGAACTACCACACAGTGCGTATATGCAGCCCTTGCAAAGCCTATAACCCTGCCCGAGCATACGGCGGATATAGTGCTTGATTATCTTGGTGACGGCACGGGCAATATGCTTAAAGCACAGATAAGGGACGCACAAAACAATTACAGCAATGTGAGCATAACGGATTCAATGACGGATACAAGCTGGCATACGGCGCAGATACCCGTACCCGAGGGGGCGGTGCAGCCCATAACCATAGAGAAGTTTTATGTTGCAGCCCTTTCTACGGCGGGTACAAATGTAAGGGGTACGGTGTATGTGGATAATGTGGGTGCAAATGTGCCTGCCACAACGCCCGAGATAATACCCTCTCCTTTTATAGATTATATGAACAGGGATCTGTCGCTCGTATCGGGCAGCGAGGATATAACCGTATACGGCAGGACTCTGGATTATAAAGCCGATAACAGGCAGGACGTTATAAACGGTATGCTTGCCAAAATGTCGCAGGGCGCAAGGGCTATGGTGTTTGCGGGCGGCACAAATGTCACCAATACCACCTCCGTGCCTGCTGTGGGCTGGTACAACAGCTACAATGTAAACGGGACGGAAAACTTTGATATAATAAACCTTGCTACGGGCAGCGGCGTCATGAGGACAGCAAAGCCCGAGCAGTGGAGATGGTTCAGGGATGTTATCTCGTCCTCTGCCAAGAAAAACATAATAATAAATATGGACAGATATGTGTGGGGCAGCGGAGAAAACGGTCTTAAGGATTCCGCAGAGGCTCAGCTGCTGCATAAGATACTTAAAAAATTTGCAGCCGAAAGCGGTAAGAATATCATCGTTTTGTCCTCCGTGGGCAGCAGCAGCTTTGTCAATGTAAAGGAGGGCGTCAGGTATATAAACCTGGCAGGGCTTTCCTCCGGCTGCGGACAGTATTTAAGGCTTAGGACGGACGGAAACGAGCTGTACTATCAGTTTGAAAATTTAAGCTGAAAAACGGATAAATAATACAATATAACGTGTAAATACGGCGGTGTTTTTCCGCCTCGGTAAGGGTGAAGCTATGTCACAGCAAAGTACAAAAAAAGGCACTATGGCAAAGGATACCATAGTTTATATGGCGGCAAAGGGCATTGAGGGCATAGTGGGCGTTGTGACCGTATCTGTCATGACCTACCTTTTTGCCACAGACCAGTACGGACGGTATTCAACGGTCAATATTGCGGTAACCACTATAGGTATGGTATGTATACAGTGGCTTGTGCAGTCGTGCTTAAGATATATAAACAAATACGATATTATGGGCAGGCAGGACAGCTTTTTTGCTACCGTCGTGGGGGCATGGCTGAGGGTGAACGGCATTGCGGCTGCGGTGTTTGCGGTGCTAATAGCCCTGCTCTATGCAATGTCGCTCTCTTTTGAGCCTGTAGCGGCTTTTACAAAAGGCTATCCCATAACGCTTTTTGCGTTGAGTGCCGCATGGTTTGTGACCTATAACACGGCGCAGCTTGTAATAGCGATGCTTGCGGCAATACGCAAGGCAAAATTAAATCTTTTGCTCAGCCTTATAACCGTATGCGGCAAGCTGGGCATTATGTGGACGCTGTGCGTGCTTTTCGGCAGCAGGCTTGAATGGATATTTTTAAGCTATTTCATAACGGACGGCATAGTTTCCTTAATAGGCATAGCAAGCCTTAAAATATACAAATATATCGACCGCACCAAGGAATCGAGGGAGATACTTGACGAGCTAAAAAGCTACGGTATGCCCCTTATGGGCAATATGATAACCACCTCGGTGCTGAACAAATCGGATATATATATTGTCACCGCACTTATATCGGAGGCAGCGGCGGGCATATACCAGACAAATTATTCGCTTATAGCGACCGCCTTTACGCTGCTTTCCGCCTCGGTCATGAGGGGCAGCTACCCTACCATATTGAGGACATGGAGCGAGGGCGACAAAAAGCTTACCGAAAGGCTTGTAGGCGAGGCGGTAAGGTTTTATCTGCTGCTTGCGCTGCCTGCTGTGGCAGGCGTTGCCTCGGTGTCGGATGTGGTTGCGGGTGCTCTTTTTGAGGCGGATTACTTTGAGGGCAACACAATAATGTTTTGGGTAGCTCTGGGCATGATGTTTTTGGGCTTGACGGAATACTGCATAAAACCGTGGGAGCTTAACGCAAACACAAAGGCAATTTTTTTCAGGTCGCTTATAGGCGGCTGCGTCAACGTGGGGCTTAACCTGGTGCTCATAAGCATATTCAAGAGCTATTATATAGCGGCTGTTACTACCTTTATAGGCTTTTTTGTATATTTTCTGCTTGCACGCTTCGGCACAAGAAAATATATGGACTGGCATCTAAAGGGCATATGCTATGTAAGAATTATACTCTCTTCCCTGATAATGTTTGCGGTAATAGTTGCAATTAAACAAAATTTGCCGTATACTAAGATTAACCTTATCCTGTATATTTTTGTCGGTATAGTCGTGTACTTTGTGTCACTTTTTGTAAGCGGCGAGATAAAGCAGGAAACGGCAGTTATTATGAATAAGCTTAAAAACAGAAAATAAACGGGAGTGTTTCTCCGTAAAGAAAGGAAGTTTAAGATGAAAAGTATTTGCGTTATCGGCATAGGCTATGTGGGTCTGCCCACAGCCGCAATGTTCGCAAGCAAGGGTCACCGTGTTGTTGGCTTTGACCTCAACAAAAAGGCAGTGGACGCCCTTAACAGGGGCGAGATCATCATTGAGGAGCCGGGGCTTGCCGACCTTGTAAAAGAGGTGGTAGCAAACGGCAGCCTTACGGCGTCGACCGAGTGCCCCGACAACTGCGATGTTTACATAATTGCCGTACCTACCCCGATAAATGAGGATAAAACAGCCGATATGCGCTATGTTGAGTCCGCTACAAGGTCAATAGTGCCTCATGTGAGAAAGGGCTGTATAGTTATACTTGAGTCCACCTCTCCTCCAAGGACAGTAACCGACCTTATGCTCCCTATTTTAAAGGAAACGGGTCTGGAAATAGGCGAGGAGCTGCTTGTGGCTCATTCGCCCGAGAGGATACTCCCGGGCAGAGTGCTTGAGGAGCTGCGTACAAACAGCCGTATCGTGGGCGGTATAAACGAAAAGTCCGCCAAGGCGGTAAAAGAGATATATGAAAGCATAGTTGAGGGCGAGATATTTATAACCACCTCCACAACGGCAGAGATGTGCAAGCTTATGGAAAACACCTTCCGTGATGTAAATATAGCTCTTGCAAACGAGCTTGCAAAAATGGCGGAGGAGCTGGGCGTTAATGCGTGGGAGGTAATAAAGCTTGCAAACCAGCATCCGAGGGTAAACATATTAAGTCCGGGTCCGGGTGTAGGCGGCCACTGCATAGCGCTTGACCCATGGTTTTTGGTTGAAAAGAGCAAGCAGGCAAAGCTCATACATCAGGCAAGGCTCAACAACGACGGTATGCCAGAGTTTGTAAAAAACAAGACAGACAGCATTATAGGAGGCCTTAACGGCAAGACAGTAGCGGTTTACGGCGCCACCTACAAGCCCAATATTGACGATGTAAGGGAGAGCCCCATAATGCACCTCATAGATATGCTTGAGGCAGACGGTGCAAAGGTAAGGCTTTGCGAGCCACATGCAGCGGACAAGCTCGGAAACTGCTTTGATATATACGAGGCGGCAAACGGCGCCGATATTGCTGTTTTGGGCGTCAACCACGACGAGTTTAAGGATGTGGACTTTAATAAGCTTACAGACGGCATGAAAGCAAAAAATATCCTCGATACCAGAAACTTTTGGGATGAGGACAAGGTAACGGCAGCAGGCGCAAAATATTACCTGCTGGGCAGAGGAACGGAATAATTTATCTTTGCATATCGTTTGCAAAAAGAGGAAGATAAAATGAAAAAGGTACTTATGATAGCCAACCAGTTTCCTCCTATGGGCGGGAGCGGAGTACAGCGAAGCGTAAAATTTGTAAAGCATCTGCGCAGCTTCGGCTATGAGCCGATAGTCTTTACAAGGGAGGCGGACAATACGCCCCTTAAGGACGAAACCCTGCTTAAGGACGTGCCGGAGGGCGTGAGGATAGTCAGGACGCCCGCAAGGGAATGCACCGAGTTTAACGGCATTATGCGTATCCCCGGCAAGGCGGTCGGCAAGCTGATGATACCCGACAGCGCAAGGCTTTGGGCAGAGAGCAGCAAAAAAGCTGTTTTAAAGCTTATAAAGGACGAGGATATACACCTTGTGTATACCACCAGCGCACCTTACAGCGACCATCTTTTGGGCAGATACATAAAAAGAATGATGCCCGATATAAGGTGGACAGCCGATTTCAGGGACGAGTGGACAAACAATCCGTATACGCTGGATAACCCCTATGACCCCATAAGGACGTCCATAGAAAAGAAAATGGAATATTCCGTTTTGACGGAGGCGGATGCGCTTATCACCAACACGCCCGTTATGCGCCGCAATTTTGTGAATAACAACAATTTAAAGGGAGATAATTTTTATGTTATCCCCAACGGCTATGATGCGGAGGATTTTGCGGACTACGACCTTACAAAGCGCACAAACAAAAAAATGACTATGGTCTATACGGGTGCGCTCTATGGCAGACGCAAGCCCGATACCTTTTTTGAGGCTCTTAAGGAGCTTAAGGACGAGGGTAAAATAGACGGCTCAAAGGTGCTTGTGCGCCTGATAGGCAATTATCACAAGGATAAGCTGCAGGCGCAGATAGACGGCTTCTCGCTTACGGAGCAGTTTGAAATAGTGGGCTATGTACCCCATAATGTGTGCATAAAGCATCAGCTCGATTCGGATGTGCTGGTGCTTATAGAGGGCTGCGGACGAGGCGCAGACGCCTTTTATACGGGCAAGATATTTGAATATATGAATACCGGCAGGCCCGTGCTTGCCATTCTGCCCGAAAACGGCGCAGCCGCCGACCTTGTGAGGAAAAGCGGGATAGGTACCGTGGCGCATACCGAAAATGTGTCGGCTATAAAGTCCGCCGTAAAGGATTACTACGATAAATGGACAGAGGGCAGGCTTGATTTTGAGCCCGACAGGAGCGTTATCGAACGTTTTGAACGCAGGGAGCTTACCAAAAAGCTTGCCGAGGTTTTTGACAGCCTGAAATAAAAAAGTAAAACAAAACAAGGAAAAACAAGGAGGTGATAACAGTGAAAATTATACATCTTATAAGCGGAGGAGATACGGGCGGCGCAAAAACGCATGTCCTTACTCTGCTTGACAATCTGCGCAGGCTTAATACGGATGTGGAGCTTTTGTGTATAATGGAGGGTATTTTTACCGAGGAGGCAAGGCAGCTCGGCATACCCGTCACTGTTATACCTCAGGTAAAACGCTGGGATCTTAATGCAAACAAAAAGATACTGGAGTATATTAATTCAAGCTCATGCGATCTTGTGCATTGTCACGGCGCAAGGGCAAACTACATTGCCTTGTTTATTATGAAAAAGGTAAAGGTGCCTATGATAACCACCCTGCACAGCGATTATAAGCTGGATTTTAAGGGCAACCCCAGAAAGCAGCTTATCTACACGCCCATAAATGCTTTTGCGCTGCGGCGCTTTGACAATGTGCTTACGGTGACCGAGGCATTTAAAAAAATGCTCACGGAGAGGGGCTTTAAAGCCGAAAGGCTGCATGTTATCTATAACGGCGTGGACTTTGAAAAGGAGCTTAAGGCGGCAACGCCGGAGGAGTTTATGTCCTCCGTGGGGCTTAAGTACGAGCGGGATAAAAAGTATGTCGGTATCGCAGCAAGGATGTATGCGGTAAAGGGCGTTGAGGTGTTTATGGAGGCGGCTAAAATACTTGCCCCGGATCACCCGGACACGATATTCCTTATGCTCGGCGACGGCGAGATGATGACACGGTGCAGAGAGTTTGTCGAAAGCAACTCCCTTGGCGGACAGATAAAGCTTGTAGGGCAGATAAAGGGCGAGGAGCTTATGAACGCCTATTACAGCTTTGTGGACATAAACACGCTTACCTCATATTCCGAGAGCTTCCCGTATGCGCTGCTGGAGGGCGCAAGGTATGCAAGGGCAACCGTTGCGACCGCAGTGGGGGGCATACCCGAGATGATACGGGACGGCAAAACGGGGTATCTGGTGCCAAGCGGCGACGCAAGGGCGCTTGCGGACAAAATATCCTATCTTCTGGATAACGATGAAATACGCAAAAATATGGGCAGGGCTTTTTATGAGGATGCACAAAAGCGTTTCTCGGTAAAAAGCATGGCACAGACCCATTTAAGCATATATAACAAAATACTGGCAGATCCAAGGCAAAAGTAATTTCAGCCATGCAGGCGGAAAAATAAAAATAAGGAGAAAGCAAAATGAAACTTATAGACGAAAAAGGAAAGCTTTTTGGCAAGGTAAATGTTGTTGACCTTATTGTGATAATAATAATTGCAGGCATTGTGGGGGCGGTAGGCTACAGGCTCACCTCATCGAGGGTAAATGTAGGCGGCGGCAACCCTGTCACCACCGAGGACAAGTACTGCTATGTAACGCTGTATTCCTCTCTTGTGGTGCCGGAAATATCTCAGCAGCTCAATGTGGGCGACAAGCTTGTTGCAAACTCAAAATATACCGATGCCGAAATAGTATCTATAGATGAAAAGCCTGCGGCTTATGTATCCACCAACTCGGACGGCGAGGCCGTGCTCAGCGAGCACCCCATCTGGAAGGACGTTACCGTAGTGGTCAAGGAAAAGATCGACCCTTCAAATGTTATACTTAAGGTGGGCAACCAGGAGGCAAGAGTGGGCTACAGCTTTATACTTAAGACCCAGACGGTGGAAACAAACTGCAAAATAAGAGGCATTGAGTTTAAGGACAATTGAGGATAGGTGATTTTTATGCCGGGTTTTTTAAGAGGCAGCCTGACAGTTAATTTTATATCGTCATTTTGCCGTATCCTTGCAAACGCCTATGTATGCAGCCGATTCAAGCGTTTTGTCGATAAATGCGGCGTATGTGTAAAGCAGAGTACGGTATACGGGCTTTTAAGCCGATATATAAACAAAAGGGCATATTTTGAGTACAGCCTTACATACAGGCTTATAATGCGTATAATAAGGCTTTTAGACAGGCCCGTCGGCGCAATAGGCGGATTTT
The DNA here is from genome assembly GCA_947591605.1 of uncultured Clostridia bacterium. GTDB lineage: Bacteria > Bacillota > Clostridia > Lachnospirales > CAG-274 > CALWRD01. Next base: position 28,036 of record CANQDF010000021.1, on the reverse strand, counting down.
TTAAGTATCTTGCCTCGGGCAGCGAGCTTATAGGCTCCGCAGACGCACTTGCATGCTCGTCTGCAAAAAGCAGGCTGGAGCTGACGGGTATAACAGGCGCAATGCTGGCGCTTGGCTTTACCTTGGGTTTGCTGCTAAAGGGCGGTGTGGGATATGACTTTATGCCGCCGCTGGCGGTGTCGGGGGCTGCACTTGTTGTCTACCTTATGTCCTACCTTACTGATTGGTTCAAATACAGCCTGCTCTACAGGCTTATAAAATGGTTTATCGGTTGATTTGGTGATTGTTATGAACAGAAAAAATTTTGTTGTTTTAGGTGCGCTTGCCTTTGCTGTGGGCTTTGCAAGCTCGGCTGTTTCGCTTGCGGCAGGGCTTGGCGTTTTATGTGCGCTTGCATTTGTGCTTATGGTGCTTGCCGATTACGAAAAATCGGTATATGTGCTGGCAGGCTACAGCGTGGTGGATTATGTGCTGAGGACATTTGTGGGAGGCGCTTTGGCAAGCGGCTGGGACGAGCTGTTTTTTATAGCGATGTTTCTGCTGTGGCTCTTCAAGTGGGCATTTTGCAGGGCTGAAAAGCCGTTCAAGGCGGCGCCTATGGATTTGCCGGTCATAATATTTTTTACTGTAATGCTTATTGTGCTTATTGTAAACTCGCCCGATATTTCAATATCGCTGGAGGGCTTCCGTGCGATAGTGCAGTATGTGCTGTGGTATTTTGCGGTGCTTCAGCTTATAAGGGACGAAAAGGGCGCAAAAAGGCTTACGGTGTTTTTTGTGGCAATAGTGGGTCTTATGGCTGTACACGGCGTTTATCAGTATATAGTGGGCGTCGAGATGCCCGCAGGCTGGGTCGATCAGAATGAGGCAGGGGTAAGGACAAGGGTATACTCCATACTTACAAGCCCCAATATATTCGGCTCGCTGCTTACGCTTGCAGCGCCTATGGCGGTTTCGCTCTGCCTGGGAGAAAAGCACAGGGGCAGAAAAATTCTGTTTGGCTTTATAACGCTTATGATGCTTGCAAGCCTTGTGTTTACATCCTCAAGGGGTGCATGGATAGGCTTTGTTGTTGCCTTTGTCGTGTATGTGCTTTTAAAGGACAAGCGGCTGCTTGTACCGGGCATTGCCGCAATGGTGCTTGTTATAGTGCTTGTGCCCAGCGTGGGCAACCGCATAACCTATATGCTAAGCCCCGAATATATAGAGTCCAGTCTTAGGGGAGGCAGGCTTGTACGCTGGCTTACGGGTATCAGGATACTGCAGTTCTATCCCGTGTTCGGTCTGGGCTTGGGACATTTCGGCGGTGCCGTTGCAATGAATCACGGTCTTTCCACGCTTGTGGATACCGAGGTCGCAGATACATTCTATATGGATAATTATTACCTTAAAACTGCCGTTGAGGCAGGTCTGGTAGGGCTTGCCGCCTTTGTTATGCTTATGTATCAGGTGTTTATAAACGGCTTGCGCACGGTAAGGCTGACAAAGGGCGACGATTTTCATCTTATTGCCTGCGGTATTCTTTCGGGTCTTTGCGGTGTTATGGTACACAACTGGGTAGAGAACGTTTTTGAGGTTCCGCTCATGACTACCGTTTTCTGGATGTTTACAGGCGTGCTTATGGCTGTGTGGTACAGCAAAATGCACGGTACCGAGAGGCAGTAAATACGCCGTGTGTCCGTATAGGCTTATATAATTATGTAATTAATACATTTTCTGCAAAATATTGCAGCTTGCCCTTTGGCGGAGGTAGATGCTATGATAAAACTATTGATAGCAGGTTATCACGGCTTTGGCAACTGCGGAGATGAGGCAATATTGCTTGCCATGACGACCAATATCAGAGCCATGGCGCCCGATGTTGACATTACCGCATTGTCCTTCAAGCCGGAATTTACAAAAACAGAATATAATGTAAATGCCGTACAGAGGTTCAACGCTGCGGAGGTGCTTAAAACAATAAGGCAAAGCGATATTGTTTTGAGCGGGGGCGGTACATTGCTCCAGGACGGCACAAGTACACGCTCGCTTATATACTACCTTGCCATAATAAAGGCGGCAAAGCTTTTTAAAAAGCGTGTAATGCTGTACGCAAACGGCATAGGCCCCGTAAACGGCAGCCTTAACCGCCGTCTTGTAAAATCTGTGGTAAACACCGTGGATATGATAACCCTGAGAGAAAAGCTCTCGGAGGAGGATCTGCGCAGTATAGGCGTCAGCAAGCCCAATATTGTGGTAACTGCCGACCCTGCCTTTACGCTTAGGTCAATAACCCCGGATGAGGCTGTGCAGATATTCAAAAATGAGGGCGTCCCCCTTGACAAACAGCTTGTAGGTGTTTCCGTAAGGGCATGGAGCAGGGCGCTCGGAGGAGAGGAATATCTCGACAGGATAGCAAGGGTCTGCGACAACCTTATAAAAGAGGGCAAAAACGTGGTTTTTGTACCTATGGAATATCCAAAGGATCTTGATGTTTCAAGGCGTGTGGCGGCAAAAATGCAGCAGAGGGCATATATACTTGAAAAACGGTATAATCCTCCGCAGATACTTGGTATAGTGGGCGAGCTTGACCTTATGCTAAGTATGAGGCTGCATACGCTGATATTTGCCGCTGTCAAAAATGTGCCTATGCTTGGCATAATATACGACCCCAAGGTGGAATATTATCTAAAGGAGCTGGAAATGCCCGAGGCAGGCGATGTGCGCAGGGAGCATCTTAACGTAAGCGTTATGACGGAGCGTGCGCTTTCGATGCTGTCGGAGCTTGACAGGTATAAGGCGATATTAAAGAAAAATGCCGATATTATGATGGATAAGGCAAACGAAAACGACAGACTGCTCGATAAGCAGCTTGATATAATAAGAGATAGTAAAGCGGCAAGGTGACAAAGGAGCCTTTGCGGCAATCAAAAACACAAACCGGCACGGGCTTTAAAAAGTCCGGCGGTTACAATTACAATATAAAAAGCGGAGGTGTTTAAATGAAAAAATTGATCCCGGCTGTGCAGATAGCGGCGGCAGCCTGTATAATTGCGGGTGGTACCGCAGTATTTGCTGCCACCGTAGGTACCGAGAGCGACCCGCTTGTATCAAAAAGCTATGTTGACAGCAAAATAGAGCAGGTGCTTACGCTGATAAATGCCAACGGAACAGGCGGCGGCTCTGCGGCAGACAGTGAAGCCATAGTAAACGAGGTAATTAACCGTATCAATGCAGGCGATGTGACGGGCGGCGCCGTTGCGGTAAATTCCTATGTGCCCGTAAGTGTTGCCGTAGGTCAGACCATATACGGCGGCGAGGGTACCGAGCTTATACTGCGTGCAGGCAAGGGCAGTGCGGTAATACCCGGTGCGGAGGGCATTGCGGATATTACCACAGGCGGCGAGCTTAAAAACGGCGGTGCGGCTGTCAAAAATCATCTGCTCATAGTGCCCCGCAGCGACGGCAGAGGCGTTAAGGTCACAGAGGCAGCATGGTTCCTTGTAAAGGGAGAATACGAGATAAAGTGATCCCGATATTACCGAAAGCAAGAGGTTTTTATGGATAAGGTCGATATACTGGGCGTCCCTTTTGCAAATGTCAGCCCGTCGGAGGCGGTGGATATTATATGCTCTTACCTTGACGGTGAGGATAAGCATATGGTTTTTACGCCCAACCCCGAGATGGTCATGCTGGCGCAGAAGGATGCGGAATTTAACAGGATACTTAACGGATCGGATATGAATATTCCCGACGGGATAGGTATAATTTATGCAAGCAGAATAAAAAAACACCCCATCAAGGAGAGGGTGGCGGGCTACGATACGGTTCAGGCGGTCTTTGAACGCATAAAGGACAAGGACAGGAGCGTGTACTTCTTCGGCGGCGCCCCCGGTGTTACCGATACTGCAAGGCGTGAGATGGAGGAAAGGCATAAGGGGCTTAAAATAGCAGGCTGTGCAAACGGTTATTTTGACGAAAAGCGTGAGAGAGAGATAATAGACGAGATAAATGCCCTCTCTCCGGATCTGCTGCTTGTGGGTACAGGCTTTCCCAAGCAGGAAAAATGGATATACAGCCATTTGCCCGAGTTGAATGTCAAAACAGCGATAGGCGTAGGCGGCAGCTTTGATGTAATGAGCGGCAGGGTGAAGCGTGCCCCGGATATTTTTATAAAGCTGGGTCTTGAGTGGTTCCACAGGCTTATCACGCAGCCGAGCCGTTTTGTAAGGATGCTGCAGCTTCCGTTGTTTATGATAAAGGTAATGTTTTCAAAAAAATAAATTTTTTAAGGGAGGAGAAGTTAATATGAAAAGATTTTTTGTTGCTTCCGCTGCGGCGGCTATGGCGGCGTTAATGCTGTCTGTGCCTGTTACGGCGGATGTGGCGCAGTCACGCTACTTTGTGGATATGAATGCGCAAAGCTATGGCTTTTGGGCAGTAGACGAGGTTGACGGGCTGTACGAGGCCGGTGTTGTAAGGGGAGTGGGCGATAACAGATTTGCCCCCGAAAACCTTATGGAGAGAGGCGATTTTGTGCTTATGCTGCAAAACGCATTCCATTACCCCGAAATATCCAAAAAATTGTACGGATTTGTCGATGTTAAAAGCGAAGATTACTACTATGAAGCGGTTACCAATGCAAGGGGCAACGGCATTATAGACGATGTGCCTCTGTTTCAGCCTCAGCAGCCGTTAAAGAGGCTTGACGCCTTTAAGATGCTCTATAACACAATGAGCCTTTACAATTGTATAGGCAGCAGCGGTTCTACGGATGTTTCCATGTATACGGACAGCTATCTTTTGCTTAACGTGCAGGATAAAATTGCTGTGGGTACGCTTACAAAGCTAGGCATAATAAACGGCTACGGCGGTCTTTTAAACCCAAACAATACGGTTACCAGGGCAGAGATGGCTGTAATGCTTACAAATGCAATAAATGTATACAAAGAGAGCGGTTCTTCTGCAAGCATAAGTACTCAGGTAAGCAAGCCGACTGCGGATGATCCCGCACCCGAAGCGCCAAAGGAGGATAAAAAGCCTGCCGAAAGAATAACAGACACCTATACTGTAGCTGACGGTGCCTCGGAGGAAATAGACGGTGCGGCTGTAAGCGTAAGCAGCGGTGACGGCATTACGGTAACGGGCAGCGGTACAAGCGCCGATATATCGGACAGTACGGTAGCCGTTTCGGGCAAGGACAGCAGTGCTGTGAAGGTAGTAAGAGGCGCAGAGGCAGAGCTTACAAACGTCGATATAAATGCAAGCGCATCCGGTGCGGTGGGTGTTTATGTTGACAGTGACAGCAAGGCAGAGATAAACAGCTCAAAGGTATTTTCCAGATACGAAAACAGCAGGGCTGTGGAAAACGGCGGCGAGATCAAAATAAACGATTCTACCGTACAGTCGGCAAAGAGCGAGGCAATAAAGCTTTACGGCGACAGCCTGACGGATATATCCGCATCGGATATAGTTACGGAGGGCAAAAACTGCGGTATACTTATTTCAAACGACAACAGCTATGATAAGGCTGTCATCAACCTGACGGATACCACCTTCAAGGGTGACAAAAACGGTACAGCCATAAGGGTGGAAAATGCAAGCGCAGTCATCAACTTTAATAATGTAAAGCTTGAGGGCTACGATAATATACTTGAAACAGGCTATACCTATAACAAGGGTATCCGTGAGAGCGAGATAGATCTTGTGCTTAACGGTCAGAGGCTTGAGGGAAAAATAAAGGCAGACGATATGTCGGTTGTAACGCTTGATCTTACAAACGGCGGCAGCTTCAAGGGCGTGCTCAATTATGAAAACGATGCAAGGAGCATAAATGTCAAGCTCAGCAGCGACAGCCTTTTGGAGCTTACCGACGACTGCTATATAGATGCGCTTATATTTGCGGACGATGAGGACTCCTACAGGATAGGCGAGGACCGCAACTTCAGCAAGGTAATAGACGATAACGGCGCTACCATTTATTACAACGCATCAAACCATTTAAACGATTACCTCAATGACGGTACCTACGCATTGCAGAACGGCGGTGTGCTGGCACCTACAAACCTGGACGACTGATGTTTAAATAATAACGGGCTGCCGCTTGATGTGTGACTGTCGAGCGGCAGCTTTTTTAACCCACGGCATTAACTTACCGTGAGCAGACAGGGCAATAAAAAAATCCGCAGCCCGTATTATGTACCGCCCCAAAGGGTTGGTACACCATACCGACTCCGGATTTTTTAATTGCTTTAAACTGTGTTATATAAGCATAGAGCCTACCGTCTGTGCCACTATGCCGAAAAAGTGCGTATCCTCCTCCGTCCAGTTGCGGCGGCACTGCTCCATATCAAAGGTCATAAGTGCGGCAAGCCTGCCGTCGCAATGTATCATACACTGCACCGTAGAGTATATAAGATGCTCCAGAAGACGATTATTTATTATGGGTACAAAAAATCCGTTTGATTCCACATTGTTCTCCCAGAATATGTCTTTGCTGTTAAAGCGCATAAGCCCCATACTGTGCTTTAAATAATCTGCGCTTTCCATAGGGCGTGTATAGCTGCCCCACTGCTTGACAAGCTTAAAGTCCTCGCCTGCGTAAAGGCTTATGCCGTTAAGGTTGTATGCCTCTATTATGCCGTTGATAAACCCGTCTATGGCGGATGTGCCCTCTGTTGCAAGCCTTGCTATGTTGTCACGCATAAGCTTGTAGCTCTTTATGTCGCCTGCAAACTGCTGAGTGTCCAGCACATAGTCCTCGTTTTTGGAGTTAAGGTCAATATCGCCGTGTATATCCTCTTTATAGATAATATAGCGCTTTTTGCCCTTCTTTTTGGCAATGTAAACGCCTCTGTCGGCTTTTTTGAACAGCAGCTCGTAGTTTGTGCCGTTGCGTGGATATTCCGCAATGCCCATCGAACAGGAAATATTGAAGCCCTCAAACTTATCCTTATAGCAGTTTTCCATATCGTTAAAGATGGTACGCAGCACGGCACGCAGATCTCCCTCCGCACCAAGGTCGTGCATTACGGCAAAAAATTCATCTCCGCCGAAACGTCCTACCCAGCCATGGCTGCCTACTGCGGTTTTTATAATGTTGGCTGCCTTTTTTATTACCTCGTCGCCCATCATATGCCCGTAGGTATCGTTTACAAGCTTGAAGTTGTCAAGGTCTATCATAACCAGAAATACCTGCTTATATTTTTCCTTTTCAACAGAGGTCCTGGCTATGTCAAGGATAGCCCTTTTGTTCAGCAGACCCGTCATCATATCCAGGTCGTTTATGTTGGCGGCGTATGTAAAGTCCTTACCGGAGCTTGTTATGCTGCCTGCCGAAAGTACACGCCCGTCATGCAGCGCAATTCTGCTGCCTCTGAATACACAGCCGTTTTCCCCCTCGTCTGTAAAGGGATTTTTGGAAAATGTGTTTTCGATATATATTTCGCTGTTTTTAAGCGCATTGCAGAAGAGCATAAGCTCTGCCGCATCCTCCTCCGAGGTGTCGTCGGACTGCTTGCTGCTCATTATGTCGTCAAGCTTTGCGGAAAATATGACCTCCTTGGAGGCAAAACGTATTGAAAATACGGTAAATTCGTCTGTGGAGGGATCGTACTCAAAAAGTCGGCTGTTAAAATCGCTCAATACACTTTTGTATTTTGCGCATTCAAGCTCCAGCTCGGCTATGTAATTGTGGGAGTTTTCGGTATCTATCATTTCCACGGTGTATTTGCAGCCGACATCGTTTTTATCGGGCAAAAGGCTTATTTTGAGCGCAACGCTGCGCTTGGCGCCGTCAACACGCTTCATTTTTGTGTTAAAGTACACGGTGCCTTTTTTGTCTATATCCGCAAGCGCCTGTTTAAGGGCAGGCACATCATCGGCTTCAACAACCCTAAAAATGCTCTGGTAGGTGCGTTCACTGCCGAAGAAGCGGTAAAAATCCTCATCGCCGTTTACAAAATTCATATCCTCGTCGGCATAGGTGAAGGCCTTTTCAATATCAAATTTGGTCAGAGCATATTCGTCAATTTTATCTCCCATAGAACCAATCTCCTCAAATACTTATACTTATAAAATTTTATCACATTTATGATAGATTTGCAAGGATTTTGTTGTATTTTACTGCTTTTTGCAAACATTTGCGGGCAGCAAAAAATTAACAAAAATTTAAAATTTTTACTTTACAAATATCGTTAAAATGGGTATAATGATAAATGTCAGTAAAACGCATTGACGGGGACAGTAGCTTAATACCGCTATCTCAAAGCGAGCCGGAGAGGGTGCGAGCCCGGCAGAGGCATTTTAAGCGAATATCACCCCCGAGCGGCAGACCGAAAACTTATCTGCAAGTAGGCTCTGACGGCTTATCCTCGTTAAGGATACAGAGATGGCGGATGCTTTATCCGCTAATTCAGGTGGTACCGTGCAAGCTATGCGCCCTGTGGTGGGTGTGTGGCTTTTATTTTTTTTATTGGGAGGTTTTATTGTGTACGATAAAGTAAGTACAAAGCTGAACTTTGTCGAAAGAGAAAAGGAGATCCTTGCCTTCTGGAAGGAGAACGACATCTTCGGCGAAAGTATCAAGGCAAGAGAAAACTGTCCGGTATTCACTTTCTATGACGGTCCTCCGACTGCCAACGGAAAGCCTCATATAGGACACATCTTAACAAGAGTTATCAAGGATCTTATACCACGCTACAAAACCATGAAGGGCTATAAGGTGCTGCGCAAAGCGGGCTGGGATACACACGGCCTGCCCGTTGAGCTGGAGGTGGAAAAGCAGCTTGGCATAAGCGGCAAGCCTCAGATAGAGAGCTACGGCATTGAACCGTTTATACGCAAATGCAAGGACTCCGTATTTACCTACGAGAGCCTTTGGAGGGATATGAGCGACAGGGTAGGCTTCTGGGCAGATATGGATAACCCCTATGTTACCTACCACAACAGCTATATAGAGTCCGTATGGTGGGCTTTAAGACAGATATGGGACAAGGGCCTTATATACAAGGGTCACAAGATAGTGCCATACTGCCCACGCTGCGGCACAGCGCTTTCCAGCCATGAGGTTGCACAGGGCTACAAAAAGGTCAAGGAAACCTCTTGTATAGCACGCTTTGCGGTAAAGGGCGAGGACAATGCCTACTTCCTTGCGTGGACGACCACGCCATGGACGCTGCCCTCAAATGTTGCTCTCTGCGTAAACAAGAGGGAAAACTATTCCAAGGTAAAGGCAGAGGACGGCAGAGTTTATATTATGGCTGAGGCGCTGCTTGACGAGATACTTAAGGACGGCTATGAGGTAATTGAAACATATCTCGGTCAGGACCTTGTAGGCACCGAGTACGAGCCTCTTTTCCCTTATGCAAAGCCCGACAAAAAGGCATTTTACGTTGTTGAGGCGGATTATGTAACACTTACGGACGGTACAGGCATAGTGCATATTGCTCCCGCCTTCGGTGAGGACGACGCACAGGTGGGCAGACGCTATGACCTGCCTTTTGTTCAGCTTGTAAACGATCAGGGCTGCTTTACCGAGGAGGTTGAGGGTCTTGCAGGCGTATTTGTAAAGGACGGCGACAAGGAGATATTAAAAAGGCTTGAGGAAAGCGGAAAGCTGTTTGCCGCTCTGCCTTTTGAGCATGATTATCCCTTCTGCTGGAGATGCGATACACCGCTGCTTTATTATGCCCGTGACACTTGGTTTATCGAGATGTCAAAGGTGCGTGACAGGCTTTTAAAGAACAACGATACCGTAAATTGGATACCCGACAATATCAAAAACGGACGCTTTGGCAACTTCCTTGAAAACGTTATAGACTGGGGTCTTTCCCGTGAGCGTTACTGGGGCACTCCGCTGCCTATATGGGAGTGTAAGTGCGGCCATAAGCACCTTATAGGTTCCATAGAGGAGCTTAAGGCAATGAGTGACAACTGCCCCGAGGATATTGAGCTCCATCGTCCTTATATAGACGAGGTGCTGCTTAAATGCCCCGAGTGCGGCGGTGATATGCACAGGGTGACCGAGGTAATAGACTGCTGGTTTGACTCGGGCTCCATGCCTTTTGCACAGTGGCATTATCCTTTTGAAAACAAGGAGATATTCGATCAAAACTTCCCTGCGGACTTTATATCCGAGGCTATCGACCAGACAAGAGGATGGTTCTATACCCTTATGGCCATATCTACCCTTATTTTTGATAAGAGCCCTTATAAAAACGTTATCGTGCTTGGGCTTGTACAGGATAAGGACGGCAGAAAGATGTCAAAGCACCTGGGCAATGTGGTAGACCCATGGACGGTGCTTGACAAGCAGGGCGCAGACGCCGTGAGATGGTATTTTTATACCAACAGCTCGCCATGGCTGCCAAACCGTTTTTATGACAAGGCTGTGGATGAGGCGCAGAGCAAGTTTATGGGTACGCTGTGGAACACATATGCGTTCTTTGTTCTGTATGCAAATATAGACAACTTTGATCCAAACAATTACAAGCTTGAATATGACAAGCTTTCCGCAATGGATAAGTGGGTGCTTTCAAAGCTCAATACACTTGTAAAATATGTTGACGGCTGCCTTGACAGCTACAAGATAACCGAGTCCTCAAGGGCTATGGCGGATTTTGTGGACGATCTGTCCAATTGGTATGTACGCCGCAGCCGTGAGCGCTTCTGGGGCAAGGATATGCCTCAGGACAAGGTAAATGCGTATATGACGCTTTATACCGTACTTACTACTATGGTCAAGCTTTCGGCACCGTTTGTGCCTTTCATGTCGGAAAATATCTATCAAAATCTTGTTGCAAAGCAGATAAAGGATGCGCCTAAGTCCGTACATCTGTGCAGCTATCCGGAATGCGACGAGAGTATGATAGATGCGGCGCTTGAACACAATATGGATCTTGTTCTCTCGGCTGTGGTTGCCGGACGTGCGGCAAGAAATACGGCAAATATAAAGAACAGGCAGCCTATTGGCAATATGTATATAAAGGCAGATAAAAAGCTTGACGATATGTACCTTGATATTATCCGTGAGGAGCTCAATGTAAAAAATATTGAGTTCAGGGACGATGTGTCGTCATTTACGAGCTATTCCTTCAAGCCTCAGCTGCGCACGCTGGGCAAAAAGTACGGCAAGCTCATACCCGAGATAAGCGGTTACCTTAAGGAAAGCGACGGCACAAAGCTTATGGACGAGCTTAACGATACCGGTGCGGTGCGCTTTACCGTAAGCGACGGTACGACTATCGAGCTTGAAAAGGACGATCTGCTTATCGAAACAGCCAAGCTGGAGGGTTTTGTTTCCGAGTCCGACAAGGGCACTACCGTGGTGCTTGATACAAACCTTACGGAGGAGCTTATTGAGGAGGGCTTTGCAAGGGAGCTCATATCAAAGCTTCAGACAATGCGTAAGGAAGCAGGCTTTGAGGTGCTTGACCGCATAAAGGTATATCACGAGGGCAACGATGTTATAGAGGGCATTTTTGCACGCAACGGCGATAATATATCGGGTGATGTGCTTGCAACGGAAATAGTCAAAGGCAAGGGCGGCTACACCAAGGAGTGGAATATAAACGGCGAGAGCGTTACACTCGGCGTGGAAAAGAATTAATATAAAATAATAAAAAAGGGCTGATGTAAAATAAATTTTGTGTTATTTTGCGGCAGCCCTTTATTTTTTTAAATAAGTATTGAATTTTTTTAAGGATATTTTTATAATTAATGTAAAGATATGTCGGTATATTAAAATTTTTTAAGAGGAGGTAAATTATGAAAAGGCTTATTTATTTAATGCTTGCAGCTGTGCTGGCTGTGGGCCGGGTATCCGCCGTTGGGGCGGCGGAGGGCAGGCTTGCGGCGTTCCCGGGCGCCGAGGGCGGCGGCAAGTATACCGCAGGCGGCAGAGGCGGCGAGGTGTATGTGGTAACCACTCTTGAGGACTACATACCGGGCAAGGAGGAGCCTATAAAGGGCTCTCTCAGGGACGCTCTGAGCGGTGACAACAGGATAGTGGTGTTCAATGTGGGCGGCGTTATACATCTTAAGGACAGCCTGCACGTTATAAGGCGCAAAAACCTTACCGTGCTTGGTCAGACGGCTCCCGGCGGCGGTATAACCCTGTACGGCTATGAAACCAATATCAGCAATACCGAAAATATGATAATGCGCTATATGCGTTTCCGTCCCGGTGCGGAAAACGTGCTGGAGGGCGACTCCATGGATTCGCTCTGGGGCAGGTCTATGAAGGATATAATAATGGATCATATTTCCTGCTCATGGTCAACGGACGAAACAATGTCCCTTTACAGGGCGGAAAATATGACGGTGCAGTGGTCGCTGATAGCGGAAAGCCTTACAATGTCGGGTCATACCAAGGGCAGGCACGGCTACGGTGCAATTGCGGGCGGCGTAAACACCACCTATCATCATAACCTCTATGCAAGCCACACCTCACGCAACCCACGCTTTGGCGGCGGCACCGTGGAGGCAGACGACAACGAGCATATAGCTCATTTTGATTTCAGGAACAACGTTATATACAACTGGGGCTTCAATACGGGCTACGGCGGCGGCAGAGCCGAGAGCAACTATGTATTCAACTATATGAAGCCCGGCCCCGGCACAAGGGACAGCGTTAAGGCAAGGGTATTTGACTGCGGTGAAAAGGACAAGCCCTCGTGGTTTTACATAAACGGCAATGTGCTGGAGGGCAATGCCGAGATAACCGACGACAACAGCAAGGGTATATATATCTCAAACGAGGCAAAGCCTTTTACGACTTTGGTAAACAAAGAGTTTGAGATGGAGGGTACCAAGCCCGAAAACCTGCATACCGATACTCCGCAGGAGGCATACAAGCTTGTTCTTGCAAGAGCGGGAGCGGTTTATCCCGTGCGTGACGCTGTGGATGCACGCATAATACAGTCCGTAAAGGACAATACGGGGTACTTTGCAAATACCGATGCAGATATGGGCGGTCTGCCTTATACCGAAACGGTAAAAAGACCCGCTTCCTTTGACAAGGACAGCGACGGTATTGCCGATGAGTGGGAGCTTAAAAACGGTCTTGACCCCAAGGATCCCACGGACAGCGCCGCAATATCGGCAAGCGGCTATGCCAATATAGAGCTTTACGCAAACTCGTTGGCGGATATGGCATATGAACCCACCAATCCCGAGGTATCGCTTGCGGCGCCTGCAAACAACATGCAGTACAAGACGGGCGAGAGCGTAAGGATAAGCGTAAATGCAGACAGCAGCGTAAAAAAGGTGGATTTTTATGTAGGCGATACCCTTGTGGGCAGCGATAATTCGGCTCCGTTTGCATATTCCGTATCAAATCTTAAGGACGGCAGCTATTACATATCCGCAAAGGCGACAAACGACAAGGGCGAGCAGACATGCACCATGCCTCACACGGTACATATCAACGCCGTTACCGATATGGGCGATTGGCAGCAGACGGATATAGGCAAGCCGCCGATAAGCGGCAGTGCGTCCCTCACGGACGGAAGGCTCACGGTAAAGGGCAGCGGTAAGCTCAAGGGCAAAAACGATACAATGCACTTTGTGTACCAAAAGCTTACGGGTGATTTTGATCTTGTGACCAAGGTGGACAGCATAACGCCCGTTGACAACCACGCATTCAGCGGCATTATGGCAAGAAACAGCCTTGAGCCGGGCAGTGCGGCAATAGGTGTGGGCATATCCCATACCAAGGCCTACGAGTGGAAGGAAACCGATCCCGAAACGGGTAAGTCCTCCACGCTGTACAGAAATCCGTTCGGCGCTTATTTCTTCGGCAGGGATACCGACGGAGGAAATATGGACGAGCTTGCGGAAAACCTGGACTCGCTCGATAATGCGGCAAAGAGCGGTGTTAAGCTGCTGAAGGACGTACAGATGAAAACGGGGCTTAAATATACCGGCTCTTATCTGCGCCTGACAAGAAGCGGCGACAGGTTTACGGCCTATTCCTCCGCAAACGGCGTGAGCTGGGTAAAGATAGGTACAAAGCAGATAAGGCTTAACGACGAGCTGTATGTGGGCGTCGGAGCAGACGGCAATAAGGTGGATAACGATATAGACAACCTTAATACGGCTGTATTTTCCGGCATAAAGATAAAATAAAAAAAGCTTTTAAACAGCATTAAAAAAATGTAAACGGTTTGTACAATAACAAAATACGGAGGTCGAATTATAACGACCTCCGTATTTTTGTATGCTTATATAAATTTTTTGTAAAAGGCTTTTATATGAGGCAGTTTTTTGCTCTGGTGATACGTATTTTAAATGTATATTTTTATGCCGCATCCTCAAAAAACTGCTTATGCCATACAAGGAACATATATATAGTCCATATCTTGCGGCTGTTGTCGCATTTGCCCGCTTTATGGTCATCGAGGTAGGCAATTATTTTGTCGGAGTTGAAGTACTCCTTTGCGGCGCTGCTTTCAAACGCCTCTTTTATTATGCCGTAGTATTTATCCTCCCTGAGCCATACCCTTATAGGCACTGGGAAGCCGAGCTTCCTTTTTGAGGCGACCTCCTCGGGCAGGCAGGTTTTTGACGCCATACGGAAGGCGTATTTTGTAGCCTGTCGGTTTACCCTGTAATCGCTTTGTATTTTGGAGGCTACCCTGAATACCTCCTTGTCCAGAAACGGCACCCTTACCTCAAGCGAGTTTGCCATACTCATTTTGTCAGCCTTAAGCAGTATATCGCCTACCATCCACAGGTTGAGGTCTATAAACTGCATACGGGTCACATCGTCAAGCCCCTTGGTAAAATCATAGTAGGGCTTGGTTATCTCCATATGGTTGTATTTGCCTGTAGGGTTTTTAAGTATGGACTCCCTCTCCTGCTCGGAGAACATTTTGGCGTTGCCTATAAAGCGCTCCTCAAGGCTCATGGACGCCCTTATAAGATAGTTTTTGCCCTTGAAGGAAAAAGGCAGCAGCTTTACAAAGCCTGCAAGAGCCTTGCGCACAAAGCCAGGCAGGGCGTGCATTATGGCAAGATCCATAGGTTCCTTATATATATTGTAGCCGCCGAAGAACTCGTCCGCACCCTCGCCCGAAAGCGCAACCTTTACGTGCTTTGAGGCAAGCCTGCTGACAAAGTACAGCGCAACAGCCGACGGGTCGGCAAGGGGCTCGTCCATATGGTACTGCACCTTTTTAAGGCTGTCCCAGTATTCCTCGGTGGAAATTATTTTGGAGTAGTTGTCTATGCCCACCTTTTCGGAAAGAGCCTCCGCATAGCCTATCTCGTTGTATTTTTCATAATCAAAGCCGACGGTAAAGGTCTTGTCGCCGTTAAATGTGGCTGCAACATAGCTGGAGTCCACACCGCTCGAAAGGAAGGAGCCTACCTCAACATCGCTGACCTTGTGGGCTTCTATCGAGTTTTGCATTACCGCTTCTATTTTGCTTATAGTATCCTGAAGCCCCGCCTGCTCGGGCTTGAACTCGGGCTGAAAATATCTCTGTGTTTTCACCTTGCCGTTTTCAAAGGTGAGAAAGTGCCCAGGCATAAGCTTGTACACACCCTTGAAGAACGTTTCCTCCAGTACGGAGTACTGAAAGGTGAGGTAATTTTCAAGCGCAACGGGGTTTACCTCCTTTTTGAAATCGGGGTGGGGCAAAAAGCTTTTTATCTCCGAGCCGAATATAAGCCTGCCGTTTACAAGTGTGTAATAAAACGGCTTTATGCCGAAAAAATCCCTTGCGGCAAAAAGCTTTTTGTTTTTAAGGTCGTATATTACAAAGGCAAACATACCTCTTAAATCGTTTAGCATTTCGGCGCCCTTGTCCTCGTAGAGGTGTATAAGCACCTCGGTGTCGGCATGGGTCTTAAAGGTATGTCCGTTTTTAATAAGCTCTTCCCTTATAGAGGCATAGTTATATATTTCGCCGTTAAAAACTATAACAAGCGAGCCGTCCTCATTGTACATAGGCTGAGAGCCGTCGCTCAGGTCAATGATGCTCAGCCTGCGGAACCCAAGCGTTATATCCTCGTCGGAATGCACACCTGCACTGTCGGGGCCCCTGTGTACTATCTTATTCATCATTTCGTTTATTATATCCTCTTTGCCGGGTATATTACCCGTAAAGCCGCAAAAGCCGCACATTTTATTCTCCTCCAATCACAGAGTATCAAAACTTTACCATTATATTTTATTTAACCACAAAACGGACAAATATTCAATACCAATTTGCGTTTTTTGTAAATTAAAGCCGTTTTGATAAGTAAACGGGTACGGGCAGGCGCAGACGCAAAATTATATCATACGGGGCAAGGGCAGGCTATATATGCAAAATAGGCAGGGCTGCAGCCGTGCCGGCGTGCCCTCTTATGTATCATAACATAGGACAAAAGAGCATATATTTTATCTGTACATAAATAAACGGCTGCCATTCTCTCGGCATGAGGCTGTAAAATGCTGTGCGGGGCTCGGAGTGAGGGGAAGGGCGGCATATTGATTGCAGGTGATTTTTATGGAAGATATGATGAGGATTGCGGAGTGTTTTGGTATAAAACCCTCATATGTATACAAAACAAAGTATTACTACACCGTAAAATGCGGCAGGGACGAATATCGTATTATACCTGCCCTGCTTACGCCCCGCAGACTGGAGGAGCTTTACAATATACGCAAAAGCCTTTTTGACGCAGGGCTGAGAGTGTGTGACAGGCTTATACCCACACCCGATAAAAGCCTTGCCGTGGAAGG
Organism: uncultured Clostridia bacterium; assembly: GCA_947591605.1. GTDB lineage: Bacteria > Bacillota > Clostridia > Lachnospirales > CAG-274 > CALWRD01. The sequence goes on along the minus strand of CANQDF010000021.1, from coordinate 11,325 downwards.
CGAGGAGGGCAGCTATATAATGACGGAGTCGGTCAGGGGCATTAACCCCGAGTTTGAAAATTCGGCACAGATACTCAGTGTTTTTTCCGCCCTAGGCTCGGTACACAGGGTACTCAGGGGTGTGCCTGCCGAACGGTGCGACCTGCTGTCGGATTACAAAAAGGGTGCAGCCCGTCTTAAATCCGTAAAAAAACAGCTTGGCTGCGCAAAAAAAACGGTGGATACCGATATAGAATACCTCAGACACTACAAGGATTATCACGAGCTTGCCTGCAATGCCGTATCGGTGTTGGAGGGGCTGTCCTTCGGCGTGACGGGGCCCGTGCATGCCGCCGTAAAGGAGGATAATATTTTTGTCGGCAGGGGTATAGTTTTTACCGATTGGGAGATGTCACGCCCCGGTCATTTTGCCGAGGATGCCGCACAGCTTATAAAAAGGTATGTGCGCAAGTTTGCTTATTCTGCCTCGGATTATCTTACCCTTGACGAGATACTGGATGTATATACGGCGGAAAACCCACTTGACGATAAGGAGCTTGCAATACTCTATGCTTTGCTTATGTATCCCAAGAGATATATAAGCATTGTTTCAAAATACTACGGAAAGGCTCACAGGTTCACACCTGCGGGCGTAAAGCGCAAATTTGAGGAAAGCTATGAGCAAAAGGATTTTTACCTTAACTACATAGGGCTTTGACAAAACGCCTTTCTATTTGCATATTGACAGCACTTTGACCGAAATATATAATTATGGTATAGTAATATAAATATACAGATCGGAATGTCAAAAAAATAAAACGGTCTTGAAATACGGGCACTTTGTGCCTCCCGTCATAACAAGACCTTTTGACAGTCCCAAGGCTCATATGTAAATAAAAAGGAGGATCTTTATGAAGGGTAGATCAAAACGCCGCATAGGCATGCTTTTGTCGGCGGTTATGCTTACCGGCACCGTGCTGTCGGGTGTGCAGCCTGCATTTGCGGCGGAAAAAGCTAAAATTGACGTATGGGACTTCGGCGGTGTTGAGGAGGATGTATCCGCCTATGATTAACTCCTATTAGGAAAACACACTGTCAAAAGGGTTTTTGCTTTTGGCGGGGGTCAGCCCGCCTCGGCGGTGTCAGTGGTGTTGATTTCAATGTACTCGGCAATCCGGCGGAACTCGTCCGCAAACTTGAAATGAACGCTGATATTGCCGTTTTCGTAAATCTTGATGTGGTCTACCAAGTCCGTGAGGATTTCACGGGTGAGCGTTTCGATGCTTTGATACTTTGCAAATGCTACCAGTGCGGGGTGTTCCTTGTCAACGCCATTCAAGAGCTCCGCCCGTTCCGCGTTCAGCCGGGCCAGCACATCCGCAAGCTCGGCGGCCTGCCGTTCATAATCGGCTTTCATATCCCGGTATTCCTGCTGGGTGATTTCCCCGTCTTTCCAATCTTGATACAGTGACTGCTTGTAGCGGGTTATCCGGGTCAATTCCTTTTCCTTTGCGGCTATCTGGTCGTTAAGGCGGTGGGATTGACTTTTTTTCAGCGGGGCCGAGTTGATACGGGCAATCAACGCCGAGTAGGAAACGGCGGTGTTCACTTGATACTGGATAGCGAACAGGACGGCGGCCTCCAAACGGTTGTGTTTGATAGAGTGCATGGTGCAGGCCGTCCGGGAGCGGTTCTTGTAAGTGGAGCAGGCGTAATAGATATTTTTCCCGCTCTGGCTGCGGGTGATGGATTTCCCGCAGTCCGCACATTTCAGAAAACCGCTGAACAGGTGAACTTCCCGCCCTTTGGGGGATGTCCGGGTATCGCGTACCAGCAGGGCCTGCACCTTGTCAAAGGTTTCGTGGGAGATAATCGCCTCGTGGGTATCGGGGACGCGCACCCATTCTTCCTCCGGCACAGCCTCAATCTGGTGTACCTTGTAGCTTTTCACCCGGCGGCGGCCCTGTACCAAATCCCCGGTATAAATGGGGTTGGTGAGGATTTCATGTATCATGCGGGCTCCCCACATGGGGTCATCCGCCACAGCCGAGGAAACGGGCAGACCCTTTTTCCGGCGGTAGGCCGTGGGGCTGGGTATGCCGTGTTCGTTGAGGTACAGCGCGATGGCCCTTTTAGACGAGCCTTGCAGGAGCATGGAATACACGCGCTTGACGGTTTCTGCGGCCTCGGTATCGACCAGAAGTTGATGCTTGTTTGCCGGGTCTTTGATATAGCCGTAGGGGGCGAAAGAGCCGATATACTGGCCGTTGCGCCGCTTGTAATCGAAAACCTGCCGGATTTTCTTTGAGGTCTGGTAGCAATAGTTATCGTTCATCACGTTAGTTATCGGAACGATAATGTTTGAAACGCTGTCGGGGTTTAGGTAGCTGTCCACATTCTCCGCAAGGGAGATAAAGCGGACGCCCATCTGCACAAACAGGTTATCAATCAGACTCCCCGCGTCACTGTAATTCCGGGCGAACCGGGAAAGGTCTTTCACAATCACGCAGTTGATTTTCCCGCTCATCACATCGGCCAAAAGCCGCTGGAAGTTTTCGCGGTTGGCATCCGTCCCGGTGTGCCCATCGTCTATGTAAACGCTGTCTTTGATACAAGGGAAAACCCCAATAAACAAGGGCCTTCAGCGGTTTTGCTCCGCCGGAAGCCCTCTTTTTTTATGCCCGTTTTCAGTTTTTCAGCGACCTTGCCCGTGAAGATTTGAACCAGTCTGAGCCTTCGATTTGAACCAGTCAGGTGAAAAATCGAAAGGTTAGGTAAAATCAAAAAGTGTGAGGAATAATCAAATAGTTTATTCTTCGCCAGATTTGGATTCCATCAGTTTGATAGCTTCCTGCATTTTGCTGCCCGAAAAACGCGCATAGTCTTCAATGTTCGTCATAATAGTCTGCACGTTCGTATAATCGCCGACACCGACAGATACAACAAGTTTTGCTCTCACAGTTTTCTTGACCATCTTACCATCAACGACTTCCGGAACCTCAGTTAAAACATCCCTCTGCGTATTGACGGTATTACTGACTTCCCCAGCAGATGTTCCATGTGCTGCAGATGTTCTATATTTCTGGGCATCTTTATAAAGCTGGTCATCCTGAACTGCATTGAAAATGCTGATAAGGTCAGGATTATCGTCTTTCAGTTTCTTAAACACATTGCTGCGAAATCGCAGATCCTGGGTAAACCCATAACCGTAATGCTCGTTTATAATTTCAACGATAGAATCCCAAACAGCCGAAATTTTCAAGTAGAATGTGTCAGTAAAATAATTGAACCAGTATTTTCTCATCCAGTGTTCTTCATTGAAGTTCGGAAAATACTGTACCGATTGTCCTTCTTTGCCGGGTGATATATACCACGGGTCATCCGGGATTCCTTTGTCATAGTAGTGTCTGCACAATGCATAGGTGATGCGCAAGGAACCCACCTTGTTGTTATGCTCCTGGATTAGTTCATGTAGCCGAGGTCTGGTTATATTTTGAAGAATGTCACCTGATTCTCCCAAGGTTCCAGCCTCAAAAAACATATTGTCAAAAATATCCGTACCAAGATACTTGTCCCATTCTTCTTGGGAAAGCACCTCAAACGAGTCTTCAACTCTAACTTCCATAAGACCTCCTTACTCCACGCCAAGCGCCTTAAATACCGCATCCTCGGCGCTCTGGTAAAATATGAGTTGGAAACAACCGATCAGTTCAGACGGAACTGTGCCGATGTCCGCTGCCGAGGTTATCGGCAACAGCACCTTCTTAGCTCCGCTATCCAGGCATACCTGCAAGGAGTTAGCCAACTCGTCAACCTTAATCATCGTACCGCTGATGCTGATTTCTCCCATCACAGCTGTGGAACTCAGCACAGGCTTTCCGATGGCGATGGAACATAACGCTATCAATGTCGGCAGAGCAAGTTTCCCGGTCATTCCGATACCTTGCAAATCCTGATAGTTGACGATGTAATCCTTTGTGGTCGTGCTGATTGTTCCGCTTATGCGGTTACCGTTCGCTTTGAGGAAGTTAAACGCCGTGTTGGAGGACTCCCGCGCATCACGATCTGATCCGATACCAGTCCGCTCGAACTTGCCGCTGCCGGGGAGCATCTGCGATTCAAGACGGAAAACGCCAATCATGCCGGATTTACCCTGGCCTACTGTATAGACCTGTCCGGGATTGCACATTCCCTCCGGTATCAGCTTTCCGCCGCCTTGCTCCGGCACGGAAACATACTGCTCTTCAAAAGTCTCGTTATCGATATAGGAGAAGTTCACATCGTAGAACTCCATGCCACCGAGTTTCTTCAGCTGTTCTTTTACGCGGCGGCGCATTTCCAGGGCGAGACGGAGGACTTCTTCCAATTGCTCCTTCGTGAACTCACCGTCCGGATATAACAGTTTAAGGAAACCGCCGACCATCTTGCGAACGGCAATTGTGTCACGCTGATTCAGATTCTTTCCAAGATGATAGTATTTGTCCAGAGCATCGCCGTACTGTTCCTTCCGCAGTTCTCTGATGAACTCCGCGAGATAATCTGTGATAAAGCCATAGTCATCCGTAAAATGCTCCGGGCGGAATTTAGGAATTTCCCATCCGGGTATGTAGCAATGCATACGGTCAAGGAATGCCGTATCCGTACCCATTTCAGGTGGGAACGGGTCAAACAAGCTGGAAGTCTTAAGAAGAACATCCACGCTCTGATTGATGTTACCCACGAACACCATTGACGCAGAGGCCGCCTTTTCTTCCTTGCCGCGGGCAAAGGAGCCGGAAGCCATGTAATCTTTCATGATCTGGATGCCGTCTTTATCTTTGAAATTGATCCCGGCAACCTCATCGAAAGCTACGCAATCCCACAGACCGACCAAGCCTACGGTCTTTCTGCCCATGTTGTAGAACAGATTGGCAACTGTTGTCTGACCGCCGGATACGAGGATGCTGTTCGGAGAAATCTCTTTAAACAGGTGCGATTTACCCGTGCTGCGCGGTCCCAATTCGCAGAGGTTGAAGTTATTCTCTACGAGAGGAATCATACGGGCAAGGAGCAGCCACTTCTCACGCTCCTGCAAAGTGTCAGGCTCCATACCGATAGAACGGAGAAGCACATCCATCCATTCTTCCTTCGTGAAAGCCTTTCTGCCTTCTTTCAGTTCGTTTATATCAACATGAGGCATCTGTATCGGCGTGAGTTTCCGAATGCGGATAGGATTGCCGTTTTTCTGATCTTCCTCGATGTATTCGTAATCCAACTGCACGATGCACCAGATGCCGCCGCAAAGCAGACGGTCATATTTTTCCGGGTATTCATCGGCAACAGGAATGCCTTTCAAACCAAGGTTGGAGAACTCCGCCTCGTAAACATTCTTTTTTATGTTCAGACTGACCGTAATCTTATCGATAACGGTATGACTGCCTTTGGAGCGCAGCACAGACAGGATTTTCTGCGCTTCATCCGGGCGGACGAAATTGTCCGCAAGAATGCGCTTCACGTTCTCCACGCCTGCCTCAATCACAGCATCGTCATCCGAACTGCAATACTGGCCGAGAAGAAACTCGAGGACATACACAGGCACATTTGCGCCTTCCTTGATTTTCTTCGTCAGGTCTTTGCGGACGATCTTGCCGTCAAAGTGCTGGCGAAGTTTTTCTTTGATGATTTCACGGGTGCTTTCAGTACCCTCTAAAATCTGATCCATGTTTCACCCTCCGCATCGTTAACTGAAGAAGTCAAACTCGTCCACTGCAAAAGCGATGTCGATTTGGAACTCTTCACGGGATATCTGTAAACCGTCCTCGTCAGCGATGACAAGGTAGTAGGTCTCCGTATTACTGTATTTCAGCGACTTCAAGTTGAAGCTGCAACGGAATGTGCGTTCCTGGGCGTTATCGCTTGTCTTGTCCGCAATGATGCGGGAAACATCGCTGATAACCTTGCCGGAACTGTCCGTGAAATAAAGCTGATAGGTTGCCGCTTCACGGTTTGCCGACACAGCCTCTTTCTGATAGAAGCTCAACGAGAAGATCATGTTGCTGATCTTATGACTTGCCGAAAGCAGGCTGACCGTTACAGGCTTGGTATCGTACTTGCTCCTGTTGTGCCTGTACTCCTTTGAGTCGTTGCGCAGGAAGTGGTAATCGATAACCGGCACGACCATTTCCTGCAGGCTGATTCCACCATGCACGAAATTCAAGCCGCCGCCCTTCATCTTGATACGAATGCTTTCTCTCGGCGCAAAGCCATCATAGTCTGAGTTTCCGCCAAGGAACTTCACGGGCAGCAGATACTTCGGCTGCGCGCCTTTCTGCATAATGGCATAACGTCTGCCGATTTCAATATCCTGTTCGCTCTCCGTAGTCTTGTCCACCTTATCATCCTCGTTAAGAGGACTGTAGGTATAGAGGAAACCGTGATCTGAAGTAATGAGGATATTCGCTCCTCCGAACTCGTTTGTGATGATACGCACGACATTCTTCAGTTCATCAATCGCCTCGTCACACGCGCCAAAGATGGGCTTGTCGAGGTGACCAGCTTCATCAATGGTATCGTGATAGATGTAAACGACATCCATTCCTTTTACCAATGCTTGACGGTTGGCTCGTTTCATTCCGATGATGTCTTTATACTTCAATGCGACGCTCTTGGCATCCGCGTTCTTGAGCAGTTTATCTCTGTTGTTTGCCTCGGAGGACTGCCCATCCACAAGGACCGCCAGCCGTTCCGTTTTGCCGGATTTCAGTTCGACCGACAGTTCTTTATGCGGCAGTAACGCTGCCATACCGAATTTGGTAATGGTCGGGAAAATGCCCTGCACGGAACTCACGTCAACCTTGCTCTGCGTTTCGCGGCGAAGCTGCTCCGCAAGCTGGACGGCGACCTCGTACCTCATGGCATCGGAAATGATCACATATACCCTCGAATCCGAGGAAGCAATCTTGCTGCGGTAAAAGTCGGTCTGCTGCGGTACTTCAAGAATCCGCCCGTACTCTCGCAGATTATCCGCACAGGCATCCGACCAGTTGTTGCCAAGCTGACCGAGGAACCAATTCGAGTACAAGCCCTCAACCTTCTCCATTACCGACGCAAACAAATCTGACAGTTCCGAATGGTAGGTCTTGAGGCTTTCCGAATAGCTTCTGTGGAACTGGCGGTAGTAGGTATCCATGATGTAGTAGGTGGACGTATACTCCGCCCATACCTTTTTCGGCTCGACCGTGTGGAATCCGGCAGAGTGCGTTTTGTAAAATGCCTGCATATTGGAAACCTGGAGGATGCCGTCATAGAAGTTCTTCACTTCCTCGTACCACACGCCAGTGCGCCGCTTTTCGACCGTGCGGTTAATGACGTCCACATCGATGATATGGTCGCCGATTTCCTTCATCAGCTTTACGAGGATAACCTCGTTGATGCACGGGAACACCTCGGTATCTACCAGATCATCCACCGTCAGTTTCATGAACCTTTGCGGCAGCCTTGCCTCTGACTCCACGAACTCGGCGATTTCATGGAGAGCCTGGTCGTCATCGCTGTGCAGCCAGTCTGAAACAAAGTCATAGCAATACGCCTGGTGCGCTGCCGAAATAAAGCTGTCCAGCCCGACAAGGAACTCCTGCCGCATGGTTCGGGTCGATGCCGTGAGCAGAATATGCGTGGCAAGTCTGCCGAGGTCTGTTTCTTCCTCGTGGTAGCCTGTGCCTTGCGCTACCATGCGCCAGAACGCCTCGTCAATTTCATAATTCACGAAGTCCTGATATACGCTGTTGCTTTCAGCGGACAGACCGCCTTTCAGAACAGCCTTGACGATGTGGTTCGGCTTTGCCTCTTTCAATCCGGCAAGCGCGGCCATGACCGCCATCTGAAGCTGTGCGGGTGTGGTCGGGATGCTTGTCTGCATCGTGATCCACTTGCGGCGTTCCTTGGCATTAAAATATTTACGGTATGACTTGAATCCTTTGCGGAGTCCCGGCGTCTGCGGAATTCCCATCTCGTCCATCCACATGGAGACAAGATCGGCACGGAACTCCTCGCTGTACAGTTCAATATCAAGGAGCCAGTTCTCCTCCTGGGACTCATAGGAAATCGGGCAATACACGAGGTAGTTGCTTGTGGTATCATCGACACCGAGCAGCTTCTTCGTGGAGAAGTAGTTCGTCCCCGTGAGCGCCACGATTTTTGCGTCCGTCAGCGCAATCTCCGAAAGTCTGTCCTCAAACTCCCTGTCCTCGTCATGCCAGACGATGATGCGGCGTTTGTAAAACTCCGGCAGAGGCGCTGCAAACCGGCGATTCAAGTCCTGTGTTATCTTTTCAGAATCCATACCGCTACCTTCCTTTACTTACTTGATCTTTGCCAGCACATCCTTAAAGATTTCGTAGTTGTGCTTGACACCATCATCCAGGTCGATGCGGATCATCTGATCGGCGAGGTGATGAATTTTTTCTTCGTAGGTTCTGATCTCCGTAGCCTGCGCCTGGAGGGTAGAGAGCTGCTTGTTCAGCTTTACACGCTCGGAAGTGGACGCGCCGTTTATACGCTGCTCCAGATCCGCAATTGCCGTGCGGTAACGGCTCTGCTGTTCGTGTACATAGTCCGTGCGGATACGGGCGATCGTATCCGGCTGATAGCGATGCATATAAACCAGGCACTTGAATCCGTTCTTCTTGCCGGAATCAAAGAGCCAGTAGATCGGGCGTTTTTGATAAACCTTCAGATGGTCGGCATAGAAGTCATTCATGAAGTAGTTGCGAATGACCTCGCGGGAGGTTCCTTTGCCGCCGAGCGCATCGGCGATAAACTTCAAGTTCTCCTCCAGCGTTTCCTTGCCGTAGACCACCTCGATAAACTTTACGAAACGACCGACAATATCGTCATCGAAATACTCATCATCGCAGATCGGGATGATGGCGTCCTTGTCCGGCTGGAAGGTCGTATATTTGGAAGCGTCCCATGTGCCTCCCGCGTAAACCAGGCCGGGAACGTCAAGGGAATAGCGGCCGAACATACATCCCACAGCATAGGACAGCAGGCTGCGTATATCCCGCTGCAAGTCTGCCTTGCGAACGGTCACATCCTTGTCCTCAACATCCGGCGTCAGTTCATCCTGCAAGCCGTATATGTCGATAAAGATGCGGTTCAGTTCTTCCTCGTTCTTCTTCAGTTCCGTGAAGCGATACTCGCATTCCTGCTCCCAACGTCTGTAGCGTTCCGAAAGCAAGGTGACCGCTTTCTTGCGCTCCTCTGAGTTCATTCCCGCACTCAACTGTTCCTGGCGCTCATATGCCATTGGAACAAGCGGATGGAATTGGAAATCCCATGAGGTTTCAAAAGAATCCCAATCAGAACGAGAAATTGATATGTTGTCAGATGTAATGTCCTCAATAGTGGCTCTTCTATCAGGCACAATTTTAACGGGTAACCTTGCGATATCTCCAACGTTAAAATTTATTGTTGGCGACAATATGCTTAGTATTTCTGCGCCAACATTGCTATTCATAAATGCGAGTATATAGTGCTTCAAGTTTTCTTCAAAAATGCAAAAGCCAGCACTTGAGAATAAGAAACCGAAATCAAAAGCTCTTACACTAATTTTCGCACTTGAAATAGCTGTCCATGTAATGCCGGATCTGTAATAAAAATCCTTGTTTCGGATGGCAGCTCTGCCAAATCCTTTTATTTCACACCCATCATTCTCCCAATTTACTACATCCCCATTATCTCCGTACCATCTTCTAAACTCGCCACCATTATTGTATGGATACCATTTCTTTGAGATGTCGACAGCATCAAAACTCAGCGCAGGATAAGCAAATTTATCAGAAGATACTTCGTGCCAGATTCTAACGAACCGATTGTTATCCGAAGTTGACATTCCAAATCGTGGAGGCTCGATATCTTGAATCTTCTGATTCTCAAAATCCTTGTAGAGTGCTTCAGTTACCCAAAATGAAATCGGTGTGCCAGGGATACGAGTAAAATCTCTGGTATTTGCCTCAAAATAATAACCACAATTGGGGGTTCTTATAGCTTCTAATGTTTTAACCTTTTGAACGTCCATACCGCCCTTAAACTCTGATAATTTAAAGCATAACGCTTTGGAATCGTCCTGCCCGTTCTTAAACACAAAAGAGCAAATAGGTACTGTTGCCTCTTCAAATGCGGAATATTCCATTTGAATTAGTGTTGTTAGTGATTTCTCATAAATGATTAACTGCCGCAAAGGTTCATAGGATTTAATAAACATCCAAACAAATGGAGCCATAAATCCCGAATAGCCAGCATTTTTGCAAAAACCAAAGTTGCGATACATAAACACACTGAACAAATCTCCCGAATGTTCCTTGAAGTTCGCATTAATAAAATCTTTCAGCTTCGGATCATACTTGTTCAAATATGGTGGATTCGTAGCCACGACCGCATACTTTCCGCTCATGACTTCGGCAGGGCGAATCAGCGCCCGGAAATCACCAAGCAGATAAGTGTTGTACATACTGATTTCGTCACCAAGCTGTGTAAAACGCTCATTGATCTTTCCGAAATCGACAGCAGGCATCTGAAGAATAGAACCATATTCTTTGGCATCCTTCAGAGTATCAAGGAGAGCCTCCACGTCCTTCTTCAGAGCGGTGTCGCTGCCGTAGAAATGTTCGATGCTCACCATGTCAGCGGTATTGCTTTCCGCAATCTCAAAGATGTGCGGCTGAATATCGCGGGAGAAGAAACGCCTGTCGTATTGGCGTGCTTTCATCATCACGGAGAAGTACGCCAACTGCGACGCTCGGCCGTCAATATCAAGACCGAAAAGGTTATTCTTTACGATCTCCGCAGCCGCGTCACGCTCGGAATAGCCGTACTCCACATAAATCTTCATCAGTACATCAAAGGCATAGATGAGGAAGTGACCGGAACCGACACAGGGGTCAAAGGTTGTGACATCCTGCGGAGTGATTTTCTCGTTGACTGTCTTTATCGTCCCGTCCTTCGGCTTAACAAAGTAGGTCAGCTTATCCGCAAGCATACTGCCCGGATTACGCTCAATCCAGTATCTGCCCACGGAATTGTCGATCAGATAGCGAACTACCCAATCCGTGGTGAAAAGCTGTGTCGCAGCAGGAACTTCTTCTTTCTTTACGACCTTGCCATGAAGAGGGTCAACGACCTCCTCGTGCTTTTCGGAGATGTAATACTGATAGAGCCATCCGATGATTTCAATCTGTCCGTCCTCGGAACTGATGTCAAAATTGTCCTCCGGGATTTCAGAGATCATCTTTTCGATCACGCTGCCTTCACGCAGAAGATAATCCGGCAGAAGGAGTTCGGTGAAATCCTCGATGCGCTGGAACATAC
>CANQDF010000020.1 GCA_947591605.1 uncultured Clostridia bacterium | reverse complement strand
TAGCTCAATTGGCAGAGCAGCTGATTTGTAATCAGCAGGTTAACGGTTCAAGTCCGTTCATCGGCTCGCTTTAAAAAAAGCGTTAAATTTTTTAAGGGCTCTTAGCTCAGTTGGTTAGAGCATCCGGCTCATAACCGGACGGTCCCGGGTTCAAGTCCCTGAGAGCCCATTTTTTCTTTAATATGGCTCGGTAGCTCAGCTGGTTAGAGCGCCGGCCTGTCACGCCGGAGGTCGAGGGTTCGAGCCCCTTCCGAGTCGCCATTATTAAAAGATACTGTCAGAGATGGCAGTTTTTTTATTACGCTCATATTTGGCTGTATCCGACGGCAGAGCGTATTATATGCCGAATTGCGTAATAAAATAAAAAATATTGAAAAAATTGTAGATTTTATTTGTAAATAGTGATATAATCTATTAAAAATTTTTTGGAGGTAATATATATGTTAAAAATTATAAGCACTGATAAGGCGCCTGCCGCTATAGGACCTTATTCACAAGGTATTATTGTTGGAGATTTGGTGTTTACATCGGGTCAGATAGCTATAAATCCCGCAAGCGGTGAGGTTGAAGCCGTTACAATTGAGGAGCAGACCGAGCAGGTTATGAAAAACCTTCAGGCTTTGCTTGCAGAGGCAGGCACGGATATGAGCAAGGCTGTAAAAACAACGTGTTTTCTTGCCGATATGGCCGATTTTGCCAAGTTTAATGAGGTCTACGGCAGGTATTTTACAACAAAGCCTGCACGCTCATGCGTAGCCGTTAAGGCTCTGCCAAAGGGTGTGCTTTGTGAAGTTGAAGTAATAGCAGCCAAGTAAGGAGTAATAATATGTTGACTTTAGATAAGGTTTACCATGCGGCTTTTGTGCTGAAAAATGTAATAAGAAATACGGATATAATTCAGGCGCCTAACATAAACCACGATGCCGATATATATTTAAAGCCCGAAAATTTACAGGTGACAGGCTCATTCAAGGTAAGAGGCGCATATTACAAAATATCCCAGCTCAGTGACGAGGAAAAGGAAAAGGGAGTTATAGCCTGCTCTGCGGGCAATCATGCACAGGGCGTTGCACTGGGCGCATCTGCAAACGGCATAAAATCCCTTATATGTCTGCCGGACGGCGCACCTATCTCAAAGGTTGAGGCAACCAAAAAATACGGCGCAGAGGTTTGCCTTGTAAAGGGCGTTTATGACGATGCCTATGCAAAGGCTATGGAGCTTAAGGACTCTATGGGTTATACCTTTATACATCCTTTTGACGATATTGACGTAATTGCGGGTCAAGGAACCATCGGGCTTGAAATACTCGAGCAGCTGCCCGATGTCGATGCGGTAATAGTACCCATAGGCGGAGGCGGACTTATATCCGGTGTAGCTTTTGCCATAAAGGCGCTGCGTCCCGAATGCAAGGTATACGGTGTACAGGCAGAAGGGGCTCCCTCGATGTACAACTCTATAAAGGATAACGCCATATGCCACCTTGGCGATGTAAAAACAATAGCCGACGGCATTGCAGTTAAAACACCGGGAGAAAACACCTTTGAGCTTTGCTCCAAGTATGTTGACGAGATCGTTACCGTAAGCGATGACGAGGTTGCATCCGCCATACTTACGCTTATGGAAAGACAAAGGCTTGTTTCCGAGGGCGCGGGCGCTGTAGCTGTGGCTGCCGCAATGTTCAACAAGGTGGATATAAAGGGCAAAAAGGTGTGCGCACTTGTATCGGGAGGCAACATAGATGTTACCATACTTTCAAGGGTAATATCCAGAGGTCTTTTAAGCTCGGGACGTTCGCTTACCATTAAGCTTGCGCTTACGGATAAGCCGGGGCAGCTTGAAATGGTTTCAAAGATCATTGCGGATCTGGGCGGAAACATAGTTTCCATACATCATGACAGATATGACCTCAATATAGACATAGTGTCATGTATACTTGATCTGCGTATTGAAACAAGAGATTTTGAGCATATTGCCGCAATAACATCCAGCCTTAAGGAGGCAGGCTTTAAAATAGTTGAATAAAATATGAGGGGGTGCTGCTTTGCGGCATCCCTTTTTTGTTCTATAATTGTCCTTTGTGAATAAAATATTGTATCCATACATTTTTACAAGGAGGAAACATGGACAATTTTGAAATATACAAGGACATATCCGAAAGAACGGGAGGAGATATTTACATAGGCGTTGTCGGACCTGTAAGAACAGGTAAATCGACATTTATAAAGCGGTTTATGGATCTGCTTGTGCTGCCCAACATAGAAAATGTATACAGCAGGGAGCGGGCAAAGGACGAGCTGCCGCAGAGCGCAGCGGGCAAGACGGTCATGACCACCGAGCCCAAGTTTGTGCCCAACGAAGCGGTCGATATAAGGCTTGACGATGATATCAGCTTTAAAGTAAGGCTTATTGACTGTGTCGGCTATCCCGTGGAGGGAGCGGGAGGCTATAACGACGGGGAAACGCCGAGGATGGTAAATACTCCGTGGTCGGATGAAAAAATGCCGTTTGCTCAGGCTGCCGAAATAGGCACACGCAAGGTTATAAACGAGCACTCCACAATAGGTATTGTGGTCACCACCGACGGAAGTATAGACGAGCTTGACCGTGACGGCTACGTGGAGGCGGAGGAAAGGGTAATAAATGAGCTTAAAGCGCTCGAAAAACCGTTTGTAGTGCTGCTTAACAGCGCTGCGCCGTTCAGCGAGCAGACAACCGAGCTTGCGGCAGAGCTTAAGGAAAAATACGGAGTACCTGTTGTTGCGGTAAACTGTGCTCAGCTGAAGAGCGAAAACATAACGGGTATGCTTGAACAGCTGCTGTATGAATTTCCTCTTGCGGAGGCGAGCATCAATCTGCCCGACTGGATGGAGGTACTGCCCTATAACCACCCTATAAAGGCAGGCATTATAGAAACCATCAAGTCTATACCGTTTGACCTCAATAGCCTGCGCATGGTAAAGGCTCTGCCCGAAGTGCTGCTGTCAAACGAAAATGTCAAAAAGGCATATATAGAAAACATCGACCTTGGCACAGGCAGCGCCGTAATTGATATTGCAATGGACGACGGTCTGTTTTACAATGTTATATCGGAAACAACCGGTACGCCGATAAACAGTGAATACGAGCTTATTGAAACAATAAAAACCTTAAGCGAAGCAAAAAGGAATTACGACAAGGTGAGGTTTGCCCTAGAGGAGGTAGAACGCAAGGGCTACGGCGTTGTTATGCCGTCCGTTGAGGATATGCAGCTTAACAAGCCCGAGGTGGCAAAGCATGCGGGCAAATACGGTATAAGGCTAAAGGCGTCCGCTCCCAGCATACATATGATAAGGGCGGATATTGAAACCACGGTTGCGCCCATTGTAGGCTCGGAGGAGCAGTCAAAGGAGCTTGCGGAATATCTTACACAGCAGTTTGAGGGCGACAGGGAAAATCTTTTGGCCTACAACATTTTCGGCAAGAGTATGTCCGACCTGATAAAGGAGGACCTTAACAGTAAAATAGGCAGGATACCCGAGGAGGCTCAGATGAAGTTCCAGGAAACTCTGCAAAAGATAATAAACGAGGGCAGCGGCGGTCTTATCTGTATTTTGCTGTAAAAATGAGAGGCATTAGGTAAAACAAAAAAGGATCCCGGGTACGGTAAGCTGTATTTGGGATCTTTTTTGATGTATTGCATTTTTGTTATGGTTGTGATATACTATTTTCTGTTTAACCGACGGATAAAATGACGGTTTTTGCCGTATAATGCAGCGAGGGATGCTTATGATAAGGGCGGAGCATATCAGTAAAAAATACAAAAGCATGGTATTGAAGGATATAACCTTTACCGCACAAAAGGGCGAATGTATAGGCATACTGGGGGCAAACGGCAGCGGAAAGACAACTTTGCTTACCGTAATGGCGGGTGTAAGGCGTGCCGACGGCGGCAGGCTCTATTACAATGATGAGCAGGCGCTTGGCAGGAGCAGGGTATTCCGCAAATATACGGGTTATGTTCCGCAGACGGATCCGCTTATAGAGGAGCTGAGCGCAGGCGACAATCTGCGCCTGTGGAGCAGCGTCAGCCTTAAGGAGCTGCTTGGGAGAGAAGAGATAAGGGCTCTCGGCATCGAGGACTATATAAATAAACGGGTAAGCAGGCTTTCGGGCGGTATGAAAAGGCGGCTTTCGATAGCTGCGGCGCTTTCCTCTTCGCCGCCTGTGCTCATACTTGACGAGCCCGGTACGGGTCTGGATCTTAAAGCCCGTGCGGAAACGGCGGATTATATCCGCAGTTATATTGCATCGGGCGGCACCGTGGTCATGACCACACATATAGAAACGGAAATAGAGCTTTGCACAAGGCTTTATATAATAAAGGACGGCGTGCTTGTCCCGGTTGAAGGAAAGCCCGATGTAAGCGAGCTGTCAAGGCTCATATAATATGAAAGGAGAAAGAAAATGAGTGAGGAGAATAACATGCTGAATAACAGCGGACAGGATGAAGTGCAGAAGGTTGAAGCTATATCGGACGGTGATTTTGCGCCGGTTGAGGAAAAACCTGCCGATGCCGTGACGGAAACAGCGATGCCGGAGGAGCCTTTAAAAAAGAAGAGCAAGGCGCCCGTAATTATCGGCTGTGTTGCTGTTGCAGCAGCCGTTGTTGCGGCTGCCGCAGTGACGTTCGGTCTTTTCTCGCCAAAAAAGATGGTGGAAAAAGCGCTTGTAAATACAGGTATGGCAGTAACGGCAAGAGAAAGTGTGTTTAAAAAAATAGCTTCCCCGGGTATTAAGACCATGTTAAGCGAGGGCGGCTACACCTTAGATCAGAGCATTACCCTGGATAATACCCCGGGTGCGGGCGACCTTAAGGGGCTTGGCGCAGATATTACAATGAATGTTGACAATGCTTCAAAGCAAGCTGATCTAAGTATAAAGGGCAATTACAAGGGCATTAATATGGATGTGATAAACATTTATACCGACAATGAGGTTTTGCTGTTTAATTTGCCTGCCCTTTGCGGCGAAACATTTTCGGTATCCACCGACGATATATTGGGTCAGATAAAAAACTCTCCCGTATTTTCGGATTATGCCGAGGGTATGCAGACAGACGAAACCTTCTCTCTGAGAGTATTTGACAAGGCTGCGGCCGACAGCGGCGCAGAAGAGCTTGCATCTGTCCTTAAGGAGAATTTTGAAGAGCTAAAGGCATCGGCAGAGTACGGCAGGGCAGATGCAAAGGAGGTTGCGCTGTCGGACGGTACGGCAATGTGCAAGGCATACACGGTAAGCATACCTTCTGAGGCAGCCACAAGGTTTTTATCGGACAGTCTGACGGATATATCGCAGAACGAGTCTTTTAAGGAGCATCTTAACGAGATGGCGGAAACAAGGTACATTGTGGAAGGCTATTCCACCCCGGATGAATACATCTCTGATGTGGAGGCTGCTTTAAAGGAGGTTGCCGAAAAAACCAAGATAGGCGATATAAAGGCTGTGTTTTATGTAAACAACGGCATTATAGCAGACAGTGAGATAACCTTTGACGCGGATTACGACGGAAACAGCACAGGCTTTACAGTTACGGGCGGCATGGATACGGACAGCAGCCTAGATATTACACTCAAGATAAAAAATGCAAACGACGATGTGCTGACCTTTAACTACAATGACAGCGTAAACACCGATACGGGAGTTAAGGAGGCATACAAATTGTCGTATAACGACGGGGATAACAACAGCTCCGAGTTAAGATTTGAGAGTAATTACGACAGTATTACGGGTGATATTGCCGCTGTACTCGGTGTGGAAGACAACGAAGAAAAAACAGTGTTTGATATGGCAGGCACCCTTGCAGCCGATGACAGCAGCCTTGACCTTGATATATACGATCTCAGCTTTATCGTAAACGATGAAACTCAGGGCAGCATTGACTACAGCTTAAAGCTTAAGGCTTTGGAAGGAACGGTTGAAAAGCCGGAGGGCGAGCCTGTCAGGATATTGGAGATAGGTCAGGACGAATTTAAGAATATATACTCCGAGATACAGAGCGGACTTTACGGATTAATTGCGCAGCTTAGCTGATAAAAATTATGTTTTACATTAAACTTTTGATACTAAAGATAAAAAAGATGCTGAGGTCTTTGCCTGGTATACTGGCAGGGGCCTTGGCTCTTTGCCTTATTGCGGGAGTTTTTGCCTATGCGGGAGGCAAGCTGATATACGGGGAGCAGACCGTTGTAAAGCAGCGTGTGGGCGTGGTATATCCCGAGGACGACAAATATATCGGTATTGCGCTGGGTATGGTCAAAAACATAGACAGTGTAAGATCCATATGCACCTTTGAGAATGTTGCCGATGAAAATACGGCTCTTGAAATGCTTAAGGCAGGGGAGCTTAATGCAGCCGTAATACTGCCGGGGCGCTTTATACAGGATATAGTCCACGGTGTAAATACGCCTGCAAGGATAATAATGCCAAAGGACAGTGAGCTGTATGCGGAGGTTTTCCGCAGCCTTGCGGATAACGGCATATCCATGCTTGCCGATGTACAGTCGGCCGTACAGGCGTCGTTTTACGCCTCGGAGGGCAAGGACTATAAGGCTTTGGAGGAAAAAAACGATGATTTTAATATGATGTATATGGAAATATTTCTCCCAAGGGAAAAGCTTTTTGCATATAAAAGCGTTTCCGCAGCGGGGGATCTGAGCATAACGGAATACTATGCCGTTATGGCAATTGTCGTTTTTATGCTTCTTTGCGGTATGTGTCTTGCCTTTGTTACGGGTACGGAAAACAAGGCTCTATATGCGTCTGCAAGGCGTAGGGGCATAGGCCGTTTTGCGCTTTTTGCCGCAGACAATGCGGCGGTGCTTGTTTTTTATCTTTTGCTTTCTGCGGCTTTGGCAGCGGCGTTATATGCGGCGGGCATTGACATAAGAGCGGACTTTTTGGCTCTTTTTATTGCCGTTTTCTTGCTTTCGGCGCTGGTGAGCGGTATTTATACGGTGTTTTCGCCGTGGTCGGGAGCTATGGTGCTTTTTGTGCTTACCCTGGTATCGGCTTTTGTCGGAGGCGCTGTTCTGCCTGCCGCATTTTTGCCGGAGGCGATAGCCCGTTATACGCCGTACAGCATAGTTTATGTTGTTTTTGACGCTCTCTCAAACTTTGTAAGGGACGGTTTTGTCTTTGGATCTATGCCTGTATGGCTTGTTATGCTTGCGGTAATATATTCGGCGGTCTTTGTTGTGCAGAGTACAAGGGAGGCGTGCGAGGTATGAGATATATAAAAATTTTGCTTATATATATCAAGCGATGTCTTAAAAGCCCGTCATTTGCAGCGGCAGCGATAATTATACCGCTCCTTCTTCCCTTTGCGGACAGGCTGTATACGGCGGACAGGGGTACGCTTGCGGCAGGCTTTTACTGCGATAATGCCGAGCTGTCCGATGCGCTGCCCTCCTACGAGGGTACGGTCAGCTTTATCCCCTATGACAATGAATACGAGCTTACCCGTGATGTTGAAAACGAAACCCTTAACTGCGGCTTTATAATCCCCGAGGATATATACGATGCGGTCAGGGAAAACAGGCATAGGTCGGTCACCTGCCTTACATCACCCTCCTCCGTTCTGAGTGAAACGGCGTCGGAGGCGCTTTTTTCGGTGCTTGCGAGGCTGTATGCTCCGGAGCTGGCATTTGATTATATGTCCGAAAACGGTATTGAATACGACAGACAGGCTATGCTGGAATATTATAACGGCTATCTTGGAGAAGGCAGGGCAATAGGTATAGAATACAGCTATATTGACTCGGACGGCGCTGTTTTGCCGTCAAATGAAACCGATGCCGAAGATAATATATTTACAGGGCTTCTTGGTATCTATATAATGCTTGGCGGCATATTGGGCATAAACGGATGGATAGAGGATGAAAAGAGATCCCTGCCGTTCGGTGCGGCAAATGTTGCAGCCTCGGTGCTTATACTTAGCCTTTGCTCCTGTGCGGCGCTTGCCGCTGCGGGTATGGCGGATATATCGGCTGTTGCGGGTATATGCCTGTATGCGGTCATGATAATGAGCCTTTGCGGCATTATAAAAAAGCTGGCAGGCAGACATTCTGCGGTCGTATGCGGTCTGCTGCCTGTGCTTGTGATAGGCAGTATGCTGTTTTGTCCTATATTTTTTGATGTATCGGTATTTGTGCCTGCGCTTGGCACAGCGTCATATATTTTTGCTCCGGGGTATCTGCTTATGCCGCTTTATAAGCTGGGGGCGGCAGCGGCGGCGGTCACGGCGGCAAATATATTGCTGCATAATATTAGGCAATAAACCGTTAAAACAAAAAGAGCATTCCGAGGGAACGCTCTTTTTTATGTTATTATGTTAATTATTTTCAGCCAAAGTATCTGTCCAAAAGACCTTTGAATGCCTTGCCGTGTCTTGCCTCATCCTTGCACATTTCATGTACAGTGTCATGTATAGCGTCAAGGTTTGCAGCCTTAGCTCTCTTTGCAAGGTCAAGCTTGCCTGCGGTAGCGCCGTGCTCTGCCTCTACTCTCAGCTCAAGGTTCTTCTTGGTGGAGTCTGTAACGACCTCGCCTAAAAGCTCGGCAAACTTTGCAGCATGCTCAGCCTCCTCAAAAGCGATGCGCTTGTAAGCCTCCGCAACCTCGGGATAGCCTTCACGGTCAGCCTGACGGCTCATTGCAAGGTACATACCTACCTCTGTGCATTCGCCTGTGAAGTTTGCTCTGAGGTCTGCAATAATATCCTCGGAAACACCCTGTGCTACGCCTATACGATGTTCGTCGGCAAAAACAAGCTCGCCCGACTGCTCAATAAACTTTGAGCCGGGAGCCTTGCAAACGGGACATACATCGGGAGGGCAATCGCCTGTGTGAACATAACCGCATACGGGACATACAAATTTTTTCATAATAAAATTCCTCCTGTTGATTAATATTTTAAACCCTTACGGGTTTATTGCATATAAGTGTTAATTGATAATGATTATCGTTTACATATTGATTGTATCAATTTATTGCCCTTTTGTCAATAGCCGTTACACAGCTTTTTGGACGGATCAGGCTGCTTGTGCAAGCCCGGGCAAAAACGTAGCTATATACCAGTTTATAATGCTGCTGCTCCAGAATGCGGCAATAAACATACCTATTGATATTGAAGGCACAAAGGGTATGTGAGGGTGTTTTATGCCCTGCTTTTTTCCCTTTATAAGTACGGGTATGCCGACTATTGTGCCTGCAAGGCATGCAATTATAAGGGAGATAAGTGCGGCCTTCCACCCGAGCAGAAAGCCCGCAGCGGCATAGAGCTTTACATCTCCGCCGCCCATGGCATTAAACAGCATAAGTATTAGCAGCGGCACGCTTACGGCAAAAAAACCGATGAGGTGTGACGCAAAGTTTTTGTAATCCAGTATAAGTACAACTATGCCTACCGCAAATATAAAAATGTTTACCCTGTCGGGCACTATCTGATGAAAAATATCTATGCCGCTGAGCACTATAAGCGCCGAAAAGAAAAAGCAGTATGCAACGCCCGTAAGCACGCTTTGCATATTTAAGGCAAAGTTAAAGCGGTAGAGCACCATGTAAAAGGTAATGCCCCATACAACCGAGTTAAGAGCTTCAACTATGGGGTATTGTACGGATATATGCTCGCCGCAGTAGCGGCATCTGCCCCTTAAAAACAAATAGCTGAACAGAGGGAAAAGGTCGTACCATGCCAGCTTATGGCTGCAGGCGGTGCAGTGCGACGGTATTGTAACAAGTGTTTCGTTAAGAGGGATGCGGTATATACATACGTTTAAAAAGCTGCCTATAAAAAGCCCGTATAAGGCTGCAATAATACTGTAGAATATAGTGTAAGTGTTCATTTTGTCCTCCTTATGACAATTATTGAGGGGCAGAGTTTGCCATATAAATAAATTATAGCATATGTCGGCAAAAAAGAACAGCCCAAAAACCAAAATAATGAATAAACAGTGAATAAATTTTGCAAAACTGTGTAAAAATGCTTGCAATGGAAGTTGTTTGGTGTTATAATACACACAGTGACTGTTGTTTAAATTAAGAGTGGGTTATGCCCACTCTTGTTTTATCTTAAATCAAAATTTTTGCTTTGATTTGAGAAAACAGCCCCCGGATCGGCACAAAAACGCACGGTAAACGTTTTTTGTACGGTCTGTCCCTGCCGTGTGCGGGTTTTTAAAGCTTTACGAGGACGTAAGAGGGGCTTGCTTTTTTTGCAGACCCTATTTTATTTGTCTTTATAAGGAGGTAGGATTGATGCAGGCAAAGGACATAGTAAGGCTCACGGAGGAGCTTGCCATGCCCGTTCTGGAGGAAAACGGCTTTGAATTTGTTGACGCAGAGTTTGTCAAGGAGGGGCCGCACAGGTATCTGAGGCTGTATATAGACAAGGAGGGCGGCATTACAATAGACGATTGTGAGCTTGTAAGCCGCTATCTGGACGAAAGGCTTGACGACGATATTACCGAGGAGCCTTATATATTGGAGGTCAGCTCTCCCGGTATCGACCGTATCCTCAAAAGGGATCACGAATATGTCAAGTACAGAGGCAGGACGGTAGATGTCAAGCTTTTTAAGGCAGTTGACGGAATCAAGGAGTTCAGCGGCACTCTCGAGGGGCTGGAGGACGATAATGTGGTGATAATTGACCTCTCCGGAGAAAGGCTGTCGTTCCCCCGCAGGGAGGTAGCCTCGGTAAGGCTTGCTGTAGAGTTTTAGATATGCCGTTAAGGCTTTGGTATATCGTTTAAGATAATTTTAAGGAGGAAAAGGGCAAAATGGATAGCCATGAGCTTATCGAAGCTTTAAATCTGATCGAAAAGGAAAAGGGAATTGACAAGGAGGTTATCTTTGAGGCTATAAAGACCTCGCTGGAAACCGCCTGCAAAAAGAATTACGGTACCTCGCAGAACATAAGGGTGGACATCAATAAGGAAACGGGAGATATAAAGGTGTTTGCCCAAAAGGAGGTAACCGAGGAGGTATACGATGCCTTCCTTGAGGTATCGCTGGAGGAGGCAAGGGAGATAAACCCAAGCTATGAATACGGCGATATAGTCGAGTATGAGATAACGCCAAAGGACTTCGGACGCATCTCCGCACAGACGGCAAAGCAGGTCGTTGTGCAAAAGTTCCGTGAGGCCGAGAGGGAAAAGCTCTACAACGAATACCTTAAAAAGGATAAGGACATAGATACCGCAATAGTGCAGAGAAGCGACAAAAGAAACATTATCGTTTCCCTTGGCAGGATGGACGCTATGCTGCCTATGCAGGAGCAGATACCCGGTGAGGAATACAACTTTAATGACAGGATAAAGGTATTTATATATGAGGTAAAGCTTACCCCAAAGGGACCCATAGTAAATGTTTCAAGGACGCACAACGGCCTTGTGAAAAGGCTTTTTGAGCTTGAAGTCCCGGAGGTATCCGACGGTACCGTGGAGATAAAGAGCATTGCAAGAGAGGCAGGCTCAAGGACAAAAATGGCTGTTTACTCCCAAAACCCCAATGTTGACCCCGTAGGCGCCTGTGTGGGGCCTAACGGTGTAAGGGTAAATGTTATAGTAAACGAGCTTAAGGGAGAAAAGATAGATATAGTACCTTGGGACGAGGATCCCACAAAGTTTATTGCCTCGGCGCTTAATCCCGCAAGGGTAATTGCCGTTGAAGTAAACGAAACCGAGGAGGAACGCTCGGCAAAGGTAGTTGTGCCCGATAATCAGCTTTCGCTTGCCATAGGCAAAGAGGGACAAAACGTAAGGCTTGCGGCAAGGCTTACGGGCTGGAAGATAGATATTAAGAGCGAATCACAGGCAAGGCTTACCGGCTTTGTGGAAATGGACGCCGAAGATGAGATTGTTGAAGACGAGGAATAAGTTTTCGGGGAGGTCGTGACATAAGTGATACGGAAAAAGGTGCCGCTCAGAAAGTGTACCGGCTGCCAGGAGATGAAGCCAAAAAAGGAGCTTATACGCATAGTAAAAAGTGACGACGGTGTTTTCAGGCTTGATCGCAGCGGCAAAATGCAGGGCAGAGGGGCTTATATATGCCCAAATGCGGAGTGTTTGGAAAAGGCGCACAAGTCCAAGGGTCTGGAGCGCTCCTTTAAGGAAAAGGTGCCTCAGAGTGTTTATGAGGAGCTTAAAAAGGAGATGGCTGCGGATTGATAGGTAGGAGAGCGGCGTCAATGCTTTCGCTTGCAAGGCGTGCAGGTAAGCTTATCAGCGGCGAGGATACGGTGTCGGCGGCGTTAAAGGGCAAAAAATGCAGTTTGGTCATTATAGCCTGTGACGCCTCGGACAACACAAAAAAAAGGATAACGGCACGAGCCGAAAATAACGGTATTGAATGTATTGTAACAAGCTCAAGAGAGGAACTGAGCAATGCGGCGGGTTTGTATAACAGAGCGGTATTTGCGCTTACCGACAGGTCATTTGCCCAAAATGTAAAGGCGGCGCTTGTTGATATGTAGGAGGCAAAACGCAGGGCAGGCACCTTTTGTGCAGCCGTATTGACTTGGTACTAACGGAGGTGATTTATTTGTCGAAGAAGAGAGTATATGAAATTGCTAAAATATTAAATGTGGGTAATAAGGAGCTCATCGGCAAGCTTAAGGATATGGGTGTTGAGGTCAAATCTCACTCCAGCAGTATCGATGACGAAACGGCTGACAGGCTTATTAAGCTTTATACAGGTCCATCCGACAAGAGTGCGGATAAAAAGCCCGAGGTAAGAGCCGAAAAAACGGAAAAGCCGGAAAAGCCGGAAAAGGCGGAAAAACCAAAGCGCCGTGCTGTGCAGAAGACCCCTGCTGCGGCTGAAAAAAAGCAGCCTGCCGTACAGGATAAGTCTGCAAGGCCGTTAAGACAGGAAAGAGGCGACAGACCTCAAAGGACGGATAAAGCCGAAAGACCTGCAAGGCATAATAACAGGCCTGCGGGCAATACTAATACGGCAAGACCTCCGAGAGGCGAAAGAAACAGGGACAGGTTATCTGCCGAAGCAGGCGGCGAGAGGAATCCACTAAGGAGAAGACCCGACAGAGGCATTAACAAAATGAAGCCTGTTGAAAAGCAGGAAAAGGGCAGCAATTTTACAAAGCCAAAGCCAAACCTTAATCCTGCCGCAGGACAGAAAAAAAATAAGAAAAACAAAAAAGCAAGGCTGAAAAAAGAGGAGATGCCCGTTCAGGAGGTAATTGCACAGTCCGAGGACGATATAATGATAGTGCAGATAGGCGATACCATAACCGTAAAGGATCTTGCCGATAAGCTCGGCAGAGCGCCTGCCGATATTGTAGGCCGCCTTTTCAAGAAAAACGTTATGGCAAGCATCAATCAGGAGATAGAGTTTGAGCTTGCGGAATCCATCTGCGACGAGCTTGATGTGATAGCAGAAAGGGCAGAGGAGATAGATCTGCTTGAGGAGGAGTTCCGTGAGGAGGAGGACAGCGAGGAGAACCTCCGTGAAAGGCCTCCTGTTGTCGTGGTAATGGGTCATGTAGACCACGGCAAAACATCTCTGCTTGATGCAATAAGACATTCCAGCGTTACCTCGAGAGAGGCAGGAGGAATAACACAGCATATAGGCGCATATACCGTGTCTATCGACGGCAAGCCTATAACCTTTCTGGATACGCCGGGTCACGAGGCATTTACCGCTATGCGTATGAGAGGTGCTCAGGTAACCGATATAGCGGTGCTTGTGGTTGCTGCGGACGACGGTGTTATGCCTCAGACCATAGAGGCGATAAACCATGCCAAGGCAGCAGGCGTTGAGATAATAGTTGCCATAAACAAGATAGATAAGCCAAGCGCCAATCCCGAGAGGGTAAAGCAGGAGCTTGTAGAGTACGGTCTTATATCCGAGGACTGGGGCGGCGATACGATATGTGTACCCGTATCGGCTTCGACCAAGGAGGGTATTGACAGACTGCTTGAAATGATAATACTTGTATCCGAGCTTAAGGAGCTTAAAGCCAACCCGGATAAAAAGGCAAGGGGCAGCATAATAGAGGCGCAGCTCGACAAGGGCAGAGGCGCTGTTGCTACCGTGCTCGTGCAGAACGGTACGCTCAAGGTTGGCGACCCCGTTGTTGCGGGCGCTACCTTCGGCCGTGTGCGTGCAATGATGAACGACAAGGGACAAAAGGTCAAAAAGGCAGGCCCCTCAATGCCTGTTGAGATACTGGGTCTTAACGAGGTGCCCAAGGCAGGCGATATGTTTTATGTTGCGCAGAACGAGCGTCATGCAAGACAGGTAGCGGAATCCGTTGCAGCAAAGGGCAGGGAGGAGCTTATAAAGGATACGCCTCAAAAGGTATCCCTTGACGACCTCTTCAGCCAGATACAAAGCGGCAGCATAAAGGAGCTCAATATAGTCATAAAGGCGGATGTACAGGGCTCTGTGGAGGCAGTCAGGGCAAGCCTTGAAAAGCTCTCCAACGATGAGGTGCGCATAAGGACGATCCACGGCGGCGTAGGCGCCGTTACCGAGTCGGACGTTATGCTTGCAAGTGCTTCAAACGCCATTATTATAGGCTTTAATGTAAGAGCCGAGTCGTCTGCAAAAAATGTTGCCGATGACCAGAAGGTGGATATAAGGCTTTACAGGGTAATATACAATGCAATAGAGGATATTACGGCGGCAATGAAGGGTATGCTCGATCCTATATACGAGGAAAAGGTCATAGGCCATGCCGAGGTAAGGCAGATATTCAGGGCATCGGGCGTAGGCACCATAGGCGGTGCTTATGTAAAGGACGGCAAAATACAGCGTAATTCAAAGGTACGCCTTGTGCGTGACGGCATAGTTGTTTATGAGGGTGAGCTGGCTACCCTCAGGCGCTTCAAGGATGATGTCCGTGAGGTTGCAACAGGCTTTGAGTGCGGTATTGTCCTCAACAAGTACAATGATGTAAAAGAGGGCGATATAATAGAGGCCTTTGTCATGGAGGAAATTAAACGCTAATGAAAAAAAACAGCAACAGGATGATCCGTATAAACGACGAGATACAAAGGGAGCTGTCGGAGATAATACGCTCCGACCTCAAGGACCCCCGTGTAGGAGTTATCACAAGTGTGCTTAAGGTAAATACCACAACAGATCTCAAATACTGCAGGGTATATGTAAGCATACTGGGCGATGACGAAAAAAAGGCGGAAACAATGGAGGTGCTTAAAAGGGCAGCGGGCTTTATAAGGTCACTTATAGCAGAGAGGATCAATTTAAGAGTGACCCCGGAGTTCACCTTCGTGCTTGACGATTCGCTTGAATACGGCTTTAAGATAGATAAGATAATCAGGGATATAAACGGGGAGCAGTAAAGGAGTACGGTCATAAATGTATACGAATAATATTTTTGATGCTATAGCAAATGCCGAGAGCATCGTTGTTGCCGGACACACAAGTCCGGACGGCGATGCTGTTGGCTCGGTGCTTGCCTTTGCGCAGGTTCTGGCTCAGAAGGGCAAAACCCCAAAGGTGCTGCTTGAGGAATATGCCGAAAGGTTTAACTTTATAAAGGGCAGCGAGTATCTGTATAAGGGCGATACGGACAGCCTTAAGCCCGATATATTTTTTGCGCTTGACTGCGGTGACAAGGAGAGGCTTGGCAGTGCGGCACAGGTTTTTGACAGGGCGGGCATTACCTACAATATCGACCACCATATAAGCAATACGGGCTTTGCGGATTTTAATACGGTAAATGCGGGGGCGTCATCCGCCTCGGAGATAGTTTATGAAATAATAAAGGATAAATGCGAGTTGAATCTTGATATAGCTGCGGCAATTTACTCCGGTATAGTGTATGATACCTCGGGCTTTAAACACAGCTCCACTTCAAAGCGCACCCATGAGGTGGCGGGCGAGCTGGTAGAGCTGGGGGTGGATACGGCATTTATCCATTCCAAAATACTTTATGAGCACACAGCCTCACAGCTCAGGCTCAAGGGGCGTGCTCTTGTAAACACCTGCTTTGACGAGGAATACGGCATTACATATTCCGTCATTACAAAGACCGATATGGAGCTTTGCGGTGCAAAAAACGGTGATACGGACGGAATTGCGGAGTATCTTTTAAATGTGAGAGGCACATCCGTGGCTGCCCTTATTACCGAAAAAACGGACGGTGCGGTAAAAATAAGCCTGCGTTCCAAAAAGTACGATGTAAACAAAGTGGCGGCATTGTTCGGCGGCGGAGGCCACAGGCTGGCTTCGGGTGCGACGATTGCCGTGCCGCCCGAACAGGCTAGGGAAAAGCTTATTGCTGCAATTAAGGACGAGATGGAAAATGAAGACCGAAAATAACGGTGTTTCCGGCATAATTAACATATATAAGGAAAAGGGCTATACCTCTCATGATGTGGTAAATATAGTACGCAATACGCTTGGACGGGTAAAAACGGGGCATACCGGTACTCTTGATCCCGAGGCGGAGGGCGTGCTGCCCGTATGTATAGGCAAGGCGACCAAGCTGGCGGACTACGTTGCGGCGTCCGTAAAGCAGTACAGGGTGGAGATGACGCTTGGCGTTACGACCACTACCGAGGATCATACGGGCGAGGTGCTTGAAACAAGACGGGTAAATGTCGATCTTGAGGCAGTAAAAAAGGCTGCCGAGAGCTTTATAGGCGAGTATGAGCAAAAGCCGCCCATGTATTCCGCCGTAAAGGTAAACGGAAAAAAGCTTTACGAGCTTGCCCGTGAGGGTGTGGAGATAGAGCGCAAAACAAGGCTTATACATATATATGCCGTTGAGGATATAGCTATGGAGGGTGAAAACAGGGTAAGTATGCTTGTTACCTGCTCCAAAGGCACATATATACGCACGCTTTGCAAGGATATAGGCGAAAGGCTTGGGTGCGGGGCGCATATGTCAGCCCTTGTACGCCTTGCAAGCGGCAGATTTAAGGCGGAAAACAGCATAAGGATAAATGATTTTAAAAAAATTGCCGCAGAGGGCAGGCTTGACGAAATACTTATGCTGCCCGAGGAGGCGCTTGACGGATACAGGCGCATAACGGTTTCCTCGGCGGCAAAAAAGTATCTTGACAACGGCAATAAAATAAGCTTAAATTATTGCAGCGTTCAGCCCGAACAGGGCGAAACGGTTATTGTATTTGATGAAGAAAATAAAATTGTGGGGATATATAAGGCTGCGGGCGAGAGCATAAAGCCCGTGACCATGTTAAGGTGAAATGGCATGATTGTTTACGAAACTACCGATTTTAAAATTGAAGAACCTACCGCCGTTACCTTGGGCAATTTTGACGGCATACATCTGGGTCATCAAAAGCTGATAAGCACCGTAAAGGAGTACGCAAAAAGGGATAACCTAAAAAGCGTTGTATTTTCGTTTTATCCGCATCCGGTAACCTTTTTCAAGACCAAGGAAAACTTTGGTACGATGCTGGATACCGAGGAGAAAAAGTTTGTGCTTGAAAGCATAGGCGTGGACATACTGGTGCAGTATCCTTTTACTGCGGATTTTGCCGCACTGCTGCCGGAGGTGTTTTTTGATATGCTTGTCGAAAAAACAAACTGCAAGGTGCTGGTAGTGGGCGAAAATTACTTTTTTGGCAGAAATAAGGCGGGGGACGCCGCTATACTTAAAGAACTGGGAGAAAAAAGGGGCGTGCATGTTATAGCCATACCCTCTGTCGAGATGGACGGCGAAAGGGTCAGCAGTACCAGAGTGCGCAGCCTTATAAAACAGGCGGATATGGAGGAGGTATATAAGCTCCTCAATAAGCCGTATTTTGTTATAGGCAGGGTAGCCGAGGGGGAAAAACGAGGCAGAACGCTTAATTTCCCCACAATAAACATTATAACCCCAAAGGAAAAGCTTCTGCCGCCAAACGGTGTGTATCTTACCAGAACGGCATATGACGGCAAGCTTTACTTAAGCATGACAAATGTGGGAGTGTGTCCTACCTTTGCGGGCAGTGAGCGCCGTGTGGAAACACATATTTTTGATTTTGACGAGGACATATACGGCGCAAAGGCAGTTGTAGGCTTTTATAAGTGGCTAAGGCAGGAGCAGGTCTTTTCCTCGCCGGAGGCGCTTAAAGCCCGTCTAGAAACGGATAAAAAGCTTGCAGTCGGGCTGAGTAAGGATATTAAGGATATGGAGTACCGCTTCAATGCAAATGTATAATGGTTTCGGGTATGCTTGCACCTGCAGTTATTTCGGTAATTAAAAGGGACTTGCCTTAAAAAGTCCCTTTTTGCATATGTAATACAGATCCCGTGCCGTTACGGCATGATATATAAAAAATCGGAGGGGATGTCCTTGAACGGTCTGTCAGCGGATATTAAACGCATAAACGGCATAATTGACGATATTTATACCGATATTATAAAAACTCAGGGCGAAAAAAGCTCCGCCGAGAGTATGCTGAAGGCGTCAACGGGTACAAGACTGCTTTGGGGAGTGCTTGAAAGCGCTGCAGGGACAGCCTTTGTAATTGCCGTGGTCTGTGCCTTTATAAAGGGGCATAATATAAGAGGGCTTGAGCTGCTTGTTTCATACGGTATGCCGTCTTTTGCAGCCGTGCTGGTTTTTGATATGCTCAGGGCAAAGTACCGCAGGGCAAGGATGAAAATTTTGCAGCTTGATAAAAGGCTTGTTAAGCTGAATGAAGCGCTTGTATCATTCAAGGCGGACAGAGATGCCCTGACAGAGGGCGCCGAGGTGCCGCCGCATATATATATCCGCCCCGAGCCTGTTAAGGACAGATCCAAAAACGGTGCAGCAGCGGCTGTATTGCTTGCGATTTTGTTTACCGTCACACTGGCGGGTATCCGATTCAGGGAGAACAATTCCAACAGGGTAGAGGTAAACGAGGGTATAAGCAGCGTGGTATTGAACGACGGGTTTTATAACCTTAACGAAGCGGGCGGTGTGAGCAATACCGAGGATGCCTCGGCTGCGGACGGCAGGGCTGCCGTTACCATACCGGGCAGCTACAGCCGGGCGGCGCTTGACGGAGAAAACAAGGTGCTTGAATACAGCTGGGACTACAACTTTGCAAAATGGACGCAGACCATGGAGATACCCGTAAGAAGCTATGAATACTTCAAAAATAAAAGGAGAAATATGAACGGTACCGATTATCGGGTATATATCGAGGACAAAGCAGATGATGAGTTTATAAAAAACATAGCGGACAGTATGTGTGCCAACGGAGAAAAAAACGGATATGACGATTTTGCCCAGCTCGAGCTTATGGTGAGTTTTGTGCAGGGGCTTGATTATATAGAGGACAAGGATGCCGACGGGAACGACATAGAGTATCCCAAATACCCCGTGGAAACGCTCTGCGACAAGGGCGGCGACTGTGAGGACAGCTGTATACTGCTTGCCTCCCTTATAAGGGCAAGGGGCTACGGAGTTGCGCTTTTAAGGCTGCCGGATCATGTTGCGGTCGGTATAAAGGGCAGCCCGGAAAGCGTTATGGGCTCCTATTACGAGCTTAACGGCGAAAGATATTATTATATAGAAACAACGTCCGAAAACTGGCCCATAGGCGAAATACCCGATCAATATAAGGGTATTGATGCGGAGGTGCTGGTAATAGAATAATAAGCCGAGTATCCGTTTGTCGATAAAAAAACATTTATATAATGTAATTTTTATGCTATAATAACTACACGGCTTGCAATATCGTATACGATACCGTAAAAACGGGTTAGGATATTAACGCAGCGGAGGAGTGAAGGGATGTTAAAGCGCACAGCATTGCGTATTTATCTGTTTGTTAATGAGGTTTATACACGCATAAGGGACAACGAGCTTGTGGATATGGCAAATGCGCTTACCTTTAAGCTTATACTTTCGATTTTCCCTTTCATAATATTTCTTATGTCCTGCATTGCATTTCTCGATCTGGATGTAAGCTCGCTTAAAATAGGCTTTGAAAACGAGATACCCGGGCTTGTAAGCGATATTATAAACTCCTTTATATCCGAGGTGGTGGATACAAAGCGCATAAGCCTGCTTTCATCGTCACTGCTTGTCAGCTGGTTCAGTGCGTCGTCGGGCATTTACACAATGATGAGGGGTCTTAACCGTGCCTACGGAGTAAGCGAGCAGAGGGGTTATTTTACGCAGAGGTTTATAAGCCTGCTGATAGTTATGGTATTTACCGTGCTTATAATAATATCGCTTTATGCCTGTATATTCAGCGATAAAATAAACGAGATGATATTCAACATAGCACCGTCTGTGCCGCTCATATCCGTAAATGCAAGGAGCTATGCAATAACGGCGGCGCTTATATTTACAATGATAATACTGATATATATGCTTGCGCTTGTAAAAAGACCCAAAATAAGGCAGCTGATACCCGGCACCGTTTTTACAATGGGAGGCTGGCTGCTGCTTTCAAAGGTATTCAATATTTATGTAAACAATTTTTCAAGGTATTCGACGGTATACGGGAGCATAGGCGCAATATTTGTTTTTGCGCTCTGGCTCAATCTGCTCTCCTATGACCTTCTCATAGGCGGACAGATAAATGCCATAATATATGATAAAAAATGGATAGAGGAGGTACTGATAAATGAATGAGGCGTCCGAGGCCGCAAAGGGCTTTTTTGAGGATTTTAACGCTGTCCGCAGGGAGATCGCAAAGGCGGTAATAGGTCAGAGAGAGCTTGTAAAGATGGTTCTCATAGGCATAATAGCAGGCGGCAATGTGCTGCTTGAGGGTCTGCCCGGGCTCGGTAAAACACAGCTTGTAAAAACGATAGGCAGAGTAACGGATATGGAATTTTCAAGGATACAGTTTACTCCCGATCTTATGCCTACGGATATAACGGGTACCGATATTTTTGTAAAGGATGCGGACGGCAGAGGTCATTTTGAATTTCAAAAGGGGCCTGTTTTTGCAAACATACTGCTTGCCGACGAGATAAACAGGGCTACGCCCAAAACACAGAGCGCTCTGCTTGAGGCTATGCAGGAGAAGCATATTACAGCAGGCAGAAATACATATAAAATGCCGGAACCGTTTTTTGTGCTTGCAACGCAGAACCCCATAGAAACAGAGGGTACCTATCCGCTGCCCGAGGCGCAGCTCGACCGTTTTATGTTTAAGCTTAAGGTGGAGTTTCCGAGTATAGGCGAGCTTAAGGAGATAGTCAGCCTTACGACATCGGGAGAAGCTCCCGAACCCGATACGGTCATAAACGGCAGCCGTATCATAGAGATGAAAAAAATTGCGGAGAGCATCCCCGTTGCGGATGCGGTTGCGGACTATGCAATGGAGCTTATAGTAAAAACGCACCCCGAGCTTGAAGAGGGCGCCGTAAGCGCAAAAAAGTATGTGGCATGCGGAGCGGGACCGAGAGCCGCACAGGCTATAATCACCTCGGCAAGGATAAATGCCCTGCTTGAGGAACGGTACAATGTATCCTATGACGATATAAATATAATGGCACTGCCTGTTTTGCGCCACAGGCTCATACTTAATTTTGATGCCGTAAGCGACGGCATTGACAGTGACGGTGTCATTGCCAAAATTCTGGAGGAAATTAAAAAATGAAGGTTTCCGACGGCTTTAACAATGAACTGATCGAAAGGCTTAACAGGCTGAGGCTGAAATATACAAAGCAGGTAAGCGGTCTGAGCGGAGGACTGAGGCGCTCAAACGAAAAGGGCAGCTCCAACGAGTTTTCGGATTTCCGCAGCTATTCGGACGGCGACAGCCTGCGCTATATAGACTGGAACAGCTATGCAAGGCTTAACAGACTGTTTGTCAAGCTTTATACGGAGGAAAAGCAGACGGAGCTGAATGTACTGGCAGATTGTTCTGCCTCGATGGGCTTTGAGGATAAGCGTTATGTCAGCGGACTGCTTGCCGTTTCTCTCTGTTATGCGGCGCTCGTAGGCGGCGACAGGGCAAGGCTTACCATGGGTAAGGATTCGTCTGTGCTTGCCTCAAAGGCAGGGCTGGGCACTCTGCTTGACTTTGCCGACAGCGCAGAATATACGGGCAGCTTTGATATAGCTTCTGCTGCAAGGGAAATGCGTCTTAACCAAAAGGGCAGGCTCATTGTTATATCGGATTTTATGTACCCAGTTGAGGAGCTGGAGGAGGCTGTCGGTTATTTTGTATATAAAAAACAGCAGCTTTCGCTTGTAATGCTCACCTCCCGTGAGGAAAACGAGCCCGGCTTTGACGGGGAGCTGACGCTTAACGATTCGGAAACAGGTGAAAAAATAAATGTCGAAATGACAGATAACGTGTTTGAGGCTTATACATCGGCATTAAAGGAGCATAAGAGCAAAATATTTTCCTTATGCAGGAGGTTCGGCGCCGATTTTACGGATATAGTTTCGGATGCCGATTTTACGTCTATACTCGGCAGGGTTTTATCTTAGGAGGACAATATGAACAAAACAGAAATTTTTTCGGTGCTTGAAATACAGGAAACAAAGGATAAGGACGCCATAAGGTCTGCATATATGACAAAGCTTTCCGTCACCAACCCGGAGGACGACCCGGAGGGCTTCAAAAGGCTGAGGGAGGCATATGACCAAGCTCTCGTATTTGCCGAAAAGGACGAGGACAACTCCCCCGTAGGGCTCTGGCTCAGGGAGGTTGCGAGGGTTTACGAGGATTTTGGCGCAAGGCTTGACAAATGGTCGTGGGAGGAGCTTTTTGATGACGAGGTATGCCTTGATGCGGGCACCTATGAGGATGCAAGGGAGGCATTGCTTGTATTTTTTATGGATAATACATATCTGCCTGCCTTTGTCTTTGATATGCTCCTTGACAGGTTTAAAATAGAGGAGGACTACGAGGAGCTTGCCGAAAAGTTTCCCGAGGGCTATCTGGACTTTCTTTTAAGAAAGGGCAACGGCATAAAAATGGAATATGTAAAGGCGGAAAGAGGCGCCGACGCCGATGAGGTGTGCCGTCTGTGGTTTGATTACAGGAGCGCCGTTGCGGAAAAAAATGAGCAAAAGCGTGAGGAGCTTATAAAAAAGTACGAATCCATACCTGCCCGTACTCCGTATATGGATGTTGACTGTGCTGCATATTATGCGCATAACGGCAGCACCGACAAGGCGGAAAGGCTGCTCGGAGAGCTTGAGGAGCTTATAGGCGTTGACGGATATATAACATCGGCATATGCGGGTGTTTGCATGGAGCTTAAAAAATACGACAAAGCAGCCGAGGTATGCGATATTGCCGAGGAAAAATTCCCCGCCAATATAAACGCAAAGCTGATAAGGTCGGATCTGCTGAAGATAAACGGCGATTATACGGCTGCAAAAAAGCTGCTGGAGGATCTGTATTCGGACACAAACAATCCCTCGGCTATTGAAAGGCTGCAAAATGTAAACAAAAAGCTTATGGAGCAGCTTAAGGGCTCGGATAAACCCGCCGATAAGCTCGAGCTTGGCTGGTGCTATTACCAGAATGAGCTTAACGACGAGCTGATGGAGCTCATGGACAGCTTTAAGCCCGAGGAGGGCATGGATATAGACAGGGGTATGTATTACAATCTCCGCAGCCGTGCCCTGTTAAACGCTCAGCGCTACGAGGAGGCAAACGAGTGCATCGGTATGTGGCGCAGCATACTTGACGGACAGGTCACCGATAACGAAAAGGACGAAAACGACAGGAGAAGACGTATAGTGCTTTCCGCCTTTCTTGCGGCAAGGTGCCTGCGTATAATGGCGGATAAGTCCGGTGATAATGCCTATCTTGAAAAGGCTCTTGAAAAAGCAAGCGAGCCTACCGTATGCGAGGAAAGACAGGTGCTTTTTGAGCTTTGGCTTGAAAAAGCGTTTATCCTTAAGGCGCTGGAACGCTACGAGGATACGGTAAAGCTGTGCGATGAGATAATACAAAGCGACAGTACATGTTTCCCCGCATACATAATAAGGCAGGAATGCAATTTTGAAATGAAGAATGCGGGCTATGTTCTGGATGATTACCGTGCGGTGCTGGATCTGGTGCCTGAGCTTAACTACGGCTTGCCCTATGCGCTTGCGGCGCAGGTGTTTGTTGTTTACAACAGATATGACAGCGCCTTTGACGTAATAAAGCGTGCGGAGGAGAACGGCGCAGAGAGCGATTACCTGAACTATGTAAAGGCAAGTGCGCTCAGGTATACGGCAAAGAGCAGGGAGGAAACCGAAGCCGCCCTCGGCATACTTAACGGCATAGCCGCAAAGCCCGAGGAAGAGAGGTCGGACCTTAACCCAAAAAGAAATATAGACCTCTTTGAGGAGATATGCTTTGCATATATGGATCTGGAGGATTGGGACAATGCCGAAAAGGCGATAGACAAGGCTATTGCCATGGAGCCCGACAATATAGAGCGCAGCAGCATTAAGCTGGATATATATGACAAGAGCGGCAATGAGGCGGCACGCAATAAGTATATTGCGGAGCTGAGGCGCAAATTCGGCAAGCATCCGTTTATATTCTACAACCAGGCAAAGCCTCTGGAGGACAAAAACAGGAATAAGGCAATAAGCCTCTATAAGGAGGCGCTTAAGCTTGACGAGGGCTACCGTGACACAAATTCAAGGCTGAGGGAGCTTTATCAGCGCAGGTTTTTGGATAACTTCTACAGTGAGGATTTTAACGAGGCGCTTAAATATGCGGATAAGAGTATAGAGCTTTATCCCTATGCAAGGCAGCACCTTGAAAAGGGTATACTCTATATGAGTGCAGGTATGTCGGAGGAAGCGGAGGCAGCCCTTAAAAAAGCCGTGGAATTGGACGATGAGTATATACTTGCCCTTGAATGGCTCGGCGATGCCCTGCGTGTGCAGGAAAAGCACGAGGAGGCGGTAAAGTATTACGAGGAGGCATACAAGCTTGCAAAGGGCAACGGAAACTGTTTCCCGCCAAAGGATTATGCACTGGGGCTTGAATCTCTGAGGGAGTACGACAAGGCAGTGGAGATACTGCTTGAAATGACGGAGATGTTCCCCGACGAGAGGTTTGTATGGTCGGTGCTCGGCAGGGTCTACAGCAAGATGAAAAACTTTGAAAAGGCTTATGAGGCTTTCATGCACTACAGAACGGCATACGAGCTTACGCAGAATCAGCTTACAAACAATGATGTGGATCTGCTTGAGGTATGCCTGCGCATGGATGACAAAAAGCAGGAGATATTTTCTCTTTTGTCCTCCACCCTTACCAAATATCCAAAGGACGCAAAGGCATATATAAATATGGCAATGTACTACTGCTTTTTTGTAGGCGACAAAAAGCTTATGTATAAGTTTGCAAACAAGGCTTTGGATATTGCAAAGGCAGTAAACAACGATAACGGCAGCCTGCTGAGGGAGTGCTACAGAAAGAGGATGGAATATGCCTATGTGCTTAAGGACTACGGCAAAATAAAACGCATGAAGGCATGGCACGCTCCCTCCTTTGACAAAAAGCAGCCCTACAAGGACAAGCGCTATAAAAAGGCTGATCTGTACATACTTGCGATGTATCTCTATTACATAGGCGAAAAGTCGGAGGCATTCAAAATGTTCAGCGATATGCGTGAGGGCTGCAACTGTTCCATGTGCCATTACAACATATGTGTTGAGTCGCTTGTGGGTCAGGCGCTTATATTTGAAGACAAGGGAGAATATTCAAGGGCGCTTGCCTGCCTTGAAAGAGTACTGGAGGAGGATTTTGATCCTTTCCTTATAAACAAGTTTATTGAAAGAATTAAAGAAAAGATGTGATAAAATGATAATCGGCATAGATTTAGGCACCACAAACTCGCTTGCCGCAGTTTTTAAGGACGGCAAAGCGGTAATAATACCTAACCGTCTGGGAGGGCACCTTACAAGATCCGTTGTGTCCATAGGCGACAACGGAGAGGTGCTTGCAGGCGATACGGCGTGGGAGCGTATGCAAAAATACCCCTACACCGCAGCTGCCGTATTCAAAAGGAGCATGGGCAGCAAAAAAAAGTTTATGCTCTCGGGCAGGGAGTTTACCGCCGAGGAGCTGTCGTCCTTTATACTCAGGTATCTTAAGGAGGATGCGGAAACATTTTTGGGTGAGGAGGTAACGGAGGCTGTAATAAGCGTACCCGCTTACTTCAACGATGCAAGGCGCCGTGCCACAAAGCGTGCGGGCGAGCTTGCGGGGCTTAAGGTGGAGCGCATTATAAGCGAGCCTACCGCCGCTGCGATCTCCTACGGCATTTACCATAAAAAGGAGCATACACGTTTCCTTGTGTTTGACCTGGGAGGCGGCACCTTTGATATATCGGTGCTTGAGCTGTACAACAACATAATAGAGGTGCGCTCTGTCGCAGGCGACAACTTCCTCGGCGGAGAGGATTTTACAAGGGTGCTCATGGATATGTTCCTTAAGGAGCACGGCATAGAGGAGAAGGAGCTTACGGAAAAGGAGCTTGCAAGGCTCAGACGTGAGGCGGAAAGGTGCAAGCTCAGCTATTCCGACAGCGGAGAGCATAAAATTGTCTGCAAGATAGGCGACAGGGAATACACAAGCACTGTATCCGAGAAGGATTATGAGGACAACTGCTCCGAGCTGCTCGAAAGGATAAAAAAGCCGGTCCGCAAAAGCTTAAGCGACGCAAAAATAAGGCTCAAGGATATAGATATGGTAATACCGGTAGGCGGCGCAACAAGGCTGCCTATTGTACAGCGCTTTATGACAAGGCTTTTTGAGCAGTTCCCTCGCAATGAGGTAAACCCCGACGAGGCGGTGGCGCTGGGTGCTGCGGTGCAAAGCGCCATCAAGGAGCGCAACGAGGCAATAAGGGAGGTAGTGCTTACCGACGTATGCCCATTCACTCTGGGTACGGAGGTTTCCATAGAAAAGGAGGACGGCTTTTTTGAGCCGGGTCACTACTGCCCTATAATAGAGCGCAATACCGTTATACCCGCAAGCCGCACCGAAAGGCTTTACACCATAAGGGACAACCAGAAGCGCATAAGCATAAACGTGCTTCAGGGCGAGAGCCGCTTTGCTCAAAACAATGTATCCCTGGCGGAGTTTGATGTAAAAATACCTCGTGCAAAGGCAGGCGAGGAGGCTGTGGACGTCACCTATACCTACGATATAAACTCCATTTTGGAGGTGGAGGTAAAAATAGTTTCCACGGGCGAAAAGATCAGGCGTATTGTAAAGGGCCAGGAGCTTGATATGACGGACGAGGAGATAGAAAAGCGCATGGAGGAGCTGAGCTACCTTAAAATACCGCCAAGGGAACAGGAGGCAAACAGGCTTGTTATTGCAAAGGCGGACAGACTGTATGAGGAACTCACGGGCGACGAAAGGGTAGCGCTGGAGATGGCTCTGCGCAAGTTTGAAAACGCTTTGGACAAGCACGACGACGAATTTACGGGTCAGGCGCTTACCGAGCTTAACAGCCTTATGAAGGACTTGGAGGAGAGATTTTTGTGATAAGCTATATAAGCGGCACTTTAAAGTATATTGCACAGGATGTTATAACGGTGGACAACTCGGGCATAGGGTACGGCATATCCGTGTCGCCAAAGACGGTCGAGGCGCTGCCTGCAATAGGTGAGAGAGTGTGTATATACACTTATATGAGCGTAAGCGAAAGCGGCATAGCGCTTTACGGCTTTTTGTCCCGTGAGGAGCTGGAGCTGTTCTGCTCGGTGATAGGGGTGAGCGGCATAGGCCCCAAGGGTGCGCTTGGCATATTGGGTGCTTTGAGCCCGTCGCAGCTTGTTATGGCGGTGCTGACAAACGATCTTAAGGCGCTTTGCTCTGCACCGGGCATAGGCAAAAAAACGGCTCAGAGGCTTGTGCTGGAGCTTAAGGACAAGCTGGACGCCTCACAGGCGTTTGAAGCGGAGAGCGAGGGGGCAGCGTTGCCCGTTTCCTCTGCGGCATCGGGCGAAAAGTCGGAGGCGGTAGAGGCGCTTGAGGTGCTCGGCTTTGCGCATGCAGAGGCGGTAAAGGCGGTAAATGCCGTATATATGGATTCTATGAGTGCGGAAAAGGCAATAAGCCTTGCGCTTAAGGTATTGGGCAGGTGAGAAAATGGCTGACAGGATAATTACTACCTCGGCTCTCAATGAGGATAAGGATAACGAACCAAAGCTGAGGCCGCAGAGCTTTGATACATATGTTGGTCAAACCAAGGTAAAGGAAAATTTAAAGGTTTACATAGAGGCAGCCAAAAAGAGGGGTGAGCCGCTTGACCATGTGCTTTTGTACGGCCCTCCGGGGCTGGGAAAAACTACGCTCTCAAACATAATAGCCAATGAAATGGGCGTGGGCATAAAGGTGACCTCGGGCCCCGCAATAGAAAGCCCCAGGGATATGGCGACCGTGCTTAACAACCTTGGCGAGGGTGACATACTCTTTATAGACGAGATACACAGGCTGGGCAAGCTGGTGGAGGAGGTGCTTTACTCCGCCATGGAGGACTATGTTTTGGATATAATGATAGGCAAGGGTGCAGGCGCAAAAAGCATAAGAGTAGGTTTGCCAAAGTTTACGCTTGTGGGCGCCACCACAAGAAGCGGACTTCTCTCGGCGCCTCTCAGGGACAGATTTGGCGTTATAAGCAGGCTTGAGCTCTACGAGCCTGCCGACCTCAAAAGGATAATAGTGCGCTCTGCCGAGGTATTGGGTATACCTATTGATGACGAGGGTGCGTCCGAGCTTGCCTCACGCTCGAGAGGTACGCCCCGTATTGCCAACCGTCTTTTAAAGCGGGTAAGAGATTTTGCCCAGGTAAGGCACAGCGGCATAATAACGGGAGAGGTGGCTAAGGAGAGCCTTGATATACTGGAGATAGACAGCCTCGGTCTGGATATGACGGACAGAAATATGCTGCTTGCCATGATAGAAAAATTCGGCGGAGGCCCCGTAGGTCTGGATACCCTTGCCGTATCCGTGGGAGAGGAGCCCGACACCATAGAGGATGTTTACGAGCCGTTTCTTATACAGCTTGGCTTTGTCAAGCGCACACCAAAGGGGCGTGTTGTCACGCAGGCGGGATACGAGCATTTTGGCATAGAATATCTGCAATAGTTTTGCATACGGGAGAATTATTATGATAAAAATGAAGGTCGACGAACTGGTTTTTGAGATGAAGGAGGAGATGATCTGCTATGAGCAGCTGGGAGAGGAAAAGGCTGCGCAGTGGGAAAAGAATTTCTACCTCTGGCTTGAAAACAAAAATATAAAAAAGAAGAATATTATACAAAAAAACGGTATAAGCTTTTATTGTATAGAGGATGAAAGCGTTATATTCGATATGGCGGACGAATACCTTGAGGCTGTGGAAAACGGCAGAGAGGACGAGTACTGGAAAAACTTTCGGTAGGAGGTACATAATTGGAGGACGAAAACAAGGAGCTTAGCGAAAGACTGGAGGAGCTTAAACGCCAGTCGCTTGCCGAGCTTGAACATATGGAGAGTATAATAAGCGAGAGCGAGAGGATAAAAACAGATATTTCGGATAAAGCGGAGCAGGATGTAAGGGAATATACGGAGATAAAAAGGACAGGCAGGTTTGCAAACCTTGTTTTTGTTTTTGTGCTTGCGGCTGCGGGCATACTTTCCATAGCGGGCATAAAGCTTTTTAAGCCTATGGGCGAGTACAACAATGCCGTAAAGCTTATGGAAAGAGGCATGTACGATTCTGCAGGCGAATCGTTTAAAAAGCTCGGCGATTACAGGGATTGTGCGGATATGGTAAAGGAATGCGCCTACCGCAAGGCCGAGCGGTATATGGAGGACGGCAAAACAGGTCTTGCCATATCGGGCTTTGGCGCAATAAGGGATTACAAGGACAGCAGCGAAATAATAAACGGATTTATAGGCAGCGGAGGCGAGATATTTTCCGCAGGAGAAAACCACAGTGTTGCGCTTAACTCGATAGGCAGGGTGCTTGCCTGCGGCGACAATACATACGGTCAGTGCGATGTTGAGGACTGGAACGGCATAACGGCTGTTGCGGCAGGCAACTTTCATACCCTTGCTCTCTGTGCCGACGGCAGCGTAGTTGCAGCGGGCGCCGACGGCTACGGGCAGTGCGATGTTTCGGACTGGCACGATATAGTGAGCATAGCCGCAGGGGAGTATACCAGCTACGGAGTCAGAGCCGACGGCAGTGTTGTTGCGGCGGGTATAAACGATAAGGGTCAGACCGATGTTGCAAACGAGGCATTTACCGATGTTGCAAAGGTGGTGTGCTCGGGCGAATATGCAATAGCCGTTAAAAATAACGGCACTCTTGCGCTTGCCGGCAATACGGAAAAAATCGCCGCAGTTTCGTCATGGAGCGATATAAAGGATATATCTGCATTTAAGCATACCGTGTGCGGCGTAAAAAACGACGGAACGGTTGTTACGGCAGGCAGCGTCAACAACGATACCACATCACAGTGGAAGGATATAAAAACGGCTGCGGCGGGGAATTGCTATATTATAGCGGTAGATTCAAAGGGAGAGCTTTATTCGACAGCGTCAACGGATGCAATAAAAGCTCCGTTTAAAAATGCGCTCTTTATAAAATGCGCCGCAGAGCATATGCTGGCACTTAAAAATGACGGTACCGTAGCCGCAGTGGGGCAAAACAAACATAACGAATGCGATACATCACACTGGCGGGATATTATGCTGCGGTAAGAAAAAAATGAAAGGGGCGCAAAATTGCGCTCTTCAGACTGTCAAAAAAACTAAAACCAGATTCAAAAATGATTTTTTAAGAGTTTAAACTTGCAAAAGCACTTCAAGGTAATTTAAGCGCCGCAGGCTAAAATCCGCAGGACGAGCTTTGCCCGTCCGAGGAAAAGAGGGAGTGTCGAGCGATAGCGAGGCGCGAATCTCTTTGTACTCTGTGAAAAAAATGCAGGAAATGCAAGCATTTCCTGCAAGCGTGTCGATTTTTTCGACACGCAGTAGGGGCGCAAAATTGCGCTCTTTTTTATCCCGAAAAATAAAAAAATGTATATTGTATTTCTCAATAAAAAACGGATAAAAAACACGCCTTTTTTTGGATAAAATTATTTTAGGGGGTATATATTGTGCTTTTTGTACATTGTGCCACTAAATACAGTATTTATGCAGGTTTATCCATCAATTTGCCCAAAGACTATCAAAAAAGTTGACAAGCAATTTACACCGTAAAACTGTTTTGATTGGTAAAATTGCTAAAAAAATTAAAAAAATGCTTTGCAAAATTGATCGCCGTGTGTTATAATACCGTTAAGGGTTAATAAATTTATATTTAGTCTTGTGATCGATTAAGTGTTTTTTTGGCTAACTTGTTGAGAGTGAGGTCATAAAATCGGCTTTATTAAATAAAATTTAATAAAAAGTGACGATTTTTTTAAAAAATACTCTTTACAAATTGGTTAAAAAACGTTATTCTATTATTAGGTTAAATATTTGCACAGATTTTTTATCACTGTGCCGAAAAAACTATACAATATAACCTATTTAAGTAAGGAGGATTCACATGAAAAAGAATTTAGTCAGAACGGCTGCGGCTCTTGGCTTGTCCGTTGTTATGGTTTCGGGCATGACTGCGTGCGGTCCTAAAGAAAGCGGCCCAACCGGCGATCCAAACAATCCGGATAAGCCTGCCGAGATCACAGCCATGATGGATACCATCATCACATTTGAGAACGGCTTACAGGATGTATGCGATGATTACGAGGCTAAAACAGGCATCAAGCTTACAATTCAGAAGCCCGATCACAACAACTACTACGAGAAGGTTACACTTTCGTTTGCAAGCGGCGAGCCATGTGACGTTATCGAGATGGGCTCTACCTATTATCCAGAAATGGCAGACTCCGGAGCTCTCTGGGATATGACCGATGCGTGGGATGCTTCGACCGAGCCTGTAAAGAGCATTATCAACGAGCAGTATGTTGATGCCCTTAAGATTGACCTTAAGGACGGCGCAGGCCCAAGGCTTTTCGGCTTCCCAACGGTAGCCGGCAACGGTACTATCACCTATGTAAGGAAGGACTGGCTGGATGAAGCAGGCATGGCTCCTCCTACGGACTACACAGGCTTCCTTGATATGCTTAGGACATTCAAGAACAGAGGCGGCGGTACAATACCTTACACAGCTGCAGGCCTTATCAACTCCGAAACTCCTTATGACATCTATTTAAGAGAGTTCTATCAGGACGCTAACCCCGATTTCTATGTAGACAACTCCGGCAAGTATGTTGACGGCTTCCAGGAGGACGCTATGAAGGATGCTATGCAGAGGATGAGAGATGCCTATGCAGAGGGTCTTATTGATGCCGAGATAGTTACAAACAAGACATCTACCTGCCGTGATAAGCTTAACGCAGGCCTTGTAGGATGTATGAACTACTGGGCAGGTATGTGGGATGCTAAGCTTGAGGACAACACAAAGGCTACCG
Organism: uncultured Clostridia bacterium; assembly: GCA_947591605.1. Lineage (GTDB taxonomy): Bacteria > Bacillota > Clostridia > Lachnospirales > CAG-274 > CALWRD01. The sequence goes on along the minus strand of CANQDF010000020.1, from coordinate 8,386 downwards.
ATCCCGATGCTGTTCTGTATCCTCTGCCAATAATCAAAGAGGCTGAGTACTACATCGAGCGTGTACCTACCGCTATGGTAATCACAAATGCAGCTCAGAACCCAGAGGGTATCTTTAAATACTTTGTAGAGTATTCACATGACGGCGGCGAGGGTCAGCTCCTCTTCACACGCGGTGTTGTTGATAAGCACTACACCATGAACGAAGACGGCACGGCTACAGCTCTCGGATACTACGAGGATCCTACAACACCTGTTGAAAAGTCCTTCTACGCTCCCGAGCTTTCCATCACAGAGTGGAACGATCCTGTACCTCTGGACGAAAGAGTTTCAACATCTCTTGCAGCATTCCAGAAGGACAGAAAGTTTGCTACCGTTCCTCTGACAAGCGATGTTATTTCCGAGAACCTTGCTAACCTCCAGACCGTTAAGGGCGAGGTTATCGCAAACGTTGTACACGGCAATATCTCTGCCGATGAAGGTATGGAAGACTATATGAACAGAGCTAGACCTTACTACGAGGCTATACTTGCCGACCTTAACGGAACAGAGTAATATACCGGCAAAGGCTTTGTATAAAATTAAATTATATGGCGAGCTGCCGCATTATGCGGCAGTTCGTATCACCAAATAAAAACTGAAAGGGTGAAATCAATGGCAGAGGAAAATAAATCCACTATTAACTATGATGAAATAGTTATTAAAAAACCAAGCGTTTGGCGCAGGGCCTCAAGGTACATTTATTTCTACTTAATGGCTATACCTATCCTTGTGTTCCTGTTTATACTTTACTACTGGCCAATGCTCGGTATTAGATTTGCGTTTTCAACCTATAAGTTAAGGCAGATCACAAGCGGAAGCGGCCCCGATTACTCTACCGGTATCGGCAACTTCCAGAGGCTGTTCCAGGATGAATTCTTCCTTCAGGCGCTCAAGAACACACTTATACTTAGTATCGGCAACCTGCTGCTTGCTATGGTATGTTCCGTTATTATTGCGCTTATGATAAACGAGATCCAGAATGCCTGGGGCAAAAAGATAGTTCAGACAGTTCTTTACCTGCCTCACTTCCTGTCATGGGTAGTTGTTGCATCTATCTTTACACTGCTTCTTTCGGCAGGTGCCGACTCGACAGGTCAGGATCTTTCTCTTGTAGGCTTTGTAAATGCTATCTTACTTAATCTTCATATAATAGATACACCTATCAACTTCCTTGCAAGCACAAGCACCTGGCGTGGTGTATGGCTCTTTGCAAACCGCTGGAAGGAAACAGGTTGGAACACCATCATCTACCTTGCAGCTCTTACAAGCATCAGCCCCGACCTCTATGAGGCAGCTGAGATTGACGGCGCAGGCAGATTAAAACAAACTTGGTACATCACACTGCCAAGCATCATGAATACTATCCTTGTTGTATTCATCCTTAACCTTGCAAAGGTTATGAATGTTTTTGAGTCGGTCTTCGTGCTTTACAACGACCTTGTATACTCGGTAGCCGACGTTATCCAGTGCTACTCATACCGTGTAGGTATCGGCGGCAACGACTACGGCTATTCAACAGCTATAGGTCTGTTCAAGTCCGTAGTATCACTTATCCTTGTAACCGGTTCTGATATTATCTCTAAGAAGATCAGAGGTCAAGGTATCGTATAATGAAAGGAGTTTGAATATATGAGCACTAAATTCAGTTTCAGAAAGGGCTACAGGGCTCGTGCGGTATTCGTAATATTCAACACTCTGTTCTTTATTGCGATGATGGTTTGTATGATAGTGCCTATCATAAAGATCCTTTCGGACTCACTTATGAACCATACCGTTTACGGCTTACAGCTTATCCCCGATGAATTTAACGGAATTGCGTACAAGTACATCTTCTCGCACTTCAACTGGGATTCTCTGGGCGGCGCTATACTTATTTCCATATACACTACACTGATGACTACCTTTGTAGGTCTTGCAATTTCTACAGTTGGTGCATATATACTTATCCAGAAGGAAATGCCCGGTGTTAAGATCTTCAGCTACCTGCTGATGTTCACCATGATCTTCAACGGTGGTCTTATCCCTACATTCCTTGTTATCAAGGCAGTAGGTCTTTACAACTCACTTTGGGCTGTTATCCTTACAGGCGCACTTAATGTTTACAACCTGGTACTTATGCGAAGCTTCTTTGAGGGTCTGCCTGCCAGCTTGTTTGAGGCAGCAGAGATCGACGGATGTACCCCTATAGGTATATTCTTCAAGATAGTTTTACCTCTTTCAAAGGCATCGCTTGCTTCAATAGGTCTGTTCTTTGCAGTTGCTGCATGGAGCGAGTACTTCCACTATGTAATCTACATTACAGACCCAACAAAGTACAACTTCCAGTACAGACTGAGAGATTTGTTTGCGGATAAAACTGCAAGCGGCGGCGACAGCGGCGTTATCAACCTTAAAACTCTTCAGAGTGCCGCTATTGTTGTATCTATAGTACCATTTATGTTTATTTACCCATTCTGCCAGAGATACTTCATGACAGGTGTTACAATGGGTGCTGTTAAGGAATGATCCTTTAACTACTTAAATAATGCGTTGGTGTGCATAACAACGTGTTAAGGCAAGGCTGTGCGTATGGCCTGCCTATATGAAGGCTCCCTGCTTTGGATGTGCTGTATCCGATAAAGGGAGCCTTTAAATTTTGCCTAAAACAGTAATTTTTATTATCGGTTTTTGGGCATGCCTGCGCCTTTTATGGTGTATAATTTATTTATATATTTGGTTTAGGAGTGATTATGTTGAACAAAGAGCTTACCATTGTTAAAGATCTGTATAAAAACACCGACAGCTATATAAACACAGCTGTAACGGTCGGAGGTTGGGTAAGGACAATGCGCTGCTCAAAAAGCTTTGGGTTTATAGAGCTTAACGACGGCAGCTTTTTTAAAAGCTTGCAAATAGTTTTTGAGGACAGCCTCGATAACTTTGCGCAGATCTCAAAAATAGGCGTTGGTACAAGCCTTATCGTAAAGGGCACTCTTGTCCCTACGCCCGAAAACAAGCAGCCTTTTGAGATAAAGGCAGCTTCTGTGGAGATAGAGGGCTCCTCTCCATCGGATTATCCTCTGCAAAAAAAGAGGCACAGCTTTGAGTACCTCAGAACGATAGCCCACCTCAGACCCCGTACAAACACGTTTGCGGCGGTGTTCAGGGTGCGTTCTCTGGCGGCATATGCCATACACAAATTTTTTAGGGATCGTGACTTTGTGTATGTCCATACGCCAATAATAACGGGCAGCGACTGTGAGGGTGCGGGTGAAATGTTCAGAGTGACTACCCTGGATATGTCCTCTCTCCCCCTTGACGAAAACGGAAAACCCGATTACGGTAAGGACTTTTTCGGCAAGGAAACCAAGCTTACGGTAAGCGGTCAGCTCTCTGCGGAAACCTATGCAATGGCATTCAGAAATGTGTATACCTTTGGCCCTACCTTCAGGGCGGAAAATTCCAACACGCCAAGGCATGCAGCCGAGTTCTGGATGATCGAACCCGAGATAGCCTTTGCCGACCTTGACGATGACATGGAGCTTGCCGAGGATATGCTTAAGTATGTAATAAACTATGTGCTTGAAAACGCACCCGAGGAGATGACGTTTTTCAACAGCTTTGTTGACAAGGGGCTGCTGGAGAGGCTTGACAATATAGTAAACAGCAGCTTTGCCCATGTCACCTATACCGAGGCTGTCGAGCTGCTCTCAAAGGCAGATCACAGCTTTGAGTATCCCGTAAGCTGGGGTATTGATCTGCAGACAGAGCATGAGCGTTATCTGACGGAAAAGGTATTCAAGCGTCCTGTCTTTGTCACGGATTATCCAAAGGATATCAAGGCGTTTTATATGCGCCTGAATGACGACCAAAAAACGGTTGCGGCAATGGATCTGCTTGTGCCGGGCGTGGGCGAGATAATAGGCGGCTCACAGCGTGAGGAACGCTTTGATGTGCTCAAAAACCGCATTGACGAGCTTGGGCTTAAGTATGACGATTATCGCTGGTATATGGATCTGAGGCGTTACGGAGGTACAAGGCATGCAGGCTTTGGGCTTGGCTTTGAACGCTGCATAATGTATATAACGGGTATGTCCAATATAAGGGATGTGCTGCCTTATCCACGCACGGCAGGCAGTGCTGATTTTTGATCGGGATGTGCATTGATATGTATGAACAGACAGAACACAAAAAAATTTACGAGGGCAGCCGCATAAGCCTTTACAGGGACAGCTATGTTATGCCGGACGGGCATACGGTATCAAAGGATATTGTGGAGCACGGCGGTTCCGCCGCCATGATCGCCATAGACGATGACGGAAAGATACTGCTTGTAAGGCAGTACCGACACACCGCAAGGAGGAAAACACTGGAGCTGCCCGCAGGAACAATGGAAAAGGGCGAGCAGCCCATAAGCTGCGCCATAAGGGAGATAGAGGAGGAAACGGGCTGTAAGGCGGCACGTATAAAACCGCTTTTCAATATGTACACCGCAATAGGCTTTTGTACGGAGATAATTTATATATTTCTTTGCGAGGGTCTTACAAAAACGGCTCAAAACCTTGATGAGGATGAGTGTATAGATGTTGAAAGCTATACCCTTGACGAAATAACAGAAATGATAATGCAGGGCAGCATATGTGACGGAAAAACCATATCCGCAATACTGTATTACAAAAAAAGCCTTGATGACCAAGACTGAAAAACAGCTCCAAAGGAGATAATAAAGCAGATGTGCACAGTAATTACTTTGCACATCTGTTTTTTTTATTGTATGTATAAATTACGGTTTTTTAAACAAAATTAAGTATATACGATATGCCGCGCAAAGCAATACGGGCGTGCATATATATTATTTACGGAAAGGGGTGGCGGTATGAGTATGACGACCTTTATAAAATTATTGCCTATTGCGGCTGTTATAATTGCGGCGGTAGGTATAATTTTTATGTGCGTGGGTGAAAACTCGGGTTACGAAAACAGTACATTTGTATTTTCCGATCGGGAGTAGGTGCGTATTTTGAGTGAGATATATATAAAGCCCGATAAAAAGTATATTACAGGCACATTGGGTGCTGTGCACATAAGCGATATAGCGCAGGTATATGCGGAGGACGGGCTTAAAAAACGGGTAGACAGCATAAAGCTTATGGAGATAAAAAGCAGTGAGGACAAGTGCTATCTTGTATCCGTGATAGATATTGTAAGGGCAATAAACACGGCTATGCCGGGGCATACAATAAGCAACCTGGGCGAGCAGGACACCGTTGTGGAGTACAATGCAAAAACGGGCAAAAGCAATACCCCCTGGCAGTTTATCAAGGTTGTGTTTGTATCCCTGCTGTTGCTTGCAGGCTCGGCAACGGCAATAATGAGCTTTCATTCCGATGCGCAGATACCTACCGTATTTGAAAACTACTATTATATGTTTTTTAACGAGCGGGTAGAAAACCCTATTATAATAGACCTGCCGTATTCCATAGGCCTTGCGGCGGGCATAATAGTGTTTTTTAACCACTTCAGCGGCAAAAAGCTTACCAACGACCCAACCCCTATCGAGGTGGAAATGACAAGCTATGAAAGCCAGGTGGAGGACAATATAATAGATACTTTGAGCACGGAGAAAAATAAAAATGGAAATAATTAAATATATTTTGATAACTGCCATAGGTTTTGGCTCGGGGCTTGTTATCGCAGGCGCTGTGTTTGCGTTTATTGCGGTTATAGGCGTTGTGCCCAGGCTTGCGGACAAAACGGGTACAAAGGCATATATCAAGCTTTATGAGGAGGCAATAATCGCAGGAGGCATAGTGGGCAGTGCGCTGCTTAACCTGGATGTATATCTGCCTATAGGCAGACCGGCAGTCGCTTTGTACAGCGTTATGGTAGGCATATTTTACGGCTGCCTTGCCGTTTCCCTTGCGGAGGTGCTCAATGTGCTGCCCGTGCTGGTAAGACGTACAAGGGTAAGGCAGGGCATTAAATGGTTTGTGACCGCTATAGCGCTTGGCAAGCTGCTCGGCTCTGTGCTCTACTATTTTGTACCCGGATTTTATTATATTTGAGGTGAATTATGGAGGATAAAAAACAAAAACAGGCGGAATATCAGCAAAAGGTCAAAAAAGCCTCTCCCGACAGCCCTATTTTTACGGACTGTTTAAAGGCGTTTGCGGTAGGCGGGCTTATATGTATTATAGGTCAGTTTATAACCAACTTTTGCAAAAGCAGGGGTGCGTCCGTGGAGGACGCCGCAACCTACACATCGGTAATACTGGTGGTGTGCGCATCTCTGCTCACGGGGCTTGGGCTTTACGAAAAGATAGGCAAGTTTGCGGGCGCAGGCTCTATCGTACCTATAACGGGTTTTTCAAACTCGGTCAGCTCCCCTGCGGTGGAATTTAAAAAGGAGGGGCTTATACTGGGGCTTGGAGCAAAAATTTTTATTGTTGCGGGCCCGGTCATTCTTTACGGAGTGCTTACATCGGTTATCGTAGGCATAATTTATTATTTTATGAGGTGATACAATGGCGGTTCATACAGGCAGACAATCGGTCAGGCTGGAGCGTTGTCCTATTATAACAAACACTGCTTCGACTGTGGGCACAAAGGAGGGAGAGGGTCCGTTAAGTGCGACCTTTGACATTATACTTGATGACAACCTTGCAGGCGAGGATACCTGGGAAAAGGCGGAAAGCGAAATAGCAAGGCGCAATATATCCATGCTTGTCGACAAGGCGTGCCTTAAAAATGAGGATATAGACTATATTATTACAGGCGATCTTTTAAACCAGTGCTGCGGAAGCACCTACGGCATAAGGGATATGGGCATACCGTATTTTGGCGTTTTTGGCGCTTGCTCCACCATGGGTGAGGCAATGGGTCTTGCATCGCTGCTTATCGACAGCGGTGCGGCTGCCCGTGTAATAGCTGCGGCATCAAGTCATTTTTGTTCGGCGGAAAAGCAGTTTCGTTTTCCTCTGCCGCTGGGCACACAGCGTCCGCAAACATCCACTTGGACGGTAACGGGTGACGGTGCGGCGCTTTTGCAGTCTATCGGCGACGGCCCCAGGGTCACGGGCATAACCACGGGCAAAATAGTGGATATGGGTGTTACGGATGCAAACAATATGGGTGCAGCCATGGCGCCTGCCGCTGCAGACCTTATCGAGGCAAACCTAAAGGACTTTGGCGTAGGCCCCGACTATTACGATGTAATAGCAACGGGAGATCTGGGTTATGTGGGCAAGTCGCTTTTGTGCGAGATGCTTGAGGAAAAGGGCATCGTAATAGATGACAGGCACATCGACTGCGGCATAGAGATATTTGACAGGGAAAAGCAGGATACCCACTCGGGCGGCAGCGGCTGCGCCTGCTCTGCCGTTACCTTTGCGGGTACGCTGTTTGACAGGCTTAAATCGGGAGAGATAAAAAGGCTGCTGTTTGTGCCTACCGGAGCGCTTATGAGCCCTACAAGCGTAGGTCAGGGCGAGAGCATTGCGGGCATTGCCCACGGCGTCGTTATAGAAAGCGGGGTGCAGTAATTGGATTATTTAAAGGCATTTATAGTTGGCGGACTTATTTGTGTAATAGGTCAGATACTTATAGACAAAACAAAGCTTACATCCGCAAGGATACTGGTTATTTTTGTTATAGCAGGCTGTATACTGGGCGGTCTGGGCTGGTATCAGAGCCTTGTGGATTTTGCGGGCGCAGGCGCAAGCGTGCCGCTGCCGGGCTTTGGCAATCTGCTTGCCAAGGGCGTTATGAAGGAGATAGACCAAAGCGGCGCAATAGGCATACTTACAGGAGGCTTCAAGGCGGCTGCGGCAGGTGTGTCCGCTGCCATTGTGTCGGCGTTTGTTATGGCGCTTGTGTTTGACCCAAAGGAAAAATAGATATATAAAGGCGGTGCTTTGCTCCGCCTTTCAGCGTGTCGAAAAAGTCGACACGCTTGCAGGAAATGTAAGCATTTCCTGCATCTTTTACAGAGTATAAAGAGATTCGCGCCTCGCTATCGCTCGACACTCCCTCTTTTCCTCGGACGAAAAGCACTTTTGGCTATGCCAAAAGCCGCCCTGCGGGCGTCCGCATTACTTTTTTGCGGTGCACAAGCAAAGCTCGTCCCCGTGGTCATGCTAATTTTCCCAAAGGGAAAATTACGCTGACTGCGGATTTTAGCCTGCGGCGCTTAAGTTACCTTAAAGTGTTTGCAAGTTTAATCTCTTAAAAATTCATTTTTTAATCTGTTTTTTAGTTTTTTGACAGTCTGAAAGGCGGTGCTTTGCTCCGCCTCAGACTGTCAAAAAAGTTCAGGAGTACTGGGCTTTTTTACATATATATGGTATAATTATATTGAGGTGATAATT
>CANQDF010000019.1 GCA_947591605.1 uncultured Clostridia bacterium | reverse complement strand
TAATTCATAACTATATTTTGCCATTAAAAACTGACCCCCTTGTCATTAGATCTTGGTCTAACTTTTGGGGGTCAGTATAGAAAAAAGGGAGTATTTTTAACAAAATTTTATTCAAAACAACAGAGAACTTCCAAACCACACTAATATGAGGAAAGGTGTTATCACCCGTTCTCAAGTGTATTGCAAATTTTTTGAGGTTGATGCACGCAAATTTAAGCTTGCCCCATTTTGTCACTTGTTCCAAATTTGTTAAAGTTGTGTATCTCATAGAATGTTTTTTATTTGCATTCGCAAACATCCTTTCTATTGTTTCCTTTCGCTTTTTGTATATATCTTTATATTTCGGTGTATGAATGTGATCCTTTGCCAATTCAAGGTAATCAGACCATGTATGCTTTGTTACCGTCTTTTGATGAGCTTTACTTTTTTTGAAGATAAGTACAACCGACACATTTTTGGGGGTTGCTTTTAAACTATCTATATTCGTTTCTGTTTTTGGTGGAGTATTTTAAAACTTCATTAGTCGGGCAGATAACGCAATCATAATATTCATAATATACATATTCATAAGGTTAATAAAATTCTTTTTTCCTCCCCCCATTTTTCTCTTGTAGGGCATTACAGGTATTCTTTCGTCATCAATTATATTTTTGCATATCCATGGTGTCTTATATGCTGTATCCGCAACTACTTTCTTTATTTTCGGAAATCTTTCTGTAACTGTATCATACAGCGGATCAAAAGCGATACTGTCATGAATATTTCCGGGCGCGACAACGCACTCCAATATATAACCGCGTTCATCACGGGCTGTATGGGCTTCATATGCAAACTGCATTTTATGTTCTCCTTTGTGGAAAACACCGCAGTCGGGATCTGATGCAGATCCTATCACAGCCGTTTCTTTGTTATCTTTTTTCCTCCGTCAAACGGCTTCTTGTTGTACTCCTCTCTATCCCCATTTATTTCGTCCATAAGTTGTTTTTCATATACTTTCGCAGCCTTTGGAATGTTTTTGCTGATACGCTTTTTGATATTTACATCCGCTTTTATGTGAGTATAATCTATAAATACGGCTTCAGGTGATAAATAACCTTATGTGCTGTAAAGATATGAAAAATCTACTGCCGATTCTGTATTTCTAAATAAATTATACTTTGACACAAAGTCATCCATGCTGAAATATATAACTTGTTCGACCTTGTTTTTGCCCTTGCTCAGCATAATTATCAACTCAATATAGTTATACCATATAAATATAAAAAAGCCCGGTACTCTTGAGCTTTTTTGACAGTCTGCGGATTCGTTAGAAGCCGTCGGGTATGAATACATAGCGTAAACGGAGTACGAATATCTTTGACATTCTATTATTACGCTTACATATTAAATTGTGGATATATATAAAAAAAGTTATGATTATTTTAGGCAAAAAACAAGCAAAAGAAAGACAAACGAATGTAAAATATATACATAAAAAAGTCGCAGAATCTTATATTCTGCGATTGCACAACTTTATTGTTTTATTTTATCACAGAGAATGAAATTTGTAAATATTATACGAATAAATTATCCTTATTTGGCTAATATTAACAATTTCACAGGATATTTTTTGTTTGTTTTGTCAATAACATTACTATGTATCATGGCAAAAATTATTTTATAACCGTCAAAAAGCCAGTCGAAAGGAGGACATAAAATGTCAAAAAGAGGTATGAATATTTACAAAAGGAAAGATGGCAGATGGGAGGGTAGATATATGAAAAACAATATAAGCGGTAAAAAGCAATACGGTTATATTTATGCAAAAACATATAGTGAAGTTAAAGAAAAGTTGATAAAGACAGTAAATCAGTCAGCTAAAATCACAGATGAAAAAAAAGAAAAAGTCTTGTTTAAAGAAGCAGCCGAAAGTTGGCTGATGAATATAAGAAATAACTTAAAGGAAACAAGTGTTATAAAATATGAAAATATTCTCAATAAACATATTTATCCTATATTTTCTCACAGAGAAATTGAAAGTGTTACAGATACAGAAATTGAGGTGTTTTTGAACAGCTTATTGATAAAAAGTTCATCGGATGACAGAAATCTTGCACCTGCCACGGTGTCAACAGTGCTTACAGTATTTAAGGGTATATTTAGGTACACTTCAAAAAATAAGGGCATAAAACTTCCGGATCTTACGGGAATATATATTAAATCTACGCCTGTTATTGTAAGAACTCTTGAAATTCACGAACAGTCCAAGTTAAATGCTTATTTATGCAACAATATTTCTCTTAAAAATATCGGTATTCTTTTGTGTATGTATACGGGAATGAGGATAGGCGAAGTTTGTGCATTGAAATGGGAAAATATACATCTTGACAGACGGTATATTTCAATAGAAAGTACAGTACAGAGAATAAGGCAACGTAATATATCGGATCATAAAACAAAGCTGATAATTACGGATCCCAAAAGTTTGTCCTCAATAAGAGACATACCTATTCCAGATATTATATATGATATTTTGTCTGAAATGAAACAAAATAAAGATGTTTATCTGTTAAGTGGAAAATTCGATAAAATACCTGAGCCACGAGCTTTGCAGAATCACTTCAAAATCGTATTGAAACGTTGTAATATAAATGACATAAACTTTCACATTTTAAGGCATACATTTGCAACTAGATGTATCGAAGCAGGAGTTGATACAAAAAGTCTTAGTGAAATACTTGGACATGCTAGTGTAAATATTACTTTAAATAGATATGTACATCCTTCAATGGAAATTAAGCGTAAAAATATAAATTTATTTTCAAATTTTATAGCCGTCAAATAAATCGTCATAGACAAAAACATATTTGATTTAAGCAATCCGTAAAACAGATGTCGCAGAATATAAGATTCTGTGAAAATGAAAAATCATTGATTTAACAAATTTACAATTTTGGAGGCCTTTGAGTGATTATACAAGTATACATAAACGATATTGTTAAGGAATATTTTTTTGCAGATAATGTTATGGACGGCAGATACAAGCTTCAATTATATACTCAGGAAACCGGATTGGATAATGATATAGAATTCTATATAGATGTTAATAATGGTGTAAAGAGAATCGCCGGCAGAGAAGTTAATGTTATATTAAATAAATTTAAAAACGATACAGATACGGTCATTGAACCAAACAATAATGTTGTTCTGGAAGACAGTGTTTCTAAGAGTAAAATTGAAATGTCTGTATACCAAAGTGATGAAAATGTTGTATTGTTCAAAAAATATATTACAAGTGAAAATGTTGAAGTAAGCAATAACGGACAAATATATTTTGATGACAAGCAAGCAGATTTATTTATATTGAGCCATGAAGATAACAAAACCTACGTTATACCACACTCAAGCGGAGTTTATCTTAATGGAAAAACCATTAAAGGGAAAAGCAGAATAAGATTTGGAGAAATAATTTTATATAAAAAGTTTAAGCTTATTTATTTTGGTAATGTTATAGCATTAAATAATCCGGATAATAAGGTCAGGAGCAGCTTAAACGGATTTTATTATGAGGAATATAAAGAAAAAACAGACAATATTCAGGTTGTTGATAAAGAAATAGACGAATATTTCACAAGGTCACCGAGAATAACACACAAATTAATAACCGACAGTATTGATGTTGATCCGCCGACTAATAAGAAAAACGGAAAAGAAAGACCGCTTATTTATACTATCGGTCCTTCAATGACTATGAGCCTTGGTATGATAATAAGCATTTTTTTTATGATCAGAGCCAATTCCGGCGGTAGCTCGATGATACCAAGTGCTATGATGGCATGCACTATGTTTACAGGTGCAGTCCTATGGCCTATTCTCTCCAGGAATTATAATAAGAAACAGGATTTAAAAGAAGAAGAACTTAGACAGACAAAATATAAAGAGTATATAGGTAAAATAGAAACTTCCTTGTGTGAAAAAAATGATTATAACAGAAGTGTATACAATGAGTTATACCCTTCTCTTGAGTTGCTTGTTCAGAATACATTTGCAAAGGATGATTCTATATGGAATCATACTCCGTTTGAAAAGGGCTTTTTAGATGTAAGAATAGGTAAGGGGGCAAGAAAATCTACAATAGAAATAAATGCACAAAAAGAACGATTCAGTATTGAAGAAGATGAATTAAGAGATCTTGCACCGCAAATAAAGAAAAAATATGAATATATATCAGATGTACCAATTTCAGTTGATCTTAATAGCACGAATATACTTGGTGTTGTTGGTGACAGAACTCTGCAATTGGATATGCTTAAGCTTATAACTTTAAGAATAGTTATGACACACAGCTATGACGAAGTGAAGATAATTTTGTTGTATAGAGAAAGAGATGCGTTTAAATGGAGTTTTGCCAAGTGGTTGCCTCATTGCTGGAGCAGTGGTAAAAAAGAAAGGTATCTTGCAGACAGCCGTGAGGGTACGTTTGCCGTGTTAAGCCGGATAAAAGAGATTTATTTTGATAGAAAGGAAATGGACGATAATGCCGGGTATGTTTCCATGTTACCTCATTACATAGTTTTTGTGACTGATTATGAGCTTGTAAGAGGTAACTCGAACATAATAGAGTTTATAGAAACGGCAAAGGGTCATGGCATAACGTTTGTATTGGCTTATGATACTATAGGCAGACTACCAAGCACATGTAATAATATCGTTCAACTATCAAGAAAAGAATGTACCGTTTACGATAAACTTGATGAGTCCGGCAAGATGACAACTTTTGTACCGGATATAGCTGTGGAAACAGATGCTGAAAAGATAGCCGGTGTACTTTCCGGTATAAAAGTAAGTGAAGCAGCCGAAGAGGTATCTGTACCCGAAAACCTTAGTTTTTTAGGTCTGTACAGAGCAAACAGTATTGAAGAACTTGTTATAGAACGTCGATGGAAGGAGGCACAACCATATAAAACGCTTGAGGCACCGTTGGGTATAGGCGGAAATAATGAGATATTTTCGCTTAACATACATGAAAAATTTCATGGTCCTCACGGTCTTGTTGCCGGCACCACAGGTTCGGGTAAAAGCGAATGTATACAATCATATATACTTTCTATGGCTATAAATTATCATCCTTATGATGTTGCCTTTGTGCTTATTGACTACAAAGGTGGAGGTATGGCGAATGCCTTTACAGATTTACCTCATGTTGTGGGAACAATAACTAATCTTGAAGGCAACCAGATAAAAAGATCGCTAGTTTCACTTAAAAGTGAGCTCAAAAGGCGGCAGAAAATATTTAAGGAATACAAAGTGAATCATATAGATTCATATCAGATGAAGTACAAAAAGGGATTGGCAACGGAGCCAATGCCGCACTTGATACTTGTGTCGGATGAGTTTGCGGAGTTGAAGAGCCAGGAGCCTGAATTTATGAATGAGCTTATTTCCACTGCTCGTATAGGACGTAGTCTTGGCGTACATCTGATTTTAGCAACACAAAAGCCAAGCGGTGTTGTAAATGACCAAATATGGTCCAATACCCGATTCAGGATATGTCTTAAAGTTGCAGATCGTATGGATAGTAAGGAAATGCTTAAAAGAGATGAGGCAGCGTCAATTACTTTACCGGGCCGCTGTTATGTGCAGGTCGGCAATGATGAAATATTCAAATTGATACAAAGCGGTTACAGTGGTGAAAAGTTTGTAAAAAATAATATTTCCGTATCAACCGCAAATACGGGTGTCAGTTGCATAGATCTGCAAGGCAACGAACTTTATAGAACAACGAATAAGACAGAAGGTGAAGCTACCGAGGAAACTCAGCTTTCGGCAATAGTTGCGTATATAAAAAATATTGCGCAAAAAGAGGGGCTGAAGCAACTAAAATTGTGGCTTGATCCATTGCCTAAGGAGCTTCATTATTCTAAGCTTGACAACAGGCCGGGTGGCTTTGACGGAACAAAGTGGAATGTCTGTATGGAATGGCTTGACCCTTATATAGGTATTTATGATGAACCGGAAATGCAAAAGCAGGGCATTGTTGATGTTAATATGGGCAAAAACGGGCACCTGATTTTGTATGGTGCGCCGGGAACAGGCAAGACGACCTTTTTGCAAACACTTATATATTCTATTGCAAAAAGATACTCTCCTGATTTTGTCCATATGTATGTCCTTGACTTTGGAAGCCGCAGCTTAAGTTATTGCAAAGAGCTGCCGCATATAAGTGATGTTCTCTTTTCGGATGATGAGGACAAACTTAAAAAATTGTTCCAAAGGATAGAATCTGAGCTGAATGCAAGAAAAAAGAAACTTGCGGAATATGGCGTAGGCAATTTACCTGCGTATATGCAAGCCAGTGGAGAAATAGTGCCTGCAATGATAATTATTATAGATAATTATGCCGCATTTTCTGAATTATATAACGAATATGAAACTAACTTAATAAAAACAGCGCGTGAAGGGGGAAATTATGGCATATTCCTTGTTATGACAAGTGCATCCGTTAACGGAATAAAGAGAAGAATAACCGAAAATATAAAGATGCTTTATACCTTGCAGCTTAATGACCAGTTCGATTATGCCAATATTCTGGGTAGGACAGAAGGTGTTGTTCCTGAAAGTACGAAGGGTCGAGGACTTGTTAAGTTTGATAGTGTACTTGAATTTCAGACAGCTCTTGCATGTGATGAGGTAAACGAAGTAGCAAGGGTAAACAAAATAAAGGAAGAGTTTTTGCATATGTCAGAATGTTGGACAGGTGCAAGACCAAAGCCTTTACCTGTAATACCTGAGGATATGAGTATTTATAATGTGTCTAATACAGCAGAGTATAAGGAATGTTTGACAAATGGATTGTTGCCGCTGGGTTATGATGCTCAAAGCATTGACGTAATATCGGTTGATTTAAAACAAACCCCTGTATTTCGTATATGCGGAGATATGAACAGCGGAAGGAAAAATACGGTTGCTGCTATTTTGGAGCTTGAGAAAAATTGTGAGTTTTGGATATGCGATGATGTATCGGGCGCTGTTGCAAAGAAACTAAAGGACAGTCCAGCGGAATACGCAATTTCAGCGGAAGAAATTAATGCTGTTACAAATAAGTTTATTATGGAGATGTCAAAGCGATTTAAAGCATATAAAAAATATTCGGAAGACGGTGGCAATATGAATAAAAAAGAATTTATGGAGCAATTTACAAGAATTGTTTTTATAGTAGCGGACTTTGAAAATTTCTTCAGAGGTTTAAGCCAGCAAAATTTGAACATTCTTAAAGAAATGCTTAAAATTATTGATGAGCTGAAAGCAAATATAATCAATGTTTATGATATTTCGGTTCACAATAAATACAAGGTGGTGCCCGAAACAAAAAGATTGTTTGAAGCACAATACGGTCTTTGCTTTGGAAAAAGTGAAAACTTATCTGCATTTTCTATATCTGTTCCATATAATTCAAGAAATAAGGAAACAGTCAAGGCAGGAACAGGTTTCTATGTGTTAGGTTCATCTTATACCAAAATTGTTACACCGTTAATGCAGTAAAGGAAAGTTTTAATGTTTAAAATAGTTATATGTGATGATGAAAAAGAAAAAACTATGGCTGTATACAGAACCTTAAATAATTGTATAAAAAAGTTGAATATGGATGGAGATGTGGAAATTTTTACAATCCGACCGGAAAAACTTATTGATTACAATATTGAAGAGAGAAGTACATATTTGTTTTTTCTTGACATAACATACAAAAATGTAAGCGGTATAGATATTGCCATAAAACTCAGAGCTCAGTATAAGGATATTTATATAGTATTTATAACGGCATGTACCACTCTTGTTTATATGACTGTTAATCAAAATATTATGCCAAGTGGTTTTTTGACCAAGCCTCCTGTAGAAAATGAGCTTAAAAGAGTATTTAAGTCGGTATATGAGTACTACAAAAATGACAAAAAGCTCTCAAAAACAATACTTACTGTTGCTGTTGGATCCGATATATATAAGTTTTTTCATGATGAGATATATTATATTGAATCACTAAATAAAAAAATAAATATTTATACAAAATCACGTCGGTTGAGCTGCTATTCCTCGTTGAGTTATTTACAGGAAGAATTAGGAAACGGATTTATAAGGTGTCACAAAAGCTTTTTGGTAAACAAAAAAAGAATAAAGAATATCTTTTTGTCCGATATGACAATAGAAATGGAGGATGGTAGCAGAGTACTTATTTCAAGAACATATAAAAGTGCAATAAAGCAACTTGTGAACGGTGGTGAAAATTAATGTCATATAACAGTGGTTTTGGCTACATTTTTAGTAGTGATGAGCTTACATATTTGCTCGGGATATTAGGTGCAAATTATATTATCGGAGTTGAAGAGGATGTAATTGCATCTGATAGGTCCATAGCTGAAAGATTGACTGAAAAAGGCTATGTACATGGGAGTTTTGATAACGAACCCATCCTAAATATGGATGTTATTGAAATTTTAAAGCCTATGACAAATCTTTCGGTGTTTATCTCGTTAAAATGCAACATGGTAAATGATAGCTGTACAACATATTTTTATGTTAACAACAACGGCGTTACCGTTAATGAAATACATGGTATTTCACCCAGTAAACATATTATTTCTCATTTCAAAGAGATCAGCAATATATATGAAATTATAATTGATAAAATAAATATAAGTACAAAAGAGGAAACTGATGCTAACGATAAAATAATAATTGATACTAAAATAATTGATAGATTAAGGAATATGCAAAGCAGAACCGATTTGGAAAACTGTCTTATAAATTGTGAAAAATCGGACAAAAAAATAAAATTTATAGTCGACTTTGTTTGTGGTACAGCCAATATATATACGTTAGTTTTTTTCGACGATATAAAAAATAAACCACTGAGTATGACGAGCCTTATGTTTGCAAATAACAACGATTTTACTATGAGTTTAGAGGCAGTACATGATAAAACAACATTCAATACTGTTTCCAAAATACAGATAAACGAAAAAATAAGGCGAATGCTCTCTGCTTGCTTGCATAGAGATATAGAAACAAAAAGTTATCTTTTCAAATGATAAAACGAAAAAAATGTATTTTGTCGTGTGGTGTGTGCGTTTCGTCAGAATTTATTGATTGATTTTTAACAAACTGTTAGAATCTAAACATAAAAACAAAGGGGGTGCAGTAAATTTATGGAAATATACGTTGTGCCAAATACGGTAAAAAATAAGGCACTTGAAATAAGTGATCTTATAAATGATATACAATATATAGAGAGTAAAACAAGAAACATACAAAATACTCTTGATTGGAATGTAAAATCAAAAGCAACTGTGAGTTTGGCGTTTCAAAAAATATTGAAAAATATTGATGAGGTTGAAAGCCGTTTGCATAAACATGTAAATTTCCTAAATGACTCGGCAAATAAGTATAATATAGCTGATAAAAATGGTGGAAACAACGGTTTAGAAAATAACCTTTACTCGTCAGATGACAGATTGTCCAATGATTATTTTCCATTTTATTCTTTGAAAGATCTGTTTGAGTGGCTCAATGGATCTGGGCGCAATTATCCGTTTTATCCTTTATATCAGTTACCTGCTATATTGCCTGAAATACTGAATCTCATTTTTAATTCGGGTGATTCAAGGACAATAGAGCCGTTTAAAGACCTTATTATAATGCTTGGTGGTGATGAGGACAGGGCGGACAATTTAGTTAAAGTGTTTAAGGATTCTTTAAGAACGGTTTTTAAAAATTTTGAACACAATGGATTGGTTGCTGCATTTGATTTTATTACCAAACCACTCGGACTTTACAATACATATAACGGAAAACTTGATTCACCATTTATGAGGAGCGGTTTTGTGATTGACGGATCATTGACATCCATTGATCTTATCAAGGACATTCTGAAATGCAAAGGTGTAGATACAGACGAAATATTGGGAGGAACCTTTAAAACAGGCGGCGCTTTTGATTATACAAAACTTGGATTTTCTACTATGAGTAAGATATTCCAAAAATTTGACGAATATTCAAGAGACGACGGTGTGTTAGACGGAAGAGAAATAGGTGAAGGATTGATATATGGTTCAACCGATGGAATGATGAGTCTGCTATCAATAGCAGCTAATTCGGTAGCTCCGGGTTCTGGTGTTATTATCGACACATTGGATGATGCTTTTGATATTTCAGACAGAGCGGGAGAAGGTTATGTTATCTTGGCAGATTCAATAGCTAAGGGTGAAGCTGATAATCTGTTTTTTGATTATGTAACAACATGGACATATTATGGTACGCATTTAGATACACTTGTAACTTCACTGTTTAACGGAGACTTCAGTCAATCTGATTTAGCGGAATATAGTGAGTGGTATGATAAAGCCCGGGATACATATGAAGGAATAAAAAATGGCATATCGGATGTTTATGAAACCGCAAAAGAAGGAGTTTCGTCGGTAATTGATTATGCTAAAAGCAAAGCTGAAGATGCTGTAGATTATATTAAAAATAAATTCCATAGTTGGTGGTAAATTAATAATATGAGGTGATAAATAATGATAAATTCTGTAAATGAACTATTACCTATAGGTACAGTGGTAAAACTAAAAAAGGAAGACAAAAAAATTGTTGTCATGGGTGTTATGCAAAATATGAGAGACGGCGTAAAATCCAAATTGTATGATTATATGGGACTTCCATATCCCGAAGGTTTTATAAATAATGAGAGCCGTGTGGTTTTTGACCAAGAAGACCTGGACAAAATATATTTTTTGGGATTCTCCGACATAGAAAGACAGCAATTTTTAACAAATATATCTATTATGCTCGAAAAGTTGGTACAGTCGCATAACAAGCCTAAAGAGGAGGAAACCAATGAAAGTGAGTGAATATCTTTCGATAGGTACTGTAGTAAAATTGAAAAATATAAGTAAAAGAGTGGTTATATCCGGCATAAGGCAGATGTTTGAAGGAAAAGAGTATGATTATCAGGCAGTACCTTATCCCGAAGGTCATTTGGAAGACGGAGAAATGATATTGTTTTTTCAAGATGATATTGAAGCTATTTACATGTTGGGATATACCGATAAAGAAAGAATACAGATGATAAAGACATTGGGTAACAAATAAATTTTAAGAGCAGTATTGTAAATTCAATTTGGAGCGAAAAATGGAAAAGATATACATTGAAGTATTTATACCGGGCATAAACAAAAACTATGATGTGGTTGTATCTCCGGATCTTAGCATTAAAGAGGCAGCACAATTTATATTTCGTACAATAAGTGAGTTTGAAATGCTTAAACTTGACTCGGATAATCTTATGTTGTGTGATCCAAAGAGTAAAAAAATTTATGCAAGTAATTTGTTACTGTCACAGTGCAACGTAAAAGACGGCAGTAAGTTGATACTTGTTTAGGAGGTAGTGTTATGGCTTATATAAAGATGAATTATCCCAATACCGTTGCAAAAGCGCAGAGCATAAAGTCGCTTGCAGAAGAAGTCGGACGTGTATCCGACAGATTAAGGGGTATAGTGGATGATTCGGCACAATATTGGCGAGGAGAGGCAGCAGATTCTTACAGAAATGAATGCTACGAGTTGGAAACAGAAATAAAAAATCTTAAAAGAAAAATGGAAACGTTGGCTGATGCAATAATAAAGGTAGCGGAAACCATTAAGGCCGCTGACGAGGCGGCTCAAAGGAATACTTCGGGTCTGAGTACCGGCTTTACGATGGGTGGTCGATAATATGATCTGTTGTGTTTAATTGTCTATAGACAAATGCAAAAGAATATTAAAATGTTAAAATACAGGGAAATATACGAGACTACCGAAAAAGTGTGTATTAAAAATAATGTTGAATATTTATTATTTTGATACAAAACAGTGCAATAAATACATAGCATAAATTGATTGTATTTAAAATTTAATTTAGCTTATTTAAGAATACAGTAAAGACTTTCTATCTGTCTCGAAACATCCTGTAAAAATATATTTTAATTTTAAGGAGGAATTTAAAATGGCAAATGTAATCAAGGTAACACCGGAAGAACTTACACAGGTAAGCAATAATCTTGAGCAAATGACAGACAACTACCAAAACGTTGTTAACACCATCAACAGTACAGTGAATGATCTGACTCAGACTTGGGGAGGTGAAGCACAGGCATCATACGCCACACAGATCAACGGCTTTCAGGATGATTTCAAAGAATTATATAGTCTTTTAAATCAATATTCTACATACCTTCGCAATACTGCATCCAAGTATTCCGAAACAGAGGCAAGTATTAAAGACAGCGCAAAGGCTTTAAGCACAGGTAACTGATATATATGGTTCAATGTTATAAAGGAGGAATATAAAAATGGCAGAAATTAGAGTTAATTCTGAAGTGTTAAGAAGTGCAAGTTCAACCATCAAGCAGCAGGCAAATACATTCAGCGATCTTATGTCCCAGATAAGCCAACTTCTTACAAGTATCAACTGGGAAGGTAGTGCACATGACAGCTTTGTTGAAAAGGTTAATTCATTAAAACCTACTATGGACAGATATTATCAGGTAATTACCGAATACGGTCAGTTTCTTGAAACAAGTGCTGAACAGTACGAGCAGGCAGAGGCAACTGCACAGTCTACTACCGATGCTCTTACTAGCAACCTATTCAGCTAGAGATTTTTATCCCGCCGGTGCTTGTTAAATGCAAGCATCGACGGATTTGCTTTTTTTATTAAGCAAAAAAAATTTTTGTGTTTAATAAAAAAACAAACTGAGGGAAAGGGGTGCTATTATGGAAATTTATGTTATTTTAAATGAACTTGAGGGAATTAATGCGGAAATACATGGTTATTCCGATACTATAAACAATATATCATCAACATTTAACGTAACATGTCAAGAACTTATGGACGAGATTGATTCGGAGTTGGATGCGGAAATAAGTGCGACCATAGAAGAAACAAAAAAACTTTCCGAAAAAATTAATTTGGAACTGAAAAGCCATGAAAACTTTATTCTTGATGCTTATAATGAATACTCTTATATTGAAAAGGAAAGCTTAATTGCGATTGAAAATATAGGAGGATTTACACTTGGCAATATTACGTCGGCTGCAGTTTTGCCGAGAGTGGTTGTTCCATATACGTCTATTGTACCATACAGAATATTGGAGCTGCTTCCTTGGCTGTGGCCGAATACTAAGCCTGTTCGTCTGCTCAACAGAAAAAAAACAGCTGTTATTATACCTAATTTCTTTTGCAAAGTTGAACAATATGATGATATTTCCGTTCGTAAGATTTTTATATGTGCTTTTATAGCTATTGCACCAAATGCAATTATTGATTTGATAAATGATTTGCTGCCTGTATTCGGTGGCGAGTTTAATGCAATTAAGCCCGGAAACGGTACAGAAACTGTCAATGCGGAAACAAGCAATGGTATGGGCAGTAATTTTGAAGAAATTTCCGATGAGATCGGAAACGCTGAGAAAGTAAATTATAATCTTATTAAGGCATGGTTTGCGGCGGAAATAATCAACTATATAATTAGTGAGTATACCTTTATAAGTGAGATGATAAAATATAAGACATTGGGTGCCTTAAATGGAATAAAATCTGATGATGACGAAGATAAAACTGTTCGGAACGAGAATACTGAAGAAACGGTATTGAATGAATCCGAGGGAAAAAATACCGAAAAAAAGGATTTTAGGGATTACACAGTACCTGTAGAAAATATTACTAAAAACGATGAAACAAGAAATAAGCATACATATCAAGATACAAATATAAACACAGGAGCGGCAGCTGCTTTTGGCGGAGGATATGCTGCTTACAAAACCGAAAATTATTTTTCGGCTATGAACGGTGTAAATGAAGGTCGAAACAAAGAGAACGTAAAGGAAAACAAGAAAAATTTTGAGATGCAAAAAAAGACTATATCGGAAAATGCGAGTCGGACGCAGGATAAAAAAGCAACCGAGAGTAATTATAAAACCAGTAGTTTTGGATCATATTCCGATACGGCATCGTACAATTTCGGCGGTGTAGGCAGCGGAGCAGTTAGTTTTGGTGGATATTCGTCAAATCAGGGTGGTGAAGATAATTATTATGCAGGAATGAGTGATCCTGATATTATAGAAGGCAATATTAATATTTCGGAAGGTTTTTTCTCTTACGATGACGATGTTTCACATAATTATTCGCAGAAAACAAAAAGTGATGTTTCAGCAGCATTCAATTATAAAGCCGACAAATTATCAATAATATATCAAAATATTGCGGCAGCTTCGTCAGGTGCTTCAGGTGCTTCAGGTGCTAAAACCTTGGATTCTTTGGAAGTGTTGAGTGCGGGCGCTGTCGGTACAGCCGGAGCGGGAACGTTGGGAAGTTTACTATTTAATGCCTTTGGCTCAAGTGATGTGGAAGATGCCATAAAATGCGTTGCTGGAGCAATGAAATATACTAACCTGTTTGATATGGTAGGGAAAGCCGAAAGATGCAGAATTGGATGGCTGGGCGAAATAACCAATATTTTAGCTCAATGATTGGAGGAATAATAATATATGTTACCGATAGGATCAGTTGTAATATTAAAAGGCGGTACAAAAACGCTTATGGTTTTTGGCAGAAAGCAGTTAAGTTCAACAACAAATAAGGTATGGGATTATTTGGCTTGTTTTTATCCTGAGGGGAGTATAGGCCCAGAATATTGTTTTTTATTTGATGAGGATGATATTGATGAGGTGGTTTTTATGGGTTATTCAAACGATAGTAACCTTAATTTTGAAAAACAGCTCCTTAATTTTAATTCTGCAGAAGAGCAATAAGTAAAGGCCTTTAGATAAGGAGTGTTTTTATGATAATTTATTATGTTCTTATTGCTGTGGCTGTTGTTGTTATAATTTTAGTGTTGACACTTATAATAATAACATTAAAAAATATCAAAAAAAATGACAATAATGAAGATAAACAGCCTCAAAAAGAGGAAGTTAAATGGGATCATATAAAAGACTTTGTTGATATAAATCGTAATCGTATTGAAAAACTTAATAATTACAGCGAATACGATGACGAGGATGTAATGACAACGGGTGTAGGTCTTTTTCCAAATAAAGATTCGCCGGATCAAAAGCGTGAATCAACCAGTAGCTCGGGTTCAATAAATTTATACAATCCCGACAGTGAAGAAACCAAAAACCTGGATATGGAAATATACAACAATGACCGGATAGAAACAGTTCCATTAACTGCATTGGGTATAGAAGTAATACTTAATTACAATGACGGAAACGGAAACAAGGTTTTGAAAATGACATCCGATAAATTAACTGTCGGGAGAGATGTGAGCAATGACCTCATTTTATGGAATAATGAGTATTTGAGTCGGTTTCACGCTGAATTTACAATAATAGATAATAAGTTATACTTAACGGATAAAAAAAGCAAAAACGGAACATATGTTGATTCAAAAAAAATTGAAGAAAAGGTTGAAATTACCAAAAACTGTAATGTTAAGTTCGGGAATACAGTTGTCAGTGTTACCATAGAAAACAAGTTAAATGGTTAGAAACGAGGAATTGCCTGTGATTAAACATAAAAAATTTGATATAGGTTTAATTACCGATACAGGAAATAAAAGAAAACTCAATCAAGACAGAGTTTTAAGCATAAAAAAAAACGGTGATGCAATGATTGCCGTGGCTGATGGCATGGGCGGATTGCAGAACGGAGAAGAAGTCAGTGATATGGTTATACAGGGGCTGATTGATTGGTGGGAAAATAATAATCAATTTGATAAGCTGGATGGAGTTAAAATAAAAAAATCACTGTCCGATGAAGTTATAAATTTAAATTTAAAAATTTTAAAATACTGCAAAGAAAACAGTGTAAGATCAGGTACAACACTTACATTTGCGCTTATATTAAATAATGTGTGTTACTATGTTTATTCCGGTGATACAAGATTGTATTTAATCAGAAACAATGCAGTAAATCAACTTTCGCATGACGAAAACCTATATGCATATATAAATAAAATCAATACGGACGAAAACAACGACAGAAATAAAAGTGTTTTGATTTCTTACATAGGCAAAGGAGATAATTTGTCTGTAAACATCGGTGATATTGGCATGTCAAAAAATGATGTGCTGGTTATTTGTTCAGATGGACTTTATAATTATTTTGATTTTGACGATAAGAAAAATATTTCTATGATTGTTGATACGGCGCCTCAATTGGCAGCAGAAAAGATAAGGGATATTGTAAAGTCGCAGGATGCTAACGACAATTTGTCTATGGTAATTTTAAAAATCATTTAGCAAAAATTTGTGTTTTATAGGTTTATATAAAAAACTAAGTTAACTTTTATGTTTACATATGTAAATGCTGCTTATATGTGTGATGGATACAGAGGGCGGTATTTTTGTTGTTAATGTTTAGATGTAAGTAGGTGGATCAAATGAAATTTGTTTTTTTGCTGTTGGCTATGATCAATTTTTTTACTTTTAATGCATATGCCGAAACGATACCTTACGATGTAATAAAGGTTGAAAATGAGATATTGGAAGAAGGTACGTTACAAACCAAATACAGTAAAGATATGTTGATAGATGCGGAGCTTATTAATGATACGGTAAAGAATGCATTGGCAAAAAAAGATGAGTATAGGTCAAGTGTTTTTAATAAGGAGCCGCGTATATGCATTAGGTTGAATGTTACAAAATGTAAGGATGATCTATCCTTTACAGTAGACAGCAGTATTGCCGATTATTCGGGTATTGTTGATGAAATAATTGTTGATACCGGTGGAATGTGTTTTTACATTCAACCGGAGCATCTTGGTGAAACAAATGGCGAAAATAGTGATATTAATATAGTCTATAAAGATAATGATAAAATTATTTCAAAATATAACAGAGTGCCTTCGCCTGTTTTGAAGCTTTTGCTTGTGGGGATTTTTGGAGGGGCAGCTCTGCTTGTTGTGCTTTTTTTGATATTTTTTTTGGCAAAAAAAGAGTTTAATACAGGTTTTAATAAAAAGAACCTATGTCTTATAGGAACGTTAACGGTTGCGCTATGTGTTTTTTCAAGTGCTGTTGTTTTGTTTGTTGAAGTAAAACCGGATCCCCGGAAATTATCCGAGAGTGATGAGATACATACGTTTTTTGTTAATTTTGGGGATAGAGATACCGGGATAAAAGTATCCGGCGTTTATATGGGTATCCCTCTTTTTGAAGAGGGATTTGACAATATGTACGTGTCTGCATATAGACAGCATACAGATGGCAGTGATTATGTAATAGGCGGTAATTATATTGCATATGAGGATATGATCAAGTTTCCGGTGAGTGCAGGAGGTAATTACTTCATAAAAAATAATATTCAGCAATTTAACGATATAAATGAGAACGAAAAAGGACTTTATGAGGCTGTGTCTGTTCTTGCTTCAAAAAATATAGTAAGCGGTAAAGCCGAAGGTGTATTTGGTGCTGACGACAATATAACAAGAGCCGAGATAGTGACAGTATTGTGCAAAATGCTGTATCTTGATTTGGGCGGCGATACAGACAGTAAAGGCTTTGACGATGTTTCGTCTTCCGATTGGTACTATGAATATGTTATGGCAGGTAAAGAATACGGATTACTTGCAGGATTTGAGGATAATACCTTCCATCCTTCCGACAATATTACAAGGCAGCAGATGGCGGTTATTGTAGGACAGCAAATGATTAACAAAGGATATTTGCCAGAAGAGAATATGTCGTTGCTCGATAAATTTGAGGATAAGGAAGATATAAGGGAATATGCCATTGCCGGCATTGCACTTATGGAGAGAGAAAGCATAGGCATATGGGAAGATTATTTTGAACCCGACAGACCTCTTACGCGAGGTGAAGCGGCAGTAATTCTGTACAGGATGTATTTGCTTATGCAGTAAAAAATAAAGTTGTTATATTGTTCAATAAAAAACGGAGGTTTTATGCAATGAATGAAGTACTGTTTTACGGAGGTATAGGAGCAGCAGCTTTTGGTGCGTTATATATGATCATTTCCGTCATGATATTTTTTTATAAAAAGGCAAAACTTACTTTAAGCTTCGATAAAGAATACGGGGAAAACAGTAGCATTAATAATATAGTCGAAAAGTGGTGAATTAAATGGGAGAAATAATAGCCGGAGTATATGAGATTGAGGAAAAAATAGGTTCGGGCGGCGGTGGCATAGTATATCTTGCAAAGCATATGAGGTTAAACAAGAATGTCGTACTCAAAGCGGATAAAAGGAAGATAACCACGCGCCCAGAAATATTAAGGCGTGAGGTTGATGCACTTAAGAATCTGAGCCATACTTACATACCTACCGTTTATGATTATTTCATGGAAGATGATGTGGTTTACACCGTTATAGATTATATTGACGGTGAAAGTTTGGATAAACCCTTGAAACGCGGAGTTAGATTTTCTCAGGCTCAGATAATAAAATGGGCATGCCAGCTTCTGGAGGCGCTTAAATATCTCCACAAACCCGAACATGGTAATCCTCCGAGAGGTATTGTACACAGTGATATAAAACCTGCCAACATTATGTTGCGTGAAAATGGCGATATTTGTCTAATAGATTTTAATATAGCACTTGCTCTTGGGGAAGAAAATGTAGTCGGTTTAAGTGCGGGGTATGCATCTCCGGAACATTATGGTCTTGACTTTTCAAGCGATACTTCCGTAACAGGTATGTCAAGAAGATTCGATACGGAAGGACCGATTACCGGAAGAATTAAAAAAAATAAATCTTCTGCCGTTTCGAAAAAAAATGTATATTCGATTGCCGATAATTTGGACAAGCAAGTAGACTCCGGTGCGGAAACAAAGGATATGGAAATGATGGAGGCACAGAATGACAGTGCGGAAACTTTAGCTTTACCCAATGAAGAAAAGTTTACCGTAACTATGGTTATGAACCGATCGCAATCCACAACAGGCAAAAAGGTCATTGTTCCGGATGTGCGCTCAGATATATACAGTCTTGGAGCAACATTATATCATCTTTTTTCGGGTAGAAGACCTGCAAAAAATGCTGTAGATGTAATGCCTCTTTCTTCAGCCGATGTTTCGCCGCAAATATCGGCCATAATAGCCAAGGCAATGAATCCTAATCCAAATTTGAGATATGCAAGTGCGGAAGAAATGCTTTGGGCATTTACGCATTTAAGAGAGAGCGATATTAGAACAAAGCAAATTAAAAGAGGTTTTGTTACTTCAATGGTTTTCTCTGCGTGTATACTGGCTGTGGGGATATTTTCGACATTTACGGGTCTGAAAAGAATGGAGGCATTCCAAAGGGCAGCAACTTATGCGGAGTATTCTGCCAATGCACTCAGGGGAGGAAATACGGACGGTGCTGTAGAATATGCGCTTGAAGCTTTGCCTAAAAGCGGACTTTTTATACCGTCTTACATACCTGAGGCACAATACGCACTTTCCAATGCACTTGGGGTGTACGATCTTTCGGATGGTTACAAATCACATATGGTTCTGGAAATGCCTTCGGAAGTTTTTAAAACAGTCATATCTCCCGACGGAAAAACCGGTGTGTCACTTTATGCTTTTGAAGCAGCTATATTTGATACAGAAACAGGAGAGGTAAAAGCAAAGTTGCCGATTATCGAATCTGCGCTTTCCGATGTCGTTTTTATAGATAACGAAAAATTGGCATATGCGGGTAAGGACGGACTTTCGGTATATGATATTCAAAACGAAGTTACGCTGTGGACGGGTCATCCTGCTACTCACATAGCTGTATCGGCCGACGGAACAAGTATTGCCGGGCTTTTAAGAGACGAAACAAATGCGTATCTTTATGATGCAAAGAGCGGAAACGAAAATTCAATCGTAAACTTTGAAGGAAAAAAGCAAAAGGTGGATGACAGGGACATATTTGCCGACCCAATGGATAATATTTTCAAGCTTAGCAGAGACGGGAAATATCTGGCTGTAAGCTTTGATGACGGTGGACTGACACTTTTTGACACAGAAAATGCCGATGAAAACATACTGATTTTTGATACTACCGACTGCGTTGCATTTGAGGGTGGATTTAGCGGTGACTATTTCGCATTTTCTTGTATAGGTGAGGGGAAAGATGCAGAGGGTGAGTTTGACATATTGGATATAAAAAATCTTGAACAAACCGTAGGGTTTTCTTTAAGTGGCAGAATAAGGGTAAAAGCGAGTGAAAGCGGTATATATCTGTCAAACTTAAATACCGCCGTTAAAATAGATCCACAAACGGGTGAACAACACGAAGCAGCTTTTACGGATTCGGATATGGTGGATTTTAATGTTTCGGGAGATACGTTTGCTACCGTAACCAAAAAAAATGAATTTTTATTTTATAATGATGCTGCTAAACAAATATCAAATATACCGGGTGGAGACGAAACGATAGATTTTATTTTTACGGCAGGTGATCATGCAATAGCAGCTGGAAGAAATGACCCGCAGGTGAGAATATTTAAAAGAATAAATAATGAAGATAAGGATATTGCAAACTATGATAAGGATTACTTGCATTCAGAGGCAAGAATAAGTACCGATGGTTCAAAAATAATGCTTTTTAATTACAAATCATTTAGGATATATTCAAAGGACGGCACTCTTATAAACGAAACGGAAATACCGGATGCCGATAATGTATATGATCAGCAATACAGTAAAGAAAGCGGTAACCTTGAGGTGATATACAATGACGCATTAAGAATGTATTCCGGTGAAACTGGAGAGATGATTTTTGAGAAGACTGACCTTAAATCTGTAAAATATGCACCTTATGGTGTCAGTATTTTATGTGGTGACGGAACGCTTAAACTGATTTCCGATACAGCAGAAGAAGTTTTTTCACAGAATGTTAAAGGCGATTTTGCAGCATACTGCGGAATGGTTGTAGACAGCACATTTGCGGAAAACAGAGAGCTGATAGGATCGGCAAAAAACGAAAAGGGATATTTTTTTGCTCTCTCGGACAAATCTGTATGCAGCATATATGACGGTGAAGGAAATAAGCTTTTTGAAGTTCCTGATTCAAATAATTCTGAAGCGTTTTTTACCGACAATGCAGTAATAATATCTCCTCTTGGCGAAGCTCCTGTTGCTTATAGCTTAAAAAATGGAAAGAAAATATCGGAACTCGAAAAGGATGCTTATCTTACATATATAACCCCTGCGGGGAGTTATGTGATAAGCAGTTATGTATCAACAACTGAAGGAATATACGGTATACTGCTTGATAATAGCACGTATAAACCTATAGCATATCTTCCCAAGCTAACCGATGTATATAATAACAGCTTGGTTTTTGACTATGGTATGGGAAAACTGCGAACATGTCGCATTTATTCCATAGATGAACTTATTGCTATGGCGGAAAGGAGGAAAACATCATAGTTATACATACTCCGAAGAGTATAAAATATAAAAAAGAAAGGGTTGATAAAATGAGAAATTCTTTAAAACGAATCGTTTCGGGTATGTTGGCATTGGTTGTACTTTTTGCACAGGTAAGTACGGTAAATGCTACATTGCTTCCTATTAAGGAAGTATCTGTGAGTCTGGATCTTTCGGAGTTGCTTCCCGGAGAACTAAGGGTAATGAAAGTTTCCGACATACTTTCAAAAATGGTTGATAAAAACAATGAGCATCCAAAGGTAGAAAAGGATGCTAAGGTAGTATGGAGCAGATTTACGGGTGACAGTGGAAGTATAGAAACCGATAAATGGCAGATTACGGATCTTAACAGCACTGTAGACCTTATGCCTGTGTTTTATGATTCATATGCTACAATGGAGCTTATTGTAGGATCGGGAAATCAGCTCGATCCCGATAATGTCAGGTATACACTTGATATAAAGGGTCCGGAGCTTAAGGATGTATTTAATCTGGACCTTTATCTGCAGGAAGAAGTCAGCATGGGTGACAGTACTACAAGGACAGTACGCAGCCACGTTGATTTTACTCCTTCATATAGCAAAAGAAAATTCACCAATAAGGACGGCATTACGGACATCCAGTCTAATCTCAGGTTTTCCATACCTCCGGGATATGATGAGGACAGTTATTATTTTACTTATATGACACTTAAAAGCGAAAATTATCCCGACGCGGAAATGCGTGTTTATGATGGTAGGTTTGCTACGGCTGAGGCAGCTATTGCGGCGGCTATGGGTGATCCTTCGGTGGATGTTACAGATGAGCTTGCATCTCCAGATATGACCCAAATAGATGCAGGCCTTGGCGGACGTTATTCCGATGAGGAAGAGAGAAGAATGCTTACGGCTGTTTATAAAAGAAACGGTGAGGTCGTAGGATTTGACTATTTCTATTTAACTGCAGACCCAAGGAGCAATTCAATAAATCATAACGATATATACAGTATTAACGAAAAAGGCGAAACTGTATGTTACGAAGGAAGCAATACAACATATTACGATCAGTACGGTGCAAAGGTGATAAAGTTTGATATGGCACCGGAAACACCTGCCGATAATGATTATTATTTCTCTTTAAATTTTTATGACGGTAATAAAAACGAGCTTAACAACAGCCTTGTGGTAAAGGCGGTAGAGGGAAGTTATGCATCAATACAGGCTGCAGCAAAAGAGCCCGATATAAAGGACAAGCTTTTTGTGGATTCAAGTGCCGAGGGCTTTAAAGCAAGTGATGTATACAAAGCCAACTTCAGCGGAGAAGGTAAAAACTTTACCGTATTTTCCGGCAAAGCAGGTACCGAGGTATGGAAGATAAAGGTACTTGCAGAGGATATAACGGAAGATGATGAGGAAGTATTAAGTTATGAAGAACCTCCCGTAGTGGATTCCGATGATAAGTATTTCAGTGTCAGAGAAATAAAAGACGACGGACGAAATACGGATACCTACATAATACCTTATGATCAGGATACATATTACAGTCTCGGTTACCAGACTTTACTTGTGAATGACACACAGCAAAGCTTAAAATCGGTAAGTCCGGAGGTGCGTCTTGGTTATCACGCAAAGGTTTATAAGGATGGTAAGGCAGAGGATACAGGTGATGATGAAGAAAGCGAAAATGTTATCGCAGTCCTTTCTCCTGCTGACTTTACAAAGAATCAGAAAGATACATCTATAAATCCGAACGGTTCGGTAAGATATACTGTTTCTGCGGAAAATCATATTGATCATAAAAATTATTGGATAACCGTTGCAAAGAAAGAAAAAGGCGGAAAGCTTTTTGTAAACGGACCTGATACAAGAGAGATATTTATTAATGACTATTACGGAAACGTACATGATATTTTTGTTGCAAATATAGGCTCCGAGAAACTTACCGGGATAAAAGTATCTCTTGATTCAAATAATATAGAGCTTGACGATTATTGGACGATAGGCGGTCAGGGCAACGATACTCTTGCTCCGTTTGACTCAACTGTAAATACAACAGGCAATTACAAGGGTGAATTGCCAAATGTAGGTAAAATAAGGCTCATAGCAAAAGGTGAAGGTGACATCAGCGGTACGCTTACCGTTACAGCCGATGGACAGGAACCAAGGGTAATAAAGATAACGGGTAAAGCAGGTAATCCTAAAATAGATACTGATTCACTACATGACGGCGTTCTTTATGTGCCTTATTCAACTATAATTACCACAAACAATATGCACGATTGGAACAGAGTAACATTCTCGCTTGAGGATGGAATACTGCCGGAGGGTCTTGAATTACTCCCAAGCGGTGAAATTTATGGTGTACCTTTGGAAACGGGTAAATTTGATATACGTGTCAAGGCGGATTTCAGCAGCCATGAGTTTGAACCGTCTTATGCAGACCTTACGCTGAATATACTTGACAATACAGATGAAAACGTAAATGCTCAGGTAGACGACGGTTTTGCCATACTTGTACGAATTCCCGACATTGAGGTTGAAGAAGGCGAAAGTGCTGGATCTCAGGTATTTGAGTATGAGTATGATTATAAGGGTCACGAGGATGAGTTCCAAGGTTTATGGTTGGACGGTGTTAAACTTGTAAAGGGCATAGACTACACGGTTAGCGCCGGAAGCACCAATAATAATATTAGTGACAGAATATTTAATAATATCTCTGATGGTACTCATACATTGGCAGCTGCAAACCGAAGCACTGTTGATAATCGCATGCAGAAATCTGCTCAAAATTTCACAAAGAAGACAAAACCGAAGTCAGAGGTAAAAACAGCGCCCACACAGACGGCGCTTGCAAAGTCTGAATATACAACTCCGGCACAGCAAAGTTCAAACAAAAATACTGCTTCAACGGGATCGCCTAATAATACCTCGTCCGCAAGCAAATCCTCAGTGGGCAGAACATCAAAAGGAAGCAGGAAAGCGGTTTCCACACCTGTTAAAGAGCCTGTATATTATACAGTGACTTATGTTGTGAATGGTGGTACAAAGGCTGAACCTGTACAGATAGAAGAGGGCAAGATACTCCACTATCTTATAACTCCCGAAAAGGAAGGCTACAGACTTGAGGGTTGGTATAAGGACGAAGATCTTACGGAAAAATTTGATAATAAGGTTCCGATTAATGCTTCTGTCACACTTTATGCTAAGTGGGAACGCGTAAATTGCCGTGTATGGTTCGATACTAACGGAGGCAGCTATACAGATTCAAGAGAAGTATTGGGAGATACCGAAATAGGTACACTTCCTACACCTAAAAAACTTGGATACAGTTTTGTGGGTTGGTTTACCGATCCTGAATTTACCAATCAATTTAACGTAGACAGCAAGGTATTTAAAAATATGACGCTCTATGCTAAATGGAACGAAATAGAAGTACCTCCGGTTGCACCTGAAAATGCTGCGGACTTTGTTGATATAAGCAAAGATATGTGGTATTACAAGGATGTGGATTGGGCATACGGCAGCAAGCTTATTGACCCTTACAACAATGCTCTTTTTGCACCGGATGAACCTATAACAATGGGAGCTTTTGTTACGGCCCTCGCCAAGCTCTCCGGCGAGGATACAAGCAAATTTGATACAGTACAGTATAAGGGCATACAAGATGGTCAGTGGTACTCGTCATATGCTAAATGGGCACAAGAAAGAGTAATGAAGCCACAAGCCGAGTTTGATCCAAATGCTGTTGTTACAAGGGAAGAGGCGTCAATTATGATAGTAAAATATCTTAATTATATTAATGCGGGCTACGGTGCTGCAGAAGGATATGTAAACTTTACTGACAGTGTAAATATTGCACCTGAGGCGATGGATGCAATACAGGTACTTTACAAAAACGGTATACTTTCAGGTAAGGGCGGCAACAATATCGACCCTAAGGGTATAATGAGTAAAGCCGAATTTGCAGCAGTAATTCATAGGGTAAATTATTTTAATACTACAGTAAATTAATGTTATAATAATATATTTTTGTCTTTATAATCGGTGGAACCAAAAAGAGCTGTTGCAATATGACTTATGCAGTCAGTACAACAGCTCTTTTTTAAGCGACTAAGCAAGTCCCTGGCATCTTAGTGGGTGGATACTTGCAGGAGTATGAGTTTATTGTTTAAACAAAGGCGTTGTTATAAGCTGTTTGTTATTAGTATGTAATGTATTATGCATAGTATGAATATCATTGACGATAGGGATTTATGCCTAGATGTATACAATTGTGAATTTATGGTTTAAATAAATGGTTTGTGTGTTGTTAAGAATATTAATCTTGGTCTAATTTATGTTAAAGTGTAAAAATATAACATAAGAATTTTGTTAGTAAAATACGGCAATATAATTTTTATTTGTGATGAAAAAAGTCTGATATACTGTGCTATAAAAGGAATCATATGGATTTAGTATATATGCAATGTATATAATGAGGAAAGGGATGATAATTTTATGATGTATATAAAATGTTGCTATTCATCTCAAAAGGGCAGTTATAGGGAAAATAATGAGGATAATTTGTATATCTGCGGGGATTGGCTCAAGTATGGACATAAAGACGACAGTGGTGTTAGGTATATGCCGTTTAGACAAAATCTTTTCGGTGTTTTTGATGGAATGGGAGGAAAGTCTGACGGAGAAGCGGCATCTTTGAAGGCGGCTGAAACTTTGCATGTAGTAAGAAATATAGAACGTTTTTTTACGGAAGCAAACAAGGCGGTGTGTTCCATAGGCAGGGGAAAAAATAAAAAATCGGGATCCACGGCGGCAGTTCTTAGTTTTTCAGGTGGAAGATTTACAGTGGCAAATATAGGTGACAGCAGAATCTATCTTTTAAGAGACAAGACTATTGCACGTCTTACCGTGGATCATACAATGGCGGAAGTTATGACTAACGCAGGACTTATAACGAAAGAAGACGTAAAAATAAAATATTTACGAAATTATCTTACACAATATCTTGGTTATGAGGGTGAAGAAGGTGAAGATATTATGCCAAATTTTTTTGGCACTTACAAGATAAACGACGGAGATGTTTTTATATTGTGCTCGGACGGAGTATGGAATTCTATTGATGAGGAGTTACTTGCAAAAACATCACTGCTCAATATGGATAATCCTGCCGAGGAGATAGTTAAACTTGCCTACAAAAACGGAGCAAGGGATAATGCATCGGTTATTGTCGTTTATATATGCAACGAACCTTTTTTTGAAGGAATAAAACGGATTATGAGATGAATTACATATCGGTATAAAAAATTTGGGAAGGTGGAAAAATGGAGGATATAAGACGATTTGAGCCGTTCTGGGATAATTGGTATATAACGGAAGAACTTGGTGAAGGAGGTTTTGGAAAAGTATACAAAGTAGAACGAAAAGAATTTGGTAATATTTATACTGCTGCACTTAAACATATTCGAGTCCCACAGTCGCAGTCTGAGGTAAAAAGTATTATGACCGAAGGTGCTGACGAGGTATCGGTTATAAGATATTTTGAGTCAGCGGTGAAGGACATTGTGGGTGAATTTGTGCTTATGTCAAAACTTAAGGGCAATAGTCACATTGTCAGCTATGAGGATCATAAGGTAATAAAAAGTGATAAAGAAATAAGTTGGGATATTTTTATTCGTATGGAGCTTCTTACAAATCTTATTGACTACATAAGGGAGAATGAAATAGTCAAAAAGGATATTATTAAGCTCGGTATTGATATGTGCAAGGCTCTTGAGCTGTGTCAAAAATATAATATAGTTCATAGAGACATTAAGCCCGAGAATATATTTATTTCCGAAAACGGAGATTTTAAGTTAGGAGATTTTGGCATAGCAAGACAGGTGGAAAGGACAATGTCAGGACTCTCGCAAAAAGGCACATTTACCTATATTGCACCCGAGGTTTATAAGGGAGAGGCGTATGGATCGTCGGTAGATATATATTCTTTGGGGCTTGTTATGTACCGTCTTTTAAACAATAACCGCATGCCGTTTATGCCGCCTTATCCACAGCCTATAACACACAGGGACAGAGAAAGTGCAATGCTTAAAAGGCTTGCAGGCACACCTCTTGTATGTCCGGCAAATGACGACGGAAGACTTGCGGAGATAATACTTAAGGCTTGTAGTTATGATTCTAATTTAAGATATTCATCACCCCATATAATGCGTATGGAGCTTGAGGATATAATGTATAGCGACAGGGAAAGGAGATTAATTTATCCAAATGGTGATTTGGCAAGGTATGAAAGTTTGCATTATGTAGATAATTGTCCACATAAATCGAAAAAAGATAATATAAAAGATAAGTTATCGTCAGCGCCAGATCCAAATTCTGAAACGGTTACCATGGCAAGTGCGGAAATGTCGGCAATACATAAAGAAAAAGTGTCTGAAATGACAATGACACTCCCACAGTCAAAAATGCCTTCAATTAAATACGAAACACATGACAATGAAGCACTGCAAGTATCTGTAGCAGCTTTATCCGCAAAGTCTACTAAAAGCTCAGCCACTCCTGATACAGCACATGCAGCTGTCGCTCAGGAGGCAGTTGAAAAATCGATTCATTCGGAACACAATTTTAGCGGCAGCATAAAAGGCGGTTTTGAAAAAGTAGAAATAAAAAATACATTTGATTGGGATAAACACTTTAAAACGGATGGCATACCTATTAATGAAATACCAAAATCATATATTGACAGCATAATATTTTTTGGAATAGGTATTATTCTGCTGTTTATCATTATAGGAGCAAGTGTGCTTAATTCATATAATAAAATTTCGGAGAACCAAACACAGGACGAAACATTGGATAGAGCTGAGTTGTTAAATCCGTCAGAGTCATGTTATGATGTTTTACTTAATAATTGTACCGGCATTTATACTATGGACAGTGCGAGCGAATTGTATATAATAGATCAGGAAGCTGATGGCAGTTTTAGTGTAATACGCAGCAACGGAGGATGGAAATGCAAAAAGATTACCATAAATACAAATTCTAAGCCGGCAGACTTTCCTATCACTATATCCGACGGATTAAAATTAGAATATTTTATACCAGACGATGGTATTCTTTTAACAATTAAGTGTACGGATATCTATGGAAATATCGGTTATATAACAGTAGATGGTCTAATAGATGAAATGACATTTTATTATCCTATGTTAAATAATTTACAAAACAAAGACTGGTATCGAGAGATATATAATGGGGTTGAATTTTATGAAATTGAAAATATAAGAGATCGAGATGCTTTAAATAATACTTATGATGCTTCGTACGAGGGATCGCTTTTGACATGGGTGGAGGGTATTAAAAGTTTTGCTTATTATAAGGCAAAAACATCGCCGACAACAGACAGAACTTTGCTTTTTGAAGGTTACGAACTTAAAACTGCGGATATGTAAAATAGTGTTAAAATACAAAATAATTAGGATAGTTAATAAAATACTCTTATCGGGATGTAATGACGTGTTACTTTTGCCAATACTCAAACAAATTGGAATTAACACTAAATTTATTTTGAAACGTGTTTAAAATTAATGGCTAAGTGTATTTAAAGGTGTAAAATACACTAATTTGATACCATATACCGTTTATTATGGTATGAAAGAATATAAAAAATATATTGGTGGCAAATATATTATGATATTTAACTGATCAAGTAAGTATTCACCTCACAGGCGGTGGGTACTTACTGTTGTGTCAGTCGAAAATGCAGGTTATTATATGATAATTATACAAAGGTGTTGTTTAAAATTGCCGATTATGAGTATGGAGCATAATTGAAATAATAATATTTCCGAATAAAATATATGTGACAGTTTATTTCTACAAAAATAAATACTTTTAAGATATAAATATATATATACAAACATCACAAAAATTTTTTGATAAGAGGGTTTTAATGTCCTCTTATTTTTTGTGTATATGGCAGTATAACTATGGATTTACTGTTTTATTTTCAATAGGTATTGAAACTATGTTTTCATATCTCCGTTATGGGCTATCAGGAGATTAGAGGAAAATAATGGCGTGGCAGTTGTTCTTACAGGTTTTACAAAAGTTTATATATTATACTGTTCAATAAAATTAGTCTTGTTCATATTATCTTGTATCCTTTTTCTGAAAATTTATACAATATGTTGCGGCAGTCTGATATTATTGCTTGGACTGTCGCTATATTTTTACTATAGACCAAAAATAAAAAAATGGTATTGAAAAAAGGGAAAAATTTTTTATTTATATATTGACACAATGTCAGAACAGTGCTATTATAATTATACTGACACAATGTCAGAACAAGATGCTTATATATTAGGAGGAATAAAAATGAAAAAGAATTTAGGTTCTGTACTTGCGTTGTATCCAACGCCTGTAACGGTGATAGGAGCTATGAATAATGATAAACCCACATGGACGCTTGTTGCTCATATAGGCATAATAGGTCATGACAGAGTGCTTGTAAGCCTTGCGAAGCCTCATTTCATAAATGAATGTATTAAGAAAACAAATAAACTTTCCATAAACCTTGTTGATGAGGGTATTCTGAAAGAAACCGATTATACAGGCTCTGTCAGCGGTAAAAAAACAGATAAATCAAATGTATTTGAATATGAACTCGGCGAAAAGGGAACGCCTGTTATAAGTAAATCACCTCTTACAATGGAATGCAGCGTTGTCGATACTTACAATACACCCAATTTTGAAAGCTTTATATGCACTATCGACAATACCTATGTATCGGAGGAACACTTGGATGATAACGGCAAAATAAATTACAATACATTAAAGCCTGTTTTGTTTGAGTTTCCTACATACCAATACCTGAAAACGGGCGATGTTATAGGAAAATGTCTGTCATTTTCCAAAAAAGGTAAGTGATTTTATGTTTTGCAGAAAGGAGGAATGATAATGAACATTAAAAATAATTTGCCTAAAATAGCCCTTGGCGCATGGGCGTGGGGTAACGACGGAACATTTGGAAACGAATTTACATCGGAAACACTGAAACCTATTTTTGATAAGGCTATGGAAAACGGGCTGAATTTATGGGATACGGCTTATGCTTACGGAACGGGTACATCGGAGAAGATACTTGCGGGCTTTTTGAAAGGCTTACAAAGGGACTCCTATATTATATCCGATAAGTTTACACCGCAATGCGCCGATGCTTTATCTCCCACAGCATTTAAGGATATGATAGAAATGCAGCTTGAACTTATGGAACTTAACGGCTTTGACATTTATTGGATACATAATGTCTGGGACGCACCCAAATGGACAGAGGAAATGGCAAAATATTTTGAGGGCAAGGACAATGTTCCTCTGCTTGGTGTATCAAACCACAATCTTGCGGAAATAAAACAGGCAGATGAGATACTTAAAAGTTACGGATTAAAGCTGTCCGCAGTACAAAACCATTTAAGCCTTATAAATCGCTCCTCCGATAGTTCGGGCATATTGGACTACTGCCGCAAAAACGATATTACATTTTTTGCATATATGGTTCTGGAACAAGGAGCCCTTTCGGGAAAATATGATACAAAGCACCCTATGCCCGAGGGCTCGGCAAGAGCGGAAACCTATAATCCCGTGCTTGATAAACTGGAAATACTTAATAAGGAGCTTAAAAGACTTGCCGACAAATATAACGTGGGTCCTGCACAGATACCTGTTGCATGGGCTGCCGCAAAAGGCACTCTGCCTATTGTAGGCGTTACCAAAACAAGCCATGTTGAAGATGCGGTAAAGGCTGCAAGCATAAAACTGACCGCAGAAGAAACCGCAGGGCTTGAAAGTCTGGCAGACAGCCTCGAGATAAACGCAATACGCTTCTGGGAAAAGGAAATGAAATAAGAATGGAGGTTATACTATGAAAAAAATCTTATCGGTACTTTTTACATTAATATTCTTTTGCATGGCGGCTGCATCGGTAAATGCAGCGGAGCCCGACGACCTGACGATACGGCTTAAAATTGACAGCCCTCTTATGCTTGTAAATAACGAGGAAAAAAACATTGATGAAAACGGCACCGTACCCGTTATCGTCAACAGCAGAACGCTTCTGCCCGTTCGTGCCGTAGTTGAGGAAATAGGCGGCAGTGTGGAATGGGACGCAGATACAAGGACGGTAGGTCTACAAAGCGGAGATAACAATATAAAGCTTGAAATAGACAGCACAACGGCTTATCTCAATAACGAACCGTATACTCTTGATACTCCTCCTGCCATAATAGGCGGCAGAACTATGCTGCCCATACGCTTTATAGCCGAGAGCTTCGGGCTTGAAGTAAATTGGAACGGCGAGGAACAAACCGTTACTATTGTAAAGAAATCGGACACACAGCTTGAAAGTGTAACTTCTACAGAGGCAGCAACGGAAAGTACCACAGCCGAAGAAACGTCGGAAAGTGATAACAATATTCTTGTAGTCTATTTTTCGGCAACAAACAATACAAAGGGTGTAGCGGAGAAAATAGCCGAGGCAGCGGAAGCCGATATTTATGCCATAACTCCCGAAATACCATACACAGCCGAAGACCTTGACTATAATACCGAATGCCGTGCAAATAAAGAACAGAATGACGACAGCGCACGCCCCGAAATTTCCGGAACGGTGGAAAATATGGAAGATTATGATACTGTTTTCATAGGCTATCCCATATGGTGGGGACAGGCACCCAAAATAATGTATACATTTATGGAAAGCTATGATTTTAACGGCAAAACCATAATTCCGTTCTGTACATCCGGCAGCAGTCCCATAGGTACAAGCGCAGAAAATATGCAGGAGCTTACCCAAGGCGCAAACTGGCTTGAAGGTCGCCGCTTTAGCGGAGGAGCCTCTGCTGATGAAGTAAGCGGTTGGGTAAATTCTCTTGAAATTAAATAAAACCGGAGGTGTATAGGATCGCATCGGTTTTATTTTCTAATGTTTTTGCTTTGCGTTTAACGCATAGCAGTATGCAAAAAAGTTATTGTACTTATGTATGCTTTTGAAATATAATTAGATGTAGAATAAACAGCAAACAATACTTTTGTTTTATACCCTAAAGCACTTACTTTTATAATATGCCTTTCGGGCATAATAAGCCATTCAAAACAGGCATTTGAAATATGATGTAATAAATATTACAATATTGTTGTAAAGGTGTTAGCATAAAAAAATAAACGTATCATTATCGGAAAAGGAGGGGTATTATGAAATCAAAATTAAAAACAGCCGGAGTATTTATAGCGGCTCTGGCGATTGTATGCGGCGGTTTTGCCTATTATGCAAACAACCGCAGCCCGGATGAGAACAATGTTTATGCAGAGGAAACGCAAAATACCGTGTCTGACTCGTCTTCCCCAAAAGTGCTTTCGTTAAGGATAGACGACCCTATAATGAAAGTAAACGGCACGGATACGGAGATTGACCCGGGTAACGGTACGACCCCCGTTATAGTTTCCGGCAGAACTCTTGTACCCATAAGAGCGATAATTGAAAATATGGGCGGAACCGTGGAATGGAACGGCGAAGCGAGGGAAAGCGTCCTTACATACGGCGAGGATGTTATAAGGCTGACCATAGATTCGCAGACAGCTTATCTTAACGACACCGCAAGCACTCTTGATACTGCTCCTACTATTATAAACGGCAGAACAATGCTGCCAATAAGATTTATTGCCGAGGGCTTTGGCTTTGATGTGGATTGGGATCGGGAAGAAAGAACAATAACCATATCGGAAAAAGCCGCTGCCGAAAACGACGGCCAAAACAATACGGAAACTCCCAAAAACGCTCCCGTTGTCTATATGACAAAGGACATAACTCCCGAAGCATTGGTTGAGATCTATGACAAACTTAATTTTAATGCAGAGGGCAATGTAGCTGTCAAAATGTCAACGGGAGAACCCCCTGCAAGCAACTATTTAAGGCCGGAGCTTATAGGCAGCCTTGTTAAAAAGGTTGACGGCACTATTGTGGAATGCAACACGGCCTACGGCGGAAGCCGTGCCTCGGCTGCCGCACATTGGCAGGTAATAAAAGACCATGGTCTTGATACGATCACCGAAAAGGGTGCAGACATAATGGACGAAGAAGATTCTATGGAAATACCTGCTCCAAGGGGAACTACAATAGATAAAGATTATGTAGGCTCTCATCTTGCAAATTATGACTGCCTTATATCTCTTGCACATTTTAAGGGTCATGCAATGGCAGGCTACGGAGGAGCCATCAAAAATATGTCCATAGGCGTTGCGTCAAGCAAGGGCAAAGCATGGATACACAGCGGCGGCACAAGCACAACAGACGTATGGGGCGGAGAGCAGGACAAGTTCCTTGAGGCTATGGGCGATGCCACAAGCGGCGTTGTTGATTATTTTGACGGCAAGGTGGTATACATTAATGTAATGAACCGCCTCTCCGTAGACTGTGACTGTGACGGCAACCCTGCAGAACCCGATATGCACGATATAGGCATTCTTGCCTCAACAGACCCCGTTGCTTTGGATCAGGCTTGTCTTGACCTTATCTATGAACAAAAAGACGGCGACGGCGCATCACTGGTTGAGCGTATAGAAAGCCGAAACGGACTTCACACCCTTGAACATGCTGAGGAAATAGGCTTAGGTTCAAGAGAATATCAATTGGTAAGTATAGATTAAAGGAGGAAAATATTATGGCATGTTTTATTGTACCTGCAGCGGAGGCGGTCGTAACGACTGTCATCAAAAAAACTTCGGAAAAGAAGGAAGCGACAAACATCTTTTTAAGCAAAATAGGCTGGCTTAACAATATGCTTTGGGGCGGCTCGGCACTGCTGGCGTTTGAACATTTATGGCACGGAGAAATAGTGCCTTGGTTCCCGTTTTTGACCAATGCCGCAAATCCTGTGGATATGGCTGAAATGCTTGCCGAAATGGCAACCTCGGGAGTGGGTATGGCTGTGCTTGTTACAGGGGTATGGGCTGTAATGGTCAAGGCTTGCGAAAACATGGAGAAGACACCTGTAAAAGAGGCTGTTGCCGAAAAAGCATCCATTTGATAATAACAAACAAAGAGCGGCTTTATCTTACAGATAAGACCGCTCTTGTATTATATTTTTTGAAAGATGTGTTTTTATGTTTGAAATACTTAAAAGAGAATTTATATACATCCGATATTATTTTGAAATACAGCTTATGCAGATACTGCCTTACTTTGTACTGGGTATAGTAATAGGTTCAATAATATCCGTTTTCGGCAAAAAGAAGATACATTCCCTTATGACCGTTATACAGGACAAGCATCTGGGCATATTCGGGATAATCCCCGCAAGCCTTATAGGTATAGCGTCGCCCCTTTGTATGTACGGCACCATACCTATAGCCGCATCCTTTTCGCAAAAAGGGATGAGGGACGATTACCTTGCCGCTTTTATGATGAGCAGTATTTTGTTAAATCCCCAGCTGCTTATATACAGCGCAGCTCTGGGTAATTTTGCTCTTTGCATAAGGTTTATATCCTGCTTTCTCTGCGGTATTGCCGCAGGCCTTGTTGTCAGGCTTTTCTTTAAGGATAAGCATTTTTTTGATTTTACGGGCTTTGCCGAGGGTGCAAGCCGTGATACGGATCCCAATATATTTATGAGGCTTTTGAAAAACATCGGCAGAAATTTAAAAGCAACGGGGCCTTGGTTTTTGATAGGTATATTGCTTTCGGCATTGTTTCAGAGAAATGTTCCTGCCGATGCCTTTGCAAAGCTGTTTGTAAACAATAAGGGCTTTGGCCTGCTTATGGCTGCCACAATAGGCGTGCCTCTTTATGCCTGCGGCGGGGGTACTATACCGCTGCTTCAGCAATGGCTTTCGGGGGGAATGAGTATGGGCAGCGCCACGGCATTTATGATAACGGGGCCTTCCACCAAAATAACAAACCTAGGAGCGCTTAAAATAGTGCTGGGCATAAAGCATTTTGCCTTTTACATATTGTTTGTAATGCTTTTTGCGCTTATAAGCGGTGTTATCGTAAACTTAATATAAGGAACGGAGGAATAAATTATGGAAAAAATATGGGAAATGGTTGACACAAGAATAACCGACCCGGAGAGCATGGCAATAGGACAGCGCAATACAAAGCTTTTGTTTGAGATTAATCACACAATGCCACGGACGGAAGAATATTTTGCTAAGCTGCGGGAATTGTTCGGGGATAATCTTGGCGAAAACAGCTTTGTTACGGCACCCGTTCAGGGCGTCTGCTTTGAAAGGATAAAAATAGGTAAAAATGTTATCATCAACAGTAATTTGCTTGCTATGGCAAGGGGCGGCATAATCATTGAGGACGATGTGCAGATAGCTGCAAATGTACAGCTGCTTACCAACAATCATGACCCATACGACAGAGCAATTTTGCCGTGCAGCCCCATACATATACAAAAAGGCGCATGGATAGGCGCAGGCGCTACCGTTCTGCCGGGTATCAGTATCGGCAGGCATGCCATTGTGGGCGCCGCAAGCGTTGTTACAAAAGATGTGCCCGATTATGCCGTTGTTGTGGGCAATCCCGCAAGGGTCATAAAAACGTTGGATAAAAATAAGTTTAACGAAGCATAAGGAGGTAATTGACGTGAAAAAAGACAGCTTTAAAAGAATAACGGCATTTGTATTGACAACGGCCTGTATCTGCGGAGTATTTTATGGCATAGCTTCGGGATATGCAAGCGATACCCCTGTAACTGCGGCAGAAACGGGCAGCTATCGCACAGACTCTCCCGATGCGCCGCTGGTTTTATTTACAGACGATATTTCCCCTGCGGGACTTGTAAATATTTATGACAAACTTGGGGTAGACCTTACAGGCAATATCGCCGTAAAAATGTCCACCGGTGAACCCCCTAA
Source organism: uncultured Clostridia bacterium (assembly GCA_947591605.1). Classification (GTDB taxonomy): domain Bacteria; phylum Bacillota; class Clostridia; order Lachnospirales; family CAG-274; genus CALWRD01. Next base: position 4,488 of record CANQDF010000019.1, on the reverse strand, counting down.
CAGCAACTATTTAAGACCGGAGCTTATAGGCGACCTTGTAAGACAGGTTGACGGCACTATTGTGGAATGCAATACAGCCTACGGCGGAAGCCGTTCTTCAACTGCCGCACATTGGCAAGTAATAAAAGACCACGGTCTTGACACTATCACCGAAAAAGGCGCAGACATAATGGACGAGGAAAGCGATATGGAAATACCTGCGCCAAGAGGTACTACCATTCATGAGGACTATGTAGGCTCTCATCTTGCAAACTATGACAGCCTTATCTCTCTTGCTCACTTCAAGGGTCATGCAATGGCAGGCTACGGCGGAGCCATTAAAAATATGTCCATAGGTATTGCTTCACCAAAGGGCAAAGCATGGATACACAGCGGCGGTACAAGCACCACAAATGTATGGGGCGGAGTTCAGGACAGATTTTTGGAAGCTATGGGCGATGCCACAAGCGGTGTTGTGGATTATTTCAACAATAAGGGCGGTCAGGTCGTATACATCAATGTAATGAACCGTATTTCCGTTGACTGTGACTGCGACGGCAACCCCTCGGAGCCCGATATGCACGATGTGGGCATACTTGCCTCCACAGATCCCGTTGCTTTGGATCAAGCCTGCTTAGACATAGTATACGATACGGACAGAGCCCAAAGCGGAACTCTTATAAACAGGATAGAATCAAGAAACGGTCTGTATACTCTTGAACATGCAGAGGCAATAGGTCTGGGGAGCAGAAGCTATCGCCTTGCGGATATTGACGATATGACGGAAAGTACTACCGTGACAACAACAGAAACCACTACCGAAACCACTACAGTTACCGAAACTTCAACGGAAACCACCTCAGCCGAAGAACAGGAAAGCCACGAGCCTATGTACGGTGATGCAACCAATGACGGTATACTGACAGCCGCCGATTCCGAAATGATATTGCATAAGGTTTTAAGCAGCGATTTTGAAACCAATATAGAAAAAGTTACCGATGATTGGATGAGATTTATAGACGTGGATAAAAGCGGTGTTTTAACTGCATCGGATGCAGCTGTTGTACTGCAAAAAGTTCTTGACGACAGTTTTAAGATACCTGCGGAGGAAGATGACGGCAGCAATATACTTGTAGTATACTATTCCGCAACGGGAAGCACAAAAAGAGCTTCCGAATTTATTGCGGACGAAACAAAAGCAGATATATTTGAGCTTAAACCCAAGGATCCTTATACAGCGGAAGATCTGATATGGAGCGATCCCGAAAGCCGTGTGGTGTACGAACATAACAATGAAGCTGCACAGGTCGTGGAGCTGGAGGAAAACACCGTTCCCGGTTGGGATAATTACGAAACAGTATTTATAGGCTATCCTATCTGGTGGGGAAATGCCTCATGGGTAGTAAACGGCTTTGTAAAAAACAATGATTTTACGGGAAAGAAGATTATTCCTTTCTGTACGTCTTCATCATCGGGGCTTGGAGAAAGCGCAGCAAATCTTGCAGCTATGGCAGGAACGGGAAATTGGCAGACAGGTATGAGGTTTGCGTCAAATGCCGACGAAGCTCAAATAAGAGAATGGGCAAAGAGTGCTGTCGGCTGAATTTCTCCGATATTATATAAGTAAGGAGTTTTTTATGAAATTACCGGATATAAAAAAGATAACTGTGTTTATTGTTTCTGTTGGTATAGTGTTTTTAAGCTGCGGTATTTTGGACAGAAACGAAGTTTATTCTGCCAACGTCCCTATATATGGCGATGCAGACAATAGCGGCATACTGACATCTGCCGATGCTGCAATGATACTGCAGAAAGTTTTGAGAAATGATTTTAGGACAGGGCTTGAAAATACCGATGCAAACTGGCAGGAATATCTTGATGTAGACGATAACGGTATCCTGACTGCATCAGATGCATCTACTGTACTGCAAAAAGTCCTTAACGACAGTTTTAAGATGCCTGCGGAGGAAGAAGAAAATATGAATATACCCCAGACCGGATATACAAAAAGCGTACCGCAGGAATACAATATCCCTTCGGATAAAGGCGGAACAGTGGAACAGTTTACATATTCTTCGGCGGACTATACAAAAGACGGCGCAGAGATCCAAAAAACAGCCTATGTTTATCTTCCCTATGGTTATGATCCGGAAGATGCTACGACAAAATATAATATACTGTATCTTATGCATGGTTGGGGCGGTTCGGCAGGCGAATATTTCACAGTGGGAAACGGTATGATCAAAAATATGCTTGACCGTATGATAAAAAATAAAGAAATATCCCCTATGATAGTGGTATCTCCAAGTTTCTATACGGATAACGACAGTCGTGATTTTGGCAGTTCCGTATCTGCTTTAAGACAGTTCCACAACGATTTCAGAGAACATCTTATGCCTGCCGTTGAAGAAAAGTATCATACATATGCCGATTCTGCAAGCTACGAAGACCTTGCCAAATCAAGGGATCACAGAGCATTCGGCGGATTTTCTTTAGGCTCTGTCACCACATGGAATGAGTTCTGCTATGATTATGACTATGTAAAATATTATCTGCCTATGAGCGGAGCTTGTTGGTATTATGGCGGATACGGAGATTATTATCCCGAGGAAACTTGTGATTTCTTTGAAGAGCTTATAGCAGATAACCACCTTGACCAGCGAGGTTATTTTATATATGCCGCTACCGGCACCAATGATGCGGTAAGAGATCAGGTATATCTGCAAATGGATGAAATGCTGTCAAGAAACAATGTGTTTACATCGGATAAAGTGGTGTTTTATCAAAAAGAAGGCGGTGTACACGATTTTAATGCTGTCCGGGAATATATGTATAATGCCCTTCCTATGTTTTTTCAGGAAGAAAAAGATATATCGGATATTGAATATTTTAATGTAAATACACCTGTTTCACAGGTAATAAACGATCCCGCTTTCGGCGACTTCGGAAGATTGATATTTCCTGTGGACATCGGTTATTACAGCGGAAATACTCTTGGAGATCTGAAACTTACATGGTATAACAATATTGATCCCGATAAAACCGTTGAGATAGTAAATTATATGAAAGAACACGCCTTAAAGGGAGATACTGTATTTTATGATATATACTCTGACGAAGAAAAAGCCGCAGACCCCGAAAAGGCAAATACAGGCTTGTTCTTTTTCAAGGGCAATAAAAATGCCAGAACAGCCATATGCAATGCAGGGGGCGGTTTTGCATATGTAGGCGCAATGCACGACAGTTTTCCTCATGCTCTGGAATTATCAAAAAAAGGCTATAACGCATTTGCTTTGATATATCGCCCCGGTTGGGATACTGCAAACGAAGACCTTGCAAGAGCCATAACCTTTATATTCGACCATGCAGAGGAATTGGAAGTCGATACTCAATGTTATTCCGTATGGGGCGGAAGCGCAGGCGCAAGAATGGCAGCCGATATGGGTACATACGGTCCCGGATATTTCGGTGGTGATGAATTGCCTAAGCCCGGCACGGTGATAATGCAATATACGGGACATACACAATACAGCCCAAACGATCCTCCTACCTATGCCTGCGTAGGTACAAATGATTCAATAGCAAATTGGCGCACAATGCAAAATCGCCTTGAAGCTATGTCCGCTTTGGGCATACCTACGGAATTTCACGTTTATGAGGGATTGAACCACGGCTTCGGACTTGGTACGGGAACCGTTGCGGAAGGATGGATAGATGATGCTGTGGCATTCTGGGAAAAACAAATGAAAGATTAATATTGTTCCGAAAATGAAAAGGAACTGCCTTGTTGTATATAGGGTGGTTCCTTGTTGTATTTAACCGACGGATAAGTCCCCCGCTTCTATAAGCGGTAGGACTTACTTTTGTGTTCAGCAGGAGTACAAGCTCCTGCTGAACACAAAGGCTTTGGTAAAAGGCGTCGGTTATGAGTACATAGCGTAAGCGGAGTACGAATATCCTTGACTGAATATTTATACTGCCCATACACTGCATACCAATAACAGTAGAATTCTGAAATAAATGTAAAAACTTAACCTTATTTATCAGATAAAAAACTTTATTTATAGCTGTATATTTATATTTTTTTTGAAGACTTTGGCAAAAAAACAGGGGTTTGGGGAAGTATTCATCAAGCAGGTCTTAGGGTGCTGCCTTAACAAGCCGACGGCATAGGTATGTCAATTTTATTTTGGAGTTTTTTTATAAAAAAACAGTCCCAAAATTCAAAGTGGACTGCCTTTGCCTGTGCTTGCAAAGTAATGAACGGAGAAAATATTACATAGAAAATCAAAAACCAAAACAGCAAATGTAAGCAAAAAAAATATTGTTCTTTTGGTAAAAAAATAATGCAAAAAATAAGGGGAAGTTGTAAAATAAAATGACACAATAAAAGATGACTCAAAGTGAAACTTATGGTAAAATGTAAGTGACTAAACTAACAAACCAAAGGAGAATCACTATGAGTCATATAAATTTTACAATAAAAAATAAAAAAGGTCAACATCTTAG
>CANQDF010000018.1 GCA_947591605.1 uncultured Clostridia bacterium | reverse complement strand
GATACAAGGGTGCGTTTCCGTCCTCATCATTTTCCTTTTACGGAGCCAAGCGCAGAGATGGACGCCTCCTGCTTTGCCTGCGGCGGCAAGGGCTGCCGTGTATGCAAGGACAGCGGCTGGATCGAGGTGCTCGGCTGCGGTATGGTGCATCCAAAGGTGCTTGAAATGTGCGGCATAGACCCCGAGATATATTCGGGCTTTGCCTTTGGTATGGGTCTTGAAAGAGTAGCTATGCAAAAGTTTGGCATTACAGATCTTAGGCTTCTGTATGAAAACGATGTTAAATTCTTAAAGCAGTTTTGATTGACGGGAGGTTTGTTTGAATTATGGATTTACCTATGAGTTGGGTCAGAGAATATGTGGATTTTGATGCGGATACGCAGCAGTTTACGGACGATATAACCCTTGCCGGTCAAAAGGTCGAGTCCGTTGCGCATATGGCTGAGGATATTACAAATGTTGTTGTGGGCAGGGTGCTGGAGATAGAAAAGCATCCCGATGCCGACAAGCTGGTGGTAACAAAGGTGGATATAGGCAGGGAAGAGCCTCTGCAGATAGTTACGGGTGCGCCTAACCTTAATGTGGGGGACTATGTGCCCGTGTCGCTTGTGGGCGCTACGGTCTACCATGCAGGCAAGCTTGAAAAGATAAAAAAAGGCAAGCTCAGGGGCGTTGAGTCCGAGGGTATGCTCTGCTCCATAGAGGAGCTTGGCTTTACAAGGAACGATTATCCCGAGGCGCCCGAAAACGGCATATATGTTTTTGAAGAGCCCCAGGAGCTTGGAGCGGATGTTAAAAAGCTGCTTATGATGGAGGACGATGTTGTGGAGTTTGAGATAACCTCAAACCGCCCCGACTGCTTCAGCATAGTAGGCCTTGCAAGGGAAACCGCAGCCACCTACAGAAAGCCCTTTAAATACCCCGATATAAAGGTAAAGGAGGAGGGCGAGGGCAGCACCTCCGATATGATAGATGTGGAGATAAAAAATCCGGAGCTTTGTCCGCGCTATATAGCAAGGGTGGTAAAAAACGTAAAGGTGGCACCGTCGCCTTTATGGCTCAGGCACAGGCTCACAGCCTCGGGTGTAAGACCTATAAACAACATAGTCGATATTACAAACTATGTTATGCTTGAGATGGGTCAGCCCATGCACGCTTTTGATATAGATACAATTGACGAGAGAAAAATTATTGTAAGAAATGCAAACGAGGGAGAGGTAATGACTACCCTGGACGGACAGGAAAGAAAGCTCGATCCCTCCATGCTTGTAATATCGGACTGCAACAAGGCTGTTGCCGTTGCAGGCGTTATGGGCGGTGAAAACTCAAAGGTAAGCCCCAATGCTCATGCTATCCTGTTTGAGTCGGCCAACTTTAACGGCCCCAATGTAAGGATAACCGCCAAAAAGCTCGGTTTAAGGACGGATGCCTCGGCAAAGTACGAAAAAGGCCTTGACCCCAACCTTGCTTATGATGCGGTAAACAGGGCGGTACAGCTTGTTGAGCTTTTAGGCTGCGGCGAGGTATGCAAGGGCATGGTGGACTGCTATCCCAACAAGAGGGAAAAACGGAGCGTTGCCTATTCAACGGAGGGCATAAACAAGCTGCTTGGCACAAGCCTTTCCGAAGAGGAAATGATAGATATATTCAAGCTGATTGAGGTAGAGGCGGACGGAAAGACCGCAGTTATACCTACCTTCAGACCCGACCTTGAATCACAGGCAGACCTTGCCGAGGAGATAGCAAGGTTCTACGGCTATGACAAGATAGAAACAACTCTTGCCTCCGGTACGCCTACAGTAGGCAAAAGGACGCATAAGCAGGCAGTTGAGGATAAGATAACGGCTGTTATGACGGCAATGGGCTTAAACGAGGCCAAAATATTCTCCTTTGAAAGCCCAAAGGTGTTTGACAAGCTGGGTATTGCGCCCGATGACAAGCTCAGGCAGACGGTGAAGATAACAAACCCTCTGGGCGAGGACTTCAGCATAATGAGGACGCAGAGCATCAACGGTATGCTTACTTCGATAGCCACAAACTACAACAGACGAAACCCCGATGCGGCTCTCTTTGAAATAGGCAAGGTGTATATACCAAAGGCACTGCCTCTTACCGAGCTGCCCGAGGAGAAAAATATACTTACAATAGCCATGTACGGACAGGATATAGATTTTTACACCGTAAAGGGCGTATGCGAGGAGGTATTTACCGTACTCGGCATAGAGGATAAGGCGGAATGGTCGCCATGCAGCGATATACCGTATATGCACCCGGGCAGACTGGCAAAGGCTTCGCTCGGGGATGAGCCTCTCGGCTTTGCGGGTGAGATACATCCGGATACGGCTGCAAATTACGGCATAGGCACAAGAGTTTATACGGCTGTGCTGGATATAGACGCACTTGTGGCAAATGCAAGCTTTGAAAAGACCTTTAAGCAGCTGCCCAAATTCCCTGCCGTACAGAGGGATATAGCTATGCTTGTTCCGGACAGCGTTATAGTAAAGGATATAGAGGATATTATAAAGGCAAAAGGCGGCAAGCTGCTTGAAAGCATACAGCTCTTTGACGTATACAAGGGCAAGCAGATAGCCGAAGGCTTTAAATCGGTAGCATACAACATCTCATTCAGAGCGGACGACAGGACGCTTACGGACGATGAGGTAAGCTCGCCTATGAGGAAGATAGTTACGGAGCTTGAGAGCAGGCTAGGTGCGCAGCTCAGAGATAAATAAAGCATTAAAAGCACGGTGCATATGCCTGCCGTGCTTTTTGCGATAGGTGCGGATACGCATACAATTTACAAGTGGGGTACGGATATGGAAGAGATAAACGACCTTTTGACGGAAATACGCAACAAAATGCCCTCCCTCAGCAAGGGACACAGGCGCATAGCCACGTTTTTGCTGGAGCATTACGACAAGGCGGCATATCTTACTGCGGCAAAGCTGGGCGAGATAGCGGGCGTAAGCGAGTCTACGGTGGTAAGGTTTGCGATAGAGCTTGGCTTTGACGGCTACACAAAGCTGCAGTCCGCTCTTGAGGAGGTAATCAAAAACAAGCTTACAGCAAGCCAGCGTATGCACGTTTCGTATGACAGAATAGCAAAAAATGACAAGCATATACTCGATATGGTGCTTGAAAAGGATGCCGACAGGATATATTCCACGCTTAACAGCATAAACAGGGCGGATTTTGATGCGGCGGTCAAAAAAATAATAGACGCCGATACCGTATATGTTGCGGGCGAGCGCAGTGCGGCGCCCTTGGCTGCATTTTTTGCCTTTTACTTAAACCTTATGCGCCCCAATGTTGTAAATGTGGGGTCGGCAGGCTCTACCGCCATGTTTGAACATATATTCCGCATTGACAGAAACGATGTTTTTGTCGGCATCAGCTTTCCCAGATACAGCCGCAGGACAATAAAGGCTATGGAATACGCCTATACAAGAGGCGCAGCCGCAATTGCGCTTACGGATACGGATAAATCTCCGCTGGCGCTCAGTGCGACCTGCTGCCTTACGGCAAGGAGCGATATGGTAAGCTTTGTGGATTCCCTTGCGGCTCCGCTCAGCGTTATAAACGCTCTGCTTGTTGCGGTAAGCATAGGCAAGAGGGACGAGCTTGACAGAAACTTTGACAGGCTTGAAAAGCTGTGGGGCGAATACAATGTATACACCTCGGGGCCGGAGAATAATTTTTTCTGACGGAGGCATGGTATGAAAACTGTTGCGGTAATAGGTGCGGGGCCTGCGGGCATGATGGCGGCAGGCTGCGCCGCAGAGCGGGGCAATAAGGTAATACTGTTTGAAAAAAACGACAGAGTGGGCCGCAAGCTCTTTATAACCGGCAAGGGCAGGTGCAACCTTACAAACAACACAGACCCGGAGGGCCTTATAGCAAACACGGCAGGCAACCCTTATTTTATGTACAGCGCATACTACGGCTTTACCCCGGCGGATACCATGGATTTTTTTGAGGGGCTGGGCGTAAGGCTCAAAACCGAAAGGGGAGGCAGGGTGTTTCCCGTTTCGGACAAATCGGGGGATATAGTGCGTGCGATGGAGCGTTTTGTCAAAAAAAGCGGGGCGGAGCTGAGGCTGAATACTGCCGTTGAGGATATTTATGCCGAGGACGGCGTGATAAGGGGCATAAAAGCCGACGGCAGGGATATTGCCTGCGATGCGGTCATAATAGCCTCGGGAGGTCTGTCCTATCCCGCAACCGGCTCGGACGGCAGCGGATTGGGCCTTGCAAGGAGGCTGGGGCACGATGTAACAAAGCTGTATCCGTCGCTTGTGCCGCTTGATACGGAGGAGAAATGGGTATCGGAGCTTATGGGGCTTAGCCTTAAAAACATACGCCTTACGGTGACGGTTGACGGAACCAAGGTATACTCGGACTTCGGAGAGATGCTCTTTACCCACAAGGGCATTTCGGGGCCTTTGGTGCTTACGGCAAGCAGATATGTTACCGATAAAACCGACAAAAGCATAAAGGCGTATATAGACCTTAAGCCTGCACTGGACGATAAGGAGCTGGATAACAGGCTTTTGAGGGATTTTGCAAAGTATGCAAACAAGGATTTTAAAAATTCCCTCGACGATCTGCTGCCGCTTAAGCTTATACCCGTTGCAGTAAGGCTTTCGGGCATAGAGCCGGAAAAGAAGGTAAATACGGTCACTAAGGAGGAAAGGCGTGCGTTGCGTGACCTTATAAAAAAATTTCCTTTGACCGTAACGGGTACTTCGGGTTATAATGAAGCTGTGGTAACGGCGGGCGGAGTAAATGTTGACGAGATAGACCCGTCCACAATGGGATCAAAGCTTGTAAAGGGCTTGTTTTTTGCCGGTGAGATAATTGATGTTGACGCATTCACGGGCGGCTTTAATCTGCAGATAGCTTTTTCTACGGGGCATCTTGCGGGCATAAGCTGCTGAACGTACTTATATATGAACATACGGAGGTAAAATATGGCAGCACGTTGTATAAGAGGCGCAGTTACGGTGGATAACGATACCGCAGCTGAGGTATGGGCAAAAACCGAGAGTATGCTCGGTGAAATAATAAGATGCAATAATATTGCTCCGGAGGATATAATATCCATATTGTTTACCGCAACAAACGATATAAAATCGGCATATCCCGCAGTTGCGGCAAGAAAAATGGGCATAACCGAGGCATCTCTTATGTGTGCGCAGGAGATGTATGTCGAGGGCAGCCTCAGAAGGTGCATAAGAGCCGAGGTCACCATAGAAAGCGGCAAGCCCCAGAGCGGCATGCGCCATGTATACCTCGGGGGAGCGCAGGTTTTAAGACCCGACCTTGTTAAAAAGTCGGAGGGTATATCCGTGGCAATAGACGGCCCTGCAGGGTCGGGCAAAAGCACCGTTGCAAAGCTGCTTGCGGAAAAATACAATCTGATATACGTAGATACGGGCGCAATGTACAGGGCAGTAGGCCTTTACTGCATGGAGCACGGTATAGACCCCGACAGCCGCAGGGAGGTTTCCGAGGCAATGCCGGGCATATCCGTAAATGTAGAAAACAGCATGGGCATGCAGAGGATATTCCTTGACGGCAGGGATGTGACCTCGGACATAAGGACGCAGGAGGCAGCCGCATACGCCTCAAAGGTTGCCGCAATACCCGAGGTAAGGAGTGCGCTTGTGGCAATGCAGAGGGAGATAGCAAAAAACAGCTCCGTAATAATGGACGGCAGGGATATAGGCACAAACGTGCTTACCGATGCCCGTGTCAAGGTGTACCTTGACGCCGACGCCTATGAGCGTGCACGCAGGCGCTGCAAGGAGCTTGAGGAAAAGGGCATCAAAGCCGATATTGAAAAAATTGCCGAGGAGATAAGGCAAAGGGACGAATACGACAAAAACAGGCAGTGCAATCCATTGACAGCCGCCGCAGATGCGGTTATAATCAATACAACGGATATGGATATAGAGCAGGTGCAGCAGGCAATAGGCAGCCTTATTGAAAAGGCACTCTTACGGTGAGGATGTGTGTAAATTGGAAGTAAAACTTGCAAAAAGCGCAGGCTTCTGCTTTGGTGTAAAACGGGCTGTGGACTGCGTGTACAAAAAGCTTGAGGAGGGCAGTATCTGCACCTACGGGCCCATAATACACAATAAGCAGGTAACAGAGGATCTCGAGAGCCGAGGCGTAAGGGTCATAGAGGATATTGACGAGGCGGAGGGCTGCGAGGTGATAATACGCTCGCACGGTGTACCGCCGCATATTACGGGCAGCTTGCCGAAAAAGGCATAGCATATACGGATTGTACATGTCCGTTTGTAAAAAAAATTCACAAAATTGTAAAAAAAAGCTTTTATGATGAGCACAGATGTATTATAATAATAGGTAACGGTATGCACCCCGAGGTGATAGGTATAAACGGCTGGTGCAACAATACTGCCGTTATAATAAACTCGGCTGAGGAGGCGGCTGCCTTTAAGCCGGATAAAAAATTAAAATGGGCTCTTGTTGTGCAGACAACGTTCCAGACAGATGTATTTAACGAAATTCTTTCCGTATTGGGGGACGGCTTTGACGATCTAAAGCTGTATAATACCATATGCAGCGCTACCGCCGAAAGACAAAAGGAGGCGGTCGAAATTGCAAAATCGGTCGACCATATGATAATACTGGGCGACAACAAAAGCTCAAATACAAGAAAATTGTACGAAATAAGCAAAAAATATTGCCAAAATACACATTTGTGTGAATCAATTTGTGATTTACGGTTGAATATTTCTTCAAAAAATGTTACAATTGGTATAACTGCCGGTGCATCAACGCCACCGGTGATAATAAAGGAGGCTGTTAATGCTATGAGTGAAACAAACAAAGATTTTATGGAGATGGTCGATGAAACCCTTGTATCCTTACATACCGGTCAGGTTGTTAAGGGAAAGGTTATCAGTGTCAGTGACACGGGTGTAGTAAATGTTGACCTTGGCTACAAGTCGGACGGTACTATCGCAAGGAGCGAGTTTTCCGACGATCCTAATGTTGACCCTGCCGAGGTCGTTAAGCCCGGTGATGAAATAAATGTATTCGTTATCAGAGTAAACGACGGCGAGGGCAATGTCCAGCTTTCCAAAAAGAAGGTTGACGCCGTTAAGGGCTACGATGAGATAGAAGCCGCTTATAATGAAAAGAAGCCTGTAACGGGCAAGGTTATAGAAACCGTTAAGGGCGGCCTTATGGTGCTTGTAAACGGCATAAGGGTGTTTGTGCCTTCGTCACAGGTATCAAACCGCTATGTTGAGGATCTTTCAAGCTTTGTAGGCAACGAGTACGAGTTTGAAATACTTGAATATAATACTGAAAAGGCAAGGCCACGCATAGTTGCGGGCCGCAAGGCTCTTGTACAGAGAGAGATAGAGGAGAAGAGGAAAAAGATCTTCGAGTCCATCAAGGAGGGCGACAAGCTCAACGGTACCGTAAGCCGCATTGTAGACTTTGGTGCTTTTGTGGACCTCGGCGGTGTTGACGGCCTTATCCATATCTCCGAGATGAGCTGGGGCAGAGTAAGGAAGGTAAGCGATGTCCTTAAAGAGGGACAGGAGGTAACCGTTACGGTGCTCGGCGCAGATGCGGCAAAGGGCAAAATATCTCTCTCGCTTAAGGATGCGGATCAGGATCCTTGGAAGAATGCCGAAACCAAATATGCCGTTGGCAATATCGTAACCGGCAAGGTTGTGAGGATGACAAGCTTTGGTGCATTTATCGAGCTTGAGGACGGCGTTGACGGCCTTGTACACATTTCTCAGATAGCAAACAAGCATGTTGAAAAGCCCGAGGACGAGCTTACGATAGGCCAGGAGATAAACGCAAAGGTTACGGAGCTTGACCTTGAGGGCAAAAAGATCAGCCTCAGCATCAAGGAATTGCTGCCAAAGGATGAGCCTGCTCATAAGGAAGAGGCGCCCGTACAGGAAGCCGAAGAGGAGAGCGAGGAATAATTTACTGCCAATGACGGACAGGCACACCGTTGTCTGTCCTATTTGCATATAATGCGCAAGTGTGCCGATGACACAGTTTTTTATGCAAAAAATTACCCTATGTGCCGTTTGATAGAGGGTATTTGTTAAATGTTTATCCGTCGTTGGTGCATCGGCGGATTTTTGCATAAAAATATAAGGGTATGCTGCTGCGGGCACGCTGCCGAGGAGCCGCTTTTTTTGGCAGAGCCGTGCAATGCAGCCGTTTGATACCATACAGAGGAAAAAAATCATTGCTTTTAAATATATTTTTGCAAAGTGCTATTTTTTATTTGACGAAATATAATTAAAGTGTTATTATTATATTAGGATATTTTGATACATGAAAATGTATTGAATTGTGCGACGCAAGGGACGGTGTAAAAACTGCCCGGCACTGTGTATTAATTAATAGGTGGTGAAAGAATGGATACAAAAAATGCGTTATTGTTGCTTGCAAAGGTCAGCGGCAACAATGAAAAGGTACTTGAAATTGCAAAGTCATATGTGGCTGACGGTATCAAGCTTTACCATGAGGGTGAAAAATGTGTTCTTTTTAAGGACGGCAAGGTACAGCCGTTTATAAGGTCCGAGGAGTTTGCCTCTCTCAGAAAGAGCATTGCAAAAATAGAGTCGGCAACGACCGTCATTGACGAATTTTTTATGATCGATGAGGATATTGCCCGCCTTAAGCAGTACAGCGAAATGGGTATGTTTATACCTATGGCTATGGATTTTGGAACGGTCGAGCCCGAACCCGAACCCGAGCCCGAGCCCGAGCCTGTTAAGGAGGCCAAGCCTGCCAAAAAGTCTAAAGCAGCCAAGGAACCGGAGCCTGCCAAGGAGCCCGAGCCTGTTAAAGAGCCAGAGCCCGCTAAGGAGCCCGAGCCCAAGGAGGAAAAGCCAAAGAGCAAGTCAAAGCCTGCGCTCAACGTGCCTTCGTTCGGCAATATGGGTGCTAAGCCCGAGCCTAAGGAGGAGCCAAAGCCCGAGCCCGAGGAAGAGCCCGAGATCGAAGTTGAGCAGGAGGAGATCGAGCAGGCTGAAGAGGCTGCCCCGGAGCCCGAGGAGGAAAAGGAATTTGTCGGTATCACCAAGATCGAAACAGAGGACAGCGTAAAGGCAATGGTAGGCTATGCCGAGGGAGATAATTACGAAAATCCTTACGAAACCGTATACGAGGATGATATTTTGCCTCAGGACGCTATGTCCATGACCGAAAAGCTTTTTGACGGCCCTGCAAAAACCGAGCCCGATGATATTATCGCAGAGGCAAAGATGGTAATGGAAAGGGGCGGCAACTTTATATACACAGGCTCCAACCCAAGCACCTACCTTAACAAGAGGATGGAATATATGCGTATCAAGTATGCGCTTAAAAATATTGAGGACGGCGCAGGCTCGGACGAATCCGAGATAGACGTTATAAGCGACGCCCTTAAAACAATAAGAGGCTATGAGGCAAGAAACAGCCTTTTGTCCATTGAGCTTGTTGATTATGATATGGCTCAGGTGGAAAAGGTGTACGGCTTGCTTAAAGAGTTTGATTCAAAGCTTTATCCACCCGAGGCTCTGCCCGATATTGAACGTATAAAGGAGCTTATGAACTCGTCTTCCGATTATGACGAAAAGGCTTCGCTGCTTACAAGGTTTTACAAGTTTGATGTTATAAAGTTCCTTAAGACCGTATACACAAGCTGTAAAAACCTTGAGCTTGACAAAAACAAGCGTCTTAATGTTGAAATGAAAAAGCTTGAGGACGAATACTTTGCAGAGCAGCTTGAGATCCAGAAGGAGTCATACAATGCAAAGAAGGGTCTGTTCGGCGGCGGCAATAAAAAGACCATCGACAGCAAAAAGAAGGCTATCGAGGATAAGCACAAGAGAGATGTTGAAGAGCTCCAGAGCAGGATAGGCGAGATAGTCGAAAGCGATACAAAGATGGTTGGCAAAAATATGAAGCTTTATGCAAGAATTGACAATCTCCTTAAAAACAATATACTTTGTTTCAAGACAAAATAATATGACAGGGGGTGTTTAAATGCCGGGAGAATTGAGATTTGACGATGTAAAATTAGGCGACAAGATCGCCGGAAGATATGAATTAAAATCCATTATTACAGCCGATAACGGAGAGGCTGCGGATTTTGTGTGCGATTACGAGGGCTTCCCTTTCCGTGCAAAGATATATTACGATGACAGTATGCCAAAGGAAGATGTTTTTGAAAAGCAAAAAAGCATAACATCTCCTTATCTGCCAAGGCCTATCGAGCAGGATACGCATAACGGACATTATTATAAAATAATACCCAATTTTCAGGGTATTATGTCAAAGCCCGTAAACGATAAGATACTTATGGAGCATCTTATACCAGATGTTGTGGAAGCGCTTAAAACAATACATGCAGAGGGAATAATACACGGCCATGTAAGACCCAGAAATATTTTTTACAAGCCTATGAGCGATGAGATAACACTGGGCGACTACGGCGTTTCCCTTGAGCATATGCGTGACTTCAACGGGGATATTGCAATGAATTATCTGCCACCCGAGGTGCAGGACGATATTTACGATGAAAAGGCGGATTATTATTCGCTTGGCGTTACACTTGTTCACCTTATCACGGGCAAAAATCCCTTTGAGGGCATGAATAAGAAAAAGATGCTTAAAACGGCGTCTACGATCGAGTTTAGTGTACCGCCAAAGGTAAACCCAACATTACAGACAATAATAAAGGGTCTTACCGTAAAGGATCACGCAACCAGATGGGGCAGCAGTGAGGTTGAAAGAGCTCTTGCAGGCGAAGAGGTCGAAGTGGTTGATAACTATGTATATGTACCTCCAAAGAACGAGTTTGAGTTTAACGGCGTTAAATACGAGGATCTCGGTTTGCTTGTAAATGCGTTTGCAGGCGATTGGTTCAATGCCGTAGAGGCTATAAGAAAATCCAAATTCACGGATTTTGTTGAGGACTATGATGCCGAGGTATTTGGTGTAGTTAAGCAAATACTGGCTGTTGAGGATGATAATATAGCGCTTTTCCAGCTGCTTTATGCAATTAACCCCGATCTGCCTTTCTGCTGGAAGGGTATGAGCTTTGCAGACCTCAATGCGTTCTCCTCGGAGATGCTTGCGGCAGCCGACAAAACACCGTACAAGGATATTTTCTCGGACGGCGCTCTGCTTTCGTACCTGCAATTTAAGGGAGCGGACGACGATACAATATCAAACATTGCACGTCTGTCGGATGATGCAAGAAACGGCAAGGATGACGAATTGCTTGCATATAAGCTTGACTATATGATATCTGGTCAGTTTACGTATGTGCTGGACGATGTACCTTTTACGGACGTGGATTCCATATTGTCGTATCTGCAGCTTAATGTAAAGGATGTTGTTAAGCTCTGTGACGCCTTTATAAACGATAAAAGGTTCTTTGCATGGCTTGATGTGCTCGGCTACGAGGAGCAGATAGAGCAGTGGAGGGCTGAGGTAGGCTGATACAGCGTACCGATAGAGCATAATACTTGCTTACAAATTAATAAAATATAGCCCGATGATCGGAATAATATCCGATCATCGGTTTTTTTATTTTGGCATTTAATTTTATACCGCAATATGTTATAATTGTTTTGTAAATTACGGCAGCATACGGCTGCCGATAAAACGGAGGTATCTTATGCGTGCGGACGGCAGAAAAAATGACGAATTGAGAAATGTGAAAATAACAACGGACTATATTATCCATCCGGAGGGCTCCGTGCTGATAGAAATGGGTAATACCAAGGTAATATGCAATGCCACGGTGGAGGAGAATGTGCCTCCGTTTAAAAAGGATACGGGCGAGGGCTGGATAACTGCCGAATACGCTATGCTGCCAAGGGCAACCGGCACACGCAATAAAAGGGATATAAGCAGGCTCAAGCAAAACGCAAGAGGTGTAGAGATACAAAGGCTTATAGGCAGGGCGCTGAGAGCGGCGGTAGATCTTTCGCTCCTGGGCGAGAGAGCAATAATTGTGGACTGCGATGTAATACAGGCTGACGGCGGCACAAGAACGGCATCCGTAACGGGCGGCTTTGTCGCACTCTACCTTGCCTGCCGCAGGCTTTTGGAGGCAGGCGAGATAGATAAAAACCCCGTAGTAAATTTTGTATCGGCGGTGAGCGTGGGCATAGTTGACGGAGTACCTCAGCTTGACCTCTGTTACGAGCAGGACTCCCATGCCGATGTGGATATGAATGTAATTATGACCGACAAAGGGGAATTTGTTGAGGTGCAGGGTACGGGTGAGGAAAACACCTTTACCATGGACGAGCTTTTAAGGCTTTTGGAGCTTGCAAAAAAAGGCAGCGAGGAGCTGCAAAAAATACAAAAGGAGGTGCTGGGCTTATGAAAAAGGTTGTTTTTGCCACCAAAAACAAGGGCAAGATAAAGGAGATACAGGCAGTACTGGGCGACAGCTATAATGTTGTTGCAATGGAGGAGGCAGGCATCGACGCAGAGATAGAGGAAACAGGCTCCACCTTTGAGGAAAATGCCGCAATAAAGGCGGAAGCCATAATGAAGCTGTGCGGCGAAATTGTGCTTGCCGATGACTCCGGGCTTGAAATAGACTATCTCAACGGAGAGCCGGGCATATACTCCGCAAGATATATGGGGCATGATACCCCCTACGATATAAAAAATCAAAACCTCATAGACCGCCTTGACGGGGTGGAGGACGACAAGCGCACCGCACGCTTTGTATGCGCCGCAGCCGCTGCCGTACCGGGCAAAAAAACAATAGTTGTAAGAGGTACCATGGAGGGGATAATAGCCCGTAAGGCGGAGGGCAAAAACGGCTTCGGCTACGACCCTATATTTTATCTGCCGGAATATAAAATGACCTCCGCTCAGCTCTCCCCCGAGGAAAAAAACAGGATAAGCCACAGGGGCAAGGCATTGAGAGAGCTGAAGAAAAGGCTTGAGGAGTCGGGTGATTAAATGAAGATATTGGTTTTAAGCGATACTCACGGTGAAACGGATAAAATGTTTTGTATACTGAAAGATGTAAAAAAACATATTTCTGCCGTTATACATGCGGGCGACTATGAGAGCGATGCCTCGGAAATATCAAAAATATATCCGGATCTGCCCGTTTACGGCGTATGCGGCAACTGTGATTTTGCACATATAATGCCGCCTGTCCGTCTTATAGAGCTTGGCGGCAAGCGGATATTTATAACCCACGGGCACAGGTACAACGTGCATGCGGGCTATATCGGTCTTGCCTACACGGCCATGGAAAATCAAGCGGATATATGTATTTTTGGGCATACGCACATACCCGTTATCGAAAAGCACGAGGGTATTTATATTGTAAACCCCGGCAGTCTGTCAAGGCCAAGAGGCTTCAGCAAGCCGTCATATGCGGTGATAGATATTGACGATAACGGCAGCATAACTCCAAAAATAGTGGAATACAGGTGAAAAAATCAATACGGTTATAAACAGGGAGATAAATATGGACATTATAAAAACACTTGCGGAGGAATTTAAGCTAAGACCGGAGCAGGTAAAAAACACCGTCGCTCTGCTTGACGAGGGAGCTACCGTTCCCTTTATAGCACGGTACAGGAAAGAGGCAACGGGATCTCTTGAGGATGCGGCTGTCAGAGATATATCGGAAAGGCTTGAATATCTGCGTTCGCTTGACGAAAAGAGGGAGCAGATAAGAAAGCTCATAGACGAGCAGGAAAAGCTGACCGAGGAAATATCCCTTGCTCTTGACAATGCGGTCACGGTTACCGAGCTTGACGATATATACAGACCCTTCCGCCCCAAAAGACGCACAAGAGCAACCATTGCAAAGGAAAAGGGGCTTGAAGGACTTGCAGCCTTTATCCGGATGCAGATGACAAACAGAGAGATAGAAAAAGAGGCAGAAAAGTATATTGACGCCGAAAAAGGGGTGAATACCGCCGACGAAGCCATAGAGGGCGCAAAGGATATAATTGCGGAGATGATAAGCGACGACCCGGATCATCGTGCTCTTATAAGACGGCTTACCTTTGAGAAGGGCTTTATAAGTACCAAATACGCAAAAGAGCAGGAGAACTCCGTTTACGAGATGTACTTTGATTTCAGCGAGCGGATAAATAGGATACCTCCTCACAGGGTGCTTGCTATGAACAGGGGCGAAAAGGAGGGAGTGCTTTCGGTAAGCATTGAACCTCCGTATGAGGATATAATAAAAAAGCTTGAATCAAAGATAATAAGGGGCTGCAAATATACCGACCAAATATTGAGGGATACCGTAGAGGACAGCTACAAAAGGCTTATTGAGCCGTCTGTGGAACGTGAGATAAGAAACGAACTGACAGAAAAGGCGCAGGAGGGCGCAATAAAGGTGTTCGGCGCAAACCTCAAACAGCTGCTTTTGCAGCCGCCTATCAAGGACAAAACGGTGCTTGCCCTCGACCCCGGCTACAGGACGGGCTGCAAGGCTGCCGTGGTGGACGGCACAGGTAAGGTGCTTGCAACGGGCGTCATCTATCTTCTGCCTATGCACAAGCAGGTGGAAAAGGCAAAGGATACCGTCAAAAGGATAATAAAGAAATACGGCGTTGATATAATAGCAGTCGGAAACGGTACCGCATCGAGGGAAACCGAGCAGTTTGCCGCAGATGTTATAAGGGAAACAGGCGGCGGACTCAGCTATATAATAGTCAACGAGGCAGGCGCCTCGGTATATTCCGCATCCAAGCTGGGTGCGGCGGAGTTTCCCAATCTGGATGTTACGGTAAGGAGTGCGGTAAGCCTGGCAAGACGTATTCAGGACGCCCTCTCCGAGCTTGTCAAGATAGACCCCAAAAGCATAGGCGTAGGTCAGTACCAGCACGATATGAATCAGAAAAGACTGGGTGAGGCGCTGAGCGGTGTTGTTGAGGACTGCGTAAACAGCGTGGGCGTGGATCTCAACACGGCATCTCCGTCACTGCTCGGATATGTTTCGGGCATAAGCTCCGCCGTGGCTAAAAATATCATAGCCTACAGGGAGGCAAACGGCCGCTTTACCGACAGAAAGCAGCTGCTTAATGTAAGCAAGCTGGGCCCCAAGGCATTTGAGCAGTGCGCAGGCTTTTTGCGCATACCGGGCGGAGATAAAATACTGGATAACACGGGCGTACACCCCGAGAGCTATGCCGTTGCGGAGGGCCTGCTTAAAAAGCTCGGTATGAGCCTTGAGGACGTAAAAAACGGCGTATCGGTAAGGGATAAGGTAAAAAATATAAGCGCTCTGGCAGCGGAGCTTGGCTGCGGTGCGCCCACACTTAAGGATATTATAGACGAGCTTGAAAAGCCGGGCAGGGATCCCCGTGACGAAATACCTAAGCCTGTGCTCAGGAGCGATGTACTCTCTATGGAGGATCTGACCGAGGGAATGATACTTAAGGGTACGGTGCGCAATGTTATAGACTTTGGAGTTTTTGTGGATATAGGTGTGCATCAGGACGGACTTGTGCATATCTCGCAGCTGACGGACAGGTATATAAAACATCCGCTTGAGGTGGTATCGGTGGGTGATATTGTAGAGGTAAAGGTGCTCGGCGTGGATATTTCAAAGCATAGAATATCGCTTACAATGAAGCTTTAACGGCAATAAACGGGTAAGGACTCCGATCATATGACGGATCGGAAAACGGAGGATATTATGAATAAATTTTTTAGGCTCATCTCCAAAATGGGGGATATTATACTTATGTATACGGCGCTTATGTTCGGATTGCCTTATTTTGCTTATTCGGTCGGCGACAGCGGACTTAGACGGGCATTGATGTTTCCCGGAAGCGGTGCCGTGCTTGCGGTAAGTGTTGTTACCGTTGTTATTGTTTTTATATTTGAAAGTGCGGCAGCAAGTGATAAATTTATCATAAAATCGGGGGTTACACCTAAGCTGCTCGCAGCGGTAAAATTTTTTCTGCTGTTTTTTGTGTACATATTTTTTTGTATGGTCATTGTTTCGTTTTTTGACGGTTTATTAAACGACAATGTAATAGGCATACTTATACTTGCAGTCGCCTTTATGATACATTGTATCGTAAACGGAGAAAACAGCCTGCCCGGACTTTTATCAAGGATGAAGCCGGAGAAGGTGGTCGCTGCCGACAGTACCGTCACCTCTTCAGACAGCACCGTCACATCTTCAGACAATACCGTCACATCTTCAGACAGCACCGAAACCTCCGCCGAACAGGGAACGAATAAAAAAATATCCCGTGTATCCTCCGCAGGGGCAAAGGTTGCTTCGTTTATAGGCACTTTGACCTCTGCAGCCTTCGATATATTCATTTTCGGTACGGCGGCAGTAATTGCAAAGCCGTATATGGCGGACGGAATAAGCGGCAATATAGGTGATTTTTTTGACGACCTTGAGGAAAGCAGCGTTTACATATTTACATTTATCGTTGTTGCGTTATTTTATTCGGTTGACAAGCTGCTTACAGCAAAAAAACCGGTATCGGCACCCTACGAGGAAATAAATTTTGATTCCGGTATATTTACCCTTATCAAAACAATTTTCAAGCTTGCCATAGGCATTTTTATAGGATGCTTTGCTGTTTCATTGACGGAATACGACGGTGTAAGCAAATGTGTAGGCGCAGCAGGCATTATTTTTGCCGCATTTTTTATACAATGGACGCTGAGGAAGGAATACAGCTTTTTCAGCCGAATTTCCTCAATAATATGGGATATGAGGATATCGGGAGAAATAATTTGCGACAAGATTATGATGTGGATAGAGGATACTATCGGTATACATATTTTTATCGCCATAGCAGAGGCTCTTTTCCTGCTTGTGCCCTTTGCTGTTATGTACAAATTCAAGGACGGCATTATCCCGGTAATTTTTTCCGAGGGAAATAAATACGGCTATTGCTTTATGAGCATATTTGCTTCATTAGGTATGGATGAGCTGTTTATCAGCCGCGGCGTTCAGCCTCAGTCGTTTCTTTATGCCAATATCGGAGAGGGAATTTACACATTTTTTTCAATTCTTCCCGTATGCTGTATACTCGGAGGGCTTTTCTGCTGGCTGACAAAAACGGGCTATATCTCAAAATGGGTAAGAAATATGCTTACTGATTTTAACGACCGTGTAATGTCGATTAAGTCCAAATATGCAGAATATGATATAGGCGACGGAAAGCGTGTTAAACTGGATATAAGCGGTAAGACCGAATTGTTTTTTATATTTTGCGTGGCATATATTTTAGCATTGGTATTGTATATACTGTTGTACTCGTTTCTTTTGCCGCTGAGGATAGCCGTGCATTTTGCGATCGGTCTGCTTATGATTTTTTTACGCTTCCGCTCGGATGAGGACACAGCGGAATAAAATTTTTTGCATTTAAAAGCGGCCGTTGAAAGACCGCTTTTGTTTATAATTTTAAGGGAAAGAAAAGTAAATGAAGAAATCATTGATACCAACCCTTGACCGACTTTTAGTCATGGATTGGCATAAGGCATAAATTTAAACATATTATATTTTAAATTTATGCTTTTAAAGTTGCTTTGGTTCTGTCGGCAGCGCATTATTCACGCTCAAAGCTCAGACATTCGGTTTCGCAGCACTCTGTTGCACAGTTGCACTGCTGACCTACAACAATGTCGCTTAATGTGCAGAAGTCCTTGCTGTGGTGTCTGCAGCTGTCGACCCTGCACTTGATGGATCTGTTTGTATCGGCCATTTTTATCACCTCCGTATATACAGTTTAACCCATATAAAAAATTATATTCGTGAAATGAGGTAATTTTATGATTTCGCTTTTTGACTGCCATTGCGATACCGTTACGACCGCAATGAGATGTAATGAAGATATTTTTGACAACGGACTGCATATATCGCTTAAAAGGCTGAGTGCATTTGACAGGTGCGCACAGGTTTTTGCAATATGGCTTGATGACGAACTTATCAAAAACGGCTTTGACAACACAAACAGAGCCTTGGATTTTTTTGACGAGTGCTTGAAAAAACACGGAGATATGCTTGTTAAGGCTGTGTATAAGGATACCCTGTCGCAGTGCGGCAAGGGCAAAATTGCCGCCGTGCTATCGGTTGAGGGCGGTGAAGGGCTGGGCAATAAGCTTGAAAATATAGATTTTTTGTACAAGAGGGGTATACGGCTCATAACCCTTACATGGAACAGGGAAAATGCTCTGGGATACGGTGCCGCAACAGGCAGCACAAAACCCCTCAAACCGTTTGGCATAAGTGTGCTTGAACGCATGGAGCAGCTTGGCATAATTGCGGATGTTTCGCACCTTAACGAGGGCGGCTTTTCAAGCGTTTGCGAAAATGCAAAAATGCCTTTCATCGCAAGCCATTCCAACGCATATGCGCTTTGTGCAAACTGCCGCAATTTAAAGGACTGGCAGCTTAAGGCAATAAGGGATACCGGCTCTATGGCAGGGATAAATATTTTCCCTCCGTTCCTTAACGAGAGCGGCAGTGCAGGCTTGGACGATATTTTGAGGCATGCCGAATATATGGGCGGCATAGTGGGTGAGGACAGGCTTTGTATGGGCTGCGATTTTGACGGTATAGACAAAACCCCCGAGGGCATTGAAAACGTTTCGGCGCTTAATAAGGTGTATTCGGCTTTTGCAAAAGCGTTTGGGGAGAATACGGCAAATAAAATATTTTTTGAAAATCTTTTTGGGTTTGTGAGCGGATTTTTAAAGTAAAAAAGTCCGATTTGGCTTATATATTGCGATAAGCCGAATCGGGCTTTGTTTTTTTTCATAAAAAAGCTGCCGCATGGTGCTTTGACCCGTTGCTCTGCGGCAGCCTTTATTATTTTATTCGTTAAGTTTTTTCTTTACCTTGTCAAAGAAACCCTCTTTGCGGTTTTCGCCCAGATCCTCGGCAAGCTCCTTAAGCAGACGTTTTTGTTTATCGGTGAGCCTTGTAGGCACGGTCACCTTAAAGGTGATTATCTCGTCGCCCCTGAGCTTGGGGTTGCGCACATTAAATGCTCCCCTGTTTTTGAGTACGGTTTTTTCACCCGGCTGAGTACCCGGCTTTACCGTATACTTTTCATCGCCGTCTATGGTCGGTATGGTGATCTCGTCGCCGAGCGCCGCCTGAGTCATGCTTATAGGCACTTCCACATGTATATCGTTGCCGCTGCGCACAAACACCTTATGCGGCATAACGTTTATAATAAGGTAGAGGTCGCCGTTTTGTCCGCCTCTTTCGCCTGCGCCGCCAAGCCCTGTTTTGCGTATCTTTTGACCGTGGGCGATACCCTTTTGTATATCCACGGTCACGGTCTTTTCGGCAGTTATGCTGCCTCTGCCGCCGCACTTTGGGCACGGCGTTTTTATGGTTTTGCCTTCGCCGCCGCATGCCGAGCAGGTGCGCTGTGTGCGCATCATGCCAAAAGGCGTCTGCTGTGTAACGGTTTCCTGACCGGTGCCGCCGCACCTTTTACAGGTTTCGGCATAAGTACCGGGCGCACAGCCCGTGCCGTGACAGGTGTCACAGCTTTCGGTAACGGGCAGCCTTATCTCCTTTTTACAGCCGAACATACTCTCCTCAAAGGTGAGTGTAACGCTCATCTGTATATCCCTGCCCCTGCGGGGGCCGTTTCTGCGCCTTGAGCCGCCGCCGAATATGTCGCCGAAGCCGAAGCTCTCGAATATGTCGCCGAAGTCCATACCCTCAAAGCCGCCAAAGCCGCTTCCGCCCGCAGCGCCGCCTGCCTCAAAGGCAGCATGGCCGTACTGATCGTAGGCAGCCCTTTTCTGCGGATCCTTGAGTACCTCGTATGCCTCGTTTACTTCCTTAAATTTTGCCTCTGCCTCGCTGTCACCCGGATTATTATCGGGGTGATACTTTTTTGCCTGTGTGCGGAATGCCTTTTTCAGCTCCGTATCCGAAGCGCCCTTCGCAACGCCCAGCACCTCGTAATAATCTCTTTTAGCAGCCATTTTTTACACCTCCGGCATATCAGCCGTCTATAATATCGTCACCGCCCTGTGAAGAGCTGCCCGTATCGGGACCCGGCTGAGGGCCCGGTCCGGGCTGAGGGCCTGCCTGCTGATACATCTTTGCGCCTATCTCCTGCATCTTTGTGCTGAAGTTTTCGCATGCGGTTTTGAGTGTGGCAACATCGGTTTCGCTCATGGTTTCGGGCACCTTGCCCTCGCTGAGTGTTTTAAGGCTTGCCACCTCGCTTTCGAGTGTTGCCTTGTCCTCTGCGGAGATCTTGTCGCCCATATCCTTTATAAGCTTTTCGGTCTGGAAGATAAGGTTATCCGCCTCGTTCTTTACATCTACTGCCTCTTTGCGCTTTTTATCCTGCTCTGCATACTGCTCGGCTTCCTTTACGGCTCTTTCTATATCCTCATCGCTTAAGTTGGTGCTTGAGGTGATGGTTATTTTCTGCTCCCTGCCTGTGCCGAGATCCTTTGCGCTTACGTTTACGATACCGTTTGCGTCTATATCAAAGGTGACCTCTATCTGTGGTATGCCTCTTGGAGCGGGTGCGATACCGTCAAGACGGAACTGACCTAAGCTCTTGTTGTCCCTTGCAATAGGTCTTTCACCTTGAACTACGTTTATGTCGACAGCTGTCTGGTTGTCGGAATATGTCGAGAATATCTGCTTTTTGTTTACGGGGATAGTGGTATTTCTTGGGATAAGCACCGTTGAAACACCGCCTGCCGTTTCAATACCGAGCGAAAGAGGCGTAACATCAAGCAGCATAATGTCGCCTGCGCCTGCATCGCCTGCGATCTTGCCGCCCTGTATGGATGCGCCCAGCGCAACGCACTCATCGGGGTTGATGCCCTTGAAAGGCTCCTTGCCCGTTATCTTTGCTACCTCCTCCTGTACGGCAGGTATCCTTGTGGAACCGCCTACAAGCAGCACCTTGTCAAGCTCTGCTGCGGTAAGGTCGGCATCTCTTAAGGCATTCTGAACGGGGCCTAAAGTAGCGCTTACCAGGTCGGATGTAAGCTCGTTGAATTTAGCCCTTGTAAGGGATACGTCAAGATGCTTTGGGCCCGACTGATCCATAGTGATATATGGCAGATTGATGTTTGAGGTGGTAGCCGAGGAAAGCTCCTTTTTAGCCTTTTCGGCAGCCTCCTTGAGCCTCTGCATAGCCATTTTGTCGTTTCTTAAGTCAATGCCCTCTTTTGCCTTGAACTGGTCTGCAAGGTAGTTTATTATCCTCTGGTCAAAGTCGTCGCCGCCGAGGTGGTTGTTGCCGCTTGTTGCAAGCACCTCTATAACGCCGTCGCCTATATCTATGATGGATACATCAAAGGTACCGCCGCCGAGGTCGTATACCATTATCTTTTGTTCCTTTTCGTTGTCAAGGCCGTATGCAAGAGCAGCAGCCGTAGGCTCGTTGATGATACGCTTTACATCAAGGCCTGCAATTTTGCCTGCGTCCTTTGTTGCCTGCCTCTGGGCGTCCGTAAAGTAAGCGGGTACGGTGATAACGGCTTCGCTTACGGTTTCGCCGAGGTAGCTCTCGGCATCCTTTTTAAGCTTTTGCAGTATCATAGCGGAAATTTCCTGAGGTGAAAACTTTTTGCCGTCATGGTCAAACTTGTAGTCCTCGCCCATATGCCTCTTTATTGAGATAACGGTGCCGTCTACGTTAGTTACCGCCTGTCTTTTGGCAGTTTCACCCACAAGCCTTTCGCCGCTCTGTGTAAAAGCTACGATGGAGGGAGTTGTTCTCTCGCCCTCCGAGTTTGTTATAACGGTTGGCTGTCCGCCCTCCATGACCGCTACGCATGAGTTTGTTGTTCCTAAGTCAATACCTATAATTTTTCCCATATTCATTCCTCCAATATAATTATAATTTAAGTTTAAATATGCTGCTTTGAGCTGTTTTTTTATGTCAGTTTGCTACCTTGACCATGCTGTGCCTTATGACCTTGTCGCCCATTTTATATCCCTTCTGGAATACCTCGACAACAACGTTGGTATCGCATTTTTCATCCTCTATGTGCATTACCGCATTGTGATAGTTGGGGTCAAAGGGCTCTCCCTCTGCCGCTATCTCCTCGACCCCGATGGAGGCGAGCATTTCACGCAGCTGCTTTAATATCATCTCTACGCCCTTGTAGAGGGTATCCTCCTTGTCGGAGGCGGAATCCACAGCCCTCTCAAAGTTGTCTATAACGGGCAGGAGCTTTTCAACCGTGTCCCTTACGCCGTTTGAGTACATGGACGCCTTTTCAGCCGTGGTTCTCCTGCGGTAGTTGTCAAACTCGGCTACCTGCCTTAAATACTTGTCAAAGCTCTCCTTTGCCCTTGCCTCGGCTGCTTCAAGCTTTTCCTCAAGGCTCTCCTCGGGAGAGGTTTCCTCCTTTGGGGCTTCCTCCGCCGTGTTTTCGTTTTCGGCTGTGCTTTCTTCAAGCTCTTCGCTGTTGATATTTTCGTTTATTTCCTCATTCATGATTATCCTCCCTCATCTCCGTCCTCCAGTGCCTTAAGCACATTGTTTATATTTTTTACTATGGCGTTGAGTACGGATACCGTCTGGCTGTAATTCATCCTTGTGGGGCCTATGACGCCTATTGTACCCGTGCTGTTGCCGTATTTGTAATTTGCTCTTACTATGCTGCAGTCCTTTAAGCCCTCCGGCTTGTTCTCTCCGCCTATAACTATCTGTATTTTATCGGAGGGGTTCTGTCCGAGCAGGGTTATGAGCATTTCCTTTTGTTCAAATGCCTGCAAAAAGCCCTTTGCCTTTTCCACATCGTTAAACTCCGGAAACTCCAGTATGTTGTTTACGCCGCTTGCGTAAAACTGAACCTCCTGCTCCTCCATAACGGTTTTGATAACCGCACGGGCTATGCCGCCTGCAATGCTTTTGAACGGGCCGAAGCTCTCGAGCATCTCGTCTAGCTCCTCCTCGCTTACGGAGGCTATATCGTACTTTTCCATAAGCATGTTGAACATAAGGGATATTCTGTTGAGCTGCTCAAAATCGGGCACATTGCGGCACCTTAATACATGGTTTTTTATTACCTTGGTATCGGTCACCAAAACGCATACCACCGAGTGTTCGTCAACGGGTACAAGCTGTATATGCTTTACATGCACCTCTCTGCCCTTTGGCTCCGTGACTACCGTGGTATAATTGGTGAGCATGGACAGCACCTTTGCGGTCTGCTTCATGAGGTAGTCTATATGCTCTACATTGCGGTCCACAAGCTCCTTAAGCGCCTGCGCCTCATCGCCCGTAAGCTCACGGGAGCGCATAAGGCGGTCAACATAAAGCCTGTATCCCTTGTCGGAGGGTACACGCCCCGCAGAGGTGTGCGGCTGTACTATAAGCCCCAGCTCCTCCAGATCGCTCATCTCGTTGCGTATGGTGGCTGAGGATATGCCGAGGTTGTACTTTTTTGCAATTGTGCGTGAGCCGATAGGCTCTGCCGTGGCAACGTAATCGTTTATTATTGCCTCCAGAATTTTGATTTTTCTGTCATTTAATATCATCAAATCACTGCCCTTCAATAATACAATGATAAAATAACAACATTTTACAGGCAGGCAAAAGCGTGCCGTATTTTAATTTTGTTAGCACTCACCTTTTATGAGTGCTAACTCTTAATAATAAAATATCACTTACGGGTGCAAATGTCAAGAAGTATTTATATTTTTTTACAATAAAACCTGTAAGACCTTATTATGTTACGCATGTACCGCAGCATATCAGTCCGTATATCCCTCGTCCTCGGACAGGTCGTCACCGGAGGCAGCCGCTACGGCAAGGGAGTCGCATCTCTCGTTTTCAACATTGTCGGCATGCCCCTTTACCCATATAAAATTGACCTTGTGCCTTTTTAAAAGCGGAAGCAGCCTCTCCCACAGGTCAACGTTCAACGCCTTTTTTTTGTCGGATTTTATCCAGCCGTTTTTCTGCCAGGAGTATACCCAGCCCTTTGTTATTGAGTCCGTAACATATTTTGAGTCGCTGTAGAGCGTAACGGCACACGGCTCCTTAAGCGCCTCCAGCGCAGTTATGACCGCAAGCAGCTCCATGCGGTTGTTGGTGGTGCGCTTGTAGCCCTTTGATATTTCCTTGCGGTATGCGCCGTATATCATAACTATGCCGTAGCCGCCGCTGCCGGGGTTGCCCGAGCAGGCGCCGTCGGTATACACTGTAAGGTTTTTCATTCTTTTCTCTCCTTTTAATAGCCCTTTTCCTTAAGCTCCGATACTATTTGCGTATATTTTGTTATTATGTCAAAGCCTCTGAAGTCCTCACGTTTTAAGTCTATAATATCGCCGTGCGATATACCGTGTATGCCTCTTGTGCTCTTTATCTCGCCTCTGAAGCAGCCCCAGTGTGCGGACGGCTCCGGCACAAGGCCGTCGTTGCGGCCGCTGCCGACAAGCCTGCTCAATATGTAGGGCAGCGTGAGCAGAGTATCGCTCAGAGCGCATTTCATAGCAGAGGAATAGCTCTGTACATATACCCTCTCGTCATCCTTTACCGTTTTGTTGAAGGCGGTCATATACTCCTCGGTGAGAGAGTATACAGCCGATTTAAAATTGGGGCTTGTATCTCCGAAGGATGTAAATATCCTGTTTACCTTATCTGCCGCAAAGTTTACAAAGCTGTCCGGCAGTATCCTAAGCAGAACATCCGCAAAGCGCACGCCCAGGTGAGGCGTACACATTGTGGTAAGGCTTGCCACAACGCCGCCCATATTGTATCTGTATATCATATAACGGCAGTCCAGCCCGCCCTTTGAATGAGCGATGATATTTATTTTTTCCGCCCCCGTTATGCTCAGTATCTCGTTGACCTTTTCCCTGAGAGCGCCTGCGTTGCGCTCTATGGTTGCCCATGCCTCCTGGTTGCCGTAAAAAACCTGTGCGCCTCTCTGCCTGAGCTGCTTGGGTATCCTGCCCCAGTAGTTGAAAAACCTTGCGTCCCTGAAGCCTACCCCGTGTACAAGCATTATAGGGTATTTTGTGGCGCATATCCTGTCCTTTATCTCACGGGGCATATCGTCCAGCTTGTAGGTAAAATACTCAAATTCCTTTGAGGCAATGTGCCTTAAATAAAATATTACCGCTATATTTGCAAAGGGTACGGGCGTAAAAAACAGGCACACCAGCCGCTTGAACACATTAAGCCAGCGTGAGGCTGTTATTATGCGCAGCATACCGTTAAGCGCCATGAGGCATATCAGCACATAGGCAAGCACAGCGTCGGGTATAAGCATATAGCCTGCCTTGTCAAGCCCGAAGCACAGCAGATATGCGGGGTATACGGCTGCCTGAATAAAAGCCGTGTATATGCTCAGGTTTAAAAGCCTTTTGCCTGCGTAAAGAAAGTTAAGACGATGAGAAGCCGTCTTGTGCTTTTTTACGGGCTTTATGCCGAGCCTTAAAAAGGCATATACCGTAAGTGTTATAATAACGGGGCATACCCTGCCTGCCCCTATTGCCTTAAGATGGGCACACAGCAGCAGTATATGCGGCATAAACAGCAGAGATACGCCTGCGCCGAATTTTGCAGTGAACCGTATTATATTGAAGAAATCAAGCGCAATAATTATGATTGCCGATGCCCATAAAAAGATCATAGCTTATCTCCGTAATGCAAAATATTTATCACGCTATATTTTAACACATACGCCCCTGTTTTGCAAAGCAATTTGACAAGCTGCCGCAAAATTAGTATACTAAAATATAAAGCAGCATTATATGCGGAGGAAAAGGCTATGCTTAACAAAAGGATAATTATTGCCGCATCGGTATTTGCGGGTGCGGCGATAGCAGCTGCCGCCCTTTTTGCACACGGCATAAACAGGTCTGTTGAGGCTGTATATATAGACGGCATTGCCGACAAGGGCAGGGAGCTTATTGACGTTATAACCGATGAGGCCGATATGTCGGGGTACCTTGAACATAAGGACAGCTTTGTGCCGCTTGAGGTAAAAATGGCTTTTATAGACGGCGGAGGCTGTGCAAGGGCAATAGTGCACAACAATACGGATACACCCATAACCGCTTATGATATGGAGCTTGTTTACTTTGACAAGGACGGAGCTGCACTTGACAAAACCAAAGCCTGTACGGTGGATAATGTGCTTATAGGCGCAAGGGAGGACTTTGGTACGGATAAATATATAGGCGGCAGCGAGGGAGGCAGCTATATTAAGGCGGTCATAAAGGGCGTACGCTACAATGACGGTACAGCGTGGCAAAATGAAAATGCCGAGGTCGATCTGGCTCTCGGCTCGTCTGACTTTGATATAGAAAGGTTTGAAAAGAGCATTGCCAAAAACAAGGATAATGTGCTTAAGGCGGCGGAAAACCCGTATCTGTTTACAAATGAAATGACTGCAACAAATGTTGACGGCATATCCGGCAGGCGTGACCTTAAGCTTGTGCTTACCAACACCTCGCAAAAGACAGTAAGCGGCATAAAGGTGGCGGTTGCCGAGTTTGACAAGGACAACAAGCCCGTAGATGTAACACCGCAGATATATATAGGCAAAAACATACGGCTTGCGGTATGCAGGGATATGGAGCTGGGCAGCGGCGAGAGCAGGAGCTTTGCGTCGTCGGCCTTTCTGGAGAGCGAGTGCTACCGTATAAACGCCGTGGTCACCGAGATAACCTTTTCGGACGGCACTGTCTGGAAAAATCCGTATACGGTGGATTGGCTGCTGTGGTTTATGTGATAAAAAAGGAGATAAATTATGAAGGCAAAAATATTTTTGGTTACTCTGGCATCGGCTCTTATGCTGGGTACGGCGCAGGTGTCCGCCGATACGGTGGTGACGGCGCCCATAGACAGCAGACCCATAAGCTGCGAATATCTTGCGGACCTTGCCGCTCTTTCGGGCGATACGGTGGTATACCCCGACAAGGACTGCATGGATTTTTTTGCAACGGACGAAAGCCTTAACAGGTTTGCCGACAGTGCAAAGGTAAGGCAAAGCATATACAAGCTTACGGGCGAAAACAACAAGGAGAGCAGCACCGTTATAATAAATACCTCAACATATTTTACGGGCGGGCTTGTAGGCAGCCGCATAGGTTCGTGCTACGGCGATATTGACACGGCGATGGAGGATCTGCGCACCCTTGCGGAGGATTATCCCCTGCCGTACTATTATGTCAACCTTACCACACCACGCTCTCTGCCTGAAACACGCTTTAACAGCATATGGCGTGATGCCGATACGATACACGGCATAGGCAGTTATTACCTTAGCTATAACCCGGGGTGCGAGGACAGCGCCTATATAAAGGCTCATTATGCCGATATAACCCCGACTCAGCTCCTTATGGAATACAGCTATGTCAGCGGCAAGCACAGCGAGGGCGTTGCGCTTACCGACTGGGAGAGGGATTTTTACAAGGACGTAAAAAACAATTACATGGGCAAGGAGCCTTACAAGACCTATCTCAACAATTATATCGAGCCGTTTGAAAAATCGGTAAAGATAATGCAGGGGCTTATAGAGCTTAAAAAAGAGGGCCTTATAGACGAGATAGTTATAAGCACGGACGATTTGCAGCTGCCCGATTCCATAGCGTACTTTTATTCAAAGGGTGCGCCATGGGTGCAGAGCGAGGCAGGCTCGGCAGCAAAATACAGCTTTGCCAGGAGCTTTTTCAACACGGGCACCACAAGCGTTTTAAAACAGATAGACGCCTATGAGGGAGTGCAGGAGAGGTATATGGCTATGCTCGGAAAAGGCAGGGATATAAACGTTATTTACGGTACGGACGAGGTGCCTCAGCTTATATATGCGAGAGAGGCTGCCAGAAAGAAAAATGCAAAGACAAAGTTCAATATAATATACAACAGCACCTCAAAAAGCGTTGCAGCCTATGATGTTGCGGGCATACAGAAGCTTACAAACGCTGCGGTGGATTTTACGGGCGCCAAGGGCAGATATATCGACGGGGAAACGGATCTGTATATATATGCTTACTCGGCAAGGACAAACCCCGATACCACAATAAACGCAATGAAAAAATCGCTCTCAAAGGGGCACGGGGCAGCGCTTGTGGAGCTCTATGACAGCAGGGTGCTCAACAGCGGCGCCAATACACTGTTTAAAAAACTTATATCGGGCAGTGTGGTGAGCATTGCCGACCTCGATGCCTACAGCGCATGGAACACAAACGGCAACGCCATAGGCCTGGGCGTGGCGCATGCAAGGGTATATGCGATAAACGCTGCCCTTACAAACAGTCCGTCAAGCCTTGCAAAGGCACAGACAATACAGCTTTTAAGGCATGCGCTTGAGGACGGAGTATATACGCCCGAAACCAAAAGGCTGCTTTCCAATGCAGGCTATAAGCCGAGTGCAGCCGAGGCCGAGGAAAGCGCAAAGCTGAGGGAATATATGGAGAGGGAAGACATATTCTCCGCCTTTGAAAACAATACCGTTACCGTAAAGGGCAGGGAATACAATGTAAGCAATGTAAGGCTTGACGAATGCGGTTTTCCGTGGGCAAGGACCTTTGACTGCATACTTAAGCCAAACTGTGATGTAAAGTATAAGGGAAGCGAACAATAAATTTTGTTTTATCCGGGTGTCAATATGAAAAACAAGGTCTTGGGTACGATAAAAAAATATAATATGCTTAAGGCAGGCGACGGAGTTGTTGCAGGGCTTTCGGGCGGTGCGGATTCCGCCGCACTCTTGTATGTGCTTTGGGAGATAAAGGCTCTTTACGGTCTGCGCCTTTATGCGGTGCATTTAAATCACGGCATAAGGGGTGGGGAGGCAAAGCGTGACGAGCTTTTTGCAAGGCGTTTCTGCGATATGCTGGGCATAAGGATATTTGTTTTTGAAAGGGATGTACCGTCGGAGGCTAAGCGTCTTGGCATGACGGAGGAGGAGGCAGGCAGAAAAATACGCTATGAGCTTTTCAATGAAGTGCTTGCGGAAACGGGCAGCAGCAAAATAGCTGTAGCCCATAACCTTAACGACAATGCGGAAACCGTGCTTATGCACCTTTGCAGAGGTACGGGCGCAAGGGGACTGGGCGGCATACCTCCCGTAAGGGACAACATAATCAGACCGCTTATAGAAACCGAGCGCAGCGATATAGAGCGCTACTGTGCCGAAAAGGGCATAAGCTACTGCACCGACAGCACCAATCTGAGCCCCGAATATACACGCAACAAGGTCAGGCTGAGCCTTATACCGTGGCTGGAGGACAACTTAAATCCGTCCGTATGCGAGGGCATAAGCAAATTTTCGCAGCTTATGCGCTCGGAGGATGATTACCTTGATATGCTCTCGCACGATGCTCTGGAGCAGTGCCGCACCGACTCAAACGCTTTGAGCTGCAAGGCGTTTTTATCCCTGCACGATGTTGTAAGGCGGCGTGTCGCAAGGCTTTTTATAGGGGAATATGCAAAAAGCCTCAAGGATATATCGTATGAACATATAAGCGCCCTGTGTACTCTGGCGGAGGGCAGGAGCGGAGCGTCTGCGGCTCTGCCCTGCGGAATTACCGCAAAAAAGGATTTTGACAGCCTTGTGCTTGAAAAAGGCACGGCGCAGACGACGGGCTTTAATTATCCGCTGGAGCTTAACAAGCCTGTATTTGTGAGGGAAAAGGACTTGTTTGTCGCAATTTATGATAAAAAAACGGAAATAAAAGGAAAAATACTATATACTATTTGCTTCAAATATGATATAATAAACCGTAAGCCTTGTTTTCGTACACGTCTTGACGGCGATAAAATATACTATAACAGTATAGGCGGAAACAAGCAACTTAAAAAAATTTTCGGCGAGCTTAAAATAAGCCGCAGCGCACGGGATGACTATCCTCTGCTTGCAGTGGAGGGCGAGCTGCTTTGGGCGGGGGAGAACCGCATAAGCGATAAGTACAGGTGCGATGACGGCGGTGTGTATTTTTACTGCTGGAGGAGTTTTTTTGATGAAGGAAAAGGTTGATGTGCTCATTTCCGAGGAGCAGATCTTAAAAAGAACAAAGGAGATAGCCGATGAGCTCAACAAGCATTTCAAGTCGCTTGACGACGGCAGAGATATAGTGCTTGTGTGTATATTAAAGGGCTCGGTCATGTTTTTTTCGGAGCTGGCAAAAAGGCTGGACATACCCGTGGAGATGGATTTTGTTATATGCTCCAGCTATGGTGATTCCACAACACCGGGTGCGCTGAAAATACAAAAGGATATGGATATTTCGGCAGAGGGTAAGCATATCCTGCTTATTGAGGATATTGTGGATACGGGCAGGACGCTTAAAAGGCTCATTGAGTATTTAAACGCCAAAAACCCCGCCAGCCTCACACTGTGTACTCTGCTTGACAAGCCCGACAGGAGAGAATATCCCGTACAGGCGGATCATGTGGGTTTTGTTGTACCCGATAAATTTGTTGTAGGCTTCGGGCTGGATTATGCCCAGAGATACAGAAATTTGCCTTACATAGGCGTGCTCAGCTTTATCGAGCAGGCTTAAGGGGTACGGAGGGGCTTTTGTAAATAATTAGGAGGAAAAAGATGAACAAAAAAGGTGACGGTATAAAAACCGTTTTGCTCTTTATGGGCATATTTGCCGTTATACTGTGCTATGTTATGTTTGTAAACAGCGGCAGCATGCAGCAGGGTGAGGCGTTTACCTACAGCACCATGCTTGAACGCATAAAGGCGGACGAGGTAACATCCGTTATACTGCAGCGTGATGCGGACGTTATGGATGCGGGTACGGCAAGGGTGACCTTAAAGGACGGCAGCCAGCATATAGTCGAGATAGGCAGCGTAAGCCAGTTTATGGAGCAGATAAACGACAAGGTCGCAGACGGTGAGCTTAATCTGGAAACAAAGGCGGCAGCCAAAACGGGCAGCCTTATATCGATTATATCGGTTGTTATAACAATAGTTATAGGCCTTGTAATACTGTTTTTTATCATGCAGCAGATGCAGGGCGGCGGCGGAAAGGTGATGAACTTTGGCAAAAGCAATGCCAAGCTCAGCGATGCCAAAGGCAGCAAGACCTTTGCGGATGTCGCAGGCCTGGATGAGGAAAAGGAGGAGGTCGGCGAGATAGTTGAGTTCCTCAAAACGCCTAAAAAGTTTACCGACCTGGGCGCAAGGATACCAAAGGGCATACTTATGGTGGGCCCTCCGGGTACGGGCAAGACCCTGCTTGCAAAGGCGATAGCAGGCGAGGCGGGTGTACCGTTCTTTTCTATATCCGGCTCGGACTTTGTTGAAATGTTTGTGGGTGTCGGCGCCTCCAGAGTGAGGGATCTGTTTGAACAGGCAAAAAAGAGCACACCCTGCCTTGTGTTTATAGACGAGATAGATGCAGTGGGCAGAAGGAGGGGCGCAGGCCTCGGCGGCGGTCATGACGAGCGTGAACAGACGCTTAACCAGCTCCTTGTCGAGATGGACGGCTTTGGCGTAAACGAGGGCGTTATTGTGGTTGCGGCAACAAACCGCCCCGATATACTCGACCCTGCGCTTTTAAGGCCCGGACGCTTTGACAGGCAGGTAGTTATCGGCATACCGGATGTAAAGGGCAGGCTTGCCATATTAAAGGTACACGCCAAGGGCAAAAAGATCCATCCCGATGTGGATTTACAGGTGATTGCGCAAACCACCCCCGGTTTTACGGGCGCCGACCTTGAAAACCTTATGAACGAGGCAGCCCTTATAGCCGCAAGACAGGATAAAAAGGCGCTTGATATGGACGATCTGCGCTCCGCATTTATCAAGGTGGCAATGGGTACCGAAAAAAAGAGCAAGGTAATCACCGAGGAGGAAAAAAGGCTTACGGCATATCATGAGGCAGGCCATGCCATTATATATGAAAAGCTAAGTGAGCTGCCTCCCGTGCATATAGTTTCCATAATCCCCGTAGGACGTGCAGGCGGTTATACCATGCCTGTGCCGGAGGAGGTAATGTGCGCTACCGATGTATATATGCAGCAGCGTATTGCGGCGGCATACGGCGGACGTATTGCCGAGGAGATATTCTTTGGCAAAATAAGCACAGGCGCAAGCTCCGATATACAAAATGCAAGCAAAATAGCCCGTGATATGGTTACAAAATACGGTATGAGCAAAAAGCTCGGCCCCATACTCTTCGGTGAGGAAACCGAGGAGGTATTCCTCGGCAGGGATATAGGCCATACCAGAAACTACGGTGAGGATGTGGCTACCCTCATTGACGAGGAGGTAAACCGCATCATTACGGAAGCCTATGAGCTTGCAACCAAAATAATAAAGGAAAATGAGGAGGGTATGCACAGAGCTGCAAAACTCCTGCTTGAAAAGGAAAAAATAACGGGTGAGGAATTCCGTGCGGCAATAAACGGAGATGAAACCGATACGCCAACCTCCGATGAAAACAAAGAATAAATAACGGATACCGTGAATATCCTTGCGCTTAGAGAGGCGCTGCGGATAAACACGGTATCCTTTTATGCGTGCATGTGTTTTGGATGCCGTGAATATCCTTGCGCTCGGAGGCTTTTCGGGTAAAAATGTATTGTACTTATATAAATTTTGCCGGGGTTAAATTATTTTATTGTTAAAATTATTGGGATATGTTATACTTAATAAAAGCTTGTTACAAAGGAGGTTTTTTTATGGCAGTTCTTCACCCGTTTAAGGGATACAGACCCACAAAGGAGCTGTGTGCGGCGATAGCGGCTCTGCCCTATGATGTTATGAGCTCGGCTGAGGCACGGGAGATGGTAGAGGGCGACCCATATTCGTTTTTGCACGTTGACAGGGCTGAGGTGGATTTGCCTTTAGGTACCGATATGTATTCCCCCGAGGTATACCGCAAGGCTGCGGACAACCTTAACGGCATGATAGAAAGGGGCATTTATATACAGGATAAAAAGCCCGTGCTTTATGTTTACCGACTCACTATGGACGGCAGGAGCCAGACAGGGCTTGTAGGCTGCAGCTCCGTTGACGAGTATCTTAACAACAAAATAAAAAAGCATGAGCTTACCCGTGCGGACAAGGAGCAGGACAGGATAAACCATGTTGCCGCCTGCAATGCCAATACGGGCCCCATATTCCTCACATACAGGGGACGTGCGGATATAGACAAAATAATTGCCTACGTTACGGAGGGCGTACCCGAGTACGATTTTGTAAGCGAGGACGGAGTGGAGCATACCGTATGGGTAATAGATGACGACAATACGGTAAATACGCTTGTGGAGCTGTTTAAAAACATAGAAAGCCTGTATATTGCGGACGGGCATCACAGAAATGCGTCTGCCGTAAAGGTGGCGCTGAAAAAGCGTGAGGCTGCCGCAGGCTTCGGCGGTGAGGAGGAGTTTAATTTTTATCTTTCCGTGCTGTTTCCGGAGGATCAGCTGCATATAATGGATTATAACCGTCTTGTAAAGGATCTTAACGGCATGAGCGAGGGTGAGTTTTTATCATCTCTTGCGGAAAAGTTTGATATAGAGCCGTGCAATGCCGCCGTAAAGCCGAATGCGGCACATACCTTTGGTATGTACCTTGGCGGAAAATGGTATCTGCTTAAAGCAAAGGACTGCATAATAAAGGATGACGCCGTTGACGGGCTTGATGTTTCGATATTGCAGAACGAGGTTCTTTTGCCCCTGCTTGGCATAGGCGATGCCCGTACCGACAAACGCATTGATTTTGTAGGGGGCATAAGGGGTATAGAGGAGCTTGAAAGGCGTGTTGACAGCGGTGAGATGTATCTGGCGTTTTCCATGTACCCCACATCTATGGAGGAGCTTTTGAGGGTTGCCGATGAGGGCAAGATAATGCCGCCAAAGTCCACATGGTTTGAGCCTAAGCTCAGGAGCGGTATTTTTATACATAAATTGGATTAGGAGGATAAATATGCCTGTAGTATTTGTTATTTTTTTATTGATAGTTTTGATAGGAGGAGGCCTTATTTACTGCATGAGGCCATCTCAGGACAATATGCGCAAGGCGAGGTTTAAAAACATACAAAAATATTATATTGCACACGGCGGACTGTATTCCGATGCCTATGATGCGCCTATAAACACAATGGAGGCGTTCAGGCGTGCAATAAGCTATGGCTTTGGCATAGAGCTTGCCGTAAGGCTTACCAAGGATAAAAAGGTAGTTGTGATAGATGATGACAATCTGTCAAGGCTCTGCGGCGTCAACGTATCCGTAGAGGGCAGCGATTACAGCGAGATAAAGGGCCATACCGTAAAAGGCACCAAGGAGAGGGTGCCCCTGCTCAGCGATGTGCTCAGCGAGGTAGGGGGCAGAGTGCCCGTTATAATTGAGATAAAGTACACACCAATGTTTGGAGAGCTGTGCCGTGCCGTCGGAGATATTGCCGAAGCCTATGAGGGCGATATAGCTGTGGAATCCGGTCAGGATGAGATCGTTGCGTGGTTCAGAGTAAATAAAAGCGATATTTTAAGGGGACAGATGGGTGAAAACTTTTTCGGCCCACGCTCTACAAGCACCGATGAACCGCTGGTTAAGTTCAAAAACACCTTTATGCTTATGAATTACCGCTCTCAGCCCGATTTTATTGCCTACGACTTTATGGAATTTGACAGCATAGTGATGAAAATAATGCGTTCCGTATTCGGTGTTGAAACTCTGGGCAGGGTAATGACAAGCCAGACCTGCATAGACGACCTCAGCAAAAAGTTTGACATTATCGTTTTTGAGGGCTTTATACCCAAGGAAAAGCAGGATTCCCTCTTTTGACCTAAAAGCAATATGGTGTATTGCGTAAGGCAGGAGTACAAATATCATTGTATGCTTAATAGTACCCACTGTGTAAAAAATTGTTTTTAAAAAACAAATATTAATTTACAATTTTACTGCGTTGTGATATAATTGTATTAATAAAGTAAGCTTTGCCTGTGCGTTAGGGGAGGGCTTGATTCATATCTTAAGGAATGGGGTTAGAATATGGGACTTTTTGATAAAAACGAAAACAATGTTCAGGGGGCACCCGATACTCATCAAAAGCAGGAAATATCGCCAAACCAGATAAAATGGATAATGGGCATGATCGAAACACTGCAAAAACAAAATGCCGAGCTTGGCAGAAAGCTGGAGGCATACAGCTCCAAAATAGGCGATATGGAAAAACGTATGAATATGCTCTCTATGGGCATGAATTCCCGTTCGTCACAGTCAAAGGTGGGCGGTATGCAGCAAAACAGCTTTCAGCAGGCGGCTTATCAGCAGCAGGGTGTTCCGCAGGGGCTGCCCCAGGGAGGTCAAAACGGCTTTGGCGGTCAGCAGGGCTTTGGACAGCAGATGCCTCAGCAGGGCTTCGGCGGTCAGCAGGGCTTCGGACAGCAAATGCCTCAGCAGGGGTTCGGCGGTCAGCAGGGCTATGGACAGCAAATGCCTCAGCAGGGCTTTGGCGGTCAGCAGCAGGCATATACCCAGCAGCAGGAGTATGCACCACAACAGCAGGAATATGCTCAGCAGCAGGAGTATGCACCACAACAGCAGGAATATGCTCAGCAGCAGGAGTATGCTCCACAGCAGCAGGAATACGCTCCACAGCAGGAGTATGTTCCGCAGCAGCAGGAGTATACGCAGCAATAAGTACATATTGTATATATTAACTTATAAAAATACGGTATAGTTATTAAGCAGCTGTCACGAGCTGAAGCTTTTTAAAAAAATTAAATAAAGCATAAAAAAATCCGGAGTTTACTTTCTCTGGATTTTTTAGACTGTCAAAAAACCTAAGATTAGATTAAAAAAATGATTTTTAAAGAATTTAAACTTGCAAAAGCACTTAAGGTAATTTAAGCGCCGCAGGCTAAAATCCGCAGTCAGCGTAATTTTTCCTTTAGGAAAATTAGCATGACCAAGGGGACGAGCTTTGCTTATGCACCGCAAAAAAGTAATGCAGACGCCCGCAGGGCGGCTTTTGGCACAGCCAAAAGTGCTTTTCGTCCGAGGAAAAGAGGGAGTGTCGAGCGATAGCGAGGCGCGAATCTCTTTGTACTCTGTGAAAAAATGCAGGCAGAGGAACTTGCGGGGGTACCCCGCAAGCAAACGAGGTACCCTCGTTTGTTCCTCGTAAATGCAAGCATTTCCTGCAAGCGTGTCGACTTTTTCGACACGCTAAAAATCCGGAGCTTACCTTCTCCGGATTTTTTATGCTTTGGTACAAGCTTTTATATTTTTGTTTTTATTGTGGATTTTTCCGCAAACCTATCAAAGCTTTCCTCGTCCATAGGCTTGCCGTAATAGTAGCCCTGTATCTGGTCGCAGTTTACGTCCTTGAGGAAGCTTGCCTGCGATTCCGTTTCCACTCCTTCGCATATTACCTTCATGCCAAGGCGCTTTGCCATAGAAATCATGGTTTCTATAACTGCCTTGTCGCTGTCGCTCAGTTTATCGCTTTTAAGGAATATTTTGTCTATCTTAAGCGTATCTATCTTAATTGTGCTTATTACATTAAGTGAGGAATAACCCGAGCCAAAGTCGTCCATGGACACCTGTATGCCGTGGCTGCGGCATATGCTTATAAACTCGTCTGCCTTGCTGAAGTTGTTCATATATATGTTTTCGGTAAGCTCAAACTCCACCAATGAGGGCGGTATGGCGTATTCCTTAAGCAGCTCCTCCACATAAGGCACTATCCTGTTTGAACGGAAATGCACCCTTGAAACATTCATTGAAATTGGGAATACGGGCAGCCCGTTGTCAAGCCTCTTGCGGATATATTTGAATACCTCACGGT
Organism: uncultured Clostridia bacterium; assembly: GCA_947591605.1. Classification (GTDB taxonomy): domain Bacteria; phylum Bacillota; class Clostridia; order Lachnospirales; family CAG-274; genus CALWRD01. The sequence continues at coordinate 5,959 of CANQDF010000018.1, read as the reverse complement.
ATACATAAAAATCCACCTCGACAATATTGCCGTTCTTTTCAAAAACAGGTATAAACTTATCGGGGTAAATAAAGGTGCCGTCGGGCTTTTGCCAGCGTACAAGCGCCTCTGCGCCGTATAGGCTGTCGTCCGAGCAGTTTATCTTGGGCTGATAGTAAACCTTGAGGTCGTGGTTTTCAATAGCCTTTGGAAGCTCGTTGTTGAGGTACTCCTGATACTTTATCTCCTCCATCATATCGCTTGAAAATACAAGAGGTTTGTTTATGCCCTCGCTCTTTGCCACCTTCCTTGCAAGGTTGGCATTTGCAATAGCGGTGGCGGCGGTAATGGAAGGCTCCGTTACATAGCAGATACCAACGTTTATATGTATCCTTACATCGGGGCATATGCTTTGCAGCTTTTTGCATATTTTTACGTTCTGCTCATGCACAAAGGTGTCAAATATCGGTACGACCTCCTCCGGGATGAATGCCGAGGTAACAAAATTATCGGCATATGCACGGCATATATCGATATGCGAATATTGCGATATGTTGTCGCTTATAGCCTGCGCCGCAAGCTTAAGCAGATCGTCGCCCTTTTTATAGCCGTAGGTTTCGTTTATGTATTTAAAGTGGTGTATATCAATGTAAACCACCGCAATGGGTGAGCCGTTTTTGGTTTCCAGAATTTTTTTGTCAAGATCCTCCATAAATGCGTGCAGGCTCATCAGCCCTGTGAGAGAGTCTGCGTCGCTGCTGTCCTTTGTCTTTGTAAAGGCGGTATTGAGCCTAAACAGATACTGGCATATAAAATTTGCGCATACCTTAAGCGCAGCTATCTCGTACTCGTTCCAATCGTGTATACTTACAAAGTCAACAAGATCCAGTACGCCGTAAAATTTGCTGCCGCTGTACATAGGCATTTGCAGCATACACATAGGCTGGTTGGGTACGGGGCCTATAAACCGAGGCTTATCCTGCCCGTTGTTTGCCTTGTATATATAGCAGCCGTCCGAAAACTTATCCATTGCGCTTTCCCATACATCCTCGTCAAACGTAACGGTTTCGTTGATACGCTTTTCCTTTGTTTTGTCGTTGAGCGATTCGTAGGTATATTTAAGCGAATAAGGGCGTGCAAAAACCTCACGTATGCTGACGCAGGACACGTTAAAGGCAAGGCGCAGATGCTCGATTATTGCCGCAACTGCCCTTTCGGTGCTTTTTGATGTAAGTGTATCACATACATATTTTATAAGAGCGAGGCATTCGCTCTCTGTGAGATTTGATTGTGCAGACATAATATCAATCCCTCTTTAACTTTTCAATATGTAAAACCGGGTCGGAAAATACCCCAACGATCCATTTACTATAATTATACTTTAAACAGGATAAATTGTCAATCCCGATAAAACGGCATTTTAGGGCTAAAGCGTATCGGTTATTACAACATACTGAAACCGTTGTACTTTTGTGTACAAATATACGGGCTACGGCAGAGTAAGCATTTTTTCAAGCTCATTGGGGGTTTCGGCTGTAAGATCCGCCCCCTCTATGTCATCTCCGCAGCGAAAGCCCCACCTTACGCCTATACATTTAAGCCCCGAGTTGTGCGCCGTCTGCACGTCCACCTCGGTATCGCCTACATATACGGCGTCCTCGGCGGATACACAAAGCTCCTCAAGGGCGGCTGCAACCCCGTCGGGTGACGGCTTGCGGCGCCGTTTTGTAAGGTCGGTGCCTATCACACAGGGTATGAGGCTGCCGAAAAAACGGGGTATCATTTCGTTTGCCATTTCGTGATTTTTGTTTGTTACAACGGCGGTTTTTATGCCGTGTGCCCCAAGTGCCTCAAGCATATCCGATATGCCTTTATAGGGACGGGTATTGTCAAGCATATGTGCCGTGTAGTATGACTTGAATATATCCCTTGCGTGCAGCCATTCCTCGTCGGTGCAGCATGAGGGTATGCTGCGCCTTATAAGTATATCTATGCCGTTGCCTATAAAGGTGCGTATCCTATCCGTGCCGTGCGTGGGGTAGCCGCAGGTGCGCATGGCGTAATTGACGGCGGCGGCAAGGTCGTCAAGAGTGTTGAGCAGGGTGCCGTCAAGGTCGAATATAACTGCTTTGTACCTCATATATCAATCTCCTCTATACCGTAATCCAAAAATCTGCCGCTGTTAGGCAATGCCCTGAGCAGCAGCATCTTGCCCGTGACGGGGTGAGCAAGCTCCATGGAGCAGGCAAAAAGCGCAGGCATAACGCCTCTTTTGTGCTTGAATGCCTCGTTGTATTTTGTATCGCCCCATATGGGCATATTGTGGTGAGCAAGCTGAGCCCTTATCTGATGGTGTCTGCCCGTATAAAGCCTTACGAGGATAAGCGCTTCGCCGCTTAGGCGCATAACGGTGCGATAGGCTAGCCTTGCCTCCTTTGCACCCGGCATGCCCGAATTTACTATCTTTGATATATTAAGCCTTCTGTTTACCGCAATATAGTCCGTAAAGCTGCCCTCGTCGGGGCAGTCGGCGCATACTGCGGCAAGGTAACGCTTTGTTATGCCTCCGCTTTTCATAAGAGCGGTAAGGTCGGCTGCCGTTTTTTTGTCCTTTGCAAACAGAACTATGCCCCCTACGGGTCTGTCAAGACGGTTTATTATGTGCAGACCGCTGCCCTCTACGGGCTGTGACAGTTCCCCTGCTGGTTTTAAAAGAGCAAGTATGTATTTATCCTCGTACAAAATTTTTTCTTCCATATAAGAACCTGTTATAAGAGATGAGTCCTTTCGTTAAATACGGTTGTGAGGTATACCTCTTTGGTGCGGAAGGTGCGCCTTACCTCTTTAAGTGCGGCAAGCCCCTCCTCATAGCCCGTGTAAAAACCGAAAACCGTGGGGCCGCTGCCGCTCATCATACTGCCTATGGCGCCCGTTTCAAGCATTTTTGCCTTTATATCGGCTATAACGGGATAATTTTTTACGGTCACGCTTTCAAGAGCATTGTACATGCCGCCGCATACCGCCTTAAGGTCGCCCTTTTTAATATCGGCAATTATCCCGTCCGTGTCGGGGTGATGCAGATCGCTTATATCAAGGCTTTTGTATACCGATGCGGTGGATACGTTTACATTGGGCTTGCACAAAAGCACAAAGCAATCCGGAAACGGAGGCAGCCTTGTAAGCCTTTCGCCTATGCCCTCGGCAAGTACCGTGCCCCGCATAATGCAGTAGGGCACGTCAGCACCGAGCTCTTCGCCGAGTGCGCACATCTCGTCCATAGTCAGTCCAAGCTCAAACAGACGGTCTATGCCCACTATAACAGCCGCACAGTCGGTGCTGCCGCCTGCAAGCCCTGCCGCAACGGGTATTGTTTTGGTAAGCTCCATAAGTATGCCTGTTTTTATGCCAAACCTGCTCTTCATAAGCTCGGCGGCTTTGTACATAAGGTTGCGGCTGTCGGAGGGCAGCCAGCTTAAATTGGTGCTGAGCGTTATGGTATCCTCGCTTAGCTTTTTTATAAAAATATTGTCGCACAGGTTTACGGTCTGCATTATCATTTTAAGCTCGTGGTAGCCGTCCTCACGCCTGCCCAGTACATCAAGGGTAATGTTTATTTTTGCCCTTGCCCTCAGATTAAGATAGTGATACCCCATAAAAATACCTCCCGATATATCGCCATGCCGTATTCCGCAGATCCGCACGGATAAAACGTCTTTTTTATGCTGCCGCTGCGGTCCCGAATAATCTTGACCGGACTTTTACTGTAATTATACATTTTTCACGCTGTCAAATCAATATTAATTTTTATGTTACGGTTTGGGTTGCAATCCGAGCCTAACAATGCTAAAATCAATTAAAATACTTTGGGAGGTTTTATTGTGAGGATAGGAAAGCTGCCTAACGACGTACTTGACAGGCTTATACTGGAGCCTATAAAAAAATGGGGCATACACCGCAGCGAAGTGCTTACCTCGCCGTCTGTGGGTGAGGACTGTGCTGCCGTTAAGCTGGGAGATGACATCTGCATACTCTCCACCGACCCCATAACGGGAGCCGCAGAGGGCATAGGCAGGCTTGCGGTAAATATAAACGCAAACGACATCGCCTCCGCAGGAGGTGAGGTAATAGGGCTTATGGTCACCACACTGCTGCCTGCCGATATAACCGAGGCGGAAATAGCAGCCATAACGGAGGAGCTTTACAAAAGCGCAAACGAGGCGGGCATTATGATACTGGGAGGACATACCGAAGTTACGGATGCCGTATCAAGACCCGTTATATCCTGTACGGCTGTAGGCAGATGCGGGAGATTTGTTTCCTCGGGCGGCGCCAAGGTCGGCGACAAGCTTATAATGACCAAGTATGCCGCAATAGAGGGCACACATATAATATATGCCGACAACCGTTCGTTTTGGGAGGATAAGCTGACCGAGGCGGAAAAGGCGGAGTGCGAGAGCCTTTCGGATATGCTATCCGTAGCCGCCGAGGGAAAAGCAGCGGCACAGGCGGGAGCAAGCGCAATGCACGATGTGACGGAGGGAGGCATACTGGGCGCCTGCCACGAGGTTTCGGAGTGTGCGGGGCTCGGAGTCACGGTTTACGAGGATAAAATACCCTTGCTTGACGCAAGCAGAAGGATATGCTCCGTATGCGGCATAAACCCTTTGCGCCTTATATCCAGCGGTTCGATGCTTATATGCGCACCCGATGAGGATAAAATGCTCTCCGCACTTGAAAAGGAGGGCATAAGGGCAGCCGTGATAGGCGAGATAACCGATGGGGAACGGCTTGTGTGCAGAAACGGCAAAACGGAAATACTGGCTCCGCCGACAAGCGACGAGCTGTATGCGGCTGCGGCAAAAATAAAGAGGGAAACTGATTTATCGGCCAAGTAAGAACACGCAGGGCGGTTTTTTCTTTAGAGGCGTCCTAAAAAGAAATTCATAAACGCAGCAGAGGACAGTCCTTGAAAACGTCCTCGCCCATTTCGGTATAAGTGCCGAATACGGCGCCTTTAAGAGAGATGCAGCCCGAAAAGGCGCATCTTTCCACGGAGGTCACGGTATCGGGCAGGGTTATGTATTCAAGCGAGGTACAGCCCTCAAATGCCGATATGCCCACAGAAGCTATGCCGTCGGGGAGGACTATGCTCTTAAGTGCCGTACAGTCATAAAACAGCACGTCTTTTACGGTGCTTATCTTACCCGGCAGTTCCATATGTTCAAGTGCTCTGCAGCCTGAAAATGCCCCCGCACCTATTTCGGATACCCCGGAGGGCAGACCGACGCTTTTAAGAGAGGCACAGTCCGCAAACGCCATATCGCCTATATATTCAAGACCTTGTGGCAGGGCTGCGCTTTTAAGGGCACGGCAGCCGTGAAAGGTGTTTTCCTCTATGCGGCGTATACCCTCGCCCAATACTGCATCCGTCAGTGAGGCACAGCCTGCAAAGGCGTTTTTGCCTATGCGTGTAAGCCCTGCGGGCAGAGTGACGCCGTAAAGAGCCTTGCAGCCGTAAAACGCATTGTCGTCTATATATTCAAGGCTTTGGGGCAGAATAACGCTTTTGAGAGATCTGCAGCCGTAAAACGCCGAGCTGCCTATACCGATCAGCCCCTCGGGCAGGATAACATGCTCTATGCCTTGATTCATGCGGAAGGCGAATCTACCGAGCTTTTTTACACCCTTGGGCACCTCTGCCGTACATTCGCTGCCCGTGTAGCTTTTTAACGCATATTTTTCAATAACGAACATATTAACACATTCTTTCTTAATACCGTATATATCATTTATATAATATATCAGCTGTGTATTAAAGTCAAGCTGTGAGCAAAATAAGGCGGTAATGTTAAAGTGTTAATTATTGATTGTGCTTTAACAACAAGTATAATCAATAATTATTTAATGTTGAGGTACAATAGATAGGTAACACGAAAATAAAAAAGCAAGGTTCCACCTTTTATGGTATAATTGAGTTTGA
>CANQDF010000017.1 GCA_947591605.1 uncultured Clostridia bacterium | reverse complement strand
ATAATTATCACCTCAATATAATTATACCATATATATGTAAAAAAGCCCAGTACTCCTGAACTTTTTTGACAGTCTGACCCAGAGACTAATGTCTCTGGGATATGAAAGAAGTTATTAAAAATCTAAATAACTTCTTTCATATCCCAATAATATAAAAACACAATCACGAGGTGATAATTAAATTACATAAACACATAAAAAAGAGCACATTGAATTTAACAACTTTTTGTGTTCTTACTTATGATATTTGTACATTGATTTAATTCTCCAATTCATTTAACAAACTACAATTTTCTTTATAGGGCATAATCCTATAAAATTGAGTATCATTGTACCTATCATACTACCAAAGTAAATGCCTGTAGCCGCACCACAAGGTATGTAAAATAAAGATAGTATAATTTTAGGATAATGCTCTATAAAGAAAATTGTAATAATAACATAAAGAAAGGGCACATCAAACTACAGATTTCTTTGTGCTCTTTATTATTGAAAGGAGGCAACTTAAATATGAACACCAAAATCGAAGAGGCTGTAAATTTAGTAACTACAGTTAATCATTCAATACTACTCATCGTCGAATGTCGCAACTATTGCATTGTTAAGAGCCTCCGCTCTCTGTTTCTGATTAACCGCCATGTATTGTACCTCCCTTTAAATTTAAAATTTAGGTTTATATCTTCATTGTTTATATTATACCATTTTTTTACACATATGTAATGTTTGTTTGGGCTGTTTAATTGTCGTTTATGCCATTAAAGGATTATGCACATAAAAAAGCACTTTCAGACTGTCAAAAAAGCTAAAATTAGATCCGAAAAATGATTTTTAAAGAATTTAAACTTGCAAAAACACTTCAAGGTAATTTAAGCGCCGCAGGCTAAAATCCGCAGGACGAGCTTTGCCCGTCCGAGGAAAAGAGGGAGTGTCGAGCGTTAGCGAGGCGCGAATCTCTTTGTACTTTGTGAAAAAAATGCAGGAAATGCAAGCATTTCCTGCAAGCGTGTCGACTTTTTCGACACGCAGAACACTTTATCAATTAAGATAAAGTGCTACACAAATTAATGCGGATAACAGGACTTGAACCTGCACCACTCTTACGAGGATAAGAACCTGAATCTTACGCGTCTGCCAATTCCGCCATATCCGCATATCAATATCACCGATGTGCTTAATTATGATAACAGAAAAATTATATATTGTCAAGATAAAAATTAAAAAAACCGTTATGCAAAAGCGCAATATAAAATATCTGCAGCGTGTAACAAATAATATGCTATCCTCTTATTATTGCCTCGGCTGTTACCAGATCCTCGGGAGTGGTTATCTTTATATTTTTATAGCTGCCTGCTACCATTTTTACATCAATACCGATACGCTCGGCTAACGAGGCATCGTCCGTACCGAGAAATCCGTCCCTTTCCGCCTCGTCATACGCCCTGCGTATAAGCTCGTATTTAAAGCACTGAGGCGTCTGCGCCGCCCAAAGCATGCTCCTTTCGGGTGTAGCTTTTACAATGCCGTTTTCGTCACAAAGCTTTATGGTGTCCTTTACGGGCACGCCAAGCACACAGGCGCCGCCCCTTTTTGCCTCGTCTATACATGCGGCTATTTCCCCCTCAGTCACAAAGGGTCTTACACCGTCGTGTATAAGCACTATATCACAGCCCTCGGCAGCCTTTAACCCGTTATGTACCGAGTACTGCCTTTCACTGCCGCCGCAAACCACCTTTTTTATCTTATCCATACCGCAAAGCAGCCTTTTTACATTGTCCGCATCGTCACTGCCCGCCACAATTATTATCTCGTCTATAAGGGGGGAGCTTTCAAAAACCTCCGCTGTGACCCTTAAAATTTCCCTGCCGCCTATTTTCAGGTATTGCTTTTTTGTGCCGCCGCCCATGCGCCTGCCGCTGCCGCCTGCCATGATCAATGCACAAACCTTCATAATACATCACCTCTTTAATATAATAACATTTTTGCAATTAAAATGCTACCTTTTATTGATATATTACCACGAATATTGTATAATAAATTTAATGCAAATTATGAGGAGGTATTTATAATGATTGCTTTGGACAGATTTCCGGGCGGCGCACGCAAAGCCCTTACAATGAGTTATGATGACGGCAAAACCCCCGACAGGCGTCTTGTGGATATTTTTAACAGATACGGCATAAAAGCTACCTTTCACATTAATGCCGGGTACCTTGACAACGACAGGCTTGACAGGATAGCCTCCGATGAGGTATCCGAGCTTTATAAGGGGCATGAGATCTCCGCACACGGCTACACCCATCGCTCTTTGGGTATTGTCCCCCGTGAGCTTGTTATATCCGAGGTTATAAAGGACAGGGAAAAGCTTGAGGCGCTTGCAGGCTATCCCGTAAGGGGTATGTCATACCCAAACGGACTTTACAACGACGATACAATAGCAATTTTAAAGGCATGCGGCATTGAATACTGCCGCGTTGTGGAAACCACGGGCGATTTTAAGATACCCGAGGACTTTATGCGCTGGAAGGGCACCTGCCACCATAAACAAAACCTTTTGGAGCTTGGGCAAAAGTTTATTGATATGCCCCATAAAAACCGTCCTCACCTTATGTATGTATGGGGACATGCAAATGAATTTGACAAGGACAACAACTGGGATATGATGGAGCAGTTCTGCAAAATGACAGGCGGCAGAGATGATATATGGTACACTACAAATATCGAATTTGTCGATTATATGAACGCACTTAAGCAGCTGCGTTTTTCCGTTGACCTCACCATGGTTTATAACCCCACCGCCATTGACCTGACTGTGACATATGACGGAGAACCGTTTGTAATAAAAGCAGGGGCAAAAATAAAGTTTTAATTTTTTTGCGGAACTTTATTTGTTTTTTTACGTCTGTAAAAATAAACGGCATTTATTTTTACAAGGGAGGTCATTACTATGAAAAAATACATAGCTATGCTTGCTGCGGCGGTCATTGCTCTTTCCTCGGGTTTGGGCACATATGCTCAGAGCAGCGTCAAAACGGATACGGCGGCATCGGTATCGAGCGATAAGGCGCTTGCGGATGCCATAGCGGCTGCAAAACAGTACATAACCGTACCGGAAGAGCGCAAGCAGGTGGATTATAACATACGACAAGGCGAATACGGCGGTATGGTTACTTCCGTAAGCTGGTCAAACAATGACGGCAGCACGGATGTCGCCCTCGATAAGGACGGCTGCCTTTTGTCCTATCACGAATACGATAACGGCAAGGTGGATAAAAAGGGTCTTGCAAAGCTCGGTTCGGACAGTACAAAAAAGGCTGCCGATACTTTTATGAAAAGAGTATACGCAGAAGGCGCCACGTCATTTAAGCTTGAGGACAGCGGTATGAGCCGCTATACGCACAGATACAGCTACAGGCTTTATATCAACGATATACCCGTTACAAACGGCAGCGCTTCTGTCAGCGTTGACCCCGATACGGGCAAGATAATGAGCTTTGACGGCATCGGCAAGGAATTTCTTTCGCTCAAATATCCGTCAGCGGAGGGTACCGTCGGCATAAATGCCGCTATGAAAGCATTATATTCGGACAGCGCACCGGAGCCTAGGTACATAATAAGCACGGATTATACCGAAAAAAAGATAACAAAATCGGCTTTTCTTGCTTTTATCGTTTCAGACATATCAAAGGGCATAAATGCTTTTTCGGGCAAAGAAACCGTGGTAAACAACTACTTTAACGAGGTAAACGCAAAGAAAATGGCAGAGGAAACATCTGCCGCCTTTGATGCGGACGGTGCAGGCTCAGGAGCCCGAAATTACACCGCAGAGGAGCTTGCTGCAATAGACGATGCGGCGGATGTTATAAGTGCGGAGCGTGCGCAGGAGATAATAAAAGGTTATTTCCCTATCGCAAAAAACATTGATTTTAAAAGCTCATCCATAACAAAGGACACCTATACCGAGGAATACTTTATACGCATAACCGCTGACAATGCAAGCGCTCTGCTCAACGCAAAAACAGGCGCCGTAAAGTCATTCGGCATATATTCCGAAAAACCCGATACAAAGAGTATGCCTGTTTCGGAAAGCAAGGCAAAGGAGATAACATCGGAACTTCTTAATAAGATAGCGCCTGCCGAAAGCAAAAAGGTGGATACAGCCGTTTATACCGGCGACAAATACAGCAGCTACTCATATATAAGCTATCCTCGCATTGAAAACGGCTATCTGTGCAACAATCAGCAGATAAACTTCACTATCAACGAAGACGGCGAAATAACAAACTTCAACAACAACTTTGACAACAAGATAGTATTCCCCAAGCCTTCGGGTGTGCTTACGGACGACAAGGCTATAGAGGCGCTTGCAAAGGTATTTAATTTTGACCTTGCATACAGCGTAGGTCAGGACTACGGCGTAACACTTTTATATCACTTTGACAAAAGCGGATACATGGACAGCTCATCGGCTGTACAGCTTGACTACAGCGGCAAACCCGTCAAGGATACCGAGGTGGCAGGCATAAGCGATGTATACGGTCATTGGTCGGAGAAATATGTAACAGCGCTCTACAACAACGGCTGCAAGCTCAACGACACTCTTTTCCGTCCCGATCAGCCCATAACGGCAGACGAGCTTAAAACATTCTACGGCGGATATAAATACATGCCATATTACATCGATAGCTCCGAAGATACCGAAAACGACGGCAGCAAAGAGGTCACACGCTATGAGCTTGCGCAATACATAATGTCCTACTACGGTCTTGACAAGCTCAAGGACCATCCCGCACTGTTTGCGCCTGTCGGTTACAGCGACGTCATAAAAGAGGAGTATGTGCCTGCCGTTGCCATAGCCACCGAACTTGGCGCAATGAACGGCGACAACACAAACAGCTTTAACGGCGATAAACCCGTAACAAGAGCAGAGGCGGCTGTCGCACTCTACAACATGCTTACAGCCGAGCAATAATATATCAACAGTTTAAGCACCGATCATATCGTCGGTGCTTAAACCCGTTATAGTCAATTAAGGAGGCGGCATTATGAATTTTACCGATCTTATAATTAAAAAGAGGAACGGCGGCGAGCTTTCGTCCGAAGAAATAGATTTTTTTATAAAGGGCGTTACCGAGCGATCACTGCCCGATTATCAAATATCCGCCATGCTTATGGCAATATGTATAAAATCCTTAAATTACAGGGAAACCGCCGACCTTACCATGGCTATGGCTCATTCGGGCAGGGTGCTCGATCTATCCGATATAGACGGTATAAAGGTGGATAAGCACAGCACGGGCGGCGTTGCCGATACAACAACACTGATACTGGCACCCCTCACCGCTTCCTTAGGTCTTAAGGTAATAAAAATGTCGGGCAGAGGTCTGGGGCATACAGGCGGCACAATAGACAAGCTGGAATCGATACCCGGCTTTAATACAGCTCTTGGCATAACCCGTGCGGCAGAACAGGTAAACAACATAGGTATAGCCGTTATGGGACAGACGGAGGATCTTGCTCCCGCAGATAAATATTTATATGCACTGCGCGACGTTACGGGTACCGTAGAGAGCATACCTCTGATAGCTGCAAGCATAATGAGCAAAAAGCTTGCGGCAGGCTCTGATGCCATAGTGCTGGATGTAAAATACGGCAGCGGTGCTTTTATGAAAACCTTGGAGGATGCACAGGCGCTTGCCCGTACAATGGTAAACATAGGCTTATCGGCAGGCAAAAAAACTACAGCCGTGATAACGCCAATGGACAGACCGCTAGGCGATAATATAGGCAACAGTCTTGAGGTCATAGAGGCAATAGAGATATTAAAGGGTAAAAAGGACGGCAGACTTAAAAGAGTGGCTCTGGAGCTTGCGGCGCATATGCTTGTACTCGGCGGCATAGCAAACGACAGGGATACGGCACTGTATCTGCTTGACAAAAACATAGAAAACGGCAAAGGGCTTGAAAAATTTGAGGAAATGATAAACGCACAGGGCGGCGACCCAAATGTGTGCGAGGATTATTCGCTCTTTCCACAGCCAAAGTGCAGCCTTTGTATCAAGGCGGAAAAAAGCGGCTGCATAACCGAGATAAACACCACGGATATAGGCAGGGCAAGCGTTGCACTGGGTGCGGGACGTCTTGTAAAAGATACACGGCTTGACCTTTCCGCAGGCATAATAATGCACACTACTTTGGGCGAACATATAGCTGTTGGGGATATTATTGCGGAGGTATTTGCAGCGGATAGCGAAAAATGTACCGCCGCATCGGACATAATAAGTAAGGCAATAACCATATCCGACAGGGAGGCAGAACCGCTGCCTTTATTTGGGGAGGTATAACAATGAAAAGGGTAATAATAATCGTGCTTGACGGCGTAGGCATAGGCGAGCTGCCGGACGCCGCAAAATACGGGGACGAGGGCAGCAACACCCTTGTCAACCTTAAAAAGGCAAAGCCCGATATGCAGCTTAAAAATATGTGTGCTTTGGGTCTGGGAAACATAGAGGGCGCCGAGCTGTTTGGCAAAGCGGACAAACCAAAGGGTTTATACGGCAGGCTTGCCGAGCACTCGGCAGGAAAGGACACCACTACGGGGCATTGGGAGATAAGCGGACTTTGGCTTGACAAACCGTTTCCCACTTATCCTGACGGATTCGGCGATGATGTTGTAATTCCGTTTGAAAAAGCGATAGGCAAAAAAATACTTGGCAATAAGGCCGCCTCCGGCACAGTCATAATAAACGAGCTGGGCGATGAGCATGTAAAAACGGGCTGTCCCATCGTATACACCTCTGCCGACAGCGTGTTCCAGATAGCGGCACACGAGGATATAATACCCGTGGACACCCTTTACGATTATTGCCGAATTGCAAGAAATATGCTCAATGTAGGACGTGTAATAGCAAGACCCTTTACGGGTACCGGCGGCAATTACACCCGCACGGAAAGACGAAAGGATTTTTCCCTTGAACCGACGGGCACAACTTTGCTTGACGAGGTAAAAAAGGCAGGGCTTGAATGCGCCTGTGTAGGCAAGATAGAGGATATTTTTGCGGGCAGGGGAATAACACGCTCGGTGCATACCACAAACAATGCAGACGGCATAGAACAGACAATAAAATATATCAAAGAGGACTTTGGCGGGCTTATCTTTACAAACCTTGTGGACACCGATATGCTTTATGGGCACAGGAACGATGTCGACGGCTTTGCCTCGGCACTTAAATATTTTGACGGCAAGCTGCCCGAGATAATATCCGCCATGAAAGAAGATGATATACTTTTTATCACCGCCGACCACGGCTGCGACCCCACCACCGCATCCACAGACCATTCAAGGGAATATATATTTTTGCTTGGCTGCGGAAACCTGCCCAAAATAAATATAGGCACACGCTCCACTTATGCCGATATTGCCGCAAGCGCTGCAAAATACCTAGGCATAGAGGCGGACATAAGGGGAGAGAGCTTTATTTAAAGAATATCTAAAAAGTCCCGATGGCTGAGTATAGGTTAATACAGCAACCGTTTACACCTAAAAGACCGGTTTATTTTTAAAATTATTGGAGGAAATACCGATGAACGAAAAGGAACAAAGGAAAGCTGCCGAAGCGTTTGCAAAGCGCTGGCAAGGCAGGGGCTATGAAAAAGGTGAATCGCAGAAATTCTGGATAGATCTTCTTGTAAATGTATTAGGTATCAGCGATATTGCAGGGTTTATCAGCTTTGAGGATCAGGTGCATTTAGACCATACCTCCTTTATTGACGGCTATATTCCGTCCACTCACGTTATGATAGAACAAAAAAGCTTGGGTAAGGATCTGCGAAAGGCAATAAAGCAGTCGGACGGTTCCCTGCTAAATCCGTTTCAGCAGGCAAAACGTTACTCCGCAGAACTGCCATATGACGACAGACCTCGTTGGATAGTTACGTGCAACTTTGAGGAATTTCTTATTTATGATATGAATAAGCCCAACGGAGAACCCGAGCAGGTATTTTTAAAGGATCTGCCAAAGGAGTATTACCGTTTGCAATTTCTTGTGGACACAGGCAATGTAAATTTGCAAAAGGAAACGGAAATATCCCTGAGAGCAGGCGAACTGGTCGGAAAACTGTATGACAGTATACTCAAGCAATATAAGGATCCCAAAAATCCCGATACTCTTAAAGCACTCAATATGCTGTGTGTACGGCTTGTATTTTGTCTGTATGCGGAGGATGCCGGGATATTCGGACAGCATGAAATGTTTGGCAGATACCTGAAGCAGTTTTCTGTAAAAGATATACGCAAAGCTCTTATCGAACTTTTCCGTGTTCTGGATACAGAACCGAATAAACGTGATCCTTATATTGATGACGAGCTTGCAGCATTTCCATATGTGAACGGCGGGCTTTTTGCCGATGAAAATATAGAAATACCTCGGTTTACAGATGAAATCGTAAATCTGCTTGTCAACAAAGCAAGTGCAGGATTTGATTGGTCGGAAATATCCCCGACCATCTTCGGAGCCGTGTTTGAGTCCACCCTTAACCCCGAAACAAGACGAGCGGGCGGTATGCACTACACATCTATAGAAAATATACATAAGGTCATAGACCCCCTGTTTCTGGATGCGCTCAAAACCGAATTTGCCGAAATATCGGAGTTGAAGATAGAAAAAACAAGACGGACAAGACTGGAGCAATTTTGCGATAAGCTTTCTTCTCTCATATTTTTGGATCCCGCCTGCGGTTCCGGAAATTTTTTGACCGAAACCTATATATGTCTGCGAAAGTTAGAAAATCAAGCGTTAAAATTAATACACCAAGGACAATTGCTCATAGGCGGCGAGGGAGAGTTTGACCCTATAAAGGTTGGAATAGGACAATTTTACGGCATTGAGATAAACGACTTTGCCGTGACTGTTGCAAAAACAGCTCTGTGGATAGCGGAATCCCAAATGCTGCACGAAACGGAGCAAATAGTTAATCATGATATTGATTTTTTGCCGCTTAAAAGCTATGCCAATATAGTTGAGGGCAACGCACTGCGCATTGACTGGGAAAGCGTTGTGCCAAAGGATAAACTCAATTACATTATTGGAAATCCACCGTTTGTGGGGCAACAGCTTAGGACAAAAGAGCAATCTGATGATATGTCAGAAATTTTTGGAAAAGGCAACCCGGAAACTAAGCTTGATTACGTTTTGTGCTGGTATAAAAAAGCATTGGATTTAATCAACAGCATAGGAAAAAGTAAAGTCAAGGTAGCTTTTGTTTCAACAAATTCAATATGTCAGGGAGAATCAGTACCAACATTCTGGAAAAAAATGTTTGATGAATCCGTTGATATAGGTTTTGCTCACAAATCCTTTAAGTGGACAAACGAATCCAGTAATAATGCCGCTGTTATATGTGTAATTGTTGGTTTTTCAAATGGTACTTATACGGGAGAAAAATGGATTTTTGACAGTACAAAAAAAACTAAAACCAATCATATAAATGCTTATTTACAATCTGCTCCCGATGTCTGGATCATCAGCCGCCAAAACACACCACCGTTAGGATTGCCAAAAATGATAAAAGGCAGCGAACCATCCGACGGCAGAGGTAATCTTTTTATATCACAAGAACAAAAAAATGTGCTTGAAAATAAATATCCGACATTAAAAAAATATATAAAGCCTTTTGTCGGCAGTGACGAATTTTTAAGCAACAAACAAGGAACCTACAGCAGATATTGTCTTTGGTTTTATAATTCAAATCCTGCGGATTTTGCAAATATAAAGGAAATAAAGGAACGGTTAAAAAAGGTTGCCTATGCACGAGAAAAAAGCTCCGCCGACAGAATCAGAAAACGTGCAGAATACCCATATCTTTTTTGTCAGATCAGACAGCCTGAAACAAACTATCTTATTTTCCCCAGACATTCTTCGGGAGAAAGGAAGTATATTCCAATCGGATATATGGATCCGGAAGTTATAGTTGGCGATGCCTGCTATATTCTTCCCGATACACCCATTTATCTTTTTGGCATACTGACATCAAATGTACATATGGCATGGACACGACTTGTTTGCGGAAGGCTTGGAAACGGCTATAGGTATTCTCCTGCTATTTATAATAATTTTCCGTTTCCCAATTTGGAAGAAAAATATAAAGTTCAAATTGAGCATACAGCGCAGGCTATTCTTGATGCCCGTGCTTTATATCCCAATTGCTCTCTTGCCGATCTATACGACGAAACCACCATGCCGCCCGAGCTGCGCAAGGCGCATCAGCAGAATGACAAAGCGGTAATGCTCGCCTACGGATTTGACTATAAAACAATGACCGAGAGTGAGTGTGTGGCAGAGCTTATGAAAATGTATCAAAGGCTGACGAATGAGGGAAAATGAGTATGCGGCATAAATCAAAAATGGACGGTATAGCACAACCGTCCATTTCTGCATTTTCAGTCCGCTCCACCGGAAACGGGGTTCACCTTTGCGGTAATTTCCCTTACGGCAAGCTTTGCAACGGCTGTCCTTGCAACAGCCGCTTTATTATACTCAAAGCTTCTTGTCTGCTCATATCTTGCCATAATTATATCGTCTATGGCAGCCTGCTTCTCCTCCCCGTCAAGGAAGGTTATATCGGCTGTACCCATAACGCATTTATAACGCATGGTAACGTCCTTTTTTTCATAGATACATTCCATTTTTATTGGTATATCCATCTCAAAGGAGCATTTAAGGTTTTTATTCATAAGGGTATACTTTCTGCCTGCCATAGCACCGTGTACATAAAAGCATATCTGTCCGCCGTTTACGGTATATGCAAAATTAAGCGGCACTATGTACGGAAAATCTCCGTCCGACAGCCCAATCCTTATTATATCGCATTCGTCAATTATCTTTATTATTTCGTTAAAATCCGTTACTTCTCTGTCCTTGCGCCGCATATATAACCTCCTCCAAACAAGTCAACTCCGCATACGCTGCATACTCACAGCGGCAGCTTCCATCACAACGGTAAACACCCTCCGCCTAAAAGCCGGGTGTCTTACTTAACAGATAAACTAAAAGGAATGCGGTCTTAATATGCCGCATTCCTTAAAATGAGCTATTCACAACTAATCTGATCATGCATCCTCTTCACTGACCTCAACGTCCCTAACCACAGTGTGGGTAAGCTTGCGCAAAGCCTTGATATTTACGATAAGATACTCAAGCTCTGCATCGTTCATATTCTTCATAAGGCTTGAAAGAGTAGTAAGCTTTGCATTGCGTGAGCCCCTGCCTGCCGCAGGAGATTTGAGATTTATCTCTATCTGGCGCAGATCAATTGTAATAAGCTGATCCAACGATATACTGAATATATCGGCAACCTTTACGAGATTTTTAATGCTTGTGCCTCTCTGACCTCTTTCCACCAAGCCAAGAAAGCCCGGAGCCATGCCTATCATTTCCGCAAGCTCTTCAATTGTGAGGTTACGTTTTTTGCGCTCGTATCTTATATTTGAGCCTATAATTTTTACATAATGCGCAGTATCATAAATTTCTGTATCCTGTGCTTTTCCCATACTAAAACTCCTTTAATCAATTATTCAGATATTCGTTGTAGCCGATTTTTTCAAGCCTGTCCGCTTTATCTATAACAGACTTGTCAAGCTCCTCCTTATAGCTGTTTACCTTTTCCGCCAACTTGTCATCAAAAGCGGCAAGTATCTGCACGGCAAGCAAGCCTGCATTTTTTGCACCGTTTATAGCCACGGTAGCCACCGGGATACCCGCAGGCATCTGCACGATGGAATAGAGCGAATCTACGCCGCTTAAGGCTTTGGTTTTTATGGGTACGCCGATAACAGGCAGCGTTGTAATTGCCGCTGTCATTCCCGGCAGGTGCGCCGATCCCCCTGCACCTGCAATTATCAGCTTAAGTCCTCTGTCTTTGGCGGACTTTGCATAGTTGTACATTCTGTCCGGAGTACGGTGTGCCGACACTATGGTCAGCTCGTATTCTACCCCAAAATCATCAAGTACCTTTGCCGCTTCGCTCATAACAGGCAAATCCGAATCACTGCCCATTATAATGCCTATATCTGCCATAAAGCTCCCTCCTGTCATTTTTGTGCTGTAATGCTTATGTACTTATACGCTCTTTCGGCTTTTTCAAGTGCCTCGCTCACAGTATCGGCACACACCGTTATATGACCCATTTTGCGCCTTGGTGTAGTTGTCGATTTGCCGTAGATATGCACGTTTACACCTTTAACGGCAAGTGCATCGCAAAGCCCGTTCACTTTTGCCCTGCCGTTTTCTCCTTCGCTGCCAAGCAAATTTACCATAACCGTAGGGCGTATGAGCGATGTATCCCCCAACGGCAGCCCCGTGATCGCCCTTATATGGTTTGCAAACTGGCTTGTTACACAGCCCTCTATGGTATAATGACCGGAGTTGTGAGGACGAGGAGCAACCTCATTTATAAGTACCTCCATTTCCCTTGTGATAAACATTTCCACGCAGAACATACCTACACCGTCAAAAACTTCCATTACACGCCTTGCCGCATCCATAGCCTTTTCGGCCGCCTCGTCCGTAATGTCGGCAGGTACAATGGTTTTATGAAGGATGCTGTTTATATGACGGTTGTCGCCTACGGGGTAAACCGCTATATCGCCGTTTATACCACGACAGGCAAGCACGGAGGTTTCCATACAGAAGTCCACCAATCTTTCCGCCATAAGTGCTATACTTCCTCCTCCGAGGGAGGCATATGCTTCCATAGCATGCTCCTCATCCTGTACAAGGGCATTTCCTTTGCCGTCATATCCGCCCGTACATGCCTTAAGCATATACGGATAGGCAAATTCCTCCCCCGCCCTGTACATATCGTCTGCCGAATTTATCTGCATAAAGTCAGGTACCGGCAAGCCGTCATGCTTTAAAAGCTGCTTTTGTGTGTACTTGTTTTGTATTATGCTCAGGCTTTTTGCTGTGGGATATATTTTGTATCCCACACCCTCAAGCTCGGTAAGCACCTGTGCATCTATGTGCTCAAACTCATAGGTAACCACATCGCATTTTTCAGCCATATGCCTTATTGCATCTCTGTCATCAAAATCTGCAACTATATGCTCGTCGCATATGCTGTGGGCAGGACAGTCGGGCGCAGGGTCAAGAACCGTAATGTGAAAAGAAAGCTTTTTTGCCTCCTGTATCATCATTTTGCCTAGCTGTCCACCGCCTATTATGCCTATGTGTATACCCAGATAGTCTTTTTCCAATGCCTACACTCCTCTTTGGTGTTTAAAATAATTTTTTATTTAATTTACACCTATAATTACATGGCAAAGCATAATTTGTACAATATTGTTTGCGTGAATTTTACCACTGTTCTTATATATTAACATAGCTTAACGTTTTTTGCAAGTATATTATAAAAAATACTGTTATTGTTTTAATAAATATTGATTCAATATGAAAAAATAAATACATATCGTTTAAAAAAATAAAAATCTGCAAAAATCATTCACGATTTTTTATCCTCGGTCAGCATAAAACTACTTTGATATAATCAACTTAAAAACGGTAAAGATAATTTGCTTCATTTACCTATCCGCAGGCAAATGCGGCAGTATATCAAAATAATTATTGTTGTCTGCCATAAATTGTGGTATAATTCATTTGCAGGAACAGTCGGTTATACGATCGGCTATGTAATGCAGACAGATAAGGATGTGATATGATGCCGCAGCAGAAAAGATCAACGGCAGCAAAAAATACATATAAAAATAACGGCGCAACCAAAAAGCAAAGCGGTTCCGCCTCAAAAAAAGCGTCGGAACGCAAAGCCGAAAAGGCTCTGCCCAAAAACGAAGGTATGCGCAGAGAGCTTACAGCGCTTATAATGGCAGGTACAGCAATACTGCTGTTTGCCTTTCTCATAAGCGGCAGCTCCGAAAACGCAGGCATAATAGGCAAGGCAGCCGTTACGGTCCTGCTAGGCACATTGGGTATAGGCGCATGGATACTTCCGCCTGTGCTTATAATAGGCACCGTCTACCTTATTATGGAGAAGCAGAGTATACTTTTTAAAATAAGAGCGGTCTTTATGCTTATCTTGTTTTTGACCGTACTTGCATTTATCCACAGCTTCGGAGGTGCGGCACAGTATGACGGGCTTTCACTGCCTGCTTTTATAGCCTATGCCTTCAGGCACGGTTCAAGCAGCAACGGCGGTCTGTTCGGCGCATTTCTGTACACGGGGCTTTACAAGCTTTTGGGTACCCCCGGCTGCTACATAGTGCTTGTACTTATCATCATTATTATGACAATGCTGATAAGCGGCGGCTCTCTTATAGGTCTTATACGGCGTATTATAAGCTATGTAGATGATATGTGCGGCAAATATTATTATGATGATTATGATGATTATGAGGACGAAGATACAGAGGATGAGCCATTGCCCGAAAAGCCCAAAAGCCGCAGGCGTGCTGCAAAAATGCAGGCAGATACGGATATATCGGAGGCTGTACCCGATAATACAGCCAAAACCGTTGCTCTTGACATAAAAAAAGGAAACAGACGTGACAATAAGATCAAGCTTATAACAGACAGCGTCACATACTCCGATACAGACAGCCCGGCATCGGAAACCGACCTTACCGGGTATATATCTATGCCGGAGATAAAGCACAGACATAAAAACGATGACTCGGATATCCAAAGCAAATACAGCGATATTTTTGACGATGAACCCGACAGCGATACTGTGGATACGCAAAGCATGCCCATGCAAGCCGAGGCAATGTTCTTCAGCCGTGATGAGGAACCCGCACCCGAAGTACCTGGGGAGGAGAAAAAAACAACGGATGCGAAAAGCCCCGACAACGATCTCCCTCCGTGGGAGGATACCTACTCCGACGAGGACAAGCCTACCATAATAAGGGCAGAAAAGGCAAAGCTTGTTGACAGCCTTGAGGTGGAAAAGAAAAAAAGCGAATACAAATTTCCCAAGCTGGAATTTTTGGGTACAAATCCACGCAAATCCACGGAAAAAACAAAAGCGGAAATATACAAAAAAGCAAGAAAGCTTGAGGAATCGCTTTCAATATTCAATGTTGAGGCAAAGGTAAACAACATAAGCATAGGCCCCACCGTTACAAGGTACGAGCTTACACCCAGTACGGGTACAAAGGTCAGCGCCGTAACAAAGCTTGAAAACGACATTATGTTTTCAATGGCAGCCGAAAGCATTATAATTGAGGCGCCTATACCGGGCAAAAGCGCAATAGGCATTGAAATACCAAACGATACAAGGGAGAGCGTTTATTTCAGTGAGGTGCTGCGCAGCGAGCAGTTCCAAAAATTCAAATCCAAGATAGGCTTTGGGCTTGGCAAGGATATAACGGGTGACATAGCCGTATATGACCTTGCAAAAATGCCTCACCTGCTTGTGGCAGGTACGACAGGCTCAGGCAAAAGCGTATGTATAAACACTCTTATAATGAGCATTTTGTATAAGGCAACACCCGATGATGTAAAGATGATAATGGTAGACCCAAAAATGGTCGAGCTCAGCGTATACAACGATATACCCCATCTGCTGCTGCCCGTAGTTACCGAGCCGGAAAAAGCGGCAGGTGCGCTCAACTGGGCTGTAATTGAAATGGAAAGGCGATATAAACTGCTTGCCAATACAGGCACCAGAAACCTTGAGGGATACAACCAAAAAGTGCCAAACGAGGAAAAGCTGGGGCAGATAGTTATTATAATTGACGAGCTTGCCGACCTTATGATGGTTGTCGGAAAGGAAATAGAAACCTCCATATGCCGCCTTGCACAAAAGGCTCGTGCCGCAGGTATGCACCTTGTGTTGGCAACACAAAGACCTTCGGCGGATGTACTGACGGGGCTTATACGTTCCAACGTACCGTCCCGAATCGCCTTTAAGGTTTCCGGTGCAATGGATTCAAGGATAATACTGGATTCCACAGGGGCGGAAAAGCTGCTCGGCAGAGGAGATATGCTTTTTAAAACCTCCGAGATGCCCAAGCCTATGCGTATACAGGGCGCATTTGTAACGGATGAAGAGGTTGAAAGGGTAGTAAATTATATTAAAACGGACGAGCCCAATTATGATGAAAATATCATAAACGAGATAGCCAGAGCAAGCATTTCCGTTTCATCCTCCGACTCGGGTGACGATACGGAAGACCCTATGACCGACGAGGTGCTGGAATGGATAGTTAAAAACCCAAAATGCGCCTCTGCGGGCAAAGTACAAAGGCATTTCAGGATAGGCTTTAACCGTGCCTCACGCATTATAGAAGCGCTTGAGGACAGAGGCATATTGGGCCCCACAAACGGCAGCCAGCCGAGAGAGGTTTTTATGGACAAATACGAACTGAGGGAGCGTAAGGAAAGATATGATTCCTACGGTGATCAGATATAACAGCAAATATTTTTTTCCACAAGGAGGCATAATATGAAAAGCGACATTGAAATTGCACAGGAATGTGTACTTGAACCCATAACCGAGGTTGCTGAAAAATTTGGCATTGACAAAAATGCCCTTGAGCTTTACGGCAAATATAAGGCAAAGCTCTCGGACGAGCTTTACGAAAACAGCAAAGCAAATAAGGATGCAAAGCTTGTGCTTGTGACAGCAATAAATCCAACACCTGCAGGGGAGGGTAAAACCACCACCACCATCGGCCTTGCACAGGGGCTTAATCTTATAGGTGTAAAGGCTCTTGTTGCGCTGCGTGAGCCCTCACTGGGCCCATGTATGGGTATAAAGGGCGGCGCCGCAGGGGGCGGCTATGCGCAGGTTGTGCCTATGGATGATATTAACCTTCATTTTACAGGCGATATACATGCAATTACCACGGCAAACAATCTGCTCTCGTCAATGATAGACAACCATATTTTCCGTGGAAATGAGCTTGATATAGACACAAACAACATAACATGGAAAAGGGCTGTTGACTTAAATGACCGTTCCCTGCGCAATGTTGTTATAGGCATAGGCGATAAAAACGGCGTTGTAAGGGAAGACGGCTTTATGATCACGGTCGCCTCCGAGATAATGGCAATTGTCTGTCTTGCGGAGGACATTTGCGACCTTAAGGAAAAGCTGGGCAAAATAATAATAGGATACAACAGGTCGGGCAAGCCCGTCACCGCAAAGGATCTGAAAGCAGACGGAGCTATGGCTGCCCTGCTTAAGGACGCAATTAAGCCCAATATGGTACAGACCCTTGAACACACCCCCGCAATAATTCACGGCGGACCCTTTGCAAACATTGCACACGGCTGTAACTCCATAAAGGCAACCAAAACCGCAATGAAGCTGGCGGATGTGGTAATAACAGAGGCAGGCTTCGGCGCCGACCTGGGTGCTGAAAAGTTTTTCGACATAAAATGCCGCAAGGCAGGCTTAAAGCCTGATGCCGCTGTGCTTGTTGCAACCGTAAGAGCGCTTAAATATAACGGCGGCGTACCCAAAGCAGACCTTACAAAGCCAAACACCGAGGCTGTCAAGGCAGGCTTTGTCAACCTCGAAAAGCATATTGAAAACTTGCAGAAGTTTGGTGTACCCGTAATTGTCACGCTTAACAGCTTTATTACAGACACAGCCGAGGAGGTTGAATTTATCCGCTCACGCTGCGAGCAGATGGGTGCCGATTTTGCACTTTCCGAGGTATGGGCAAAGGGAGGCGAAGGCGGCAAGGCTCTTGCGCAAAAGGTCATGGAAGTGCTTGAAAACAAAACAAGCCGCTTTAAACCCATTTATGACGAAAACGACAGCATAGTAAACAAGATAAACACAATATGCAAGGAGATATACGGCGCTGCAAAGGTTGAATTTTTGCCAAAGGTTAAAAAGCAAATAGCAGGTCTTGAAGAACTGGGGCTTGATAAAATGCCGGTTTGTATTGCAAAAACTCAATATTCCTTAAGCGACGATCCAAAGCTGCTCGGCAGACCCGACGGCTTTACCGTTACAATAAAGGAGATAAGGGTCAGCGCAGGCGCAGGCTTTATTGTAGCTCTTGCGGGCGATATAATGACAATGCCGGGGCTTCCGAAGACGCCTGCCGCCGAAAATATAGATGTTGACAAAAACGGCAAAATTACAGGTCTGTTTTAATAAAAAATAAGTAGGTGTATATATGAAAAAAATTAAAACGGTTTCACTGCTGCTTATAGTGTTTGCCTGTCTGTGCTCACTTACGCTGGGGGCATGCTCACACGGCGGAGAGTCTGCTGCCGAATCGTCATCGGATGGCATATCAAGAGGCAATACAAACGGCAACATAACCAATCTTGGCGGAGCTGCTGAATACAACGGAAAGCTGTATTATCAGAACAGCGACGACAAATTTTCAATCTATCGTTCCGAGCTTGACGGCAGCGATCCCGAAAAGCTTAACGATGCCGAGAGCTATTTTATTAATGTTACCGATGAGTGCATAATATATGTAAACGGCAGCGACAACTTCCGTATTTACAGGATGAACCCCGACGGCAGCGGCAACACCGCCCTCAATAATGCAAAATCCTATTATGTAAACGTATACGGCGACAGTATTTATTACTCCAACTGGAGCGATGGAAACAAGCTGTACCGTATGAACCTTGACGGCAGCGATGATGCCGTATTGTGCGAGGATAAGGCATATTACGTTACTGCGGAGAGCAATAAAATTTATTATTCAAATTGGGACGATGCAGCAAAGCTGTATCGCATAGACGCTGACGGCAGCAACAAAACTGTCCTTACAGATACGGGCGCATATTATATTGTGCCTCACGGAGAATGGATATATTATTCACAGTGGAAATACACCGCAAACTCTCAAAACAACGGCCCCGAAAACGATCCTAACGACAGGCTGCTATGCAGGATAAAAAGCGATGGTTCAAAAAACGAGGTCATAGGGGAACATCCCTGCGGAGATATAAACATATACAAGGACAGAGTTTATTATACAGATTGGATCAATAACACAATTTGCAGTTCAAACCTTGACGGAAGCGATGCAAAAACAGTTACGGATACTTACGGCATTTATCTTAACGCTGCGGCAGACAAACTGTTTTTTGTGCAGTATGATAAGGATAAAAACGCCTCAATCGGCAGTATTGATATTGAAAGCGAGGATTAAAAATGGCAGTAATAATTGACGGAAAAAAAATATCTCAGGAAATAAAGGACGAAGTAAAGGCAAAAGCTGAACAGCTAAAGGCAGCAGGCATAGAACCATGCCTTGCCGTTATATTGGTGGGCGAAGACCCCGCAAGCCGTGTTTATGTAAGAAACAAAAAAAGAGCTTGTGAATACTGCGGCATAAAATCATTAAGCTATGAACTGCCCGAAAGTACCACCGAGGAGGAGCTGCTTGCACTGGTAGATAAGCTCAACAATGACAAAAGCTGCAACGGCATACTTGTTCAGCTGCCTCTGCCAAAGCACATCAACGAGGAAAAGGTACTGCTTAAAATAAAGCCCGAAAAGGATGTGGACGGCTTTCACCCCTACAATGTAGGCCTCCTCAGCATAGGCAGCGCAGACCTTAAGGCATGTACGCCCGCAGGCTGTATTGAGCTTATAAAGAGGAGCGGTATTGACATCTGCGGTAAAAATTGTGTCGTTGTAGGCAGAAGCAATATAGTAGGCAAGCCCGTGGGTATGCTGCTGCTTGCGGAAAACGGCACCGTCACCACCTGCCATTCCAAAACAAAAAATATGGCTGAGATATGTGCAAATGCCGATATACTTGTAGTTGCCATAGGCAAGGAAAAATTTATCAAGGCAGATATGATAAAGGAAGGCGCAGTTATAATAGATGTGGGCATCAACCGTATGGAAGACGGAAAACTGTGCGGAGATGTGGACTTTGACGAGGCTGTAACAAAGGCAGGCTATATCACCCCCGTACCCGGAGGAGTTGGCCCCATGACCATAGCAATGCTTATGAACAACTGCATTACTGCCTGTGAAAAGCAAAACGCCTGAACAGTATACTTTTAACAATATAAAAAGCTGATTTGCCGCAAAAAGAGCAAATCAGCTTTTTTGTATTGTTGAATTTATGCGTTATCCGCTGCCGTTTCCACGGCGGTTTCGGGCTGGGTATCAAATATGCTTGCAAGCCCGGCGGACTGTCTGTATTTGTCTACGGTATTATATTTTTCCGTACCGTAGCGGTAGCATACCACAGGCATACCCGTATAGGCATAGCTGTATATCTGTGCAGCCATTGAAAGCGGCAGATTTACACAGCCGTGTGAGCCGTGATGCACATACCAGTCACCGCCGAATTTGCGCTGCCATGTTGCATCGTGCATACCTATATCGCCGTTAAAAGGCATCCAATAGGCAACCGGGGTTTCATAATTTTCTCCTCTCAGGGTAGCATTTCTCTCACAGTATGTAATGCGGTAGGTGCCGTTTGGGGTTCCGCCCCTTGCAGGCAGACCCGACACCAGCTCCGACTGGAGCACAACATTGCCGTCCTTGTAGAGGAAAAGATGCTGACCTGTCAGATCTATCTCAACATAGGTTTTGCCTATATCAAGCCCGTCATAGGAAACACCCTCCTGATAATAATCGGGCTTTCTGTCTTTGACTTCACCTGTTTTTATGTCCGCAACAAGGTTATTTATCTCTGCCTCACGGTTCATCCTATAACCATAGTTGCCGCCTGCAACGCTCACATCAAAGCCGTATGTGGTGTGAAATGTTCTTGTATCACCAAAGGTATCGTACTTTCTTGCAATACTCCTTACATATTCCTTTACAGGCTCTCTGTCAAAAAAGGTTGAAAAATCATCGCCTATAACGATCCAGTCCTTTGTAAGGGACGAATCCACCACCTCGGTGTTTGAGCCAAACCTGTATGTAATTACAGCCCCAAGCCATTTGTTTGCGGTATCCATAGCAGCAAGCATTGCTTCGTTGTCGCTGTATATTTCCGGTTTTATGTAAAAATCCTCTTTGGTAAGGTCAATATTCTTTTCAAGACTGTTTACAGCCTGTGTAACTCTTTCTCCGAAGCGCTCCCTGTCAAGGCGTGTACCGTAAACCTCGGGCACCACAACATACCTGGTACTGCCTTCATCAAGCTTTAAATAGGCATTGGCGCTGTCTGTAACACCCTCACCCGAAACAAGCTGCATACCGCTTATTTTTTGGTTGAGCAGGTCTGTATTAAAGCTTACGACAGGCTCCGTTTCTATAGCATATGTTTTAAAAAGCCCTGCGCCCCACAAAAACCTATGCTGATTTTTAAGCGCACTTTTCAGCTCATTGTCAAAGTCGCCCTTAAGATCTATATCCTCTGCAAGTATCTTGTCCGATATATTGCCGTCTGTAATTTCAAGACTGTAGGCATCTATAACGGATGCAAGCCTGCTTTTGGCAGTGTCCTCCGTAGCATATCCGCACTCGATACCGTCTATTACCGTACCGGGTATAAAACGGGTTTCAAATGCAAGCTGTGCCGTAAGCAGATAACCCGCAGCAAGTACAACTATTGCGGACGCAGATATCAATGCCGCCCTTTTACCTATATTGATTTTACCGCCCTGCGGCTCTTCGGAAAGCTTTAATTCCATACAATATTACCCTCTTATAAAAAATTGACCGTATAAGGCATAACAAACTGCTTGTTTTACTTATAGTTATATACCAATCACAGCAATATTTCAAGCAGTTTAACGCAAAAAAATATGTCATTTTCGTTACAAAAGCACAACCTGTGAGTATATTTGACAACCATGCACAAAACGGTGTACAATATAAGCATATTGGTTTACTTATAATGACGAAAGAGGTTGCTGCAATGAAAACACAAACAGACGGAAAAGAAAAATTTATTCGCATGACAACAGAACCCGTTGAAAAGCTTATATGCTCCCTTGCTATACCTACTATAATTAGTATGCTTGTAACGTCATTTTATAACATGGCGGATACATACTTTGTAGGCTCGCTTGGCAAAAGCGCCGTAGGAGGCGTAGGCGTTGCCTTCCCTGTAATGGCTGTGATACAGGCATTCGGTTTTTTCTTCGGTCACGGCAGCGGCAATTATATGGGCAGAGAACTTGGCAAGCAAAATATTGAGCATGTGGAACGAATGTCGGCAACAGGCTTTTTCTGTTCAATAATATTTGGGCTTTTTGTGGCTGTATTCGGTCTGCTGTTCTGTGATGAGCTTGTCTATTTTCTCGGGGCAACACCTACCATAGCTCCCTATGCAAAGGATTATCTTTCCGTAATACTTATTGCTGCGCCTTATATGACAGCCGCATTTGTATTAAACAATCAACTCCGCTTTCAAGGCAGCGCATTATACGGCATGGTAGGCATAGCTACGGGTGCCGTTACAAACCTTTTTCTCACACCGCTTTTTATCTTTGTTTTTGATCTGGGCACGGCAGGGGCTGCGCTCGGTACCATAATAAGCCAGCTTTTAAGCTTTTGCCTGCTGCTTGCAGCAACCTTCAGAGGCGAAAATATACGCATAAAAATCAAAAACTTTACTCCAAACAGATATTATCTGGGTGAGATAGTTGCAGGCGGCACACCCTCCCTTTTAAGGCAGGGGCTTGCAAGTATGGCAACTACCTGCCTTAATACATCCGCAAGACCCTTTGGCGATGAGGCTATTGCCGCCATGAGTATAGTAACAAGGGTAATGATGTTTGGCAATTCTGCAGTCATAGGCTTTGGTCAGGGCTTTCAGCCGGTATGCAGCTTTAATTACGGTGCCGAAAAATACGACAGGGTCAAAAAAGCATTCTGGTTCTGTGTAAAATCCTGTTTTATTTTTCTGGTAATAGTAAGCATTGTTTCCATAACCAATGCGGAATGGATAATAAACAGATTCAGCAGGGGCGATATGTCCGTTACCGATATAGGGGCAATGGCATTCAGGCTGCAATGCCTTACAATGCCTCTTAACGCCTTTATAGTGCTTGTAAATATGTTTACCCAGACAATACGTATGCCTGTCAGAGCAAGCATTATTGCAGCCTCAAGACAGGGTATCATATTTATACCCGCAGTAATTATAGGCAGCAGGATATGGAAGCTCAACGGCATTATGGCTGCACAGCCTATATCGGATATCTGCACCCTTGTAATATCAATTATTATAGTAAGCGGGGTATTTAAAACACTTAACAAACAAATACAAAAGACCGATATATCAAAATAATAATTATTAATTTTTCTTTACTTTTTTGCTTTAATGTGGTAGAGTATTAATATATTTATTAAGGAGGATTTTTATCATGAAAAAATATTTAGGCATTATGCTTGCTGCATCTGTGCTTATTGCAGCATCGGGCTGCAGCAATACAGCTCAGACGGAAAGCGGCGCACAGGCAACAGAGGCTGAGCTGCAGGCTGAGGATACCGAGGACACCACCGCACAGACCGAGGGAGAGGAATCCGAGCCCGAAAGTATTGAAATACCCGAGCTTTCACAGGACACCATAGTTATCGGTCTTGACGACGAGTTCCCTCCAATGGGCTTCAGGGATGAAAACAACGATATTGTCGGCTTTGATATCGACCTTGCAAAGGCAGTGGGAGAAAAGCTCGGTGTTGAAGTACAATTTCAGCCTATAGACTGGAATGCAAAGGAGATAGAGCTTGAGTCCGGTAAGGTAGACGCACTCTGGAACGGTCTTACAATTACGGATGAGCGCAAGGAGAACATGGACTTTACCGATCCATATCTTTCAAATAAGCAGATAATCATAGTTAAAAATGATTCCGACATTCAGTCAAAGGCTGACCTTGAAGGAAAAAATGTAGGCATACAGGCAGGCTCTTCTGCTGTTGACGCAGTAAATGCGGACGAAATGGCGTCGGCTATGGAGCTTATGGAGTACGAAACCAATATACTTGCTCTTCAGGATCTTGATATAGGCAGAGTTGACGCTGTAGTTGCAGACGAGATAGTACTTCGTTATTATGTGGAAAACAATGAAAACGATTTCCGCATAATCGAGGACGGCGACTTTGGCGACGAGGTTTACGGTGTTGCCGTTAAGAAAGGAAACACTGAGCTCCTTACAGCTATACAGGCAGCACTTGATACGCTCGACCGTGACGGCGAGGCTGCTTCCATCTCTGCAACCTGGTTCAACAAGGATATCTTTGTACATAAAAACTGATATTTACCAAAACTTGTCGGGGCATAGTGATATGACTATGCCCCGTTTTGCTACGGAGGGATTTGTATGCCTTTAAATGAATGGATACCCCAGATGGCTGAGGGCTGCATAATAACAATAAAGCTGTTTATAACGGTTTTTGTTTTATCCCTGCCCCTCGGGCTTATACTCACCTTTTTATATACCACAAAAAACAAAGCAATAAACGGCATTGTAGGGCTGTACATACTTATCATGAGGGGTACACCGCTGCTTTTGCAGATATTTTTTGTATACTTCGGTTTGCCGTATGCCCCCGTTATAGGCAAGTATCTTACAATTAACGACCGTTTTACGGCGGGTGCGGTAGCCTTTATTTTAAACTATGCCGCATATTTTGCAGAGATATTCAGAGGCGGACTTTTATCGGTAGATAAGGGGCAGTATGAGGCAGCCAAGGTGCTGGGGCTTAATGATATGCAGACAAGATTTAAAATTGTACTGCCGCAGATGTTCAGAATATCCCTGCCTGCCGTTTCCAACGAGGCTATAGTGCTCATAAAGGACACGGCGCTCATCACAGCCATAGGTCTTACCGACCTTTTAAAGGTAACAAAAACCATAGTAAACCGCACAACAAATATATCGGCATTTGCCGTTGCGGCACTTTTTTATCTTGTAATGAGCTATGTACTCACCTTGGTTTTTAAATTTCTTGAAAAGAAGTTTTCGTTTTAAGGAGGGATAATATGAGCTTAATGCAAATAAACAATTTAAAAAAGAGCTTTGGACAGCTTGAAGTGTTAAAGGATATTTCCCTTACGGTCGAGCAAGGCGATGTAATAGCCATATTGGGACCCTCGGGCTCCGGCAAAAGCACATTTCTGCGCAGCCTTATAGACCTTGAAACCGTAGACGGCGGAGATATTATTATAGAGGACAATTATCTCTGCAAGGACGGAAAATATCAGCCTGCCAAGCAAAGACGGGAAACCTTGAAAAAAATGGGTATGGTTTTTCAGCATTTTAACCTTTTCCCCCATATGGATATAGAAAAAAACCTTATGCTTGCACCCCTTTGCAACAAGCAGGCAGACAAAGCACAGCTTAAAAAAGAGGCACTCGACACCCTGCGCAAGGTTGGGCTGGAGGAAAAGCTGCACGAGATGCCCGGCAATCTTTCCGGCGGACAAAAGCAAAGGGTAGCGATCGCAAGAGCGCTTATGCGCAAACCCGATATACTGCTCTTTGACGAGCCTACCTCCGCACTGGATCCCGAGCTTACGGGCGAGGTGCTCAACGTTATAAAAGACCTCTCAAAGGAAAAAATGACTATGCTTATAGTCACTCACGAAATAGGCTTTGCGCATGAGGCAGCCAATAAAATAATGTTTATGGACGGCGGCTATGTACTTGCATTCGGCACACCGGAGGAAGTGCTGGACAGATCCGGTAATGCAAGGATAGAGGCGTTCCTCAAAAAGGTACTGTAATGGGCGGTCATACATACTTTAAAATTTGGTGCGGTCATAACGAGCTGCACCAAATTTTTGCGTAACGGGTAAACTATGCGTCTGTAACAATAAATTTAATTTATAAGTAAATATTAAGTATGCCATAAGCAGCACAGACTTATGTTGATACATGTCAATGATTCTTGGCAAGTATTATTGTATATATAACACCAAAAAATATTAAAACCGACAGATTTGTAAAAATTAAGTTATTGTTTGTTTCAGCATGTTCATATTCCGTACTTTCTGCTGTTTCATCATATCCGTATAATTCGCTCAAAAATTTGGATCTTACAGGCGCATATATGCAATCAAAACCTGATATGCCTATACCTAATTCGCTTGCATAGCCTCCCATTGCCCAAACTGAGTTATCATCGCACAAAACATAAGCATAACCTTGGTTGGGAGGAGTATCATCATTGAAAATGTCTGTTACATTGTTATGTATAGGGCTATCCTTTAAATAATATTCATGGTTTCTGTCATCATCTGTGAACGTATAATATCTTATCAATTCTCCGTCATTTTTTAAAATTAAAGAAAAACCATCCATAGATATAAACATTTCTTTTACGTCACTTTCAATTTGTACAGGTTCCAAGCTCCCGTTTATCATGTGTGCTGTTTGTGTATATTCGGTTTCTTTTTCGGCTATAGCCCACAATGAATCATCATTTTTCAGTATCAAACCTATCGACGAACAGGCATCAAAAGCCTTCACATTATCCGTTATCATCAGGGGAGGTTCCTCAAACATTATAGAATCCATATGTTCCCCAAGTCTGTTAGCCTTGCTGACACCCCATAAATAAAGTTCTCCGGCAGAATTCAATACAAGGTAAAATTCTCTGTCTAGGTCTACTGTACCACCTTTGATATCAACTACATCATCCATAATCTTAACAGGCTTTGATAACTTATTATAATTATGAGAGGTTATATTACTATTTGTGTTATCACCCCATGCATACAGCTCATTATCATATGTAATTGCAAATGCTTTGTTTTCGAAACCGTATACACATCTTACATTATCCATAATTTTAATAGGATCTGTCCTTTCTATACCCATTCCGTCACCTAAAATGCCATATTGATTTCTTCCAAATCCCCAAAGGCTTTTATCTTTTTTTATAAAAAATACATTTCCATCTCCGTCTACCACTTTGTCTACCTGTTCGGCTATTTTAGTTTCTCCGTTCGGCTCTAATAAATACAAGGCAAAGTCCTTTTTCAAAATGTATACATAACTTTCTCGAGATACTGTATCCTCTATAGCGCTAATAACATTATCGGCTATTTTTGTAAAGTAGATATATTGTTTATTACCATAACTACCTGAGATAAAAAGCTCATTATTATCTGTCACAACAAGGCTTTTTTCGTAACCGTATTCTACTGTAGGTTCAGCACATACAGTTTTAGCACTTATAATACACATACACACCGCAATAATAATTTTTTTAATCATAAGTTTCAGCCTCCTTTATATAGAGTATTTATTTTTCACATGGTATGAAGCCGATCCATCCTAATAAAAACAAAATAGCTCTCTCATACCGCTTTAAAATATTATCCGTCATGTTAGGATAATATCAGCTTAAAAACATTTTTAGCGTTCTTATACCTGTAAATAATTATATATCATCCTTATCAAAAATACAATACCCCATTATAAATTTTAAATTATTTTCCGTTTATATTGTTTAAGAAACATATTACTTATTGTTTTTAACCTTATTTACAAAAAAAGCGGCGTAAGCTTTCGCCTGCGCCGCCTGTATAATTTATCTTGATTGTCAGTCATACCGTTTTAAAATCAAAAGCCTTTATTGCTCAGCATCCTGTACCTTGTCGCTTATCGCATAGGAAATCTGCATAAGGCTGTCTGTAAGGTGGACATTTTCCACCACCACATTGTCGGGTACATCAAGGTCAACGTGTGAAAAGTTCCACAAGCCCTTTACGCCGTTTTCCACAAGCACGGGCACTACCTGCTTTGCGTTGTCCTTTGGCAGGGCAAGCACCGCAATATCCACCCTGTTGCTTTTAAGGAAGCTGTCAAGCGTGGATACGTCCCTTATCTCTATACCCCTTATATTAAGACCTATCAGCTTTGGGTTGCGGTCAAAAACAGCGGTAAACCTGAAGCCTCTCCTGCCGAAGTTGTTGTAATTGAGCAGAGCCTGCCCAAGATTGCCGCCGCCTATTATAACAATGTTATATATCTTGTCAAGGCCGAGTATCTTTTTTATCTCCTCATAGAGCAGCTCTACATTATAGCCGTAGCCCTGCTGACCAAAGCAGCCGAATTTGTTGAGATCCTGCCTTATCTGTGAGGCGGTAACGTTCATACGTCTGCTGAGATCCCCCGAGGATATGCGTGTAATGCCGTTTTCCAGCAAATCACCCAGATACCTGTAATACCTCGGCAGCCTTTTTATAACGGCAGATGATATTTTTTTTTCATTATCCATACTGTCACCTATTTCCTTATAAAAGATGCAATAAATCAAATCTTAAATATACTATATACAATAAGTATAATACTTTACGCAATTTTTGTCAATCTTTTACACAAAGGCAGTTTTTGTTTTATGACCAAATGACCGCACATATTTACTTATCGACTATACCGTATGACATAAGCTCTCTGCCGTCAATATCCTTTATTGTAAACGTTCCGTCCTCGTATATCATATAATTATGACTGCTGTTATTTTTGGGTATCGAAACCGAGCCGGGATTAATATAATAAAAACCGCCCATATCCTGCATGGCAGGTATATGCGTATGCCCGTGTATAAGTATGCTGCCCTGCTTTAAATGAGGCGGATTGCTGCTTGAATAGATATGTCCGTGAGTGATAAAAATCTCCCTGTCCTCAAGATACATAAGTATATGATCCGCAAGGCAGTCAAACTGCAGCACCATCTGATCCACCTCAGCCTCGCAGTTGCCCCTTACGGCAATTATTTCGGACTTTAAACCGTTTAAAATATCAATACATTCCTTTGGAGCATATTCCTTTGGCAGATCGTTCCTGGGGCCGTGATAGAGCAGATCTCCGAGCAATACAAGCCTTTGCGGCATTTCCTCCTGCCAAATATCCCTTACCCTGCGGCAGTAATATGCCGAGCCGTGTATATCGGAAACAAACATAAGCTTCATAAAATCGACACCTCCTTATAAAAAGCTATTGAATTTATCAATTTTTATGATATACTATTATTGATTATTTGTAAAGGAGTTTTAAAATGAGTTATCTTTTTATTGAATACCCAAAATGCTCTACCTGCAAAAAAGCAAAGAGCTTTTTAACCGAAAACAATATTGAATTTACCCAAAGGCACATAGTAGAGGACAACCCCACAGCAGCGGAGCTTAAGGCATGGCTGGAAAAAGGCTCTCTGCCTATAAAAAAGCTTTTTAACACCTCGGGCAACGTATATAAGGAGCTAAAGCTCAAGGACAAGCTGCCCGATATGACGGAGGACGAACAGCTTGCACTCCTCTCGCAAAACGGTATGCTTGTAAAAAGGCCTCTGCTTATAGGCAATGATTTTGTGCTTGTCGGCTTTAAGGAAGCCGAATGGTCGGAAAAGCTTAAGGAGGAATAAATTTGAATGCAATTGCTGCAATTATTGCTGCGCTGACTATGGTAATTGCAGGCACGGGCACGGGCAACATAACACAGCTGCCGCCCGAGCCAAAGATACAAAGCACATACAGCGGTACCCTTACCGACGAATATTCCATAACGGTAAACAAAGCCACAAACTGCGTTACGGTGTACCAAAAGGACAGTAAGGGCGAGCATATACCCGTAAAGGCTATGATATGCTCCGTCGGCAGGAACAACGCAACGCCTGCGGGCAGCTTTAAAACCAAGGAAAAATATGCGTGGCGTGCGCTTTTCGGCAACGTATACGGTCAGTATGCAACACGGATACATGGCGATATACTTTTTCACTCGGTCTACTACAAAACCGCTGACCCATCCACGCTTAAAACCGAGGAATACAACAACCTAGGCACATCTGCCTCCGCAGGCTGTGTAAGGCTGACCGCAGCGGACGCCAAATGGATATATGACAACTGCAAAATAGGCACACAGGTAAACATAGTGGACAGCGGCACAGACCCTCTGCCCAGACCCAATGCCATTAAGCTGGGGCAGAATACTACCTATCCAAACTGGGATCCCACAGACCCCGACCCGAACAACCCATGGAAAAACGAAAATGTCAAAATTAAGATAAATACCCCCGTAAAGTATATCAGCCCCTTTGAAAGCATAACCAAGGAGGAGCTTGATAAGCTTTTAAGGGAGGATGTTACAGCCTACGACAGCGCAAACAACATAATAGATTTTGACATGAGCTATTCTGTGGACACCAAAATACCGGGCACCTACACCATAACCTACTATGCAAGCGACTGTATAGGCAACTCCGCCGAGAAAACGGCAGAGCTTGTGGTATACGGATAACTTTAGCTTGACAAAACCGTAATGCTGCAATATAATTATATTGTTGCTTGCCGCCGTGGCGGAATTGGCAGACGCACTTGACTCAAAATCAAGCGGAGAGATCCGTGCCGGTTCGAGTCCGGCCGGCGGCATTAAAAAAGCTCCATAGGTTTTTCCTACGGAGCTTTTTATTTCCGTTTATTTTTTAAGTGCCTTGCAGCGTCTGTTTCTGTCGGCAAGCATAGTGCTTATTTTTTCTATCTTCTGTTCGGTTTTTGCTTTGTCACCGCTTTCAAGCATGACGGCAAGCTCCTCTATGCCTGCTTTTATATTATGCTCTGCCTGTGCAAGCTCATCGCTTGATACCGGGTCGCTGTACCTAAGCTCGTCGGAGAGCTTTAGGAGCTTTTTTCTTGTATCGCTGTCGGTACATTTGCCCGCAAGGCTGCTTATATCAAGCTTAAATAGAGTTATCGTCTTTATTTTTTGCTCTGTTTTTATGTCTATTGCTTCAACAATATCCCGCACATTGTCTGTAATTATAACGCCTATGAGGGCAACGGCAAGCAGGATGGAGCCAAGCACGGCGCCTATCCATATCGGTACATGAACAAGAGAATTTATAATACACAGAATGAAAAAAACTGCAAGTTGAAGCAGGGTATATATAATACCTACCCTAAACACAGGATAACCATAAACCTTTGACCTCAGGTCCTCGTCATTTTTAAAGGCAAACACCGTAATACCAAAACCAAGCACAACGGATACAATGGTAAATACATACATCAGCCATATGACTGTACTCTTTGTAAAAGGTATAACAAAAAACAAGATATTGAACAGCACAAAAATTATCGCATATACCGCTATAAGCGATTTGAATTTTTTATTCATCGCTATCCCTCCTTTTACCGCATTCCGGGCAGAACTTGCTTGTTATGCCCTTTGCACCGCAGGAGCAGTCCCATGTATCGGATTCGGGCTTTTTTGCGCCGCATTCGGGGCAGAATTTGCTTGTTATGCCCTTTGCGCCGCAGGTACAGTCCCATGTATCGGATTCGGGCTTTTTTGCGCCGCATTCGGGACAGAATTTACTTGTTATGCCCTTTGCGCCGCAGGTACAATCCCATGTATCTTGTTCGGGCTTCTTGGCGCCGCACTGCGGACAAAATCTGCTGTTTATGTTTTTTGCTCCGCAGGAACAATCCCACGCATCACCGCTGCCCGACAAAACACCGCCGATACCCATTCCTATATCCTTTGAGTTATCCATGATGGGGCTGAGCGCATCCTTTGTAAGACCTATAACACCGCCCATTGCGCCCAACGTTACACCCAATGACGCAACATCGCCTATGCCGCCGCCCGAGCCTCCGCCCGTTATACCGTTTTGCATAGCCTGTAAGCCCACCTGCCTTGCCGTTTCCTGACTGTAGGTGTAGCCCTTTGCACGCATCTCCTCAGCCTCCGCATATGCCTGCATCTTGTAAGCCTCAGCCTCTGCCTGTGCCTTTACCTTGAGCGCCTCTGCCTCGCCTTGGGCGCCGACCAACTTTAGCTGTGCCTCCGTCTGAGCCTCCAGCATTTTTCTGCTCTGTGCAGCCTCTGCCTCGGCTTTGCGTATCTCCTCCTCACGCACCTTAAGCGTTTTGTCGGCAAACTGCTGCCTGAGCCGCTTAAAGTTGGGGTCGTCATCGGGAGTAAGCACCGTTGTTATGTAAAATTCGGGCATATAAAGGCCATAATCGTCAAGACCCTCATTTATTATATCCTTAAGGCTGTCCGAAAGCTTATCCAGGTAAGAATCTATCTCCAGTATATTTATATTTTCTTCCTTGATGGTTCTTGCAAGGTTGGCTTTTACCTTGTTCATGACAAGCGCCTTAAATTTGCCCGTCATTGCATTTGTGCCGTAGCCGCCTATCATATCGGACTGCTTAAGAACGCCCTCTGTACCGACAAGCTTTACGACCAGTTTTCGGGAGTCGCTTACACGCAGGTTAAAGTTTCCGCAGGCGCCTATCTCGATATGCAGCCCGGAGGACGGATCAAAAAGCCTTACCTTGGTATCCGTGCCCCACTTTATGCCCATCTGCGTGGTCATATTTATAAAATATACCTCGGAGTGGAAAGTTTCGTCCGTATTTGAGGGCAGTCTATAAAATTTCTCAAAAACAGGCATGTTTTGTGTTGGAAGGGTGTATCTTCCAGATTCGAACAAATCCAACGCCTTGCCATCACGGAAAAAGACAACCTCCTGCGACTCATGCACAATAAGCTGAGAGCCCAAATTAAAATCCTCTATAGGGTGTTTCCATACAAATACATCATTGCCACCTTCGTATTTTATAACACTTGCAAGACCTTGATTTTTAACATTTTCCTTTGCAAGCTGCGCCTGTACATCTATATCAGTATCACAAAGAGGGCAAATATAATGTAAGGCAGACCTGTCCGCAATGAGGCGGCAACTGCAGGATGGACAGGAAAATTCAACAAGTCTGTTAAGACTTTCCGCCGTGTTTATCTTTTCATGACAAACAGGACATACAGCCTTGTTCGCCTTGGATTGGTCTATTACGACAGTGTTACCACAGTGCACACATTCTACTGATTTAAGCTTGTCCGCCTTTACATCTATCGTATAACCACAGACACAGTCAATCTTATTTTTTGCAAATATAAAGTTTGATGCCTCAACATACCGACCACAAGACGGACATTCCATTATAAATTTTGACATTAAATCACCTCTTATTGTTGTCTTTAATTTCACACCATATATAGAAAAACCTATTGTATAGATATATGGCATATTGTTATTTCATTTATCCGCTTTATAATAAATTTTTTGTTTTCCGTTTATATTAATTATAAATTTTTCTTCTTCAAATCTAAAATAAATTGTACCTAATTCAGATATTTCACGGGAATACACTTCATCTATACCAGCACATTTATATCCACTACCGCTATTTATGCCACCATAAATGTTACTTTCAACAAAAAATTCATCATCATACCATGTTTCGTGATAAATATCAATATAATCATCTGAATATTCATCGTCATTATAAAAATATCTACCACAAACTTCTGTGATTTCCTGAATATTTGTCGCCAATTCATACATTTCCGCAGAATTTTTATATCCGTTTATTTTATCAAATGTATATGCTGCATCATCATAATATCCTTCATCAAAATAATATTGAGCTCTATCATACAAATCAGCGAAATAAATATTTAAAAAAAATTGCCTGATGCCCATAAATATTAATATTAATATTAAACAAATAAATATACTTTTTTTTACCATCTTAAATCTTCTGCGTTTTTCAATCTTCTTTATTTGTTTTGCAGAATCTTTATAAGTGTAAATATTATGAAACAATTCTATTGCAACATTCTCCTTGTCCGTACTATTAGTTTCAGCATAATTTATAGCAGTATTATATATTTGCAATTTTATTAAATCATTACAATCCTTAATTCGCACAAATGAATCTTTATAATTTTTAATAGTATTGAATTTATCTATAGCATGTTTTAATGATTCTTCATCACCTTTTGAAGCCATTTGACATGCATCAACATAGATTCTCTCTTTTTCCTGGTTATCAATTTGTTCTGCTAAAATACAACATTTCTTAAACATTTGAGGAGCATTGCAAAAATTATCTAATTTTTTAAACTTATCAGCCAAATTGTGTAATTCTGAAATAGTATTTACTGATTCCATTTCCTTTACGCACTTTAAGTACTCATTAAATTTTTCCTTCACAGACTCACAATCCAATATTTTATTTTTAGAGTCTTTATATTCTTGTATTGCATCAAATATTTTTTTTGCATTTATACAATCTTCAATTGAGCTTGCATTATCCAACAAATTACATGCA
The DNA here is from genome assembly GCA_947591605.1 of uncultured Clostridia bacterium. Lineage (GTDB taxonomy): Bacteria > Bacillota > Clostridia > Lachnospirales > CAG-274 > CALWRD01. Next base: position 14,704 of record CANQDF010000017.1, on the reverse strand, counting down.
TTTTGATAATTATCTTCTAAGATTTTTTTAATTTTGTCATTGCATTCCTCACATTTTATATCTGCATCTCCATAACCCGAAATTTTCTTAAAATTTTCAATTGCATTTTTATAATATCTAATAATTTCATCAATAAATTCGTCTGATGTGTTTCCCATATCCATAAATCGACAAGCCAAATTATAATAACCGATAAAATTGTATTTTTGGAGCATCTGCTTTATATTATCGTTACCAAATCTATAACACTTGTTATATAAATCACTGATATCTAACTTACCAATAAAAGATTCAAAATCAACATCCATCCTAATATTATATTTTGACATTAGTTTACCCAAATAAGCCCTCGCCTCTTCTGCGTCAATATTTAACACACTTTCAAAAAAGCTATCTGCTTCTTGCCACTTTCCATCCTCGAGAGCAAGGTTCCCCCGTTTCAACAGATTTTCAACATTAGAGTTTACAACAGATGCAACGGCTGACTGTTGTACGGGCTTTTCATCATCCTTGCCTGCGAGCTTGGTTATACCCCTTATAAGGTCCTGCATAAAGCCCAGCTTGCCCATATCCTGTGCCTGAAACATAGAGAGAGCATCGGGCAGGTCGTATGGATCCATATCCTTATATGCAGGTATAATGACCTTGCTCTTATCCTTTTTCATCATATCCAGGAAACGGCTCCACTCGTTTTTTACCCATACGGCATTATAGAATTCCGGTTTGGTGCCTACCACCACCATTACCTTTGCGCTGTTGAGCGCAGCAAAAATATACGGCTCGTATGCCGTACCCAGCTTGCCCTCCAGAGTTATGCGTGAAAAGAACACCTTAAAGCCGTCCCTTTGCAGCTCGTAATATATATCCTGCGCAAGCACGCTGTCGGGTGTACGCCTGCCGAGGTCGTCGCTCTCTTTATAACAGATAAACACATCAAAGGGCTTTTCGTTTTTGGCTATGCTGAGTATGCCTTTTTGTATCTCGTTCACAGCCTCCGCCTCACTGCGGTAAACGTCCTTTGCCACAGGGTCTGCAAAGCTCATAGCCTGCTTGTAATTTACATCGTCAAAAACACTCTCGTAGGAGGTACGGTGACAGGTGGGCACCTTGCGGTGCGTAACGGGGTCGTCGACATACTCTATGCCGTATTTGCACAGCACAAGACCCCAGTATGCCTCCGCCTCCTCGGGAAATTCGTTCACTATGCTCTCATATATGCCTATGGCACGGTCAAACTCGTTGGCGCTCCTCAGGCTGTTGGCTCTGTTGAACAGGTTAGCCTTTCTCTCATCGTCTACTGACGGTATTGTCTGCTGCGTGCCGCAAAACTCGCACTGTACTACCTTTGCTCCCTCCGGCGCATTAAGGTCGCCCCCGCACATCTTGCACTTAAGTATAACTGCCATATTTATCCTCCTTTATAAAAACCTTATCACCGTTTAAGGTATGTAATTTCTGTCGTAAATCATACTTTTTGACAGGTGTAATTTTTAACAAATTTTTATTTAATTATAATCTTTTTTTGTCGAAAAATCAATATTATTTTGTATAATTTCAACAAATAAAAAAAGCTGCCGCAAAGTTATACAATATGACAGTTTTTTTGTCTGTTTTTTCTGTGAAATATGCAGATATTACCGCCGTTACAATAAAAAAGCACACCCGACATTACCCGATCGGGTGTGCTTTTTATTTTATTATTCGGTTACAAATTTATCGTCTACGCAATCGACAGTCACCTTATCGCCGTTTTTAAATCTGCCGGAGAGGATGTCCTCCGCAAGCATATCCTCTATATTGGACTGGATGGCACGCCTTAACGGTCTTGCGCCGTACTTGCTGTCAAAGCCAACCTCGGAGAGCTTATCCACGGCAGCCTCGGTTATGTCGAGCTCGATATCCATATTGTCCTTTATCCTTGTTTTTACCTCGCTTAACATAATATTTGCTATCTGCTTTATCTCGTCCTTTTCAAGGCTGTGGAACACTATTATGTCATCTATACGGTTTAAAAACTCGGGGCGGAAAATGCTCTTGATGTCGTCCATAACGCCCTTTTTCATATCCTCGTAGCTCTTACGGGGCTCGCTGCCGCCGCTGACAAAGCCGAGGCGGTTGGAGCTTTCGGCGATATTCCTTGCGCCCGCATTGGAGGTCATTATTATAACGGTGTTTTTAAAGTCCACACGTCTGCCCTGTGCGTCTGTTATATGACCGTCGTCAAGCACCTGCAAAAGTATGTTGAATACATCGGGATGCGCCTTTTCTATCTCGTCAAAAAGTACTACGCAATAAGGCTTTCTCCTTATTTTTTCGCTGAGCTGACCGCCCTCGTCATAGCCTACATAGCCCGGAGGCGAACCTATTATCTTGGACACGCTGTGCTTCTCCATATATTCGCTCATATCTACCCTTATCATTGCGTCTTCGTCACCGAAGAGCACCTCGGAGAGCGCCTTGGAAAGCTCGGTCTTGCCCACGCCCGTGGGGCCTAAAAACAGGAACGAGCCTATAGGACGCTTTGGATCCTTAAGACCTACCCTGCCCCTGCGGATAGCACGGGATACAGCCTTTACAGCCTCCTCCTGACCTATAACCCTGTTGTGGAGGATGGACTCCATATTTCTGAGCCTTTCACTCTCCTCCTCCTGCAAACGCTTTACGGGTACTCCCGTCCAGCTCGATATGATGTCGGCTATCTCGTTTTCGGTCACTATCTGGGCATTGTCGGCATTTTTATCCTTCCATGCGTTTTTTGCTTCGTCAAGCGACTTGCGGATGTCGTCCTGCATACGCTTTATCTCGCCTGCTCTCTCGTATTCCTCCGTCTTTATGGCGGCTTCCTTTTCGCTGTCAAGCTCGGTAAGCTTATCCTCAAGCTCCTTTATCTCCGGAGGCGCAGTAAAGGTGCTGAGCCTTACCTTGGAGGCTGCCTCGTCAAGCGCATCTATCGCCTTATCGGGGAGAAATCTGTCGGTTATATACCTTGCCGAAAGCTTTACGGCTGCCTCAATGGCGGAATCCGTAATTTTTACGCTGTGGTGTGCCTCGTACTTGTCACGGAGGCATTTAAGCATTTTTACCGCATCCTCCTCGCTTGGCTCGTCTACCTTGACGGGCTGGAAACGTCTTTCAAGCGCTCCGTCCTTTTCGATATACTTTCTGTATTCGTTGAGAGTGGTAGCGCCTATAACCTGTATCTCGCCTCTTGCAAGGGCAGGCTTTAATATGTTGGAGGCATCCACTGCACCCTCGGCGCCGCCTGCGCCTATTATGGTATGCAGCTCGTCAATGAAAAGTATAACATTGCCTACGGCAGTTACCTCCTCCATTACCTTTTTCATCCTCTCCTCAAACTCACCCCTGTACTTGCTGCCTGCTATAAGAGATGATATATCGAGGCTCACGACCCTTTTATTTTTAAGTATCTCTGGTACGTCGCCGGAGGCTATTTTCTGTGCAAGACCCTCTACAATGGCGGTCTTGCCTACGCCGGGGTCACCCGTTAAGCAGGGGTTGTTTTTGGTGCGCCTGCTCAGTATCTGTATTACCCTTTCTATCTCCTTGTCACGTCCAACAACGGGGTCAAATTTGTTGTCGGAAGCCATCTGTGTAAAATCCCTGCCAAAACCGTTGAGGGTAGGCGTGCCTCCGTCGCCCTTTGCTCCCTTGGCGCCCTTGCCGAAAGGCTTTGCACTCTGCATCGAATCATCGCCGCCCTCGCCGAGCATCTCCATAATGTCGTCTATAAGCTTTTGAGGGTTTACACCCAAAGCCGAAAGTATCCTTACCGCATAGCTCTGTCCGCTTAAAACATCGTTTTCCGATATAAGGGATATAAGTATATGCTCCGTGCCTATATAATTGGTGCCCATTGAATATGCCGTTTCATAGCATTTTTGTATTGTCTTTTTGGTACGGGGCGTAAAATCGTTTTGTGTAAGCTCCGTCTGCACGTTTGTATCCGTGCCCACTAGCTCCTCTATCCTGCGCCTGATGTCATTTTCCGTCACGCCCTGCATTTCAAGCGCCTTTGATGCGACAGAATCCTTGACATGCGCAAGGGCAAGCAGCAAATGCTCTGTGCCTATATAGCTGTGTCCCATCTGAGAGGCAAGCTGTGCCGAGCTTTGTATAACTTCATATGCTTTTTTTGTAAAATTTGCAGCCATAGCAAAAACCTCCTTTTATTTTTCATCCGTTTTATGAGTTGTCTGTCAGAATATGCTTTTTAAATACGCCGCTCTGCTTATATCCCTTTCGCTTTCGTCGGCGTTATGACCTATGCGGCTTTGCAGATTGCCACCCTGTACGCTCATCATTGCATTGTATATATTGGTTTTGCACAGGTTTTTATCCACTATACCGCTTATAATGCCGAGCCTTACCCTTGAGAGCAGCTCCATTGCCTCGGCAGAGCTTATTTTTGCACAGTACTTAAGCGTACCCAATGCCCTGTATGCGGCATCCTCCATATCAATGCGCCTGCTTTTGAGCGTGCGCTCTCTTAAGGCGTTTTCCATATCTATTATTTGGGTGGTTATGTTTTTAAGGTTTTCTATTATCTCCCTTTCACTCTTTCCGAGTGTTATCTGATTGGATATTTGGTACACCGAGCCAAGCGGCTTTGAACCCTCGCCGTAAATGCCCCTTATTGTCATACCGAATTTGCCGACATCCGAGGCAAGGCGGTTCATTTTTCCGCTGCCCTCCAACATAGGCAGGTGCAGCATAAACGATGCCCTCATACCCGTGCCAACGTTTGTAACGCAAGCCGTGAGGTAGCCGAGGGTGTCATCATAGGCATATTTAACGCTTTCGCCTATAAGGTTGTCTATCCTGTCTGCCTCCTCCCAGGCTTTATCAATATTATAGCCCGTACACATGGACTGTATTCTTATCTGATCCTCCTCGTTTATGAGTATATTTACCGAGTTATCCTCATTCGCAAGCACCGCACAGGGGGACTGCTTTTTTACCAGCTCCGGGCTTACTATATGGTTTTCCAGCATGGATAATTTTTCCGTAGCCGACAAAGACGGCATATAGATATACTCAAAGGAAGCCCCCAAAGGTGTACGCTCGTTTATGACCGAATCCTTAATTTTGCTGACAAGCTCCCATGCCTTGTCGTCGCCCAGCCTTGACGGAAAGGCAAAGCCCTTTATGTTTCTGGCAAGCCTTACCCTGCTTGAAAGCACAACTCCGCTGTCAAGCGACTTATCCTCGTACCATTTCATAGGCTTAATCCTCCTTTCCCTTCAGCGCCCTTATCTTATCTCTTATCTCGGCAGCCTTTTCATAATTTTCCGCCTTTATAGCCTGCTCCAGCTCGTTTTTGAGCTTTTCCTCCTCGGTCAGCTCCTTGGGAGCCTCCTCGGTTTTTATCCTGCGGGCTTCATCGCTGCCCTTGCCCGTATGGAGCGTGCTTCCCTGTATGTTTTTAAGCACGCCCTTGAGCCTGTCGCCAAAGGCAGTATAGCAATCGGGACACCCAAGCCTGCCTCCGTTGATAAATTCCTCAAAGCTTAGCCCGCATACGGGGCATATGCCAGAACCCTCCTTACGGCGTACCGACTCGGTATTGCCCATACCGTTGAGAAAACCTCCGAATAAGCCGTCAAAGCCAAAGCCGTCGTTTATCATCTCGGATTCGGCAGCGCATTTATCGCAAAGGTCATATTCCGTCACGGTACCGTTTATGCTTTGCCTTATATGAACAGTTGCCTTGTTTGTTTTACATTTATCACATAACATAATACATACCTCCTACTCACTTAGGCAAACAGGGATAATAATATATTTCCCTAAATATTCCTTTTTTATTTACAAGTGAATTATAGCACCGTTTTTGTTAGCCATCAAGTATGTTGAGTGCTAACAAAAATCCAAAAACTAACCAAATCTTAATTTTTCTTCTGTTTTCTTTAATTTTCTCACTTTTTTATTTTTTTGTATTTTTATAAAGACTAAGCTGTAAAAACTATCAATGATATTAATAATCCGCTTGTGCTGCCAAGGTATTAAACAATTTTATTATCCTTGCAATTGACATAATTGCCCTGCGAATGTATAATCATAGTAAGAAAACAGCTGTCTGCTGTTACCGACTGTCAAAAAAGCCCATACAGGACTTTTTTGAGGTAAAGCTACCGTTAACCATTACATCAATTTTACAAGGAGTGGATAATTATGTCAATACCTACTGTTACACCCGATGAATGTTTATATTGCAAAAACAAGGCAAAGCTTGACTCGCTTATGCTCTACATTGCCGACCTTGATGTGACTAAACTGTATCTTTTTAAGGAGCAGACCTATTACGGACGCTGCGTAATAGCTTACAAGGATCACGGCAAGGAGCTTTACGACCTTACTCCCGATGAGGCTGCCGCTTTTGCTGCGGATATGCAGCGTGTCGGCATGGCTATAAACAAGGCTGTAAACCCTGCTAAGGTAAACTACGGTATGTTCAGCGATACACTGCCACATCTGCATGTACATATAGTACCAAAGCAGGAGGGCGGCTACGGCTTTGGCGGCACATTTGAGATGAACGTCAATCCGCCTAAATATCTTTCCGACGCCGAATACGAGGAGATAATATCAAAAATCAAGGCTAATCTTTAATTTACAACAAAAGGCTTCGTATCAGAATTTATTTTGAGCGAAGCCTTGTTTTGGCTTGTAATGTGCATCAAAATATATTATTATATAAGCAAACAATAATTATCAACAAGGGAGGTATTTTATGGCTAAGTATAAATGCAGTGTATGCGGATATATCTATGATGAGGAAAAAGAGGGAGTTCCTTTTTCGCAGATAAGCGAATGCCCTATGTGTAAACAAAGCAAGGAAGTATTTGTTATGCTTGACGAACCCGAAAAAACCTGCGCGGCGCAGTCTGTATCGGGTCCGCTTGATTACGACCCCAAATATGCCCGTATTGACAGCTCGGTGAGGGGTATGACCGAGATACACAAAACAGCTGTTACGGGTCAGTCTATAATTGACGCCATGGGTACACAGCTGCCAATGCCCGGATGGGACGATATTCTTATTCTCGGTGCGCAGCTCAATCCTCCTCCGCTTATGGAGCATGATGAGGTAAATATAAAAACAGTTATTGGCAAAAATGCCGAAAAACCTATGATACTTGACGGACCCGTATATATATCGCATATGTCTTTCGGCGCACTCTCCAAGGAGGCTAAGGTAGCTCTTGCAAAGGGCTCCGCAATGGCAGGCACCGCAATGTGCAGCGGCGAGGGCGGTATACTGCCCGAGGAAATGGCTGCGGCGCATAAGTATATTTTTGAATATGTGCCAAACCGTTACAGCGTAACGCCCGAAAACCTGCGTAGCTCCGATGCGATAGAAATAAAAATAGGTCAGGGTACAAAACCCGGTATGGGCGGTCACCTGCCGGGCGAAAAGGTCACGGAGGATATTGCAAAAATACGCAATAAACCCCTTGGCAAGGACGTAATAAGTCCGTCAAAATTCCCCGATATAACAACAAAGGAGGAGCTTAAGGAGCTTGTGGAGCAGCTGCGCTATTCCTCACTGGGCAGACCTATTGGCATTAAAATTGCCGCAGGCAGGATAGAAAAGGATCTTGAATACTGCCTTTTTGCTTCTCCCGACTTTATAACCATTGACGGCAGAGGCGGCGCTACGGGAGCAAGCCCAAAAATAATAAGGGATTCTACAAGCGTACCTACAATATATGCTCTTTACCGTGCAAAAAAATATCTGCGTGAGCATAACAGCGATATAGACCTTGTAATTACGGGAGGACTGCGTCTTTCATCGGATTTTGCAAAGGCAATTGCAATGGGTGCAACTGCTGTTGCCATAGCCTCGGCGGCTATGATAGCGGCTGCCTGTCAGCAATACCGGATATGCGGCAGCGGAAACTGTCCCGTAGGTATGGCTACACAGGATAAAGAGCTGAGGAGCAGATTCAATGAGGAGGCTGCTGCACAAAGAGTGGCAAATTATCTGAAATGCAGCTTTGAGGAGCTGAAAACATTTGCAAGGATAACCGGCAAGGACGATATACACAAGCTCTCCGTGGACGACCTCTGCACAATAAACAGGGAAATATCGGATCATACCGATATACCTCATGTATAAAAAAATCAAGCTGCCGTAAGCATAATATAATTTACGGCAGCTTTTTAATTGCATATACAAATTTTAATATGTATCCAGTTTTTCCTTTACAAGCTCCAGCCTTTCCTTATAGGGCTTGTCGGCAAACTCCCACATATAAAACCTAAGCGAATACTTATCCTCATAGCTTATATAAACGGATTCCGGTTTATACTTTCTCTCCTCCAGCACATCAAAAATATCCGTTATTTCGCAAGCGTGTCTGTCCGTATCTCCATAGTCAAATTTATCGGCAATCGGTACGGCAACGGAATATTCCACATTTTCGATATAATCGTCAAATATATCCTCACCCGATGCAGCCCTTGCATACAGCTCGTCTATATAGCTTGTTGAATAATACGAAAAAAGCCTGGCACCCTCAATGCCGTCCTCCGACATTTCCCTTGCAAATTTTTCCTGAACAATTATATCCACATAATCGTTTGTAAAATTATCGGATACTACGCCAAAATCCGCCGCAAGTATAACGGTCGCACTGTATACGGCATCCTTTTCAAAATAAACTGTGTAGGTGCCCTCACCGCTGCCCGATATGGTAGGTGATACGGAAATATCCTTCATTTCAAAATCCATATCATATCTTTCCTTAAGGTAAGAGCGGGCTGTGCGCTCCGCTATTGCCTTGCTAAAGGCAAAATGAGGCAGCTCCAGCCTTAAAACCGCATAAATAATGCACAAAACAAGTATAACGATAAATGCTGCAAATATATTTTTTGCAATATTCCAGTTTTTGCGTTTTATCCTCATATGATCACCTACAGCCCCTGCGGTTTTACCTCTTTTAAGTCAAGGAAACAGCCTTTGACACAACTTTACCTGACTATAAAAAAGTATATAAATACAGCGGACGCCACAGCTCCCAGGATATAGCCGATCGCATACCTCTTGGGAAAATCCATTATCTTTTTAAGCATTTCTTTTTTATCCATAATATCACCCAATAAGATATACAAAGTATCCTGCATAGCCCAAAAGCATTATAATGCCGCCCCATCTTTTAAGGCTGTGCTCCCTGTTAAGCAAAAGCAGCAGCAAAAGCACCACGGAGCCAATACAGATAAGGCTGTCTGCAAAAAACTCCCGTTGATAAATTACAGGTGTTATAACAGAGGATATGCCTATAACAAACAGTATATTAAATATATTGCTGCCTACAATATTGCCTATGGCTATATCCGCATTGCCCTTGCATGCAGCCATAACGCTTGTAACAAGCTCGGGCAGAGAGGTGCCCAGTGCAACTATGGTAAGGCCGATAAACCTTTCGCTCATACCGCATATCTTTGCAATTTCCGATGCCGCATCAACCGCAACATTGCTGCCCAGCACTATCACCGCACAGCCTATGACCACAGCAGCAAGCAAACGGGGCATTTTTCTTTTTACTCTTTCGCCGCCGTCATGGTTCTGTCCTCCCCAGCTCTTTTTTGCCATAACAAACAGATAGGAAAGATAAATAATAAAAAACAATATAAGTACAAAACCGTCGGTAATATTTATCCTGCCGTCATACAGTCCCAGAGCCGCAAAAACTGCCGTGATAATTATGACAAAAGGTATCTCGTACCTTATAGTGGTCTTGTTTACCGCAACAGGCACAATTACCGATGTAACGCCCAAAATTATAAGCACATTGAGTATATTGCTGCCGATGACATTGCCCACGGCTATATCGGCACTGCCCTTAAGCGCAGAGGATATGCTTATTGCCGCCTCCGGTGCGCTTGTACCCATAGCAACAATGGTAAGCCCTATTATTATAGGCGGTATACCCAGCCTGTCGGCTATGCCCGAGGCACCGTCCACAAACCAGTCGGCACCTTTTATAAGCATTACAAAACCCAAAACCAATAAAAATAACTGTAGAATAATCTGCATATTATTTCTCCTTTAAAAATGTCTGCAAATCTCTTCGGTAAGTATATTTTCCTTTACGCAGGCAACATAATAGGCTGTAACGGGCGTCATCATCTGAGCAAAGCTCTTTGTGCCGGGTCCGCTTGTTGTAACCGTATCGCCTATTGATTTTTTCTGTCCTCCAAAGCTTGGCATACTGCGGTTAAATATAAATTTAAAGGTAGGTATGCCCGCTTCAAGATAGCTTGCCTTGCCCGTAAGTTCATATGCAATGGTAAGTGCCTCCAGTATTATAGGGTTATTGCCGAAGCGCTTAAGGCTTGGCAGCTCCTTGTAATAGAACAAGCCGTTATCAAGCCTTGCATTTTCCACAAGGTCATCCACTGCACGCAGTATCATATCTCTTACCTTTTCCTGCGGACGTACCCTGTAATAACGCATAAGGCTTGCGACCGCAACGGAAATCATAAATACGACCCTGATATGTGTATTATCGGTATAGGGTGAAAGCCACAGACCGTATTTCTGCTCCCACTGTTCAAAATGAGATACTATCCAATCACACTTTTCAAGCCATTTTTCATCATTTGTTTCCTTATAAAGGGCAACAAGTGTACGCATTGCCCAGCCTGTTTCCCTTGCATTTATCTCGCCCGGCTGCGAAAACTTTGGCGTATCGAGCTGCCGCAGATCGTTTTTACCTATCTCAACGGCAGCATCAAACGCATCTCTGTCGCCTGTAAAGTGGTAATAATCCAAAAGACCCTCTACCCATTGATGCGAACATTCTATCTTGCCGTTTTTGCAATGACCGTTTGTATGCTCCCACTGTCCGTGCAAATGCAGAGGATCGCTGCTGTAATGACAAATATCCACATCCAGCCAGTGTCTGCCTCCCGCAAGCATATAATCAAGAAAACGCCTTATGCTTGTCCTCTCATACATAAGCGCACAGGCATGGGTGTAGTCGTACTCGTTGTTTGTCCATACAAGCTCACCGTTGCCTCTGCCCTGGGTGGTATATCCCATATCGGGCGAATCTCCCCAGTTGAGCATACCGTAGCCCCGTATATGCTCGTCCGCCTTACTCTGCAAAAACATTTCTATGTCGGTTATCCTGTTATCGGTAAAAACGTTTTCAATTACGCCGCTCTCCTCAAACACCTTTGGCGATACGGCAGGCTTATTGGGCATCTGATACCTTATAGACCTGTCATTTATTGACTCAAGCTCCTCAAACGGTTCATGAAAATCAAACATTATTCTCTGCTCTCTTGCCATGCCGCCCTGCATTATAACGCTGCCTACTCCCTCCGGAACAAGCTTTACGCAAAAGCCGTTTTTATCTGCCAAAATAGCTTTGGGGAAGTTCTGCTGTGCCTGATATACCGTAGCGCAAAGTCCGCTCTCATCATCGGTGCAGTCGGCAAAAAATGTACCGTAAAACACCTCGGCATTATGCTCGTTTGCCTCGTATATAAGCATTTCGTCATCTATTGTCCAGCCCACCTCGGAGCCATCCTCACTTATGTTGTAGCGTGTTTTGTAGTTTGATATTGCTGCAGCGCAGCGCCTGTTAAAATCATACAGTTTATGGTGCCTTATCTCCAGGCTTTTTATCTCAAGAGGCTCTTCCGTTGTATTTATTATCCTGTATGCAATTTCTACGGCAGGCGTATCCCTAAAGCAGTACAGCTTTATCTCGCCCTTGTAAACATTGCTGCCGTTTGTACTGTGCCAACCTGTGCCCTTAAGCACGGAGCAGACCTCGCCGTTTTCAATAAGCTCCCACTCATCCGATTTAAAGCTGTATTGTGTACCGTTTCCGTCGGTAAGCACAGGCACGGATATGTAATCGCTGCCAAAGGTTTTATCTCCAAGCCTTATCTCCTCAAAGAGTACATTATACTCCTCGGATACATTAAAGAAAAGACAGCCCGTATTTACCCTGTGGGCGTCTGCCTTTAATGCCCCGCAGCCCTCAAAATCCGAGTCAAGGTCAAGCGAATAGTCCACCGCCTTCATAGCAGGCAGCTTTGCCATAAACCTTACAAAAAGCCACTTTACACTGCCGTCCTTGTGCAGAGCCGTTGCCCTTGCCTGAGTAGGCACAGGCTCTTTATTTTCGTTATATACACGCACCCTGCCGGTATCCGTGAGAATACCCGGCTTAAGCGGTATGGCAGCACTGCACGGTTCCGGACGTGACTCGGTGCTGTATATCTTTTCAAAATGCAAAGCTATCATTAAAATACCTCCTATTCGTTGTTTAAAATGTCAACTCCGGCTTTAATGTCGGAGATAATACGCTTATCATCCATTGCATGACCCCTGTCGCTGCCTTTAAAGCATACAATTTTATAATCCTTACAGTTAAACTCTTTCATAAGTATCCTTGTGGTTTGCTCTGCTCCAAGTGTATTTACGGTACTTCCGCCGCCGTTTAAAAGAACAAGTCCTTTTTTAGGCACTATGTCAACAGGCTGCCTGCGTATGTATTTCTGCGTACAGAGCATCTGCAGCCTTGACATAAAGCTTAAAAACGTACCCGTATACTGCGAAAAATACAAAGGAGAAGCAAAAATTACGTTATTGCATTTTATGATATATTCATAAAGCTCAGTCATTTCATCATCTATGGCACATCCATATCCTTCTCTGCAGCTGCGGCAGTCTGTACAGGGCGAAATATCTGCATAATAAGTATTTACAAACCTGTATTCACCGTTAAGCAGGCTTACGGCAAAGTTTATCATAGACGCCGTTTCGCCGTTTTTGCGGGGAGAACCGTTTACTATAAGAGTTTTCATATTTTACCACCCAAATAAATTATACAATACACTGTGCCTTACATCAAGTAACATTTTAACCTGTTCGGAATAAATTACAGTATAACAAACCACAGGAGGTAAATCATGAATTATTATAAGGCCGTAAAGGCTATGGAACAAACCGTGCCCGAAAATCCGCCTCTGTATGACAGCGATGCCGGCAAAAGCACCGATACTTCATCAAAGGTTTCATATATGCCTACAGACGAAAACGAGCTTGTAAGGGCATTATATTCACGCATAAACTCGGTGCTGTACCCCTTTATAACCGAGGTTGTGGACTGCTATGACTACAACGGAAGCCCCATTTACGATGAGGACGGCATAAGCCGTGAAACCCTTGCCCAGCTTGTGTCAAAGGTACTGGATAAGGCTCAGGAGTACTTTGACGAGGTAGACGAAATACTGCTCACGGTAAGTGCAAGGCAGATAACCGCATCAGGCGGCTGGAGCCCCGTGACTCTGCTCAACGCAGCTGTTGAAGCACTTATACTGAACAATATATTTATGTACCGCCGACCCCGCATGCGTGCGATATACAACTCCTATTCCTTTAAGCAGGGCAAATACAACGGGCTTAACTATGCCTGATAAAAAGGGGTGTTGTTCTGCGGCACCCCTATCCTTATATTATCATTTGCTTAATATAAATTTATCTGCAAGCATATATAAAATATATACCAAAATTGTAATATAAAAATATTTGTCTGCAAATTTTCCGCTTTTTGGTTTTTCCTCAAAATTGTAGCTTTCCGTAGCGGGACTGTCTGTACAGTACTCAATATAGTTAACTCTGTTTCGCTTTACAAAGCGGTTTATTGCAAACAACAAAAACGGCAGACATATTATCATAAGCGCCATAGCTGCGTACAGACCCGCAAGCTTTTCATCCATAGTAATTACCTCCGAGAGCTGCTGCTCCAGATCATTCGGATCCATCATCTTTGCAGCAATAAGAAACATGGCTGTCTGCGAGCCGTTAACAACAAAATGTGCAAGCATTGAGGAGTATATAGAGCCTGTGTAAAACACAAACCCCGCCATAACTATACCTGCAAAGGCTGCATAGGGGAGCTGATAAAGGTCAAGGTGCATCATGCCAAAAAACAAACCCGATATTATAGCCGCTTTTGCAAAGCCTATACGCTTATAGCCGGATAATATATACCCCCTGAACATTGTTTCCTCACACAGGGGCGGCATTACAGCCATAAAAATAACCGATACCCACCAAGGAAAATCCAGCATGATCCTGTTAAACGAGTCGTTTACATCCGAATTTACAAACAGGTCTGTGATCCTTGAAAAAACCATCATAACAGGCATTATAAGCAGAGTTATGACAACAACATAAACGGCATTTTTTAATGAGAGTTTTTTTAACGGCACAATATCCTTAAGGCTTTTACCCGTAAAAATGAGATACACCGCCATAGGTATAATAAAGACCACAAAATCCTGTGAAAGCAGCATAAACTGCATAACTTCTTTTTCGGACTTGCCATACATCCAGAAAGCTGCGCCAAGCATAATTATAAACACAGAGATTATGTTGTATATAAGAAACCACATCATAAATTTATTTGCACTTTTGGGACTGTCCATAATCTTCCTCCGCTCAAAACAGTATGTATAATATATATCTGTTTTGTATTTTACCTTATATTTACATTATACATCATATGTATACCATTTTCCATAGCTTTTTTACATATATGCAATACAGGCAAAAAAAAGCTCCCCCTAAAAGGGAGAGCTTTTTGAGGTGACCCCCAAAAGTTGGACTTAATGGCGTAGCAGTTTAAGGCTGCTGCGCCGTTTTTTATGCTGCCAT
>CANQDF010000016.1 GCA_947591605.1 uncultured Clostridia bacterium | reverse complement strand
AAAATCCGCAGGACGAGCTTTGCCCGTCCGAGGAAAAGAGGGAGTGTCGAGCGATAGCGAGGCGCGAATCTCTTTATTCCTTGTGAAAGAAAAATGCAGGAAATGCAAGCATTTCCTGCAAGCGTGTCGACTTTTTCGACACGCAAACCCGCTTTCGCAATGAAAGCGGGTTTAAATTCAGTTTAAACTTACGGCTTATGCCCTGTACTCACGTCTTTTGCGGAGATAAAGCAGACCAAGGGATATGATCATCATAAAGCCGCCTGCAAGCATTATGCCGTAAACACCTCTGCCGCCCGTTGAAGGGAGACTTATTGCATTACTGTTATATACTTTTGCTTCATTGAGGTTTGCTGTTACTGTTTCTCCTCCGTTTTCGATAATTACTTCCCCGGCACCTTCCCCGCCTATCGTACCTGTCATGCCGGTAGTTTTTTCCCTGGACAGGTAGTAGCCGGTACCTGTATACTGTTCCGTTACGGTATAAGTTGTGCCTACAGGCAGATCGTACATAACTACCTGCTGAGCCTGACTTAGTTCAAATACTGCCGAATATGTGCCATCGTCGGAGTTATAACTAAGATGTACAAACTCATTTTTGCAAGGCGGATCTACAGTAATAGTTATACCCGATTTATTGATAAGCTCGTTATTTACAAGACCTATAACAGGCATACCGACAGTTTTAAGTCTTTCAATAAGCTTGGCATTATCGCTATCCGGCTCAACTTCGGGGAAAGTGAAAGTAACCGTAAACGGAAACTTTTTTGTAAGATCATCACCCGATGCAACATACTTAGAAACGCCGGTATCCGGATTTTCGTTTTCAAGGATCTTGGAGAGCAGCAAACCGCCTGTGTCTTCGGGCGTTGGGCTCATATTGACAAAATCATGCTGAGGTCCCTCGGAGCCCTCCTCTACATTGGACTTTATCTCTCCGCTTTTCGACACTTCCGTAGTGCCGTCGACCAATGTATTGTATACACCCGTGTTTGCGCCAAGCTCCGTTACGGTATATTCCGCGCCTACGGGCAGGCCCTCTATAACGGCTTTCTGACCGCTGCTGAGCCAAATATTGTATTTATATGTGTTGACCCCTTCCGACAATGTTGGTGTGGGTTTACTTAATTTTTTCTCCTGTTCCGCTTTAAGTTCGGCATCTTTGACCTCGCCGTCGGCATCGTAATACTTTACGCTAAGGGTTTCCTCGGGCTGAGCTGCATCCGCTTTCTGCGATATAATCACCTCAAACTGCCAAAGTCGGTCTGCTTCGTCAGCGGAACCGAGAGCGGCGCCCTGCACCTCCTTGGTAATGGCAAGTTTGCCCTCATCGTGCGCAAGCACAGCCACAGCAAGACGATCCATAAGATAGCTTCCCGCCGTATTGGCAGGGTCTATATCTCCCCTTGTGTTGTCGGAGCCGTCATCCGCCGTAGTCTCCACCTGTTTTGTGCCAAGGTAGAAAGTAACATACTGTTGATATGTAGATGAATTGTGCTCTGCAATATATTTGGTTATGTTGGCATCAATTATCTCGTTTTTAGACTCCCTATCGCCTATATAATCGCTGTCCTCTTTCCTTTCATCCGGCAAAATTATGCTCTTATCCGACATATGCTTGCCGTCATCAAGTTCTATTTCTTCATACAGCGTATCCGCTATACCCTTTTTTACATTGTCGGTAAAGTATTCCGCCTTGTATTCGCTATTCGAGGCAGCATTAATAGTGTTGAAGTAAGAGCTTGTGCCGCTGCCTGCTTTATCGGCAGGCAGATAAAGCCTGTATGTACCTATAGGCAGCTCTATCTTATTATCCGTAGTAAGCATTACAATGATATTGCCGTCACTGTCAAGAGCTACCTTATCATTATATGTTTCAGGTTTATCCCAATCAATGTTAGCGCCTGTTATGTCGCCCCATTCAATATTAAAGGTAAGATCTATACGCTTGGTATAAGGATCGATTTTGTCCGTACCCTTGACTTTGACATCTTTCCATTCTTTACCATTAAACAGTGCGTTACCAATACTTATATCCGGATGATCGGCAACATCATTTTTTTCTCCGGATACAGCATCATTGTAACTGCGTTCAAGGGTAAGGTATATACTGTCACCAACGTCCTTAAAGTCGTCGTTTTTAAGCTCCTTTAGCTGAGCAGGGGTAAACTTGAGCTCGACAGCAAGACCGCCGCTTATAACGTCCTTGTAGTAATCCGCCCTTTCAACCTCCGTTTGACTCTGTATTTTACCCGGAGCAGGCTTGTAACTGCTGTCCCATCCGTAAACAGGCTCGGGATCAACACCCTCGGTTTCCTCGTTCACAAGAGTATCGACCATTTCGCCCCTGGTATTGTACTTGGGATTTACCGGTGTATTGTGTTCATCTTTAGTAACGACATCATCCCAAGGAGTGTATACAACACTGAGTGCATACTGCCTGCGTACGGTATCCTTTATTTCTGCATCATCTATACTTAAGTCTCCGTCATCTGCGCTTTCTGCACCACCTGCACTTGTGCTTTCGTCATCTTCGTCATCCTTGGTTTGTGGTATCATCTTCCAGTTGTAGGTAAGCACGCCCATTATATCCTTGCGGTGAGCATCCGTACCGGTCTGAGTATTTGTCATTCCGGAATCATCGTAATAAGGCAGATAGGAATATGGTATTGATATACCTTCCTCCCCGGATTCCCACAAAGCCTTGAGCAGATCATCAATATCCTGTTTTCCCTCACCATCACCGGTGCCATCAGTGTCTAATTTAAAGAGACCATCATATATATCTCTATATGCGTCCTCACTGTTGAATTTACCGTATCTGTCCAGATAAGACCAGTAGTTTGAATCCTTGATATAGTTTCTGAGTTCCAAAAGCATCTGTTTAGGCGAGATCCATTCGCCCGTATAGATAACGTCCCTGTAGCCGTCCGCCCCAAGTGGGAGCAGCTCTACATTTACGGTTGTACGTGGGAAGCCCTTTGACGGATATTCGAGCATTTCATCGTCGATTACGCCCGATCTGTCCGTACCGGACGATGCATCCTCATCCTTAGGGTCGTATACCATGTTTTCGTCTGCTTCGTTACCGTTTGTAAGCACGTTATTACCGCCGATAAAGTCGTCCTTTGCCTGTATCGTTATATGCGTATTCCATACAGAAATAAGATTATCACCTACACTACATCCAGGTATTAAACAATTTATCCACTGTAAATAATACATATTTTTACCGGAATCATATTTCAAAAAAGCATCTTTATTATTTTTACAGTCAAACTCCACAGGATAACTATTAGAATATTCTTTTATTATATCTATAGTTCCGGTATCATCATTAATTGAAATTTTGCCATTATTATTAAGATGTATTACGCCCTCGGATGTCACCAGATTAAACCTTGGATCTATATAATCCTGTACTGTGTATCCGTCCAATGGCTTTACTACTCTATTCAACAAGTCCTGCTCAAAATAATTAAGGAGTTCGTCTCCGTTTTGCGCAATAAATAAATAATCATTTCTTTCAGAAGCATCAGTATATTCTGCGCCGGAATTAGGCGGACCCGCTAATGACCTAAGAAAATTTTTAGCAATAACGCCGGCATTACCAGGATCCATTCCTTCCTCAGCTTTATGAGTAGGTATCGTAGTAGTACTTTCACCCGAATTTGAACCATTAAGTACAGCAACATAAATCGTATAGCCCTTACTTTTCAGTTCTGTCGCAATACTCTTTGCAGTTGCCTTATCTACATCCATTTCAGAATCATCACGACCATCGGTAAATATTATAAGATACTTCTTTGCATCATCACCTATGTACGGATCCAAGTTTTCTGCATATGATTTCAAACCGGTCCATGTTTCAGTACCTCCTGTAAGACCGTAATTATACTGTTCTATTTTGTTTTTTTCCGATATTGTAAATCCTGCTGTTGTACCATCACCACGTTTATGATCCAAAATACTTGCGCTTTCCTTGGGATCATTAGTCCAATCAAGAAGAACAAGCTTTTTCAGTTCATTATTTTTTTCAGCATTTTCATCGTCTATGAAAATTCCTTTGATACTATCTTTTGTTTTATCATATTTATTACTATACTCGGCATATGGTCGTTCCGTACTAAATCTGACGGCTGAAACACAGCTCTTAGGCGAAACCTCACTTAACCTATTTACAAATGCTCCCAAAGCAAACTGCAAAGATTCCATCTTAATGTTTCCACCCGGTCTTTTTTCATAAACCTGAGAACGTGTATATCCACTATCGCTTCCGTTTGCAATACACCACAGTTGGTATGAATCATCAACTTTTTTAAGATATAAAATACTCGCACTGTTATCGCCATCTTTTATATTTTCCATGCTTTCCTCATCAAGGCGTATATTTGTATTGACCGTTCCTCCCTTGCCATCATTAGTTGTAGCATCTATACCACGGTACTGCTTATCGGTAAGTAAGTTATTGTTTATGTACATTTTCTTCCATCTGTCCGAATTGTTTACATAATACCAACCTGCTATTTTTTCCGGATCTTCTTCAATAAAACTATCCGGTGTCATTGTAGCAAAAGATGTTTTGCCATCTTCATTGAAAAAGGCATTATAAGTTTTATTTCCTGATTCATCTACGGTTTTTACAGTATCAAATCTATTATTTATTTTTTTAATTTCCTCGTCAACATCTTTTCCGCTAAAGTCACCATCAAAAACATAAAGTTTATCCAGATAAACGTCACAATCATCTGTACCTGTATATTTACCAAATAGTGCAGGGCTTAAAACAATACACATATCCTGACTATTTACAGA
Organism: uncultured Clostridia bacterium; assembly: GCA_947591605.1. Lineage (GTDB taxonomy): Bacteria > Bacillota > Clostridia > Lachnospirales > CAG-274 > CALWRD01. The sequence continues at coordinate 47,794 of CANQDF010000016.1, read as the reverse complement.
TAATGGAGTTATTTGAACTTCCTCTTTCTTTGTAGTACCGTCATATGCTGTAAAATTATATACAACGTTGCCCTCCTCATCAGCACTTGAAGATATGACATATGATATAATATGCCAATTTTTTTCGGCAGGACTTGTATCTCCTTTTTTATGGAATATCGATAAATTGGATTTTTTGCTTTCCTCTTTATTATTATATTCACTGAAAACCAATTTGTCGGCATTAGTATCCACATCTCTGTATATTCTGTAATAAACACCGTTGTTTTCTTTAGATATGTAATTTTTGTCTCCTATATACATTATATCTATTGGTGTTGTATTTTCAATTTCATTTTTACCATTTTCGTAATAAAAGTTTTTATTTGTTATTGATTTTACCGCAAAGCTTATTGTAAATGTACTGTCAGGTGCTATATCAAGCAGTACGCTTCCCTCTCCATGATTATTTGTGGTGCCATTTCTTGCAGACTTATTTACCCTATAGCCATAATCTTTTTTCCCTCCATCTTTTCCTTTTCCTGCATCAGTATATTGGGCATTACCTTCACTTTTTTCATTAATATGAATACCGTCTGCATCATTTTTTACAAATTGAGCTTTTTTCCCCGTAAACTCATTATCCAAGTTTTTGTCAAAATCAAAATATCCTAATAGTTCTTGCTCCCTACATATCCTAGCAATATCCGAATTAACCATATCATCGCCATCAAATCCGGCTATACGTGCTGTATGCTTCGCATCAGTATATCCAAGAGGTACATACTCGGAAACACTTTCTCTGTCATCATAAATATAATAACTATATCCGCTGTAACCAAGCTTTGTGTTATCCGTTTTTGTTTTATCAAGTATCATATCATATTGAGCCTGCGTAAGTATCTTTTTCTCTTCCAAAGCAGGTATACCCTGTGAACTAAGGCTATTATTTATGCTTTCGAATTTTGTAGAGTCTATAATTATAGGCTCAAGCTCATCAGACTGTATCCACTCCATACTTCCGGATGCATCAAGTATCATACCCACATTAGCCGTTTCAACACCTGAATACCATGATTCAAGCGAAATATCAAATGTTCTTGTTCCGCCCTTATCATTAACATCAACAGCCTCAACTGATTTATCGGTATGTAAGCCTTTATCGGTATTATAATATTTCAATAAGACATCGTTGCCGTCGTCATCTTTATAGTCTGTAACTGTTCCGTCATCTTCAACTTTATATGGCAGCAAAGCGGAATCTACCTCTCCGCTCGTCCAATAATCATCTTCAACGTCAGAATAATATTCCCTAAGTTCACTATAAAGAGGTGCACTCTCATCATTAAAATTAAATCCCGGTACTACATCCTGTTTTTGTATATAAAATACATTTACTTTTACCAAGGGAACCATAGGATCATATGTTATCTTAAGTTTATCTTCTCCCTTAACAGTATCTATTACAGTCTCTCCTGCCGCAATAGAAAAACCACTGAATCTTTCATAATCTTCATCTAATACAGACGGTACAACCGAATATGTTTGTCCATATGTAGTAAGTAGTTGACGATCTTCCACAAGATAGTAGGAATCATCGGCAGTATCCTCGACACCTTCCGGCTTAACAGCATGCCAATGACTGATTATTATATATGTGGTATTTTCAGCCTGGATTTCGTCTCCAAGGCTATCACTTGCCGCCATGGAATTAAGGGTTATACCCCAGTTTGAACATATAATACATAATGCCAAAAGCATTGCAAATGCCCTTCTTGCTCCTTTGCATATCCTTTGCATACGTTTAACCTCCTTTGATGCTTCCCCATTGCATTATCTGCCGCAAAACGGCAAATTATATTACGTTATGCCTGAAATTGATCTAATGATACAAACGTGCCTGCTATGCCCGGCATGGGCTAAGGACATAGTAAGCCAATATTCTGTTTTATATTATACATTATTAGAATTAAGTTGTCAACGAAATAACAAATTTCAAAAGCAAAAAATTGTTAAAGTGTCAATGATTGGTTACATTTTAACATTCAGATCGAGCAATTATTTTTTAGTTATTTTTTTATTATGTTTACAATTTTGTTAATGTACGCTTTTATATCGGCAAAATAACGATACGCAAAGCATACTTTGGGCAGATCCCCGTTAAAAATTGGTTAATTAAAAAAATAACTGCTAGCTTTCGTAGGGTGGGCAGTTATTTTTTTGCTATGTTATTGACAAATTGGGTAAGGTGTGCTATTATATTAGTGAAACAACGATATGCAAAGCATACATGGGGCGGGCATCAGCAACTGCCGCCCCAAAAAATTTTAGTTAAAAAATAACTGCGAACTTCCTAGGGTCGGGCAGTTATTTTTATTATGTTGACAAATTTATTAATGTGTGTTATTATATTAGTGAAACAACGATATGCAAAGCATACATTGGGTAGGCATCAGCAACCGCCGCCCCTAAAATTATAGTTGAAAAATAACTGCTAACTTGTCAGGGTTGGGCAGTTATTTTTATTATGTTGACAAATTTATTAATGTGTGTTATTATATTAGTGAAACAAGAGGTAGGCATCAGCAACTGCCGCCCCAAAAAATTTTGGTTAAAAAATAACTGCTAACTTCCTAGGGTTGGGCAGTTATTTTTTTATTATGTAGAATATTATAATCAACAGGGTCAAGTATAATATGATCTCTGACATAATATCGCCCTCCTTTCAATATATTCAAAGGTGATATCACCTCCTCACATATCTACGGGTCGGGGCGGTAACTGCTTCCGCTTGCCTCTTGCATTCATTATTATAACATATTTAACTATTTTTGTAAATAAAAAAGGGGGTGTTTTGCACCCCCCCCCGCTTTTTTATGTTTACAACCTATAATGTCTTGAAATATTAAGTACTATACCCATCGCTATCATAAGGGTTATCATGGATGTACCGCCGTAGCTTATAAACGGCAGAGGTATACCCGTGTTGGGTATGGTGTTGGTAACAACGGAGATGTTTATAAACACCTGTATGCCCACCATAACGCCTACGCCCGTTGCAACGAGCGTACCAAACATACTTGTGGCATCCATGGCTATTTTAATGCAGCGCCACAGCATAATCATATAAAGCAATATTATTATGCCTGCGCCAAAGAGCCCCAGCTCCTCGCAGATAACGGCAAAAATTATGTCGTTGTGGCTTTCGGGTATAAAGCCGAGCTTTTGTCTGGACTGTCCAAGCCCCAATCCAAAAAGCCCGCCCGAGCCCACCGCATAAAGGCCTTGAAGTATCTGATAGCCTGTGTCGAGCTTATCGGCAGCCGGGTCAAGCCACGCCTGTATACGGTCGCCTCTGAAATCGTCACCCATATTTATTATAAGGGCTACAGCGCCTATGCCTACACTGCCCCACGGTATAAAATACCACCATTTTCTTATGGCCGCAAACAGAATACCGCAGCTCACCACCGCCATGATAATGGCTGTGCTGAGGTTCTCCAGACATACCAGAAACACCGGCAGAGCAACTATGCCTATAAGCCATATGGTAAGCGGCACAAAATGCTCCGTGACCTGCTTATGCCTTGAAAGAAAATCCGACAGAACTATAATTATAACTATCTTGGCCACCTCGGAGGGCTGTATACCGAGTATCCAACGGGTAGCACCGCCCGCCGTCCTGCCCATAAACAGCACGGCAACAAGCAGCACAAGCATAACGCCGTACATTATAAGGCTCCAATTTTGATAATTCTGATAAGGGAATTTTGACAGCAAAAGTGCTATTATAAAGCCGCTTACGGCAAAAAACAGCTCCTTCCTGAAAAAATAGTACATATCATGGTTGAATGCGCTGCTGTTGGACGCCGAATAATAGCTGGAGCTGAAAACCATTACAACGCCTATAAGAGTCAGCAGCAGGATACTCAGCAGCAGTATATAGTCGGGTCCGCCTACCCTGAGCATCGGTCTGTCATTATTATCTGCCAAAATAACACCTCCGTTTCATATATGTTGTGTTCAGCCAAGCTTTTTTACAAGCTGTTTGAATATTTCTCCCCTCTGCTCGTAGGACTCAAACATATCCCAGCTTGCGCATGCAGGCGAAAGCAGCACACAATCGCCCTCCTGTGCATGGGCTGCACACATTTCAAAAGCCTGTTCAAAGCTGTCGGCAGTTTCATAGGACAAAAAGCCCTCTTTATCCATGGTGTCAACAAGCTGCTGCTTTACCGCACCTATAACCGCCGCATATTTTACCCTGCCTGCAAAAAGCTTTACCCATTCGGTAAAATCCGAGCCCTTGTCATATCCGCCCGCTATTATGCAGATCGGCTTTTTCATGGCAAGCACAGCCTTTATGGAGGCATCCGGGTTTGTACCCTTGGAGTCGTTGTAATAATCCACTCCGTTTACGGTGTCGACATATTCAATACGGTGCTCCACAGCCTTAAAGCTCCTAAGCGTATCCCTTATTATATCCATGGGCACGCCCATACACACCGCACAGCCTATGGCAGCCATTGCATTCTCCGTATTATGGTCGCCTAGGATATTGAGCTCGTCTATGTCTATGACCTTTTCGTTCATGCCCATGCAATTTATATATATGCTCTTTTCGTCGGAATATATGCCCTCCGTTTTTTTGCCGAGCGCAAAAAAGACGACCTTTGCCCTTGTGCGCTCTGCCATGCCCCTTGTTGCCTCGTCGTTGTAATTTAAAACGGTGTAATCCTCATCTGTCTGGTTTTCAAACACACGCTCCTTTGCGGCTATATAGTTTGCAAGGGTCTTGTGCCTGTTGAGGTGATCCGGAGTTATATTGAGCACAGCGCTTACATGCGGACGGAATTTTACTATGGTTTCAAGCTGAAAGCTTGACATCTCCGCCGCTACAAGGCTGTCCTCGGTTATATCGTCAACATAATCGCAAAACGGCATGCCTATGTTGCCTACCACAAACGACGAGCTGTTGTAATTTTTAAATATCTCTCCCACAAGCGAGGTGGTTGTGGTTTTGCCGTTTGTACCCGTTACAGCCGCCACGGGTGCCTTGCAAAACCTGTAGGCAAGCTCCGTTTCGCCTATGACCTCTGCGCCCGACTCCCTCGCCTTTAAAACGAAAGGCAAGTCGGTGGGTATACCCGGGCTTAAAACCATAAGATCGAATTTATCCGCTATGTCGTCGGGGTTGCTGCCCAAAAAAAGCGTAATACCCTGTTTTTCAAGGTTTTCTATCTCTGTTTTGTCCAGCTTGTCCGCCGTTTTAAGGTCCTGCAGGGTCACGCTGCAGCCCTTTTTGTTAAGCAGCACAGCAGCGGATATGCCGCTCCTCGCCATTCCGCAGACCAAAACATTTTTTGTAAACTTCATCTCTCTGCCCTCCATTATAACGCAAGATAGCCTATAAGGCACATAATTGCGGTAACTATGTAAAATATTGCAACCACCTTGGTTTCCTTAAAACCGCACTGCTCAAAATGGTGATGTATGGGCGCCATTTTGAATATCCTTTTGCCGTGCGTCAGCTTAAAATAGCCTACCTGCAAAATGACCGAAAGCGACTCGCACACATATATCAGCCCCACTATCACAAGGTACAGCGGCATCTTAAGCAAAACTGCCGTGCTTGCCACAAAGCCGCCCAGCGCAAGTGAACCCGTATCGCCCATAAACACCTTTGCAGGGTATGAGTTAAAAAGCAAAAAGCCAAGCAGTGCGCCTACAGCCGCACCGCAGACAGGCGAAAGGGTGGATACACCAAGTGCAGCTATCATGAAAAAGGTAGCAACAAGCGCCGTAACGCCCGAGGCAAGGCCGTCCAGACCGTCCGTAAGGTTTACGCTGTTTACGGTGCCTACCATAACAAAAAACAAAAACGGTATATACAGCACACCGAGCTCAAGCTCCGTGCCCAGAAACGGTACGGTAATGCCCGTGCCGAGGTCTGTATAATTATATATGTAATATGCAAAGCCTGCGGTAACTATAAGCTGAAATACTATCTTCTGCCATGCACGCAAGCCAAGCGAGCGTTTTTTTACCACCTTTATATAATCGTCCACAAAGCCCACTATGCCATAGCCAAGCGTAATGAGCAGCACGGCAATGCCGTCCGTATTTCCCTTTATGACAAAGGGTACGGAGGCTGCTGCAAAAGCAAGCACTATCATCACGCCTCCCATGGTGGGCGTACCGCTTTTTACAAGATGCGACTGAGGTCCGTCGTCCCTCACGTTCTGCCCAAACTTAAGCTTACGCAAAAGCGGTATTATAACGGGACATAATACAATGTTTACCGCAAAGGCAAGCAATATTGCGTAGATAACGTTTTCTATACTGTACATAATTTTTTAAGCTCCTCCGTTGTCCTTTCAAACTTCATTCCCCTTGATGCCTTTACAAGCACCGTCATTTCGCCCGATATAAGCTCCCCGATGCTCTCAAAAAATTCGTCCTGGGTGCGGAAATAATGTATACCGCTCTCTCTCACACTTTTTGCTCCCTCATACATATTGGCGCTTATATCTCCTATGGCGATAATTTCGTCAATACCCGCAGCTGCGGTATATCTGCCAAGCTCATAGTGCAGGGACGGCGCAAAGCTGCCAAGTTCAAACATATCCCCGAGTATTGCGCACCTCCTGCCGCCGGCATGTGCAAGCACGTCTACGGCTGCCTTTGCGGACACGGGGTTTGAGTTGTATACATCGTTTATTATGGTAAGAGAGCCGCACCTTATTACATCCATACGCATTTTTGTCGGTTCAAAGCTCTCTATGCCGCTTTTTATCTCCTCTCGGCTCATACCCAACGCAAAGCCTGCCGACGCAGCGGCAAGGGCATTTGACACCATATGTCTGCCGGGTATGTGTATATCAACATCAAATGCGGAGGAAACAGGCTCCTTATCCGCAGGGGAAAGCATGCGGCTTTTATGTATCGTACAGCTTATGCCGTCAATGCCGTTTTCGCATATATTGTCCGCATATACGTCAAAACCGGGGCTTGTACCGAAAAGCACAAGGCCGTCCATCTTGCCCTTAAGAGTAATGAGCATATCGTCGTCGCCGTTTACTATAGCCGTGCCTCCCGGCTTAAGACCCTCGAATATTTCGCACTTGGCTTTTAAAATGCCCTCACGGCTGCCGAGATTTTCTATATGTGACACACCGACATTGGTTATAACGGCAATATCGGGCTTTACAATATCCGTAAGATAGCTTATTTCCTTAAAATGGTTCATACCCATTTCAATTACGGCTGCCGTATGCTCCTCATCGAGCGAAAAAACGATAAGCGGAACGCCTATATCGTTATTTAAGTTTCCCTGTGTTTTGTAAACATTAAAATGTCTGCCCAGAACGGACGCTATTATATCCTTTGTGGTGGTTTTGCCAACACTGCCCGTAACGGCAACGGCAGGTATGCCGAGCTTTTTTATGTAGTATGCAGCTATTGCGCCCATTGCAAGGCGTGTATCCTTCACCCTTACAACAGGCATGGAACAATCCGTGTCCTCTGCCGTAAGAGCTGCTGCCGCACCTGCCTCGGCAGCCGCCGATATAAACCTGTGCCCGTCAAACCTTTCACCCTTTATAGGTATAAAAAGCATATCCGTTCCTATGGTTCTTGTATCGGTAGATATTCCTCTTACTATTGTATTTTCATCTCCGCCCGCAAGCACTCCCCCGCAGGCAGCTGCTATCTCTTTAAGTGTAAGCTTCATTGTTTGTTCCTCCGACGGTTGATATGTTCAAGTGCCTCGGACGCAACCTCAACATCGTCAAAGTGTATTGTCCTGTCCTTGAAGATTTCATAGTTTTCATGACCCTTGCCCGCAATTACAACACTGTCGCCGGGCCGTGCGAGTTCCACCGCACGAAAAATTGCTTCCCTTCTGTCGACGATCATCTCGTATTTATCGGTCACGGGCTTTACGCCTGCCTCTATCTCCTTAAGTATATCCTCCGGCTCCTCGGAGCGTGGGTTGTCCGATGTTATAACGGATATATCGCCAAGCCGTGCCGCAAGCTCGCCCATGATCGGGCGCTTTGTCCTGTCCCTGTCGCCTCCGCAGCCGAAAACGGTTATTATTCTGCCCTTTGTAAACTCCCTTACCGCCTTTAATATGTTTTCCACACCGTCCGGAGTATGGGCATAATCCACTATAACATTAAATCCCTCGTTGTTGGGTACGCTCTGTATGCGCCCCGGAACGCCTTTTATGCTGCCTATAGCCTCAACCGTCTTATCCGCAGGTATGCCCATCATAACAGATGCGGCTATCACACCCAGAGCATTGTATACGCTGAATCTGCCCGGTATATGCAGCACAAAGCCGTAGGTTTTGCCGTTTATATCAACGTCAAAGGTCGATCTGTCGGCAAAATAGCTTACGTTTTCCGCCTTTATATCGGCAGGAGAATCCATGCCGAAGGTCATCAGCTCACAGTCGGCATTCTGCATTATATAGCTGCTCCATTTATCGTCAATATTGACAACGCCCTTTTTGCACATCTTGAACAGCTTTGCTTTTGCCTCGGCATAGTTTTCCATACTGCCGTGAAAATCGAGATGATCCTGCGTAAGGTTTGTAAATATTGCTATATCAAAGCTTATGCCCTCAACCTTTTTAAGCGCAAGGCTGTGAGAGCTGACCTCCATAACAACATCGTCAACAGCCTTATCCGCCATAAGTGCAAAAAGCTCGTTAAGCTCTATAGTATCGGGAGTAGTGCTTGTTGCCAGCTCAACAGGCAGCTTTTTGCCGTCCAGCCTTATCTCTACCGTACCTATAACGGCGGTTTTGCGCTTTATTGTATTAAGTACGCTCTCCATAAAATAGGTCGTGCTGGTTTTGCCGTTTGTGCCCGTAACGCCTATAAGCTCAAAACGTGAGGAAGGATCTCCGTAAAACTTTTTTGCGATCGCCGACAATGCCGAGCGTGTATCTGCTACCCGCACGGCTGTTATGCCCTCGGGCAGAGCCTCGGTATCCCTCTCGCATATCACCGCTCTGCAGCCCTTTTCAAATGCCGAGGGTATGTATTTGTGTCCATCGGTATGAATGCCGTAAATACAGCAAAACAGTGTTCCCTCCTCGGCCTTGCGTGAATCTATCGTAAGCTTTGTTATGTCAATATCCACGCTTCCGCATATAAGTTTATATTCAATATCGCTTATAAGATCTTTAAGCCTCATGGTTTATCGCTCCTTTACAAAAAATTTTGCTGATGCCGTTTAAGAAATAAATTTTTAATAATTTCTTATTTGTTATATTATACACTTTTTTTCTTACTGTGTATACAAAATAATTTTACTTCCCTGATTTATTTTTTCACCGGGGGATGGCAGCTGCGTTTTTACGGTTTCTCCGCCGCCCTCTATGTCGGCTGTAAGGTTAAGCTGTTCTATATCCTTTTTTGCCTCGTCAATGCTCTTACCCGTAAGATCGGGCACCTCCACGGGCGCAACGCCGTCGGTCTTGAGCTCCTCGGCGTTATACCGAGGCGTTATACCCAGATAAGGCAAAATATTTTCAAGCAGTTCCTTCATAACGGGGCCCGCAACCTGACCTCCGTAATAAACACCCTGGGGTTCGTCTATAAGCACCAGCGCTATTACGCTTGGATCCTCGGCAGGAGCAAAGGCACAAAAGGAGGCTATATATTTTCCGCTGCGCCTGGGCAGCTTTTCGCTTGTTGCCGTCTTGCCGCCTATCCTGTAGCCCGGTATATAGGTTTTGTTGCCCGAGCCCACCTGCACCACACTTTCCAGTATAGGGCGCATTCTGTCGGAGGTTTCCTTTGAAATGCTTATTTCGTCATCCTTGTATTCAAAGGTCTTTAATGTATTTCCGTCACTGTCCCTAAGTTCAATGCCAAAATGCGGCGTTATAAGCCTGCCGCCGTTTATTACCGACGATATTGCCCTTAAAAGCTGCATGGGCGTTATCTGGAAGGACTGTCCGAAGCTCATTGTGGCAAGCTCCACAGGGCCTATGTTTTCCTTTTTGTGCATTATGCCCACCGCTTCGCCGGGCAGATCTATGCCTGTTTTTTTATCAAACCCAAATTTGAGCATATACTCGTAAAATCTGTCGCTGCCAAGCCTTTCCGCCACCTGCATAAACACAGGGTTGCAGCTGTTCTGCACCCCCTGCACAAAGGTTTCCGTACCGTGGCTCCTAGGTGAACGCCAACACTTTATGTATCTGCCGCCTACCTCTCTGCCGCCGCCGCATTCAAAGGTGTCGTTTTCGGAAACCACCCCCTCCTCTAGACCTGCGGAGGAGGTAATCACCTTAAAGGTAGAACCCGGCTCATAGGTATCGTTTATGTTAAAATTGCGCCACATACGGTTAAGTGCGTCATTGCGCTCCTTGGCGCTCATGGTGTCCCATACCGCCTTAAGAGCGTCGTCGTTTATCTCAAAGGGTTTGTTAAGGTCAAAGTCGGGCTTGCCTGCCATTGCATATATTTCCCCGTTACGGGGGTTCATAACAATAATAGAGCCCCTCTTTGCCTGCTTGTAGCTCAGCACCTTTTCAAGCGTCTGCTCCGCAAACTGCTGTATGTTTACATCAATAGAGGTAACAAGGTTGGCTCCGGGTACCGGCTCTATGCGTATCCTGTCACCGTTTGTGACCTCTCTGCCTCTGCCGTCCGTCTGAGTCATTATCTTGCCCTGCTCGCCCTTGAGATACTCCTCGTACTTTGACTCAAGCCCTATTATGCCTTGGTTATCGCCGCCTACAAAGCCTATGACCTGTGAGGCAAGCGATTTAAACGGATATACCCTCTGTATATCCTCGTCTATCTTTACCCCCTTAAGCCCGAGAGCGGCTATCTTATCCGCCGTTTCCTCGTCTACCTTGTTCTTAATGCGGTTTAACGCCACACGTTTTTTTACCTTTTCCAATACAGTATTATAATCCATTTCCAGAATATCCGCAAGCTGCTTTGCAACTTCCTCCTCATTTTCCACCTGCGCATGTATTACGCTTACGGATGCTGCGGACCTGGTTGTGGCAAGCCGTATGCCGTTTCTGTCAAGTATATCGCCTCTCCTAGGTGAAATAAGCCTATCTCTTGTCTGCTGCTCAAAGGCAAGCTTTTGATAATAGTCAGCCTTAAAGTACTGCAGGTAAAATATCCTCACAAACAGCAGCAGCATAACAAAAACAAAGCATGCAAGCATAAAAATAAGTCTTTTTTTTACGGAAACAGACGCCTTTTTCATATTACGCCCCGATAATATATTTATATAATATCTTATTTTATAAAAAGGCTGTATATGTGTGTTTTTATGTATACGGCGTGCCCGGCATCTGTTTTACGCCGAAATTATCCGTAAATACACCATTGACAAATGCGTCTTGCTCTCGTTTTTTTGTCCTTAGCCCACGCAAACACAAAAAACCGCCTGCCGGGATGTATGCACTCATCCCGACGGGCGGTCAATTTTACGGAGAAAAATAATTTGTTTTAAAAATTACTCAAAAGATGATGAAACATCAATATCCTACGGAGCTTCCTGCAACGTATCATACTCAGCATTATCTCCTGTATATTCTGTATTATTTTCACTGTTGTTCCCGTATATTCAACATGGGATACGTCATAAACTCTGTGAAAAACAATATCGAATATATTAGGACTTTGAGTTGCCGCAATTTTCGCAAAATCTTGAACTTTCTGCATTTTCGTTATTGCATTTGCTGCATATCCATGTTTTTCTTACGTTCTGAATATTATTGTCAACCGTATTTGGCTTGGATGAACCACAGTTTTGACAAAAAAGCCCTTCGTTTTTGTTTCCGCATTTACTGCAAATCCATGCCTTGCTTTGAGATTGACTGCTTTTTTCCGGAAGTTTATGTCCGCAGCCTGTACACCAATCCCCCGAGCCTATATGTATTTTACCGCAGTGTTCACATTTCACACTTCTTAAACCTACAAGCCTATTAATATTTTCAGCAAGCGCAGACTGGGATGCGGCAATATATGTAAGATAAAAATTGACTGCAAAGGCGGCAAAACTATCCCACAGCATTATTTTGTAACCCCATGTAAGCAATGATGAACCGACAAGTTTTCTTATAACATCAAATTGAAATACCTCATCGGTAAGCTCTGTCACCATATATTTTCCTGTTAAAGCAGCTATTATCATAATTATTGCAGGTGTTAAATTAACATTGGAGCTAAAATTTACGCCTGCCGCAAAGGATGCAATAAATGCTGCGGCAAAAACTATAACCGTCATTGTAAGGTTTGTACTTTGATCCGTATAAGATATAAGCTCCTTAATATCACTGTCCGTTAAAAACTTAAATATAGATATACTTGCAATATCATAGCCCCATATCTCAAGCTTTGCAAACGGCAGGAATATGCCTAAAAGTATTGCAATACAGCAAAGACTGTTTATAGTAGTTATAATTTCGCTTACCTTCATTCTATTCATGGTTGCTCCTCCGATTATAGTTATATTATTTAAACTCAACGTTGCCTAAACATGCTTTTCCTCTACCGTCTGCAGCTTCGATCTTTAACTGAGCCACCCCTGTTATATTTACAACAAAGTTTTTAGGCAATTCTCCGCCTCTTACAGTTATACTTTCAAGAAGTCTACCGTCACCATAAAAGTTTATAGTTCTTTCTTTATCGTCACTTGTTCCATCTTCCATACCGTACATACCGCTTATGGAAGTATACATACCGTTCAGATTATAATAAGCATAACGAGTTCCGCTATATCTATTAAAACTCAATCCGTTTAAGTAACTTTCTCCTCCCATAGTTACCGTTTCCTCATATGCTCCGTCAGTTTGATAAGCTTCTATCTGCTGTCCCAAATACTGTACTTGTCCGCTTTTACCCAAATAAACCGTAGATGTGGAACCGTCATATGTCACTTCCTTACCGACAGCCTCCCCCACAGCACGAATAGGAAGATATGTTGTTCCGTTGTAAATAAAAGGCTCCACTACCTGACCCGCAGAATCTCTTGGTGTCATTTCAACACCGTCAATGCAAATACGTATGTTTTTATAAACCGCCTGAATTGTTCTTGTTCCGTTGTAGCCCATTACCGGTACGCTCATCATTAAAGTAATTCCTGTTAAAAATCCAAGTATTAATGATTTTAAATTTAATTTCATAATTTTTCCTCCTTTAAAGTTCAATGCTTTTAAACACCATATCTTTATCCTCCTGCTCTATGCCGAGGTAGCGTTTGGTGATGTCAAAGCGTGAATGGTTGTAAATTTTCATAAGTATAACGGACGGCACGCCGTTTTTCCAAGCGTGGTAGCCAAAGGTCTTACGCAGCGAGTGCGGGCTTATGTTTAGCCCTATGCTTTTGCCGCCCCTGCTGATTATCCTGTATGCCTGCATACGGGTAATGGGTTTGTTTTTACCCGCCGTAAAAATATGCCCGCTTTTAGGAGCTGTGCCGCAGTTTTTTTCATACAGTCTGACGGCATTTTTTATGGCGGAATTTATATAAATATCCGTACACTTTTGGGTCTTTTGCTCCCTAAGCTCTATATGCGTCCTGAACACACCCCTTTTGCCGTCCTCGTAAATATCCTCCCACTTAAGGCGCAAAACATCGCTTATGCGCAGGGCGCTGTTAAGGCACACCGTAACGAGCAGATAATCTCTGTAATCACCTCTTTCCAGATAATATTGCTTAAATTTTTGTACATCCTCTTCGGATCTTATTGGTTTTGTGTAATTCATTTTTCATACCTCCTATGTTACACAATGTACAATTGTGTTACCTGCGTATTTTTTTGCAAAGCTTTTATTTATGCTAAATATTGACAAAGCTGCAATTTGATTATATAATAACAGTCGAAAGCAAAATATTTTTGTATGCCGCATAAATCCTATATTTTTGTACATACTTGATGTTACACAATTGTACATTAAGTAACCTGCCAAAAACTGACAACCTACACATTTAAAACAAATTTTCTTCTCGGCTGTCAAGAAACCTCATTTTACGGGGCAGCTTAAAGCGTCGCAGACTAAAATCCGCAGGACGAGCTTTGCCCGTCCGAGGAAAAGAGGGAGTGTCGAGCGACAGCGAGGCACGAATCTCTTTATACTTTGTAAAAAAATGCAGGAAATGTTTGCATTTCCTGCAAGCGTGCTTTAGACGATTTTTTCGTCTTTTTTTATTCCAAATAATATAATTACTTGTAAATTTTGCCTATATGGATTAAAATAATATCAAAAGCTTGTTTAATGGAGGTATTAAAGTGAAAACGGTTGAAAGCGCAAGGGTAATATCAAACACAAATATCAGCGCAGACATATACGATATGCTGCTCCAAAGCCCGCAGATAGCCTCCGAGGCAAAGCCGGGGCAGTTTGTGGAGGTATACACGGGCAGCAGCGAGTATCTGCTTGCACGCCCCATAAGCATATGTGAGATAAACGGCGATACGCTCAGGCTGGTATACCGCCGTGCAGGCAAGGGCACGGAGATATTTACGCATTTTAAAAGCGGAGATAAGGTAAGGCTGCTGGGCCCCTGCGGCAACGGCTACACCCTTAAAAAAGACAAAACCGCCCTGCTGGTGGGCGGCGGCATAGGCATACCCCCTTTGCTTGAAACGGCAAAGCAGCTTGGCGGCGGCACCGTTGTGCTTGCCTCACGCAGCAAAGATCTTATTATATTAAAGGACGATTTTGAAGGTGTGGGGGCAAAGGTATACATCGCCACGGACGACGGCAGTGAGGGCTTCAAGGGCAACGCCGTTGAGCTTTTGCGCAGCATGGGTTTAAGCGCCGATGTGATCTACGCCTGCGGACCTAAAATAATGCTTAAATTTTTAAACCAATATGCACTCGAAAGCGGCACGGAATGCCAGGTATCCATGGAGGAGCGCATGGCCTGCGGCGTAGGCGCATGCGTCGGCTGCGTGATAAAAATAAAAAACGGCGAGGATTGGGAGCATAAAAAGGTCTGTAAGGACGGCCCCGTATTTGACGGCAGGGAGGTAGTATGGTAATGGATACAAGGGTAAATATATGCGGCGTTGAATTTAAAAACCCCGTTATGACTGCCTCCGGCACCTTTGGCAGCGGCAGGGAATACGGTGAATTTGTCGACCTTAACAGGCTCGGCGGTATTGTGGTAAAGGGCGTTGCGGACAAACCGTGGAAGGGCAACGATGCGCCCCGCATTGCCGAGGTGTACGGCGGGCTTTTGAACAGCGTAGGTCTGCAAAACCCCGGCGTCGAGCATTTTATAAAAGAGGATATACCCTTTTTAAGGCAGTACGATACAAACATTATCGTAAACGTATGCGGTCACTCCGTTGACGAATATGTAAACGTTGTAAAGGCGCTCAAAGGGCAGGACGTTGATATGCTGGAGCTTAATATCTCTTGCCCCAACGTATCCGAGGGCGGTATGGCATTCGGCACCGACTGCACTATGATAGAAAAGGTCGTATCCGCAGTAAAAAAAGAGGCTGACAAGCCCCTTACAGTAAAGCTCAGCCCCAATGTGACCGATATTACACAGACGGCAAGGGCGGCGGAAGCAGGCGGCGCAGACGCACTCAGCCTTATAAACACCCTCACCGGCATGAAGATAGATATTTACAGGCGTCAGCCCGTGCTTGCAAGAAAAATCGGCGGTATGAGCGGCCCTGCCGTAAAGCCCGTTGCGCTGCGTATGGTATATCAGGTATGCAAGGCAGTCGCTATACCTGTCATCGGCTTGGGCGGCATATGTACCGGCGAGGACGCAATAGAGTTTATAATGGCGGGAGCGGCTGCCGTAGCGGTAGGCAGCGCAAACTTTTTTAATCCCTATGCCACAGTTGATGTTATAGAAGGCATTGAGGCGTTTATGCGGCAGCAGGGCATAGAAAACCTAAGCGAAATAAGAGGGATTATAGAGTAATAATAAATCAGGATTTAACATATAAAATACATTTTTAGATAACATAAACCTGCAAACACTTTAAGGTAACTTAGGCGCCGCAGGCTAAAATCCGCAGGACGAGCTTTGCCCGTCCGAGGAAAAGAGGGAGTCGCCAGCCTTTGGCTGGCACGAATCTCTTTATTCTTTGTGAAAGAAAATGCAGGAAATGTTTGCATTTCCTGCAAGCGTGTCGACTTTTTCGACACGCAAAATAGGAGGTCATTATCTGACCTCCTCCGCAGCGCTGCCAATATGTAAGCCTAAGCTGATAAGCAGCGCTTTATCAACCTTATACATCATATTTTCATCAAGGTGCCCTATCTTTTCCCTAAGGCGCCTTTTATCTATGGTGCGTATTTGCTCAAGCAGTATAACACTGTCCTTTACAAGAAAATAACGCCTACTGTCCACCTCAATATGCGTGGGCAGCTTAGCCTTGTTCATCTGCGATGTTATGGCAACACATATCACCGTGGGGCTGTAACGGTTGCCCACATCGTTTTGTACAATAAGCACGGGGCGTATACCGCCCTGCTCCGAGCCTATAACAGGGCTCAGATCGGCATAAAAAATATCTCCTCTTTTAACTGTCATTTTACCTCTCCTCAATGGACAAAAATAAAAGCCGATAATGAATCCTTATATCTTCATTATCGGCAAGTTCATAAAATTTATACAATTAAAGGAGAATTTGCAAAAAATCGGGCATTATCAATATGCAACGGTTTTTAGTACGGCATTGTTTTTTATGTACACCCTGGGCACACGCTTGCCTATACAGCACACCACCTCATAGTTTATGGTGCCCATCAGGCTGCCCAGCTCCTCGGCACTTACAGCCTTATCGCCGCAGACGCCCAGCACCGTCACCTCATCTCCCATTTTTACATCCTTTATATGCGTAACATCAAGCATAAGCTGATCCATACATACATTGCCTATCACATTTGCATATTCACCGTTTACAAGCATCCTCGCCTTGTTGCTCAGGCGTCTGGAGTATCCGTCCGCATAGCCTATGGGTACGGTGGCTATTTTGGTAAGCTTATCGGTATAGTACTTTCTGCCGTAGCCCACACCTATACCCGCAGGCAGCTCCTTTACATAGCTTATATGTGTTTTTATGCTCATGGCAGGTATAAGGTCTATGTCCGTCCCTACATCTCCGCTTGGCAGCATACCGTAAATTATTATGCCTGCCCTTACCATATCAAGCTGCATATCGGGCAGATCTATTATAGAGGCGCTGTTTGCACAATGCCTTATAAGGTTTTTGTGTCCCCTTGCTTCAATGCCGTCCGTCATATATTTGAAGCGCTCAAACTGGGTGTAGGTAAAGCTCTTGTCCGCCTCATCCGCAGTTGAAAAATGGGTAAACACGCCCGTTATCTCAAGGTTTGGCAGTTCGAATATACGGTCTATCTCGTCCAGGCTCTCCTCGCAGGGCAAAAAGCCTATCCTGCTCATGCCCGTATCAACGGATATATGCGCAAGGGCAGTCCTGCCAAGCCTTACCGCCGTATCGGAAAGCTGCTTTGCAAGCTCGTAGGAGAATACCGTCTGGGTAAGGTTGTTGGTCACTGCGTCCTCCAGCCTGCTCTCCACGGTGTAGCCCAGTATAAGCACAGGCACAAATATGTTGTTGCTGCGCAGGGCAAGCCCCTCGTCCAGGGTAGCCACCGCAAGCTCATCCGCACCGTTATACAGGCATATCTGGGCTGTTTCCGTAGCGCCGTGCCCGTAGCCGTCCGCCTTTACCACGGCAAGCAGCCTTGTACCCTCGTTAAGCCTCGCTTTTATCTCTCTTATGTTATGTCCTATTGCGTCAAGGTTTATCTCCGCAACACATCTTTGGTATTCAAGCATAATTACACCTCACTTATTCTGCGGTACAAATTCATCCTCGGCAAGCTCGCAGTTATATTCAAAAGCCGAAAAGGTCACCCTTATGCGTTCCCCTCCGTCGGCATCGTATATGACCAGTTTGACGGGCGACATACTCTCATTGTCCACCCAAAGCTTTTCACTTGCCATAAATTTGCCCGCACCCTCTATATCAGCCTCAAGCACGGTACATTCCTCTCCGCCCGCATTCATGGTGGCAACGGTAGTATCAGTGCTTTTTACATAGTTTTCCATAAAGGAAAACAGTATCAGCTCACTTCTTTCCGGTTTATCCTTTGAGCTTACGCTGATCTTTTTCTCTACATTAGGATTATACTGCCAAATCATCTCTCCGTCAAATAAAATTGCATTATCCTTGAAATTGTCGGGGTAATATGTAACTATTTTGTACCTGCCGTCGTTTTGTGCGGTTTCGACAGCCTTATATATGCTCTCCTCCTTATCGGATATGTAGGCTATTTCCACATCGGCCCTGTAGGTGCTCATATTCATCAGCTTATCCTGTACGCTTGCGTAGCCCTTTGCCCTGCCCGAGCAGCCGCACAGCAGTATTATAAAAGCAAGTGCAAGTAAAAATTTTTTCATCGGCTCACTCCCGTTTTTGTTAAATTATATGAATATTTGTGCCGGATATGCAGATAATAAAGGCAGAAAGCGGTGATACAAATGAAAAAATATATCCCCGGTATACTTATCGGCATTGCCACGGGCATTGTAAACGGGCTTTTCGGCTCGGGCGGCGGCACGCTGCTGGTGCCCTGCATGGAGAAATTTCTTAAAACGGAGCCTCAAAAGGCTCATGCGGGCGCAATTGCGGTAATACTGCCGCTTTCCGTAATAAGCATATTCCTCTACCTTAAAAGGCTGAATGTGGGTATGTATACATTGCTGCCCGTATGTCTGGGAGGCATACCGGGCGGATTTATAGGCGCCAAAATTTTGGGTAAAATAAGCCCGGGGCAGCTTCACCTTGTATTTGGTATATTTATGCTGCTGGGCGGTATAAGGATGGTATTTTAAATGTGGCTTTTTGTTGCGGGTATCCTGTCGGGAATAATAAGCGGTATGGGCATAGGCGGCGGCACCGTGCTTATACCTGCGCTCAGCATTTTTTTTGATATGCCGCAAAAGGCGGCGCAAAGCATAAACCTTATATATTTTATACCCACCGCCGCAGCTGCGCTTATAACGCACATAAAAAACAAGCGCATAGAAAAAAACAGCGTTTTGCCCATAATACCCGCAGGTATTGCGGGCGCAGTCATAGGCTCTCTTATTGCACTCGGCACCGACAACAATATGCTGCGCAAAATGTTTGGCTGTTTTATGATCGTTATGGGCATAAGAGAGATATATCTGTGGAAGTGCAAAAAACGCCCTTAAAAGGAGGATAAAAATGGAAACAGGCGAATTTGTAAAAATCAAGGAAAAATTTAAAAATGCGGATGTAAACGGCAAAATTGACATCTATATCAACACCGAGGGCTTGACTGTGGAGCAGTACACCTCGCTTTTGCACGACTTCCCCATCGAAGCCATAGACGAGCTGGACAAAAGGCTCGGATAAAAATGCAAAATTTTGCCGCATTTTAGGGCAATTTTTTGTATTTGTACAACCCAAAACGACAAAAAATATCCGCTTTATGTATTATACTTATATCCGATAAGCAGGGATTACTGTACTGTTTTCACCATAAGGAGGATATTTACATGAAAGGCTTACAAAAAAATATTTTGCTGCCCCTTATGTGGATAGGAGGCAGCTTTTTTGCTGCAAGGTGTATGCTTTTTGATATGGTCTGCCCGGCAGGCAGCTCATACCTGGCGCTCATGATGTCCCAAAACAGGCTGTGGGGCGCCATTCCCGCCGCCATTGCAGGCATAATAACAAGGCGAGGAGAGATATATGCGGCAGGCTACATATGCGCCTATCTCGGCATAGGTGCAATAAGCGGAGTTATAAGATATTTTGATCTTTCGGTCACATACACGGGCAGATCCCTTGCCGCAGGGCTGTGTACAATTACAGGCGGCCTTGTAAATGCCGTGCTGCAGGGCTCCGACCCCCGTCTTATAATAATAGTGCTTTTGCAGGGCATACTCAGCTTTCTGCTTACAACATTATTTTGTGAGGGCACAGAGGCGTTGAGGACTGGCGGAGGATACGAGATATACGGCGCCTCGCTCATGGCAGGCTGCATATACGGCGGCATGGACGGCATATCCGTAATGGGAATACCCGTTGTACTGCCTGCGGCGGCGCTCATGATGCCTGCCTTTATCGGCAAAAAGGTACTTACGGGCAGCGATGCTAACTTCATAAGGCAGCGTGCGGGCGCAAGGCTTGACGGCTTTGCCCGCTCCATGGACAGGCTTGCCGCATCGCTTAAGGCTGTGACCGATTCAATAGACGAAGAGGATACGGAGCAGCTGAAAAAGAACATAAAGAAAAGCCGTTCTCTTTTAAGCGAGGAGCTGTTGGGAGTATCGGCACTTATGCGCTCGCTTTCAAAGGAGCTAAACGAGGAGCTTGCTCTGGATACCCACCTTGGCAGAGCCGTTAAGGAAAAGCTTAAGGAAAACGGCATAGCCTGCCGTGACGTGCTTGTATACACACACGGCGACAACCGCTATGAGGTAAGTGTGGTACGCATATACAACGGCAGCTGCAGCAGATGCGCAAGGCGTATCATACCCATAGTAAGCAAGGAATTGGGAGTAAAAATGACAAAGGGCAGCGACATATGTTCAAGCGAGGGCGGATACTGCACCCTCAGACTTTGCTGTGAACTGCCTTACAGAATATCGGCATATGCCGCATCCAAAAAACGTGACGGCAGCTCGGTATCGGGTGACAGCCATACCTTTATGGAGCTTAAGTACGGCAAATATATGCTTGCGCTTTCCGACGGAATGGGTTCGGGCGGCAAGGCAAGGGAGGAGAGCGCTGCCTCCGTAGAGCTTTTTGAGGATTTTATAGAAGCAGGCTTTGAAAGAGATATGGCAATTGAACAGATAAACTCTCTCCTGCTTATGAGAGCGGGGGGAGAAGATATTTTTGCCACACTTGATATATGTAATGTGGATCTGTATACGGGTACTGCCGAGTTTGTAAAAATAGGCGCCATGCCGGGCTTTGTATCGGGCAGGGAGGGCGTAAGGCTGATAGGCAGCGGCGGACTGCCCGTAGGCATAATTGAAAATACCGAATCCGAAAGCATGGAGCTTAAGCTCGAAAGCGGCGACACCATAGTTATGGTAACGGACGGCGTTACCGAGGCAGCCCCCTGTGCCATAGGCAAGGAAAACTGGCTCGCAAGGCTGATAGACAAAAACAGTGCGCTTTCGCCCGAAAAGCTCTGCGAAAAAATACTTGCCGAGGCAGAGGCGGCAAGCGGAGGAGTTATCAAGGACGATATGACGGTGCTTGCCGCAAGGATCTGGAAAGTCTAAAAATACGGGGTGCTGCAAAGCAGCACCCATCTTACTTGCTGTTTAAAATATAGCTGCCAAAGTTAAGATAAAGCGCAAAGCAGCACCACAGCAGATACGGTATATTAAGATATGCCGCAGCTTTATTTATGCCATAAAACCTGTATATCATTGCCGCTATAACGGCTGTCATTGCCGCAAGCCATATAAAGGCAGGCAAAAAAAGCATAAGCGAAAAAAATATTATGCTCCACAAAAAATTCATTGCAAGCTGCACTGCATAAAGCCGCAGGGCAGCGCCCTTATCCCTGCTGTCCGAGGTATATATAAGGTATGACGATATACCCATAAGTATATACAGTATCGTCCATACTATGGGAAA
Source organism: uncultured Clostridia bacterium (assembly GCA_947591605.1). GTDB lineage: Bacteria > Bacillota > Clostridia > Lachnospirales > CAG-274 > CALWRD01. Next base: position 26,139 of record CANQDF010000016.1, on the reverse strand, counting down.
GACTATATCGGGCGGGCTTAGCGGCGGTTTTTCCAGCGTTTTGTATACCTCCATGCCTCCCCTTGAAATAAGCGAGGATAGGGAGCCGACCGCAAGCGGTATAAGTATTGCCGTTATAAGTGTGCTTTTATTTTTCAATGTATTTCCTCCCGCAAAAAGAATACCGAAGTATATTTTTATTATATTTAATTTGCGTCGGAAATATTCAAATACGCATACCTTAATGAATATCGGAAGCGCTTTGACTGCACCCCTTATTTTATTATGCCTTTTACTTCTCTGCGGAAAGAACGGTTATCCTGCCATCCTTTGAAACATACAGCTTATATGTGCAGGTTTCGGCGCCGTTATAGGGGTTTTCGCCTTCTTTTGTATAGGCAAGGGTAACGGAGCAATTTCCCTCCTCGGTACCCTTTATCTTAAAACCGAATGTGCCCTCTTTTCCGTTGGGATCATCCGCATTTTCGTCCTCCTTATAGCTCTCCTCGATCTCAAGAGATGCATCCGCATCGGCTACTCTCCATTTATATCCGGTGCTTGGGCTGCCCTTAAGCTCTATATTAAGCTCATCGAGGCTGCCGTCCGACATATCCGTCTTAAGCAGAGCGGCATCGTTTATCTCAGCCTCGGGATAGCCCATTGCATACGGTGCTATCTGATATACGTCAAAATAGAGCAAAGCACCCGTATCGGTAAGGCAGAACTTTACATTGTCGGACTCGTCCTTTATTGTACGTATCTGTTCCTCGGTAAGCTCACCCTCCCAGTTTTCGGCAAACCATTTTTCAAAGCGGTCGCATACAAGGCTTTTTATCTCCTCGCTGCTGCCGTTTAGTACATCGCCGATATTAAGCTCCTTTTTTGCCGCAAGGTCAAAGGTATGCGACTCCCTCTCGGTATTGGGATGCGCTCCCTGTGTGTCAAGGTATCTGTGCTCCGTTACGGAGAGTATATCCTTTCTGTCCGTGTTGACCTCATATGTCAGTTCAAACTCCAGGGGTGCAGTGCGTTCACTCCTCGCCTCAAGTATTTCCCGTGCAGCCTCGGTATAGCTCTCTGCGATCTTTATAAACTCATCGGCGGATCCTTCGTAGAGCTTATTTATGCTCTCTATATACTCGTCGCCGCCGCTCTCGATGACCGGATAGGCGCAGAGTACGTTGATAAGCACAGTGCCGTCCTCCGATTTTATCGACTTTTCGCTTGTACGAGTGCTTATATTGTGCTGACCGTGCTTTTTGTAAAGACATACCGTCTTTATATCTCCAAGCCACACCACCTTTGTGCCCAGCCCCTCGGATACCGCACGCAGAGGCACAAGCGTTCTTCCGTCCACTATTTTTGCGGGTACGTCAAGCTTTATCTCGCTGCCGTTAAGATACATTGTGTCCGAGCCTATTTCAAGCATCATCCTGTCCTGACCCCTTGCTGCTGTCACATAGGCTCCGTCGTCTGTCCTGCTGTAGGCAACGACACAGCCAAGCTCCTCAAATATCGCACGCATGGGTACAAGAACCCTGCCGTTTTCCAGCACAGGCTCAACATCAAACTCCATTGTTGCCCCGTCGGTATTTACCGTTACCGTATCCTCCGCATATACGGGGGTCGTGCCCAAAAGCATTGTAAGGGCAATAAATGCCGCCATCCTTCTCTTCATTTTTATGTCACTCCTTATAATAATATCATACGCAGTCTGCCGATGTCCAAAAAAACGCCTTGAAGGAATACATCTCCAAAGCGTTTTTAGGCAAAAGCATTATTTGTTTGTATCGTTTTTAGGTACCTTGTATATACCCGGCTTTACAACACCCGAAGCATCGGAGCCAATGCCCCCCGCAGGTGGGTTTGGCTTGTTGTTTTCGTTATACAGGGTGTTGTCCGATGTCACCTTGTATATACCCGGCTTTGGAGTATTGTTCACGGTAGGATCCGCCTTTGGTGCAGGTGCGCTATCCGTGTTTGGAGCAGGACCTGCGGGTGCTGTGTTTGCAGGTGCGGGCTCGCTGCCCATAGGACGGTTGTCATTGTAAAGGGTATTGTCCGATGTTACCTTATATATACCCGGCTTTGGCGCTCCGCCGTCGGGAGCGGACGAGGCTGTCATCTCGCCGAATTTGGGCACCGTCATATTTGCGGCGCTTATAGGCTCCGGAGCGGGTTCGGCAGGCTTAGGCGCCTCACTGTGGTTAATGCTGTTTCTGAGGGTCCTTTCACCGCCCAGTCCGTAGCTTGGGTTAGCGGGTATGCCGCCCATGCCCTGGCCGCCAAGACCCGTTTTGATATACTGCTTTGGTGCGTCCTGAGCACTGCTGTCGTCAGCCTTTGGTACGCTGCTTGATGCAAGGGGTGACGGAGGCACAGCCGATGGCGCAGGCTCGATCTTGGGTGCCTCATCGGGCTTTTTCATGCCCATACCAAATGCAGGCCCCGCCGATACAGGTGATGGTGCGGGTGTTGGAGCAGGCGCAGGCGTACTTACCGCCGGCTTAGGCTGTGGTGCGGCTGCAGCCTCGGCAGTTTTATTGGCGGAAGAGCCTGCTGTAGGCACTCCCTCCTTATCCCACTTGTTTATAAGTGCCTCTATACTGTCAAGATCCTTTACTACCTTAAGCGAAACCGACGCATCGTAGGATTTGAGATATTTTTCGACCAAAGCTTTATAATCTGCATTAAAGCTGTTGATTATTGTCCTCTGCTGTGATATATTAGATTTGATATCCTGTATTTCCTTATTGGCATTTTCGGCAAGTGCGGCGGAGAACTTTTGAGCCTCAGCCATTATCTTGTCCTTTTCGTCATTTGCCTTTTTAACGATATCGGCGGATTCGGTATTGGCCTTTTTAATGATCTCGGCAGCCTCATCGTTTGCCTTTTTGATGACCGAGGCGCTTTCCTCATTTGCCTGCTTGATCATCTTGTCGGATGCCATCTGAGCACTGATTATGGCCTTGTTTATAGCCGTTTCCTTTTCCTTGTAGACCTTAATTTCCTGCTCAAGGCTGTTTATGTAAGCGTCTACCTCCATCGGTGTGTAACCGTTTTTAGTTGTTGTAAATGTTGGCATTATTCCACCCCTTCTTTCAAATGTTGACATTTGATATTCTGATATTTTCAGTATAACATTTTAATGCAGAAAATGCAATATATTTTACCGTAAAAGTCCCGCTGATGTATCGTAAAATTGCAAACCTGTTTGTATACTTTATGATACACTCGGCGGTATGCGGCGCAGCAAGCTGTAAGGGAGCAATAAAAATGAAAGATGAATACTATATGGCGCTTGCCCTTTTAAAGGCAAGGGAAGCATATGAGCTTGAGGAAGTACCTATAGGCTGTATAATTGAATATAACGGACATGTAATAGGCAGAGGCTGCAACAGGCGTATGACGGACAAAAACGTGCTCTCGCACGCCGAGATAGCCGCCATAAACGAGGCATGCCTTTTTATGGGCGACTGGCGGCTGGAGGGCTGCACTCTTTATGTTACGGTAGAGCCGTGCCCCATGTGCAGCGGCGCCATACTTCAGGCACGCATACCCCGTGTGGTGTTCGGCACTCCCAACCCCAAGGCAGGCTGCTGCGGCTCGATATACAATCTGCTTGACGAACCCCGCTTTAACCACAGATGCGAGATAACGCAGGGTGTAATGCAGGAGGAATGCAGCAAAATAATGAAGAGCTTTTTCAGGACATACAGGCGGAAAGGATAACATAATATGAAAGCGGTAATTTTTGATTTTGACGGCACCATTGCCGATTCGGCATATGTATGGGACACGGTGGACATGAATTTTTTTAAACGCAGGGGGATGGAAATACCGCCCGACTATACGGACAGAATAAGCACACTCAATATGTATGACGGAGCTGTATTTACCAAAAACGAATACTCCCTCCCCGACAGCATCAAGTCCATAATAAAGGAATGGCAGGACGATTCCCTGTACGAATACGAGCATAATGTAAGGCTCAAGCCCTACGCTGCCGAGTACATAAGGCTTTTGACCAAAAGGGGGATAAGGATAGGGCTTGCCACCTCTTCCTCACCCGAGTACTATAGACCCGTGCTTGAAAAAAACGGTATTTATCACCTTTTTGACGCATTTTCCGACGGCAGCTCGGGGCTCAGGAGCAAGGACTTCCCCGATATTTTTCTGCACTGCGCAGAGCAGCTCGGCACCTCTCCCGAGGACTGTCATGTCTACGAGGATATACTCCCTGCCATTTTAAGCGCAAGGGCAGCGGGTATGACGACAACGGCGGTATTTGAGGAGAGGACGGCAGGCGACTGGGATGCGGTAAAGGCTGCGGCTCACAGCAGTATTTTAAGCTTTGAGGAGCTTGTGAAAGGAGAAATGGCATGAAGGCAAAAAGGCTTATGTTCATACCCGTTTTTATTGCTGCTGCCGCTTTAATTATACTAATATTCCGTATTGTCTTTCCTATTATAATACAAAATATGGATCTCATGGCCGCAAAGCAAAGCGCAGCTGAATATATATCCGACAAATACGGGGTCAGCGACAAGCCCTCATCCTCCGAATTTATTTATACGGGAGGAGGGCTTTTCGGTCCGCCTCGCCGTGTTGCGGCAACAAAGGTCGATTTTGAGGGCTACAGTGTGCTTATGAATGACGGCGTAATGTGCGACAACCGCCAGTATGGGGATATATGCGATGCAATAAAAAAGGAGTTTATGGACGACAAAAGCCTGGGCGCCTCCTTTACCGGAGAGGCAAAGCCTATCTTTGCCGTACTGCCCGAAACGGACTGCTCCGAATATACCGCAGATCATTTCGGCGGCAATATAAGGCAGTTCCTCGGCAAAAATCCCGCTGCCCTTTCGGCATATATCACATACGAGGGCTATCCCGAAAAACGGGACAAATACAGAGATATTTTAAAGGACAAATTTTCTTGTCTTAGCAAGGTGTTTAACAGAGAAAACTCAAACATAACGCTGCTTGTAAAAAGCCCCGGGCTTGAGCTGCCCAAATCGGAGCACAAGCTCACCGACGAAACAAAAAAATATCCCATACCACGCTACGAGGACTATATGGAGCTGCTCGCCTGCGGATATATGGGTGTGCAAAACTTTTTTGAGGAAGATAAAACAAAGGTATATTCAACCGAATTTTACGAGCTTGACGAATACACCGCCGTTTCGGACGAGGTGCAACCCATAACCGACGCCTCCGAGGTGAATTATGAAGCAGTCGACCTTTCGGACAACACCACCGCTTTAAGGGGCAGATACAGATACGACAGCCATGCAAACGAGGAAACATTGAATATCCGCAATAGCGGCATTAAAATAAGCCTTAACGGCAGAGGCGCATACAATATGCTCGTAAGGCTTGACAGGGAGCACTATAACATAGATAAGTATACCGTACCACTTATCGTGTCCGATTTTGAAACACGGGATCCCAACAGCTTTGACAGCTTTGTTTTAAACAGGTACTATCTCACGGTCGGCTATAAATTATCCGATATGACGGACGCCAATTACGATGACTGGTACTATCTTGACGATAAATATCTCTACCTTTACATATCCTCCGTGCAGTCCGACTTTAACTCAAATGATTTTGTTATAACCTTTGCAAAATGAGGAGCGGTTTCGTCCACGCAATACCCATAAAGCCGAATGCGGCAAACATCGGTTGTGTTCTTTTTTTAAACAAAAAAATTTGGTGCGGTCCTTTTGCGGCCACACCAAATTTTACAGAACTCCTTTGCGGCAGTCCCTTTTAAAATACATTTTTATAAAACACAACTCAGCTTCTGCCGTACTTCTTGTTGAACTTGTCAACACGTCCGCCTGCATCAAGAAGAAGCTTCTGGCTGCCTGTGTAGAATGGATGACACTTTGAGCAAACCTCGACTCTTATCTCCTCCTTGGTGGAACCGCATACGAACTCGTTACCGCAGTTGCACTTTACCTTTGCCTGATAATAAGCAGGATGTATACCTTCCTTCATTTGTTACACCTCTTTCTGATAAATTGAGATACATTTTGGCATCTCTACGTCAACAACGTTAAAAGTATACCACACCATATATAAAAAATCAAGAAAAAAACCTTAAATTTATTAAAAATTTTGTTAAAGTGTCAATGATAGGTTACACTTTAACAGTTGTTCTGTAATTTTTATTATACAGCACTCATTGACAAATTACAAACAGTTATGTAGAATAATTATATATAGCTTTTGGGAATGATACATAAAGAGGGTATTTTAATATGATAGAAACAAGATTGCTTCAATATTTTCTTGCTGTTGCAGAGGAGCAGAGCATAACCCGTGCCGCAGAATATCTGCACATTACACAGCCTACGCTTTCAAAGCAGATGATGGAGCTTGTTCATCGGTATACTTTGTATCTGAATTAATATATACCAATACACCTTTAAAATTATTGATTTTTTCCATAATAATTTCATCTCCTTATATTTTTTTGATTTGCAAATCATTATATAAAGAGGAAATTTTATAAAAATAAGCAACCATACTTATAAAAAATTAAAAAGGATCGAAATAATAATTTTATTCGACCCTTTTATAAATTTATACAATTACAAAAGTTTTAGACTATAAAACATATTTTACTTAGTCCATGATAATTCTTTTGTTTCCCGGCTATCCATATCATAGCTGTATACACGTTCTATGTTGTCGAAACGATTTACACAATAGTAGCAAAGCTTATTATCAATAACACCTAAAAATTTTATACGATAGTTGGTGTATTTGTCATATGAGTCCTCACCGAGGGGATAAAATCTGCGATTTACCCCATCACAGGTAAGTTCCGTAACACATAAAGCTGTGTCGAGATCTTCTGCCATATACAATCTGTCTTTATACATACATATATAATTTTCCATACAGTTGCTGCAGACCATATAGCTGTCATAGGTTAGAAAAAGATCGTCAAAGGCTATGTCGTCTGTACCGTCTATATTGCACCTGCGCAGTTCATCGTGCCCCATATTTCTATATGCGTAGTGAATCTCCCTGTGAGGATAATATTTATATTTTCCGTCACATAATGTACCGTATATTAATGGATCTGTATTTGTGTACAAATCTATAGGCTGCGCTTTTTCTGTTGTATAATCATACTCATACAAAACAGGATAGTCCTCGGGGATGTCGTTATATAAGGGATAATTGCCCCCGAATAATTGTACATAAATATAGACATTGTCATTTTTATCGCCTTTTATGTAGCAGCAAGGATATTTTCCATAGGTATGTATTTTGGAATAATCAACAGTTATCGGATTTTTTCCGTTAAGATCGGTCCGTACTACAATATTGCGCGCAACCGAGGGTACATAATAAATGTATTTATGTCCTATATAAATATTATGTGCTGCCGGTGTAAGAACATAGTCTTCGGTACCGTCGGTTTTTATCTTATACACATATTTTTCACCGGAAGTCATTTGGCAAATGCAGTATATCCAATCGCCGCTTATAGCGACAATATTTGTTTCGCTGCTGCGTTGATCAAATTCAAATAATCTTTTTGCCGTTTTTGTATTACAATCTATACATAATATATATTCCAGATATCCGGAAGTTTTAAGTTTAACATTATAATCACGGGAAACACGATAAATATTTTTGTCTTTCTGCGGTATAAGTACGGGTATTGAGCTGCACTCATAAAGGCGGTACATAGTGGCAATCGCCTGTTCCCTTGTATAGTTCATCCAAGGTGAAAACTTACCGCTGCCTGTACCCGACATTACTGCCGTGCCGCCGTTTTTTACAGCGGATATTTTGTATATGGCATCCTTTGCCCAACTTGCAAAATGATCCTCGTCAACAAATTTTTCCGTATTTGTTTTGTTGTTGTCCACACCCGATACTTCCGCAAGGTTGTTAAGCATTACGGCGGCTTCCTGCCTTGTTATGGCGCTGTCGGGGTCAAATTTTTCATTGCCTTTTCCCGATACTATCTCAAGCATATATGCGGTGGTAACATAATCATCGTCAATGTCCGTAAATGGCGTTTGCAGATACTCCTGAGTGGTATAGCCTGTCTTTTTGATATAAGTCTGTACCGCAAGGCGGCAAAATTCCTTGCGGGTTATATTGCTTGTGTAGTCCGACTGCAAAGTTTCGGGTACTATGCCTTCGGATATTGCCTTGTCTATACTCTCTTTTGCCCAAGGGCTACAATCTTCGGCAGCATATACGCCGACACTTACGGTAAGTGCAAGCACAAATCCCGTTAAAACAGATGCAAAATTTTTCATATATTCTCCCCCTGAGCATTATTTATTTAATCAATGCTTCGTATATCTCTGTATCTTCGCTGCCGTCAATATTCATAGTATGTATATTTTGCTTTGGAGCAGAATAATTATCCGTCAGGTAGCTGTAATAAATTTTATTTTTGCTTATACCTATTACATAAGTTTCGGATCTCGGTTCTCCCGAATCAGGATAAATATCTGTTACCTTGCCGTTTATGTCGTAAACGGAAACAGCAAGTTTACCGTCAACCTCATCAGGCACAAAGACCTTGCCGTCATATACGGCGATATTGCCGTAGCCGTCCGCATAACGGTCACTAATCAATATTTTATCATCCGAGCCGTCAAAACGGCACATATGGAGCTCATTATATGCCTGATTCCTGCCTAAGTCATATACATTTCGGTATATATAATATTTGTATTTACCGTCCGATAAAACATTGTTTTGCATCAGTACGGTATTTGTATCAAGCGGTATTTCTTTAAGCGTGCTGTTTGAAAAATCATACTCGTAAAGATGCTTGGGCTCAACGGAATCAAGGTTTGCGGCAGGGTCTGCAAGGATATAAGCGGTATCGTTTTTATCTGCCTTTATCGTGCATAGACCTGCACTCATATCAGACTTTGAAAAATCTGCGGTAACGGGGTCTTTTCCGTTAAGGTCTGTGCATATCACGGTGTTTTTTGCATCCATCGGAACATAGTAAATGTGCTTGTGTCCTATGTAGATCTGATATGCGGCAGGTGTTAAAGCGGTATTGCCCGTACCGTCCGTATTTATACTGTATAATACCTTGCTGCTGTCGGCGTGAGCGTGTAAAACATAGTATATTTTGTTGCCGCTGACGGTAATTATTTCGAGCCTGCCGTCACCCGAAAGGCTGAATATCTCCTTTGCGCTGTTGCCTGCGGTGTCAATACAGTAAATTATTTCTTTATCGGGATTATAAATGCTTCTTCCAAAACAAAGTATATTCTCCGCCTGAGGTACAAGAACCGGCAGAGAATCACATCCGTATAGACGGTACATAGTGGCAATAGCCTGTTCCCTTGTATAGTTCATCCATGGTGAAAACTTACCGCTGCCTGTACCCGACATTACTGCAGTGCCGCCGTTTTTTACAGCGGATATTTTGTATATGGCATCCTTTGCCCAATTTGCAAAATGATCCTCGTCAACAAATTTTTCCGTATTTGTTTTGTTGTTGTCCACACCCGATACTTCCGCAAGGTTGTTAAGCATTACGGCGGCTTCCTGCCTTGTTATGGCGCTGTCGGGGTCAAATTTTTCATTGCCTTTTCCCGATACAATTTCAAGCATATATGCGGTAGTAACATAATCGTCGTCAATGTCCGTAAATGGCGTTTGCAGATACTCCTGCATGGTATAGCCCGTCTTTTTGATATAGGTCTGTACCGCAAGGCGGCAAAATTCCTTACGTGTTACACTGCTTGTGTAGTCCGACTGCAAGGTGTCGGGTACAATGCCCTCGGATATTGCCTTGTCGATACTCTCTTTTGCCCATGGGCTGCAATCTTCGGCAGCATATACGCCGACACTTACGGCAAGCGTAAGCATAAATCCCGTTATGAACGATATAAATTTTTTCATATAACTCACTCCTTTAAAATATTAAATTTATTACATTATATATCATAAATCATTTAATGTCAAATTTTAACTATAATTTTGTTGAACTATCTTTTAACAAATCGGGTAGAAGGAAGGTCAGCCATATCGAGTTAAATTATATCGCCATTCTTTTTAACCAAAATGTTTTGTTTTTATTTCCTCCGCAATTTATTCACCGTGCAAAATATTCCGCAATTTCTTCCATCCGGGCGGACTGCGCCACACCAAACGGGCAGCGCATATCGCAATGTCCGCATTTTATACAGCTCCTAGCATTTATCTCCAATTTGCTGTAATGATCTGCGGCAAGGTCATCGCCGGCTTTTGCAAGGTCATAATACTTGTTTATCAGGCCTACGTTAAGTCCGTTTGGACAAGGCTGACAATGATTGCAGTAAACGCACATGCCCTTTACATTGTCAGGTGAAAATGAGCCTATGACAGAATAATCTCTTTCCTCCGGTGTTGAATCGAAAAAACCAAGTATCTGCTTTAAATCGGTTTTATTTCGTATTCCCGGCAGAACGGTCAGCACTCCCGGCTTATCAAGTGCATACTGTATACACTGATATTCCGTCAGCGCCTTGCCGAAAGGCGAAGTTTTATCGTTTAAAAGCTGTCCTCCGCTAAATGCCTTCATAACGGATATACCGATACCCTCCTTTTCGCAGCGGCGATAAAGTTCCATTCTTTCTGTCATATTTCCGTTGGCATATTCGCCGTGCTGATAATCATATCCCGGATTTATTGAAAACATAAGCATATCCAAAATGCCCATATCTATCACCCTTTGCGCAACCTTTGGTGTGTGGGACGAAAGACCGATATGGCGGATAACTCCTTGTTTTTTCAAGTCAAGGATATGTTCTATGACCCCGTTTTGCTGCATTTGCTCAAAGTCGGAAATATCATCAAGACAATGGATAAATCCGAAGTCTATATAATCTGTTTTCAGCAGCAAAAGCAGTCGGTCTATATTGCGTTTTATTACTTCAAGGTCGGTAGTCCAGCCGTAGCTTCCGCTCGAATAGTCCGCACCGAAATGTATCTGAAAATATATATCCCTGCGGTAATGCGACAGTGCGTTTCCGTAAGAAGCAAACGGTTTTGCCTCGGCGGCTGCCATATCAAAATAATTGATTCCTTTTTCAACAGAAAAATTCAAAATTTCCTCAATTTCTTTTTCACCCGAAAGATGTATGGCGCTTGAACCGATACCTATCACGCTTATCTGTTCATTGCCGTGAGCAAGTGTACGATACTGCATAGCTTTACCTCCGTTTATTAAAAATATTTTCCGTATTCTTTCACGTTGTTCTGTAATTATTATACAGCACTCATTGACAAATTACAAACAGTTATGTAGAATAATTATATATAGCTTTGGGGAATGATACATAAAGAGGGTATTTTAATATGATAGAAACAAGATTGCTTCAATATTTTCTTGCTGTTGCAGAGGAGCAGAGCATAACCCGTGCCGCAGAATATCTGCACATTACACAGCCTACGCTTTCAAAGCAGATGATGGAGCTTGAATATGCGCTGGGCAAACAGCTTTTGATAAGAGGCAAAAGAAATATCACCCTTACCGAGGACGGCATTTATCTTCGTAGCCGTGCCCGTGAGATAATATCGCTCATGGAAAAGACAGAGGCAGCTTTCAGGGAAAACGAACAGACTATTTCGGGTGATGTTTACATAGGCTGCGGAGAACACCGCAGTTCATACCGCATAATGCAGCTTATCTATGAGATCCGTGAAGAATATCCGGAAATAAAATTTCATTTTTTCAGTTCAAATGCCGACGCCATCACAGAGCGATTGGACAAGGGACTGCTTGATATGGGGTTTCTGCTTGAGCCGGAAATAGACTCACGATATGATTATCAAAAGCTGCCGTTTTACGAAACATGGGGTATACTTGCACGTAAAGATTCGGAGCTGGCAAAAAGAGAAAGCGTGTCCTTTAACGACCTTTCGGGGCTGTCCCTTATAATGCCAAGCCAAAGCTCCGACAGCAACAGGATCACAACTTTTTTTGCGGATAAGCCGATAACCCCGCAGATAGCGGCAACCTATAACTTGATCTATAACGCAGGCCTAATGGTAGAAGCAGGGATAGGATACGCCCTTTGCATCGACAAGCTTATAAACACGGCAGGGGACAACCCCTTAACCTTTATCCCGCTTGAACCTAAGCTTCAATCAAACGTTATGCTCTTTACAAAAAAATATCAGGTGTTTTCAAAGGCGGCACAGTTATTTTTGGACAAAGTCAGAGAAAAAACGCTGTTATGATCTGTATTGTTCTATACCCTTTTGCAAACGCAAAAGTCCGTCCTGCAATACAGTAACGGGGCAGGCAATATTCATGCGGATAAAATTTTTTCCGCAGCTGCCGTATTGTGTTCCGCTTGAAACGATCAACCCCGTTTTGCTGCGAATAGATCCGACAATATCATCGGCAGTGCCCGAAAGCCTGCTGCAATCAAGCCACATCAAATAAGTAGCCTGAGATTGAACGACTTGCAGCTCGGGTATATTTTTGCAAATAAATTCCGAGGCTATCCTTTTATTTTCAAACAAATATTCACGGGCTTCGTCCAACCAATCCGAGCCTTTTGTAAAAGCAGCAATTGCGGCATCCACCGCAAAGCAGTTAGGCTCGGCTGCCTCGTCTGTATTTAAGCCTCTCCATACCTTATGCCTCAATACGGGATCCGGCACCGCCACTGCAGCTGTCTGCAAGCCTGCCAGATTAAAAGCTTTGGTAGGTGAAATACAGGTAATGCTGTTGCCGAGGCAGTCATCCGATACACTTGCAAAAGGAATATAGCTTGTTTTGGGTGCAGTCAGATCGCAATGTATTTCGTCCGACAAAACCACCACATGATATTTTTTGCACAGAGCACCTATCTGTTCAAGGTCTTTTTTGTCCCATATCTTCCCCACGGGGTTATGAGGGTTGCAAAGTATCATTAAAGATGTTTGAGGATCGGAAAGCTTTGCTTCCAGATCTTCAAAATCAATTTCATATTCGCCGTTTTTATATCTAAGCTCGTTTTCCAGAACCTGCCTCCCGTTATTAAGTATGCAATTAAAAAATATATTATAGACAGGGGTTTGTATCAAAACTTTTTCGGCAGGCGTTGTAAGTTTTCTGACAATAGAGGAAACAGCAGGGACAACGCCCGTGCAAAATATCAACCAGTCATGCTCTATATTAAAGCCGTGTCTGTTTTTCCACCATGTTTTGTAAGCATTGTACCATAATTCGGGTATGACGGAGTAACCGAATACTCCCTGTTCAGCCCTTTCCCCGATTGCGGAAACTATTTCGGGCGCCGTCTTAAAATCCATATCGGCTACCCACATAGGCAATTCGCCTTCTGCCGTATCCCATTTCAGCGAATGTGTATTTCTGCGGTCAATAACCGTATCAAAATCGTATTTCATATATTTTCCTCTTATTTAATATCAAAAATTATAAGGACATTATCCTCGCCGACAGCTTCTTTAAGCCCCGACGGATCATCTACCCTGCCGATTGGAGTATAGCTGTAAGGCGTTTGAAAGCTTTGGTAAAACAGTACAAGGCAGTTATCGCCATAAAGCATTATATCTCCGCTGTTAATGCTTTTGGGACAGGATGCCTCCGCAGGAAACGTTCGGTCAAAATAATAATATTTTTCATTTTTGTTAAGCTCGCTCATATCAAGTGTAAGCGGCAGCATATCAAGTAAGGCTTCTGCCGTTTCGTTGTCGTACAGGGTAACGGAAAAGACCTTTCCGCCGACGGAGATTTCAATATTATTATCTGTCTGTACCCGGGCTGACGTTTCGGACGATGCTTCTGTACGGAGGTCGGTTTCCTCATCGGACGAGGACTGAACCTGCATATTTTCGTCCGAAGATACCTGTGATGCGGTCATATACGGTTCCGTATCTGCGGAAATGCCGCTGTCACCGCAGCCCGAAAATACTATCATCTTTATAGCCGAGAAAATGATCATCAGATATTTTTTCATTGCGTTATCCTCTCTGTTACACACATTTACATAATGATACTACCTTATCCCGTCTGCACAGTATCTTGGTTGCTTTTGGATCCACTTTATCCTTTTCTATTGTCAGCTCACCTATGAAATCAGCGGTAATACTGCCGCCGGACGGATTAAGCACACTGTCCACACCGCCTGTGATGTCGGCATTGACCGTGGAATATTCAAATGCAAGGGTTGTGTTGAGCAGACGGCAATTTTTTAATACAAGGTTTTCAATATAGCACATGCCCTGCAGGCTTTCTATGGTGCAGTTTATAAGCGTGAGATTTTTTGCATTCCAGCCAAGATATTCTCCCGATATAAACGAATCATATACGGTAATGTTTTCACTGTTCCAAAAAGCATCCTTTGAAAGCAGCTTTGAGTTTCTTATCTCCGCATTCCTCACACCGTCAAACGAATAGTTGCCGTATAATGTAAGACCGTTTATTTTCATATTGCTGCTGTTCATGGCAAAATAATCGCCTTTTGCCGTTACGCTGTCGAGGGTCACATTATCACAGCTCCAAAGGGTTTCCTCTCCGTTGGCAAATGATACGTTACGGATGGTGAGAGCCTCGCATCTGCGAAAATTTTTAGGTGCTTCTATCAAGCTGTCCTCAACATCAATATTTTTGGTATACCACACTCCCGCACGGGCTGTTTCAAACCATGTGCAGTTTTTTGCAACTATGTTTTCGCAGTACCACAGGGGATACTTCCACTTGAACATACTGCCCTCAAGCCGTATATTTCTGCTTTCTTTAAGAGGAGATTCACCATCGCCGAATATAGAGTCCGTAACCATAAGATTTTCACTGCCGAAAAGTGAACGTTCTCCGGTAAAATATTCACATTTTCTTTCATTGTAAATTTTCATGATAAAACCTCCGTTTATATTTTTATTGCCATTGACAGTCAACGTATATTATTTAATTTATATCAGTATATTACTGTTTTTGTTAAATATCAAATACCTATTTTGAATGCTTTACTATAGACAATAGGCATAATAAAAGATCCACAAAACAGAATTGTATCCGAGCCGAATATTATATTCATAATGGAAAAAGGCAAATTTGTAAAAATCAACACAGCAAAGCAGCCGATACGCAGGCTTTCACACCCTTGTATCGGCTGCTTATTATATAAATGGGATCGGGGGCGAAAAAATTAATTACCAGTTTTTCTTTTCCTTTGAGCTGTCGTGTTTTGTTTTCCTTTCCTCTACCATTTTTGCAAACCATTCTACCATACCCGGGTCATAATGAGAGAAGAAGGAGCTTGTGTTTTTGTCAAGAGCTGTTATTGCAGCCATATCCTCGTCGGAAAGTGTAAAGTCAAATACATTTAAATTTTCTGCCATTCTCTCCTTATGGGTGGACTTAGGCAGTACCACAACCCCTCTTTGAATGTTCCAACGGAGCATTACCTGTGCCGTGGTCTTGTTGTACTTTTGAGCTATATCCGCTATCACTTCATTGTCAAAGGTACCTTTTCTGCCCTCGCCGAAAGGCGCCCATGCCTCTATCTGCACATTGTATTTATCCATCCACTTTTTGGCTTCGATCTGCTGATTGAAAATATGTGTTTCAACCTGATTTACCATAGGGCATATCTCTGCAAAGGAGGCAATATCGACAAGTCTGTCGGGATAGAAGTTTGAAACGCCTATAGCCTTTATTTTGCCCTCCTTGTATAACTCCTCCAAGGCTCTCCATGCGCCGTAATAATCGGAGAAGGGCTGATGCAAAAGCATAAGGTCTATATAGTCGGTCTGCAGCTTTCTCATAGACTCCATAACGGAGGTCTTTGTGTTTTCATAGCCGTAATGCTCCACCCATACCTTTGTTGTAAGGAAAATGTCCTCTCTCGGAATACCCGACTTTTTTATTGCGGAACCCACTTCCTCCTCATTGAAATAGCTCTGTGCAGTGTCTATGCTTCTGTAGCCCGTTTCAAGAGCGTCAAGCACACATCTTTCACATTCGTCCTTTGTTACCTGATAAACCCCGTAGCCAAGTACAGGCATTTTTAAACCGTTTGATAATGTTACATATTCCATATATTTTTCCTCCTTAATTTTATGCCAAAACATTTTTTGCCCATTTAGATACTTTATTTTCGGAATTTGCCGCTTCCGCACCGTGAACGGCAAGACCCTT
This sequence comes from uncultured Clostridia bacterium, assembly GCA_947591605.1. Taxonomy (GTDB): domain Bacteria; phylum Bacillota; class Clostridia; order Lachnospirales; family CAG-274; genus CALWRD01. The sequence continues at coordinate 10,016 of CANQDF010000016.1, read as the reverse complement.
CCCCAATACTGCACCCTTGCATATTTTCTTCAGATCACGTTCGCAGGAGCCAAGACCGCTGCCTTCGTGGGTCATGACCGCAAACACCTTTTTGCCTGCAAAGTCCGGTTTTTCAAGCTGTGTAAAAATAGCCATGGGAAATGTGCCCCACCAACAAGGACCGCATATAAAAATATTGTCATAATCCGCTATGCTGTCCATGTATTTTTTTAGCTCCGGTCTTGCCTGTTCGTTAAGTTCTTTTTTTGCTTCGTCTATGCAGGTATAATAATCCTCGGCATATTCCTTTACCGTTTCAACCCGAAACAGATCGCCGCCCACAGCCTTTTGTATAAACTCCGCCACTATCTCCGTATTTCCCTTTAACAGGTTTTTTATACCGCCGTTCCAATAGTTTTCGCCCTCTCGAGAATAGTAAATTATAAGATTTTTTGCCATATTTTATCTCCTTTCAAAAGCCTGATAAAACTCTGTGTCCAATACATTTATTATATACCGTTTCCCGACAAATCGGATTCCCTGCCGTATCAAAAAATTGCATCCGAAGTCATATGTGTTAACACCTCCGCATTATTTATCTTACAGTCAATTTATATTGTCCTGTCCTTATTGCGGCTATTACACCGCCGTCTATAAGCAAGTCTGTACCGTTTATAAAGCCTGCATGTTCTCCCAGAAGAAAAGCTCCTGCCTCGGCTATTTCGTCGGAAGAACCCGTGCGCATGGCAGCCGAAGAATCTATCATTCCCTGATAAGCATCCCCTGCCGCATTAAATTCGTCATAGGCAAGGGGCGTAACAATTATGCCCGGGCTTATGGTATTTATCCTTGCTCTGCGCTCTCTCCATGTGGTTGCGGCAGCCTTCTGCGCCTGCAAGTGGTTTACACGCTTTGCGATTATATAAGCCGAGCCCGAATTTTGAAAACCTGTTTCCTTGATATATTCAATATCCATAAGCTTTTCCGCAGGCGTGTTCAATATTTCCGCCTCAACCTCATAGGGAATATCAAACATATATCCCGTCTGGCTTGATACTATAAGACCTGCGCCGCCTTTTGCCATTACCTTGCCGAAAGCGTCAACGGCATAGCCCGTTCCCACCATATCGAGCTTAAGTATATGCTCGGGGGAGCTTTGGTTGGGCGAAGCCCCCGCCGTATCCACAAAGTATTTTACATCGCCCAGGCTTGCAGCCTTCTCTGCAAAGGCTTCCACAGAAGACTTTTCCATGGCGTTTACAACGCAGGTTTCTGCCGTGTAACCGCTGTATCTAAGCTCGTTTGCCGTTCTTTCAAGATTTTTTTCGCTTATGTCCCCAAGCAGTATTATCCTGCCTGCTGCAAATCTTCTTATTATTGCAGTACCCATACTGCCTGCGCCAAGTAAAGCAATGACCTCTTTGTTTTTGTTTAAATCAAAATTCATAATTATTTCTCCTTTTGTATTAATATTTTTATCTGATATAATTATAAGCCAAAATATATTGAATTTTCCAATAAAAATATGCTATAATTTATTCAAAATATTAATAATGAGGTGCCGTATATGACTACAAAACAAATAGATTATGTTATTGAGCTTGCAAGAGTGCAAAATTTCAGCAGAGCATCCGAAAATCTTTTTATAAGCCAGCCTTCTCTTACCTATCAGATACAGCTTCTGGAGGAAGAAGTTGGGTTTAAAATATTTGACCGTTCGGGAAAGGGCGCTGTGCTTACTCCGGCAGGGGAGTATTTCTGCTCAAACCTTGTAAATATAAAGGAAGAACTTAAAAATTTGATAGAGCAAAGCCAAAATTACGGTTCCAAATATGTAGATACCCTTAATGTCTGTCTGCCTATGCGCTCGTGTATATATTTTTTGCCGCAGATAATGAATAAATTTGAATCCCTTATGCCCGACATAGCCTTGAACATATCCTTTGTATATGACAACAGCAGAGTTGACGGCTTTTTGCGGCAGGAATACGACATCCTTTTTGCAAGAGATTCCGAGCTTATGCGTTTTTCAAATATAAAATTATGCCCTCTTTACAACAGCCGATTTTATATTATAGCAAATAAAACCGATCCTTTGGCTAAGCTTGAAACCGTTACCGAAAAAGACCTTGAAGGCAGAACATTTATGATAGGAGGCGGTTCTCCTCCTGAGATGGCAGCCGTTCAGAACAGGATAATAAACAGCGTGTCGGTAAACACAATAAACTCTCTTAACCATGATATGTCCCTTACCTATGTAGCAGCCGAAAAAGGCATAGTGCTGGCACCGGGCTTTGCCAATGACCGCAGCGGCGAGTTTGCCTGGATACCCTTTGACTGCCCCGAGCATATAAAATGCGTACTCGGCTTTCATAAAAGCGACAAAAGAGAATGTACAAAGCTTTTTATTGAGCTTGCGCAGGCAGCATATAAAAATGTATCTTTGGATCTTTAATCAAGCTTCAATGAGCTTACCCATTGTCTTACTTCTTTTTCGTCAAAGCTTTCGGAAAATCTCTTGCCTTCAAGCCAGTTTCCCGAGCCTGCCATTTTCTCAAGCTCCTTTCCGCTTTCTCCAAGCCCCGATGCCTGAGATGTGCAGAAAGGTATTACGGTTTTGCCCGTAAAGTCGTTGTTTTTTATAAAATCATCCAACACCCATGATGCGCTGCCCCACCATATGGGATAGCCCACAAATACCACATCATAGTATGCAAAGTTTTCGGGGCTGCTGCTTACAAGCTCTGTATGCCTTGTATCGGGGTTGTCGTGTTCAGCATTGACTCTGCTGTTATCGTCTGTCCAGTCAAGGTCTGCTTCCGTATACGGCTCTTTGGGAGTTATAACAAAGGTATCCGCTTTAAGCTCTTCGGCTATGACCTCGGCTGCGCCTTTTGTATGGTTCTGAGCCGAATAATAGGCTACAAGTATTTTCTTGCCGGTCGTTTTTTGAGGTTCTGCATTTTCTTTATTGTCATTTTGGGCAGCCGTTGTTACAGTAACTGTTTTGTCACCTTCATTCCAAGCTATATTAAGCCCCAGAGCCTCGGCTATTGCCCTTACGGGAAGCATTGTTCTTCCGTTTATTATGACAGGTGTTGTTCCGTCGTTATCAATATTAATATCCTGTCCGTCTACCTGCATTACGGGATCGCCTATTTTCATAACGATTTTTTCGGCGGCATTTGAATTTACTGCACAGCCTACAAGCAGAAATATTGCCGAAAGTAAAATAAATATTTTTGTTTTCATATATATTCCTCCTAGTATTCGTAATCGGGCTCGAGCATTTCAATGAGCTTTTTATCGTGATTATGGGCAAGATAAGACTTATCGTCAAGTATCATGGTTGCCATATCCTCTCTGTTGTAGGGTTCCCATTCGGGCAAATCTTCTGCAGAGGGTACACCTGTTTTTGCAAAGTTTGCCCAAGCCTCGCTCATGGTGTCGGAAAGCTTGTCGTTTCCTATATTTGCAAAAACGTAAGGTATCTCGGCTGTATGATATGAGCCCTGATCGCCTATCTGCTTTGTGAACAGATAGGAATATACCTTTGCGCCGTTCTGGTCTGCCTTATGCGACATTATCTTAAGCATAGGCTTTCTTATAAGGGTATCTACATACATAGCAGTTTCCGGGGCTTCATTGGGATAAGCCTTTTGGTATTCCGCCTTTTCCTCCGCCATCATATCCGTATGCTGTTCCGTAGGCACGAACATTGACCACTCGTTAAGATTGCTGCCTATAAGCAAGGGAATGTCCTTGCCCGCCTCTGCAAAGCCGTTCTCCGTAACAGGGTCTGTAGGAAGAAAATCTCCGTCAATAACAGGCTCCCATTCGTAGGCATAACCTTCGCCTATGGATACGGGTACCTTATATTTTTCGGCTATTTCGGCTTTTGCCTCGTCAGAAGCTTTTTGTATATCGGGGATACTCATTTTTTGTATTTCGTCAACGGTCTGCGGTGTAAGCCCCAGTTTTTCAAGGGTAAGTGCGCCAAGGTCTGCGCTTATTTCCTTATCCGTGAAGTAAACTCCCATACCCTCCGTTGCGCCGCTTTCTACAATACCTTTGCCAAAAAGGCCCTTTGCATAAGGCGTTGTCATAAGGGCAAGGACTTTTGCACCGCCGCCCGATTCGCCGAATATAGTTACATTGTCGGGATCGCCGCCAAAGCTTTCTATATTTTCCTTTACCCATTTAAGAGCGTCAACTATATCCACAATGCCGATGTTTTCGGAATTTTTATATTTTTCCCCATAGGCTGAAAGGTCAAGGTGTCCCATAACATTAAGCCTGTGATTTACGCCTACAACCACCACATCTTCCTTTTTGCTAAGGTTTGCTCCGTTGAACTGTTCCTCGTTTGCACTGCCCGACGAAAAGCCGCCCCCGTGAAGCCATACCATGACCGCACGTTTTTTATTGTCTGTTCCCGGAGTCCATATATTCAGGTTCTGACAGTTGTTGCTTGTGCCTACGCCGTCGTCTGCAGCCGTTCCTCCTGCTATTGCCCCTTGGGGAGAAGTATTCCCGTACTTTGTGGCGTCAAACACACCTTCCCACGGTGTAACAGGCTGCGCTTTTACAAACATTTCCTTAGCTTCCGCATAGGGAACACCAAGATATGAATATACGCCGTTATTTACACTGCCCTTTATTTTGCCTGCCTTTGTTGTGACAACAGTACTGTCATTATTGGCTGTATCTCCCTTTGAGGAAGATATAAATGCAAATACATCGCTTTCACCTGTAAGCTTATAGCTTATATCGGGCTGTATAGTTATTGTATCTCCTGCATTCAGAGTAATTGCAGCCTTGCCGTTTTCCTCATAAATGCCGCTGCCGTTTGTAACGGCTATTACCTGTCCCGAGCTTGTCTGCTGTGTATATGCGCCTTTTTCAAAGGTATAGCTGTAAACCTCGGGGCAGTTGTAAACATTGTCGTTTGCCACAAGAAGATTTCTGTATACTGTTCCGTTGTATCCCTCTGCAGTATATATATCACCCTTTGGGAACATAGTATCTCTTGCCTCGGCTGTCCTTGTATCGGACTTTGCTTCCTCCGCTATTTCTTCATATTGACTGTCGCTTACTTTTTCATACCAGTTTGTGGTTCCCACACCGGGATTTACTCCCAGAGCTATATGCTGAAACCAACTGTTATCTGCGCCGCAGTGTATGTGCTTCTTTCCGGGCGGTATAAGTATAACGTCCCCGGGGAGCATATACCTTGCTTCTTCTCCCTCGGCTTTAAATATGCCTTTGCCTTCCGTTACAAGAAGTATCTGTCCGCCGTCGTGACTGTGCCGGTCTGTTCTTGTACAGGGTTCAAAGGTAACAAGCCCGAAAGAGGGAATACCCAAATTTTCGTCATAGCTTGTAAGATTGTTGAGATAAGACACTCCCGTAAACTTAGGCGAAACAGGATTAACGGGACCTTTTTCAAAGGTTTCGTTTATTCTTTCGGCTTTCATTATAGTTGCTGTTCTGCTGTCCATATTCCAGAGCACGGTAAGCCCAAGCTTTTCGGCTGTTTTTCTTACGGGCAGCATATTTTTTCCGTCAATTACTTCTGCGCCTGTTTTATCCGTGCCAAGAGCTTCGGAAAGCACATCGGCGTCTGCATAGGTAACGCCGTTTACCATTACAGACGGTTCGGCTGCAATATTTTCGCCGTTTACATTTATACAGGCTTCTCCTATTTTAAGTTGAATTACATTATCTACGCTTTCTTCCGCTTCGGTATTTACCTCTGCCGCTGCCGAATTTATAGCGCTCATCATATTAAGTGTTCTCGGAAATCCGTTGTAAGGTACGCACAAAAGCGGCACCGCAAGCATCATATCCGATGTATTGCCCGATTCTATGTTTTCCTTGTATTTTTGTGGTATCTCGCTTTCTTTTCCGCCTTGCGCCGTCATAGCCGAAATATCTATAAGCAGCTGTAAACTTTTGTCCTCGGAAGTAGGCAAAGCCTTGCCCTCTATAACAGCCTGCGCCGTTTCTTCTATAAGCGCCTGTGCCTCTTTGCTTAAATTTTCGTCTATAAAGCCGTTTTTGTCGTCTGCCCTGAAATGCTCTTTTATAGCCGACAATTCTTCGGAGTCACTTGTATAGTTCTGCTGTATTGTCTGCCTTGGTTCGGGTTCGGGCTTTACCTCCGTGGCAGCCTTGCCGTTTGATGAATTTATAACGCTTAAAGCAAGAGCAGTTCTTTCACTGCCGTTATACTTTTCGTTAAGAAGTACGGCTGCCCTCAGCATATCGGCAGAATGTCCCACATTCAGATTGCCGTTTAAGTGACCGTTGAGCTGACCTGCGCAGTTGCCGTTGCCTACGATGGTACAGAATGTAAGAAATTCTCTTGTGTATAGGGAAAGTCCCGTTCTGTTGTAAAAATCTCCGAAGCATATCCCCGAAAGATAGACCGTCTGCAGCTTCATAGCCTCGCTCATATCCTCCGTAACAGTGCCTATCTGCGGTCCGAAAAGGTATCTTTGTACTTCAAGACCGTCGGTATATCTGCTGCTTTCCGTTGAAGTGATACGGCTTTCATATGTTATATCCTGTCCCAGTTCCTCGAGTGCTTTGTCTGCTTGCGCAAGTGCTTTTTCGGCTCTTGTGTAACCGCAGTAAGCAGCGGAGTGGTATATGGCTTCCTTTATCTGTATCGGTGAAAGCCCGTCATCGATAGAAACTTTTACCTCTTCGGAAATATTTTCATACATAGAATTGGATACAAGAGTAACAAGTGCTGACATATGCTGCAAAGTTATATCCAGATTTTCGTTTATAAAGCTTTCCTTTTCTTTGCTGTCAAGCTGTGACACAGCCTGTAAAATAATATTCATATCCGTTGAATATATGTTTTTATCGTTTATTTCCGCACCATAGCATGCCGAAGCCGAAAGCATGACCGCCAGAGCGGAAGCAATAAATCTTTTCATATGCGTTCCTCCGTTTATATCATTAATTCAAGCCTCTTTCCTCAAGCCATGCCTCTATATGGTCGGCTATCTCCTTGTTGTTAAGCTCCTGGAACATAAAGTGACTGTTTCCCGTTATACCTTCCTTGGGCAGGTCTACTACCGTTGCATCGCCGCCTGCCGCATTGTAGGCCTCTGCAAATTCCAGAGCTCCGTCCCTTACACTCTTCCAGAAACCTGTGGACTGTATATCCTCGGGACCGTTGTCAATATAGTCGCCAAAGTAAATTGTGATAGGTATTTTAGCTTCAAGAAGCTTGTTATACTGCTCGGAGCCTATCTCGGGTGCTCCGCCGGGTTCTATGGCAACAATAGCGGAAATGTTTTCAACAGGTACGTCCCAGCCCACTCTGCCGCCTTGGGAATGGGTTATAAATATTGCTTTATTGCCTGTCATTTCCTTTACATCAGCCATAACTTCTCCCAAAGCCGATGCGTCAACAGCCTGATCGTATGAGCCTGTGTTGGGGGTCATCTGACGGAAAAACTGATCCTGCGCTTCCTCGCCTTCGGGGAACTGTGAACCCTCGTATCTTTCGGGGGCAACTCTGCCTATTCTGAAATGGGTATACCATGCCTGGTCGCCGGGCTTGTAGTCTTTCATACCGTCGCCCCATGCGTCAAGGTCATCGGAGGTCATACTTGCAGTTCCGCCTGCTTCACCTCTCCTTGGCTGATCTACAAGAAATGCGCTGTGACCTTTTTTAAGGAATATATCCGACCAGCCTTCACGACCGTCGGGAGTTGTCATCCAACCCATTCTTGACTGACCGTAACCGTGAAGATATACTATAGGATTTCCGTTGTCATTTTCGGGTATCTGATAAAATACATTTGCATGGTCTATATGGGCTGTATTTCCGGGTCTTTCCGCATCAAGCCAGTTTGTTGTGGGGTCATAATCCCCCGGTACAGGTTCCGTTACGGTGCCTCCCGATGAAAACATTCCCTGTGATTTTATAACAAGAGTATCCGCTTCGGCTGTATCCGTATCTGTCATATCGGCAACGGTTTCGGCACTTGCGGTGTTTTCGCCGGTGCTTCCGTTATCCGTGCCGCTGCAGCCCGAAAGGGCTGTTACCGTTATTGCAAATGCTGCCAATATTGCTGTTAATTTCCTTTTCATAATAAATTACCTCCTTATAATGTCAGATTGTTTAACCGCTTTACCGTCATAGGGCTTCTGTGGTCTATTATCTCGCTGTATCCTGTATCCATATTTGCTATAGCGTCCATATCCTGTGGCGAAAGTTCAAAATCCCATATGTTTATATTTTCTTCCATCCTTGATTTTTTTGAAGATTTGGGGATAATAATTACGCCTCGCTGGGTATGCCAGCGGAGTATTACCTGTGCCGCAGTCTTGCCGTATTTTTGGGCTATGGAGCATAATACGGGATTGTTGAATATATCCTTCTGTCCCTCTGCAAGAGGTCCCCACGCCTGTGGCAGTACGTTATATTCCTTCATAACATCAATGGCTTCCTGCTGCTGATAAAAAGGATGTATCTCTATCTGGTCTATCATGGGTGTAATTTCGCTGTTCAGAGCTAAGTCTGCAAGCCTGTCGGAAGCAAAATTGCAAACGCCTATGGCTTTTATAAGACCCTCCTTGTACAGCTTTTCCATTGCTCTCCATGAGCCGTAATAATCGTTATAAGGCTGATGTATAAGGTAGAGGTCAAGATAGTCAAGTTTCAGTTTTTTAAGAGAGGTATCAAAGGCTTTAAGTGTTTTTTCATATCCTGCGTCCGAAAGCCAGAGCTTTGTGGTTATAAAAAGCTCATCTCTCTTTATGCCGGAGCTTGCTATGGCATTTCCCACAGCTTCTTCATTGAAATAGGAGGCTGCCGTATCTATAAGCCTGTACCCCGTTTCAAGAGCGTCCGATACACACCTTTCACATTCTGCATTGTCGGGTATCTGAAATACGCCGTATCCTTCGGCAGGAATTTCCACGCCGTTATAAAATCTTAATGTATTCATAATAATTTCCTCCTTGATATTTACCGTTCGTTATTTTATAATCTAATCATAAACCTATTTGTAAAAAAAGTACAATGCCGATATAGCAACGCACTATAACTTAAACGCATAGCAAAGGTGATATTATGTATGAGCTTGAACAATTGATACAGCTTGCAGCCATAGCCGATAACGGCACTGTTTCCGCAGCAGCCGAAAAACTTAATATATCCCAGCCCGCTCTCAGCCGTTCACTGCAAAGACTTGAAGAGGAGCTGGGCGTAAAGCTTTTTGACAGAAGCAAAAATAAAATAACCCTTAACGAAACGGGGGAGCTTGCTGTAGAATATGCAAGAAAAATCATCTTTGAAGCCGAAAATATGACCGAAAAAGTAAAGCTGTTTGATAAAAGCAGACATACAATTTCCGTAGGTTCGTGCGCTCCCGGCCCCTTCCTTGAGCTTACACCCTTGCTTTCAAAACTGTTTGACGGTATTTCCGTATCAATGGAGATAAATGAGGAAGATGTGCTTATAAAAGGCCTTTACGACAATATTTACAATATCGTAATATTGGATAAAATAATAGAAAACGAAGATGTAACAGCCTTTAAGCTGTGCGAGGAACATCTCCTCCTTTCCGTTCCTCCCGCACATCCGCTTGCTATGTATAAAAGCGTGAACCTTAAGGATATAGACGGAGAAACTATGCTTTTGTATTCTCACATAGGCTTCTGGAAAAGGATACAGGATACTATGACCAAGACTAATTTTATTGAACAGGATAACAGAGAGGCTTTCGTGGAGCTTGTAAGATCCGCAGCTTTACCATCATTTACATCCGATCTCCAGATAAAACATAACGGTGATGTAAAAAACAGAGTTTCAATACCTATTGAAGACGAAATAGTAAACCCCATGTTCTACTGCCATATACATAAAAAAAATAAGAAGGCTCTAAGCCCTCTTATTAAAAAATTTGTGTGATATAGCAATAAAAAAATCCCTTAAAATGTACTGACCCCCAAAAGTTAGACCAAGATCTAATGACAAGGGGGGTCAGTTTTTAATGGCAAAATATAGT
>CANQDF010000015.1 GCA_947591605.1 uncultured Clostridia bacterium | reverse complement strand
TTCTGTTTTTTTGAATAGGATTTTGTTAAAAATAGCCCCTGTTCCTAAAATTGGAATAGGGGTTGTTTGACAGTCTGGGGGGTGTTGTTTTACAACACCCCCGTAATTAAACAGAAAGGTTATATTTATCCATCCAATAATTTATTTGTATAAGGTAGGCTATCATCTGAGGAGCCGCCATAAGCTGACCGAACCAAGGCTTGCCGTAGTCGGACGGAGCCGTTATAAGCCTCATCACCGCAGGCTTATCAACTATTGCATTGAGCGGCTGACCGTAGTCTGCAAGTATATCACGCAGGCGTTTTTTAAGTATCACCTCATATTCGGGGTTATAGGTCTTTGGATAGGGTGACTTTCTGCGGTAGAGTATCTCATCGGGCAGCAGACCCTTTGCACTGTCACGCAAAAGCCCCTTTACCACACCGTTGTGACATTTATACTCCCACGGTACGTTAAAAACATATTCCACTATCCTGTGGTCTGCAAAAGGCACCCTTGCCTCCAGACCCGAATACATGGAAGCCCTGTCCATCCTGTCAAGGAGTGTGGTCATAAACCACTTGATATTAAGGAAGGATATTTCCCTGCGCCTTTTTTGCTGTTCGTCCTCGCCCTCAAGCGCCGGCACCTCGGCAAGAGAGTTGTAATATGCCTGTTTTACATAATCGTCAAGCTTAAGCTCCGCCTCCAGAGCAGGCTTTAAAATATCCTTTCTCATTTGCATATTTATTGACCACGGAAAAGTGTCCGCCTTAAAAAATTCCTCCCTGTGGAACCATGGATAGCCGCCGAATATCTCGTCTGCGCACTCTCCTGTAAGCGTTACCTTGTTGTGCTCCTTAACCCGCCTGCAAAAATGAAGCAGGGAGGCGTCCACATCCGACATTCCCGGCAGATCCTTGGCATCTACCGAAGCATAAAGCTCGTCTGCAAGCTCCTTCTGGTCACAAAAAAGGTAGGTATGTTCAAGATCGTATGCGGCAAGCATCTTATCCACATACGGTCTGTCCTGCTCGGGCTGAAAGCTGTTTGATTTAAAATATTTGTCGTTGCCCGTAAAATCAAAGGAAAATGTATTGAGCCTGCCGCCCTTTTCCTCCAAATATCTGCTTGCAAGGGCAGTAACTATGCAGGAGTCCACACCGCCCGACAGAAACGAGCATACGGGCACATCCGATACCATCTGCCTTTTTACCGCATCCTTTATCAGATAAGAGGTATATTCAACGGTTTTTTCATAGCTTTCGGTGTGCTGCCTGCTTTTAAGGCTCCAATATCTTTCCTCCCTGAAGCCATCGGGTGAAAATATGCCCACACTGCCGTATTTTATCTCTTTTACTCCCTTGAATACGCCGTTACCCTCTGTTCTGGCAGGCCCCAGACCCAGCACCTCCCTAAAGGAATTAAGATCCGCCTCTGCCTTTATGCCCGGATACAAAAACAATGCCTTGGGCTCGGAGGCAAATACAATGCTGCCGTCCTTTACGGTGTAAAACAGAGGCTTTATGCCGCACCTGTCACGGAAAAGCATAAGTCTGCGCTCTGCGCTGTCCCATATTGCATAGGCAAAAATGCCGTTGAGCATATTAACGCTTTCGATACCGTATTCCATATAGGCGTACAATATCACTTCCGTATCCGTTGTAGTTTCAAAGCTGTAGCCCTTGGAGCTAAGATCCTCCTTTAGCTCATCGCAGTTGTATATCTCACCGTTGTATATTATGGCATATTCCTCCGCACCCCTGCGCCGTACAATAGGCTGATTTCCCCCGTAAAGATCACGTATGGTAAGCCTTGTCTGCGACAAGCCGCAGTTTGGTGCAAGATATTCCCCGACGGTGTCACGCCCTCTGTGGGACAGTTTTTCACGCATTGATACAAGTATCCTTGTCCAACGCCCCTTTTCTGCCGTATAATCGGTATTAAAGCCGGCAAAGCCCGATATTCCGCACATATTTAACCTCGCTTATAATTTATTACTGTAATATGTTATTCAATTTATCCCGTTCTGATTCGGAATTAAAGCATAAAAAGCAAGGCAAAATAAACAGGTATTATATTTGCTTTCTTACGGTCGCATACTCATCGTTAATGCGGTAATAAGGACAGGCAAAATCCGAGGCACGCATATATTTTTCCGTTTCGTCCTCATCAAGCGACACCTCGCAAAAATATGCGTCCGCCTCATCATCGTAAACATAAAACAAACACTGCTCGCAAACGGTTGATTTTTTCATACGGTTCACCCCCTGCAATTATTATAGCAGACCTGCACAAAATTTACAAATCGGGTTGTAAATTGCGCTGCTTTGTGGTATCATTTTTTTGTTGCGGAGGTGAAAATGTGTTTGACAGTATTATTTTTGATTTGGACGGCACACTTTGGGATGCTGTTGACAACATACTGATTTCATGGAACGAGGTCCTGTCGGGACACAGTAATATAAGCAAAAAAATTACAAAGGATGAGCTTACGGCATGTATGGGGCTTGGTATGTATGAAATTGCCTCCAGGCTGTTTCCCTTTGCAAGCACATGGGAGCAGAAAGAGCTTATGGACGAATGCAGCCGATATGAAATTGAATACCTTGCCGAACACGGAGCAAATATATTTGACGGCATAGAGGAAACCGTAACGGAACTGAGCAAGGGGTACAGGCTTTTTATATGCAGCAATTGTCAATGCGGATATATTGAATGTTTCCTTAAGGTATCGGGGCTGGAAAAATTTTTTACCGATTTTGAATGCTGGGGCAGGACAGGGCTTACCAAAGGTGAAAACAACAAGCTTTTGATCAAAAGGAACAGCCTTGCAGCACCCGTTTACGTAGGCGACACCACAGGGGACGAAAGATCCGCAAGGGATGCGGGCATACCCTTTGTTTTTGCCTCATACGGTTTTGGCAGCTCTGTCAGCCCGGATCATATCATAAATAAGCCCACGGAGCTTTTAAGCTGTCTTAACCGTCTATAAGCGGTCAATACCGCAATTACATATAAAAAATTTAACAGGAGAATTTTTATGAATACACCGGATATTTACTTTCCCTCTCTGGGGATAAAAATAGAAAGCCTCAGCCGCATAGCATTTTCGGTTTTCGGCTTTGATATATATAAATACGGTGCCATAATATGCACAGGCGTTATACTGGCTGTGATAGCAGCTCTTTACGAGGCAAAGCGCACCGGGCAAAACCCCGACGATTATGCCGACTATGTTTTTTGGGGCATACTCTCGGGTATAATCGGCGCAAGGAGCTATTATCTTATTTTTCACACAGGTTCGCTTAAAGGCTTTTTCTCTATAAGGGACGGAGGTCTTGCAATTTACGGCGCCATAATAGCGGCAGTCATAGCAATTGTAATATATACCCGCATAAAAAAAATAAGGCTGCTTTTGTTTACGGATACCGGGGCAATGAGCCTGCTGATAGGTCAGATACTGGGCAGATGGGGCAACTTTGTAAACAGGGAGGCATTCGGCGATCCATCGGAGGGGCTTTTTGCAATGGCATACAAGGCAAGCCAGGTATCGGGGCTTGTAATAAGCGGCGACAGCGGCATTTATCACGGAGGAGCTGTATATCCGCTGCATTATCTTAACGGCACCCCTTATATATGGGTACACCCAACCTTTTTCTATGAGAGCTTTGGCAACCTTATACTGCTTATTATAATTTTTTATATGAGCAGACACAAAAAATTTGAGGGACAGCTTACAGCCGCATATTTTTTTGGCTACGGCATAATAAGGTTTTTTGTTGAAAGCATGCGCACCGACCAGCTGATGCTTGCGGGTATGCCTGTAAGCATGCTGCTTTCTGCGGTGCTCAGTGCTGCGGCGCTTGTATTTACCGTAATTATGCTTATAAAAACAAAAAAGGCAAAAAAATCTAAGTATAAAACACTTCCTTGAGGTTATGCTAATAAAAGCAAGCATATAAGGAAGTGTTTTTTTGGCACATAAATCACTTAAAATACATCTTATAATGACGTTAGGCACGCTCATTATATTTTTATCCGTCATGTACATGACCGCAAGGTTCTGCCTGCCGTCGGATATAGTAATACGCACGGGAGAAAGCTCTACGCTTGACTTTCTTATACCCCTAAAGGGCGTACTGCTGTGCGACGATACCGCTGTAAGCGCAGTAAACGACAAGCCTGTCGAGGGAAATATAAACACCGCTTTTATAAGCCCCATCACCCTTAAGGCGGAAAAGGCAGGCAGGGCGCTTATCAGGTTTTCCTTTATAGGCATACCGATAAAAAGCAGCACCGTTACCGTTATACCGGATACCTCCCTTGTGCCCTGCGGACAAGCGGTAGGGCTTGAAATGAATACGGACGGTATACTTGTGCTGGGTACAGGCGAGGTGCGCACACAAAGCGGACGCTATGTAAGCCCCTGCTCAAACATACTTAAAAGCGGAGATCTTATAAAAAAGGCAGACGATATAACGCTTACAAGCAAGGAGGATCTTATAAGCTGCATAGAAAACGGCACAAAACCGCAAATAGACCTTGAGGTGGAAAGGAACGGCACCGTTATGGACATTGCAGCCACACCCGTTGTCAGCTCCGAAAGCCACAAACGCAAGCTTGGCGTATGGGTCAGGGACAGCACACAGGGCATAGGCACCGTGACCTGCTATGACGAAAAGGGCAATTTTTACGCACTCGGGCATCCCGTTACGGATGTGGATACCGGCAGCATTATGAAAATAAGAAACGGAAAAATTATGCCTGTAAGCATTACCTCGGTAAACAAGGGCAAACGAGGTGACCCCGGAGAGCTGCTCGGCAGTACGGACAGGGAAAATATCATAGGCAGCATTTACGTTAATACGGAATGCGGCATTAAAGGAAAGCTTGACAGGGTGCCTGCTCTGCCTGCAAAAAAATGCAAAATTGCCCTTAAACCCGAGGTCAGAAAGGGAAAGGCCTCCATACTGGTAACCACAGAGGGCAAACGGGCAAAAGCATATGATATAGATATAGAAAATACCGATACGCTTAGCATGGATCACAGCAAGGCAATGGTAATAAGGATAACCGACAAGGAGCTTATAAACAAAACGGGAGGCATAGTACAGGGCATGAGCGGCGCCCCCATAATACAGGACGGCAGGCTTGTGGGCGCCGTGACCCACGTTTTTATACAGGATCCCACAAAGGGCTACGGCATATACATTGAGGATATGCTCAAAGCCGCAGGGTAAAAAAATTGCCGCATAGCACTTGTTAAAGCGCTTTGCGGCAGTTTTTACATATTTTATCTGCTTATGTCTATAGACTCGGTCATAAATTTATCATGTATTGCTATGGCTGCCCTGTCGGCATCCCTTTCGGCAACGAGAAGCGATATTTTTATCTCGGAGGTCGATATCATATTTACGTTTACGCCCGCATCGTAGGTCGCCTCAAAAAGCATTGAAGCAACACCGGAGTTTGCAGCCATACCTGCGCCCACTATAGATACCTTTGCCACATCCGAGTTGCTGCTAAGGTGGTCAAAGCCAAGGCGTGACTTGTTGTCCTCAAGTATCTTTATTGCCGTTTCAAGGTCGCCCTGAGCGGTAGTAAAGCTTATATCCTTTGTATTGCCTCGTCCTATGGACTGTATTATTATATCAACGCTTATCTTCTCTTTGCTGAGAAGAGAGAAGATCTTAAAGGCAGTACCGGGCTCATCCTTAAGACCGACAAGCGAAATTCTGGCAACGTCCTTATCCACTGCCACACCGTTAACCAACATTTTTTCCACTTTAGTTTCCTCCTTAACAACTGTACCCTCTGCATCTGTCATGCTTGAGCGCACAACCAAATTTACGTTATATTTTTTAGCCAGCTCCACAGAACGGTTATGGAGTACCTTTGCGCCTAAGCTTGCAAGCTCCAGCATTTCGTCATAGGTTATCTCGTTAAGCTTAAAGGCATTTTTTACAACCCTTGGGTCGGCGGTGTAAACACCGTCAACATCCGTGTATATCTCGCAAAGGTCTGCATGCAGCTTTGCGGCAAGCGCAACTGCCGAGGTATCGGAGCCGCCCCTGCCGAGCGTGGTCACGTCAAGGTGTCTGTTTATGCCCTGAAAGCCTGTTATAATAACAATATTTTTCTTTTCAAGCTCGTTTGTTATCCTCTCTGTGGAGATGTCCTTTATCCTTGCATTGCCGTATGTTGAGGTAGAAATTATCTTGCACTGGAAGGCGTTGAGCGACACTACGGGGAAGCCGAGAGCGCCTATCGCCATTGCCATAAGAGCAACCGACTGCTGTTCACCCGTAGCAAGCAGCATATCCAGCTCACGCTTTGAGGCATGAGGATTTATCTCGGCAGCCTTTTCAATAAGCTCATCGGTGGTATCGCCCTGTGCGCTCAATACAACAACAACCTTATTGCCTTCTTTATAGCTGTCCGTTATGGTTTTTGCAACATGCTTTATTCTCTCTGCGTCAGCAACCGAAGAGCCGCCGAACTTCTTTACTATCAACAACTTGGTTTCCTCCTTAATATTACCTGTACTCAACCCTGATCGAGGCAAGCACATCGCTTATGCCGTCACTGTTGAGCAGCTTATTTACGTTTTCGTTTACGGTACTTTCCTCAGCGGGTGATGTAATAAAGGCAGCCTCGTCTTCGGCAATACCCTCAATAAAATCTACCGAGCCGAAAATACCGTTTACCGCAGCAAATGCCGCATCCCTGTCATTATATGCAAACCTTACAAGCTTTTTTACCTTAACATTGTTTATATCAAGCAGAGGCTGTACCTCCTCGCTCCAATGCACGCCGAGGTTTATGTTTTTATGGCGCACTGCGTCAACAATATCGCTTACAACAGCGGCAGCCGTAGGCAGCTTGCCTGCACCCTTGCCGTAAAACATTACCTCTCCGAGCATATTGCCCGTAAGCTTTATTGCATTGAACACATCCTTTACGCCCGAAAGCGGATTATCGGGAGCAACTATGAGCGGACATACCCTTGCCCATACTCCCTTATCGGTAAAGCTTGCAGTAGCAACAAGCTTTATATCCATGCCTGCTGCCTTTGCATAGTCTATATCGGTTTTGGACACATTTGTAATGCCCTCTGTGTATATATCCTCAAAGTTTACCTGCCTGCCCGTTGCAAGGGATGCAAGTATTGCTATTTTGCGGCAGGTATCGTGACCCTCCACATCAGCCTCGGGGTTGCGCTCGGCATAGCCCTTTGCCTGTGCGTCCTTTAACACATCATCATACTCCAGGCCTTCATCTCCCATTTTGGTGAGCATATAGTTTGTTGTGCCGTTAAGTATGCCTGTTATCTCCTCTATCCTGTCCGAGGTTATGCTCCTTATAATAGGCCTTATAATAGGTATGCCGCCGCCCACGCTGGCCTCAAAAAGGAAGTTTACGTTATTCTCCTTTGCAAGCCTTAAAAGCTCTGCGCCATGCTTTGCCACAAGCGCCTTGTTTGACGTGCAGACGCTTTTGCCCTTTAAAATTGACCTTTTTACAAAGGTATAGGCAGGCTCTATGCCGCCCATTACTTCAACGACCACCTCTACCTCATCATCGGATATAATATCCTCAAAATCATGTGTAAGCACGTCTTCAACAGGATCTCCCGGAAAATCCCTCAGATCCAGCACGTACTTGATGGTTATTGGCTGCAAAGCCTTTTTATCAATACTTTCGCCGTTGGTTTTAAGCACCTCGTAAACACCCGAGCCCACGGTACCGTAGCCCAGTATAGCAATAGCTGCCATATATTTCACTCCCTCGCAATAATTTTTACAGATAACAGACCGTCTATTACCTTTAATTTGTCAAGCAGCACACCAATATCGTTTTTCATGCGGCTGACCTCAACGCTTACGGTAACGTTGGCAATGCCGCCTATCGGTATTGTCTGATTTATGGTAAGTATATTTACATCCTCACCTGCTATTATATCCAGAACATTTGACAATAGCCCGGGTCTGTCGTAAAGATTGCAGGCAAAAATGACCGTATGCCCTCTCTTGTCCTCACCCAAAGGAAAAATGCAGTCCCTGTATTTGTAAAAGGCACTGCGGCTTATGCCGACCCTTGCAGCCGCCTCCTGTACGGTAAGCGCCTCATCGCCTGCAATAAGCTTTTTTACAGCCATTACCTTGCCAAAAACCTCGGGCAGCACCCTGCTGTCAACAATATACAATTCCGACTTTTTGTCCATAGCTTTGTACTCCACGGGAAAACATTTGTGTGCCATAGAGAGAATGATAACACACTTTAACAAATTTTGCAAGTGTTTTTTGTATGATTTTTACAATTTTCCGCCCGCCCTTTTACGGTCGTAAACCGGCAGGCTTATACATACATTAAAACCGTTGTCATTATATACCGACATGCTGCCTTTATGGGCAGGCATTATTTTTTTTGCCATGGGCAGACCAAGCCCGTGAGCGGATGCAGGCATTTTATCCATATCCCTTATTATATCCTCGGGTACGCCCTTTCCGTCATCCTTTATCACGATAAAAACAAAGCCCTTTTTGCTTTTAAGCGTTATTGTTATGCGGCAGCCGCCGCCGTTGTGTACTATGCAGTTGTTTACAAGGTTAAAAAAGGCTCTTTCAAGCAGATATTCATCTCCCCGTACAACGGCGCTCTCGTCTTCAAGGCAAAGCTCTATATCGTATTTATCCTGCCAAAGCGAATTTATTATATCGCTCACCACCCGCCTTATAAGCGGACATAGGGCAACATCTCCCATATTGAGCGGCTGCATGCCGTATTCCAAAGATGATATAACGTTAAGATCTTCCACCAGTTTTTTTATTTTAAGGCTTTGTGCTTTTATAAGCCCTGCCCTTGTACGGATCTCTCCGTCCCCGTCATAACGCTCTTCAAGAGCCTCCGCACTGCCTATAACGACGGAAAGCGGCGTGCGTATATCGTGCGATATGCCCGATACCCACTCGGAACGTGCCGTATCCCTTGCCGCAAGAGTGCTGTTTTTAAGCCCGATAGCCTTTGAGGTTTCGTTTATGCTTTTATAAAGCTCCCTGAATATGCCTTTTTCCTTAATATTTACCGCCTTTTCCCTGCGCAGATCGTTTATGCCGTCAAACAGTATTTTGAGCCTCCTGTAAAGCCTTATACCGAATATTGACGAGAGGACCGAGGCAAGGATAAGATTGACAAGCACTATGCAAAGCAATCTCTGCCAGAAGGTATCAAACCAATCCATAGTATATTCTATATAATATTTGGCGACCGCATTTTTGGGTATGCCCATTATCAGCATACCGTCGTTCTCTATGCTTATATATACGGGATAATCGTTTAAAAACCATCCCTTTATAACGGCAATATCCTTTAATGTATAATGCTCGGGGACATCATCGGGCTTATTCTGCGACCATATCACATCACCTTCGTCATTAACAAATATACACCAGAAGTTATCGGGCAGCACTCCGTCCTTAAGATAAAAACCGCCCTCCGTCCTGACAAGCTCTTTACTTACATCATTAAGTATCCCCCTCGGAGGTCTGTCGTTTAAATAAGAAACCTCACCGCCCAAAAAGGCAAAGCCCGCCACATTCATTACAAAGAGCACCATAGCCGTAACGGCAGCGGTAAAGGTAAAGCGGATAAATATTTTAAACAGCGTTTTGCTCATTATTTACCCCTCCCTTTTTATCACCAGTTTATAGCCCAGACCCTTTACCGTTATCAGGTGACAAGGAGAAGACGGATTTTTTTCTATCTTCTCCCTTAAATGCCGTATATGCACCATAAGAGTGTTTTCATAGCCGTAATAGCCGTCGCCCCATGCCGCCATACACAGGGCATCGTTGGTAACTATCCTGTTTTTGTTTTCGTACAGCTTTTTGAGCAGCACAAACTCCTTTGCGGTAAGCGGCACCTCTCCCTCCGATCCTATCACCGATGCGCTCCCAAAGCTTATCCTCCTGTCTTCAAGCTCTATTACCGTATCGGTATCCGCCCTGCCGTAGGTGCGTCTTAAGACCGCAGTGACCCTGAGCATAAGCTCTCTGCCCAAAAAAGGCTTTACAATGTAATCGTCCGCACCCAGTCCGAGTCCCTTTATTCTGTCCGCAGCCTCGCCCCTTGCGGTAATAAATATCACAGGACAGTCCGAATACCTGCGTATATCCCCGTAAAGCGAAAAGCCGTCGCAGTCCGGCAGCATAACGTCCAGCAGACAAAGCGCAACATTAAGGCTTTTTACTACCTTAACAGCACCCGCTCCGTCCTCCGAGGCGCATATGTTGTTAAAGCCCTCCCTGCGCAGCATCTCCTCAAGCATTTTTCTTATCTCCTTATCGTCCTCTGTAATAAGGATACGATAGTCCGAAAACTCATTCACATTATCACCCCTATATAATTATAGCATCCATACCGTGCTTTTTAAAGGCGCACGGCAAATTTAAGGTTAGCTTAAGGGTATATTAAGCTTAAATAAAGGGGGCTGTATTAAAATAAAAAGCGAAAGGAGATGTATTTTATGAAAGAAATTGTAAGAACCGACTCGCTCACAAAAATATATAACGGCACCATATGCGTCAACAACCTGAGCATGTCCGTTAAGGAAGGGAGGATATACGGCTTTCTCGGACCCAACGGCGCAGGCAAAAGCACAACGCTTAAAATGCTGCTCGGGCTTGTGCGGCCCGGCAAGGGCAGCATAGAGATATTCGGCAGACCCTTTGACGCCAAAAACAGGCTTAGCATACTGCACGATATAGGCTCGCTTATAGAATCGCCGTCCTATTACGGACATCTGACAGCAAGGGAAAACCTCAAAATTTTAGCATCTATACTCGATCTGCCCGATAAAAACATAGACGAGGTGCTTAATACGGTAAGGCTGGATAAGCAGACAGGCAAAAAGGTTTCGGCATTTTCAATGGGCATGAAGCAAAGGCTCGGCATTGCCTCTGCGCTTTTATCCTTCCCAAAGCTGCTTATACTGGACGAGCCCACAAACGGGCTTGACCCCGCAGGCATACAGGAGATACGGGAGCTTATAATATCCCTGCCGCTCAGATACGATATGACGGTAATTGTGTCCAGCCATCTGCTCTCCGAGATAGACAGGCTGGCAGACGATGTGGGTATTATAGCGGGAGGCAAAATGATGTACCAGGGTACGCTCGATATGCTGCACAAACAGGACGAGAGCAAAAGCCTGGAGGAGATATTTATAGGGCTTACAGGAAAGGAACATAGCTTATGATAAGGCTGTTAAAATGCGAGTTTATGAAAACACGCCGCCGCTATATATTAATAAGTGCTCTTATCGTAACGGCGGCTATGCTGCTCTGGATATATCCCGTCAGATACGGCGAGGACTTTCTGCGCATAGCGTGGATGGGGTACCTATACGAGCTTCCTCTTATAAATGCCATATTTATGCCTATGCTATCCATGATAGTGGCATCACGCCTGTGCGATACCGAGCATAAGGGTGCCATGCTCAAGCAGCTTGCTGTAACGGCGCCCAAGGAGAAAATCTACGATTCAAAGCTCGTTTACGGGCTTGCAATAATGCTGTTCTGCATAGTATTAAGCTGGATAATGACAATAGCCTTCGGCTATCATGCGGGCTTCGGCGGCGATGTGCCTGTCAGGCTGTATCTGTTGTACCTGCTCTTTACCATAGCTCCCACAACGGCAGTATACATATTTCAGCATACAGTATCGCTGTTGTTCAAAAATCAGGCGGCTGCCTTTTTCTCGGGGATCATAGGTACGTTTTTCGGCGTGTTCTCGATGTTTCTGCCGCAGCTTCCGTGGCTTAGGAAAACACTTATATGGGGCTATTACTCTGTGCTGGATTTTGTGGGTCTGTTTGGCTGGACAAAGGAGGACAGATACAAATCGGCTCATTTTGAGGTTATGAAAATAGATTGGACATTCTTTTTTGTGCTGATAATTATATGTATCGCAATGTATATTATAGGGCGCAGACTATTCAAGGGAAAGGAGCTGTAGGGTATGCTTATAAAGCTTTTAAGGGCTGAGAGAATGAAGCTGAGGCGCTCGCCCGTGTGGCTTGCATTTTTTATAATGCCTATAGTGCCTGCTTTTTTAGGCACCGCAAACTATCTGTATCAAAAGGAGATATTGACAAGGGAATGGATAAGCCTGTGGACGCAGCACACGCTTTTTACGGACTATTTTTTTCTGCCCATAATGCTTGGAATATACTGCGCATACATTATGAGGCTTGAAAACAACAACCATAATTGGAACAAGCTGCTCACCATGCCCGTAAAACGCTCGGCAGTATTTTTGTCAAAGCTGATAACTGCCGCAAAAATGCTGCTGCTGAGCGAAATATGGATATGTGTATTGTTTATTGCTGCAGGATATATAACGGGGCTTAAAAACCCTCCGTGGGCATCCGTTATACAGTGGTGTATATTCGGCACTCTGGGCGGAATGGTCACGGTATCTGTACAGACGCTTATCTCCATGAACATAAAAAGCTTTGCTCTGCCTATAGGTATATCGCTTGCAGGAGGTCTTTCGGGGCTTGCGGGGCTTGCAAAAAATATCGGTCATATATGGCCGTATTCCCTTATGTCGTACGGCATGAATGCAAACGCACCGCAAGAGCTGACAAAAAACGGCTATTTGCAGTTTGTGCTTGTATGTATAGGGTATATTGCAATATTTACCCTTTTGGGCAGCATAACAATATCACGGCGTGATCTGTAAGATATTATTGCTCCGCTTACGCTGCGCATTAAAAACCGACCCCCTGCCGTTGGTTTTTGCCTCGGCTTTGGGGGTCGGTATAAAGTACTTTATTCATTAGAATATCACGGCATCGGCACCCGTGCTTTTATACATTAGCAAGTGCCTGCTCTATATCGGCTATAAGGTCGTCCGAGCTTTCAATACCGCAGGACATACGCACAAGGTCGGGGGTTATGCCCGCAGCAGCAAGCTCCCTGTCGTTCATCTGCCTGTGTGTTGCCGATGCAGGGTGCAGGCAGCATGTCCTTGCGTCCGCTACGTGAGTTTCTATAGCGGCAAGCTTAAGGTGCTTCATAAAGGTTTCAGCCGCAGCTCTGCCGCCCTTGAAGCCGAACGACACAACGCCGCAGGTACCGTTTGGCATATATTTTTTTGCTGTGTCATAATACTTGTCGCCTTCAAGCCCCGGATAGATAACAAAGGATATCTTGGGGTGATTTTTAAGGTAGGACGCTACCGCAAGACCGTTTTCGCAATGCTTTGGCATACGCACATGCAGGCTTTCCAGACCGAGATTTAAAATAAAGGCATTCTGAGGCGACTGTATGGAGCCGAAATCCCTCATAAGCTGAGCCGTACATTTGGTTATAAAGGCTCCGCCAAGACCGAATTTTTCCGCATAGGTTATGCCGTGGTAGCTTTCGTCAGGTGTGGTAAGCCCCGGAAATTTATCCGCATGCGCAAACCAGTCAAATTTGCCGCTGTCTACGATACAGCCGCCCACGCCTGCTCCGTGACCGTCCATATACTTTGTTGTGGAATGGGTAACTATGTCGCAGCCCCATTCAAACGGACGGCAGTTTATAGGCGTGGCAAAGGTATTGTCAACTATAAGGGGAACGCCGTGGCTGTGTGCCGCCTTTGCAAATTTTTCTATATCCAGCACCGTGAGGGCAGGGTTTGCTATGGTTTCTCCAAATACCGCCTTGGTATTGGGTTTGAATGCGGCGTTAAGCTCCTCCTCGGAGCAATCGGGGCTGATAAATGTAAAATCTATGCCCATCCTGCGCATGGTAACGTTGAACAGATTATATGTACCGCCGTATATGGTGGAGCTTGCCACAACGTGGTCGCCGCAGCCTGCAATATTAAACACCGCATAAAAATTGGCTGCCTGTCCCGAGGATGTGAGCATTGCCGCACTGCCGCCCTCAAGAGCGCATATCTTGGCGGCAACCATATCGTTGGTCGGGTTTTGCAGGCGGGTATAAAAATATCCCTCCGCCTCCAGGTCAAACAGCTTGCCCATCTCCTCGCTTGTGGCGTATTTAAAGGTGGTTGACTGTATTATAGGTATCTGACGAGGTTCACCGTTGCCGGGCGTATATCCGCTTTGTACACATTTTGTTTCAATATTATAGTTATCCATAGTATTGTTCCTTTCCTTAGTCGTTTTTGTCTATAAACGATTATAGCAATATTTGCGCTTTATTTCAACAGCAAAGGCAAATATTTTGCAGCCTTGCGTTAATTTTCCTCTTCCTCGGTGCTTACGCTCTCCTCGGACGCCGTTTCGCTCTCATCCTCCACACCGCTCATTGCCGAGTTTGCCGCTACGTTTGCCTGAAAATAATATGTCATATATCCGCCCGTTACATCATCATATATCATTACATTGCTTTCCATGACCCACTTGCCGTCCTGCTTTATAAAGTTAAATACGGTATTGGCATTGCGGCGCTGCGCCACGGGGTCATATGCCTTGTCATAAATTATGTCGTCAAGCTTTATATTGTTTATATTTTCAGGGTCTGCCTCACACAGCTCAAAGTATTCGTTAAGCACATTGCTCATGATAATGTTCATATCAATGTTGCTTACATATGCGCTGACACTTGCATTTTTGCCCTTTATGGTACACTCGCCTATTTCATATTCCAGATTGTCCGCCATAGCCTCAAACAGCGCCTCGCTGCCCTCGGCATCGGGCACATAAATATCGTTGAAATACTTGTTGCCGTCGTGTGTAAGTGCATACATGGCGTCAAAATCCATATTTTTAAAATCCTCGCAAAAAGCCTTTGAATCGGCTATCATCTGCTCCTTTGCCTCCTCATTGCAGCCCGTAAGCATAAAAAGCGCCGTACACACTGCACACGCAAGAGCGGCTTTTACAAATTTGCCAAACTTCATAATAAATTACCTTTTATGCGCATATACGCATAAAACACGGGCACAAACTGTAAAAAGCGGCTGTGTGCCCGCATGATCCTTTCGTTTAAATTATTTGCCTACAACTATTATAACATAAAATTATTCAAATGAAAGCACATTTTTTAATATTGTGCGTAATATGCAGTAGAGAGATCCCCTATGCACATAAAAACAGCCCACATCGGGCTGCTAAGGGTATCTTCTCCGGAGAGAAGAAAAAACTTTTAAGGAGGTTTTAATTATGGGATTATTCGAGCTTGAAAACAACAGCTGCGTAGGCGGCGTTAAAACACAGTCGGGCAGTCTTAAGGACGAATGTATAATTGCCCTTAAGGTTTACGATTCCTGCCGTCAGCAGGACTGTCTTGACGTTGATATTATAGGTCCGGCAAGGGCTGCACAGTATACGACCTACTGCGGCAGCACCGTTGAAGAGGGTGAGATCATCACTCCTCCTACAAATGCCGCAAGCGTAACTATAGACAATTTATCTCTTTCAAACGTTGTTATTGTAAGCAAGGAGCCCAATCCTTTCAGGAACGGCTACTGGGATGTTGACCTCAAGTATGTGTTCAACTACAATATCATCTTCAGAGATGTGCTTGCAAACGAGCTTTGCAGCGTACCCGCAAGCAGCGTATACAACAAAAAGGTGACCCTTTTCGGTTCGATCACAACAGACAGCCTTATTTCGACCGATTTGTTCTGTTCCGGCGGCGGCAGCTCCGACCTTTCTGCCGATCCGTTTATCTTTGTGGAATCCAAGGCTATCGCTCTTGCAGCCGAGCTCAGATACGGATGCTGCTGCGACGCCGAGGGCAATGCACAGGATGTTGCCGTAACTATAGGCCTTTTCACAATAATCAAGCTCTTCAGGCTTGTAAACCTGCTTGTTTCCTCAAAGGGCTTCTGCATCCCCGAGGAGTGCGAGGATCTTTCGGCTCTCAGCCCATGTGAGTTTTTTGAAAACCTTGACTTCCCTATGGATATTTTCGCTCCTCCACAGAAGGCAGAGTTTTTTGCAGGCATAAGCTCCAACATTCCCGCTTCCGTAAGCAACAGCAATTCAAACAACAATAACGGCTGCGGATGCGGATGCAACACGGCAGGCAGCAGCAACAATAACTGCGGTTGCAGCAACAATAACTGCGGCTGCAGCAACAATAACTGCGGCTGCGGCACAACAGGCAGCAACAGTAACGGCTGCGGATGCAGATAATAAATACAAAACCGCATAAAATAAATACGGCTGTCCGTCTTACGGCGGACAGCCTTTTTGATCATGTTTCGTTATGTTTGATAACCATTTGTGCAACATTAAGCGCATGGTCCGATACTCTTTCAAGGTTAGTGAGCACATCCAGATAAACAACGCCCACGGTAGGGTTGCACTCGCCTGCGGCAAGCCTTTCAATATGCTCGCTGCGCAGCCTCTCCTCCATTATGTCCACCCTTTCCTCCTCGCTTATTACCTTTTCGGCAAGCTCGGTGCTGTAAGTGGAAAGCGCATTTACGCAGTTTGAAACACACCTAAGTGTTTCATCAAAGAAGTGGTCAAGCTCATCCCTTGCCTTATCGGAAAAATGCAGATTTTCCGACTTCATATACTGGGTAAATTCCACCAGATTCTCGCAGTGGTCGCCTATACGCTCCATATCTATTACCGTATGGAAAAGCGATGTTATATTTCTGTTTTGCTTTTCGGTAAGGTCGGTATTACAAAGCTTTACCATATAAGACGTAATGGAGCTTGTAAGGGTGTCGATCGCCTCCTCCCTTTCAAGCACTCTGTCCATGGCGGCGCTGTCCTGCGTTTTCATGGTATTGGTGGCAAGCTCGAGATTATCTCTTGCCATTTCACCAAGGCGCACGATCTCCTTTACGCAGTTTTCAATAGCGATACCGGGGGTTTTGAGCACACGGTCGTCAAGATGTATAAGCTCTGCCTCGTTTACGGCAGACGGCGTAAGGTTTGTAAGCTTTTCTGCAAGCTTTACAAGCTGATTGCCGAAAGGATAAAGCATAAACATTGTGGCAAGGTTGACCGTTGTATGCAGTAAACTTATATCCACACTGCTGAGATGCCTTGAGCCCAATGCAGGGTTTATAAAGGTAAAAAACAGCGCTGCAAGCGTACTTATTATAACCGCTCCTATAACGTTAAAGAGCAGATGTATATATGCGGCAGCCTTTGCGTTTTTGTTGGTGCCGATACTAGACAGCACGGCAGTTGCACAGGTACCGATATTTTCGCCCATTACTATATATATTGCGGCATCCCAGCGCACAAGGCCTGCAAGAGCAAGCGACTGGAGTATTGCCACCGAGGCGGACGAGCTTTGTATAAGCGCCGTGACCACAGCACCCACAAGCACACCAAGCAAAGGGTTTGTGCCAAAGGTAGCCATGGCGTCGGCAAAGGCAGGCAGCCCACGCAGAGGTTCAAGCCCTTCCTTCATCATTGCAATGCCCACAAACAGCAGTCCGAAGCCCGCTATGGTTTCACCTAAAAGAGAGGTGGTATTTTTTTTACTGAAAAGCAGCATAAAAGCACCTGCCGCTATGGCTATCGGCGCATAAAACTCGGGGTCGAGAAAGCTTGCCCATTCCAAAGAGGATACCAGCCAGCTTGTCATGGTAGTACCGATATTGGCGCCCATAATTATGCCGACGGTCTGTGTAAGATCCATAATGCCTGCATTTACAAAGCCCACCACCATTACAGTGGTAGCAGATGAGCTCTGTATGATAGCGGTAACTATAGCACCCAGTATTATGCCCAAAAACTTATTGCGGGTAAGCATTTCCAGTATATGCTTAAGCTTGTTGCCCGCACATTTCTGCAAACCGGACGCCATGATGTGCATACCGTACAGAAACAAGCCAAGGCCTCCCAAGACCGCTGTGAACATAGACACATAATCCATATTTTGTACTGTCCTCCCGAGTAAAATACATTACTGACTTTTATTACAACAATATTTACAGTGTTAAAACTCCGATTACTGTGTAGTATAACACGATTAAATTTACAAAATCAAGCATTAAACTTTACAAAAATAAAATTAAACTGCCATAAATTTGGCAAAAACTTTAAAAAGCTGCAAATTAATAAGTATACTGCACTATAATACGGTATTTTACGGTGCAAAATTTGGTCAATCATACAAAAAACAGCAAATAAATACCGCAAAACAAATTTACAGGTTTATTTTATATAAGTCCAATAAACAGTACTTTGCATATACTCCCGACAATGCTATAATAAAAGATGATCTTATAGGATACAGCACCCTGCTGCTCATAAATATTGCAGCGGGCGTATGTCCTATAAAAAGTACATCGGAAAGGAATGAGTACTGTGTACATTACAGACTGCCATATACACACAAACTACTCCTCGGACAGCGATGCACCGATGGAGGAAATGATACTATCTGCAATACAAAAGGGCTGTGACGAGATAGCCTTTACCGACCATGTCGATTTTGACGAGAGATACGATTTTACCGATTATGCGGTATATATGCCCGTTATATACGAGCTTGCCGAAAAATACAAAAATGATATAACCGTTACCTTCGGCGTGGAAATAGGGCTGGAAAGCCTATGGGCAGATAAGATAAACGCCTTAACGCAAAAATTTCCCTTTGATTTTATCATAGGCTCATCACATGCGGTATGCACAAAGGATCTGTACTTTGACCGCAATGAATTTTTCTCGGGCAAAACAAAGACCGAGGCATACAATACATATTGGGATGAAATGCTTAAAAATATCGGCGCCTGCAGGGACTTCTGCGTTTACGGTCATCTTGACTTTGTATCCAGGTACGGCACATATGACGACAACACTCTGAGATATGAGGATTATGCAGATAAAATAGACGCTGTGCTCAAAGCTCTTATAGAAAACGGCAAAGGCATAGAGATAAACACATCGGGCTTCAGATACGGCATAAATACGGTATATCCGTCCATAGACATACTCAACAGATATAAGCAGCTTGGCGGGGAGATAGTCACCATAGGCTCGGACGCCCATTTTGTCAAGGATGTTGCCGACCATATAGGCTGCGCATACGATATGCTCTTTGAGGCAGGCTACAGCCATATAACCGTTTTCAGACACAGAAAGCCAAAATTTATTAAGCTTTAACTTAGATTGTCTAAAAACTAAAAAAGATTAAATAAATAAATTTTTATGAACTTAAACTCGCAAACACTTTAAGGTAACTTAAGCGCCGCAGGCTAAAATCCGCAGGGCGAGCTTTGCCCGCCCGAGGAAAACAGCGAGTTTCAAGGGACTTTTAGTCCCGCCGGAATGAGCTGTTTATACTTCTGCTTATTCTCGAAAAAGTCCCAAAGGGACTTTTTCGACAGTCAAGCCAAAATTTATAAAGCTTTGATGCAGACTGTCCTCACCACCTCCTCATATATTTCATATTATGATACGGAGGAGGGATATATATGGACGAAAATGTACAGCAATATATAAATACATTTGAGGAGATACTTGCGGATATGGAAAACGGCATGGATAACGCCGAGCTGAGCAACAGTATCTCCGCAACCTTTATAAACCAAATGATACCTCATCACGAGGCAGCAATAAAAATGTCGGAAAACATTTTAAAATACAGCGATGATGCCGCTGTGCGCTCAATAGCGGAGGGCATTATAACGGAGCAGACCAAAAGCATAGCCGATATGCGCTCGGTATACCCGGGATGCAGGCAAAAAACCGATTCGGATGAGGATATTAAGGAATATCTTTCCGCATACAAGTCTATAACCGATGTTATGTTCAAAAATATGAACAACTCACCCATAGTTGAAAATGTAAACTATGATTTTATTACCGAAATGATACCTCACCACAAGGGTGCGGTGCGGATGTCGATAAATCTGCTGAGGTTTCCCATATGCGGCTCGCTTATGCCCATAGCCGATACTATAATAATATCCCAGCTAAAGGGCATTGAGCAGATGGAGGCTCTTCTTGCAGAATACAATAAGGAATGACTGTGCTGCTTACGGAGTATGCGGCATAACCTTCGGAGGCGATCCTATTGACAAAAGAACTTGCCGAAATAATAATTGACGGTAAATATACAGGCTGGAATCAGGATATGTTCAAAAGCAGATGGATGAAGCTGGGCGGCTGCGGCGCCGTGACGGCATGCGACATTTGTATATACCTTGCTTTAAGGTTTAACCTTAAGCATTTGTACCCGTTTGACTGCAAAACGGTAACATCGGAGGACTATATTGCCTTTTCCGAAAAAATGCGCCCCTTTCTTTACCCCAGGATATCCGGTATAGACAAGCTCGAGCTGTTTGAGGAGGGCTTTGAGGGATACCTTAAAAGCGTGGGAGATACCTCTGTGGGTATGGAGTGTATAAGCTCGGAGCAGGGCTATGAACCTCTGCGTGATGCGGTGCGTTCTTCACTGGATGAGGATATGCCCGTACCCATGCTTGTGCTTAAGCACAAAAGCCCCAATATCGAGCCGTTTGTATGGCACTGGTTTTATCTGGCGGGATATGAGGAATTTGCCGATAAATTTATCGTAAAGCTTGTGACCTACGGCACATTTTACCTTTTGGATCTCTATGAGCTGTGGGACAGCGGCTATGCACGCAAGGGAGGCATAGTAAGGCTTTCGCTTATACCTCGGTAGATATATATTTTTTATTAATCATGGGAGGCGATCGTCCTCCCATACTGACCGTAAAAAAAATAAAAATAGATTTAAAAAATGAATTTTTAAGAACTTAAACTTGCAAGCACTTTAAGGTAACTTAGGCGCCGCAGGCTAAAATCCGCAGGACGAGCTTTGCCCGTCCGAGGAAAAGAGCGAGTCGCCGACCATCGGGAGGCACGAGGCTCTTTATTCATTGTGAAAAAATGAATGAAATGCTGGCATTTCATTCAAGGGGTGTTGCAAAACAACACCCCCAAGTGGGAGGGCTATCGCCCTCCCACTTTTTTATTAAATTGCTTGTATATATATGGCAAATGTGTTAAAATAGGTTTAATCATAAATAAAAAGGGAAAGATAAAATGAACATTGTTTTACATCAGCCCGAGATACCGCAAAACACAGGCAACATAGGGCGTACCTGTGCCGCAACGGGTACAAGCCTGCACCTTATACGTCCGCTTGGCTTTATCATAAGCGACAAAGCGCTTAAACGTGCGGGTATGGATTACTGGTATGACCTTGATGTGCACCTGTACGACAGCTTTAACGATTTTATCGCAAAAAACAGCGGCGCAAGGATATATATGGCAACCACAAAGGCCCTTAACACCTACACCGATGTCAGATACGACAAGGACGATTTTATTATGTTCGGCAGCGAGGGCAGCGGCATACCCGAGGATATACTTATAAATTACAGGCAGAACTGCATACGTATACCTATGCTTGAAAAATACAGGAGCCTCAACCTGTCAAACTCCGTTGCCGTAGTGCTTTATGAGGCATTGCGCCAAAACGGCTTTGCAGACCTTTTAAAACAGGGTGAGCTCCACACACGCAGCTGGGCGGATGCAGAATAATACAAAGGAGATAATATGGAAACAGTTGTTGTTATTATGCTTAAGGACAAGGATACCGGCTTTCTGGACAAGGAGCTGTGCTCGCTTAGCATTACCGAAAACGTGGAATATATAATGTCCGTATTTGTATCCGAGGATGACGGCAAAAACCGCCTGCACCTGCGCCTTTCTACCGAGCGTGATGTCAAGGATTGGGAATACGGCGCTATTTTTGACTACTACGATACGGAATGCTTTAACGGCATAGCCGATACTGTGTCGGAATCGGAGGATTATTACAACCCCGTATGGGAGCTGGTGCTTGACTACAGCGATGACCCCGGGCAGACGGAACAGACCGTTGCCGACATACTCAGGCTACACCGCAATGAGCTTGAGGACGTATACAAAGTAATAGCAGATAAAGAAAGCGAGTACGAAAATGAGTAAAAAAAAGCTTATAATATCGGTAATAGTTGTTTTATGCGCAGCATGCGCAATAGCAGCGGTAATATTGATGTCGTCCGATAAAAACCCCGCAGATGATACCCTGCCCGAAGGCGCCGCACAGACGCAGGCTCAGCAGGATACGGAAGATAACGAGGCCGACACGGAGGTCACATCATCGGGCATATACGAGGTAAAAAACACCCCCTCGGACGAAGCGGCAGACGATGCTCTCTATGCAAAGCTTGCGCCTCTTAATACAGCCGTAAACGACTACTTCAATCTACACAGGCAAAACCTTATATCCTCTTACGGATTTATGTATTCGCTTAGGGACAACTTTTCCGTAAGCGCCTCGGATATAGCCTCAACACAGGGTATACAGATACCGACGGATATGGACGACTACACCGATATAATACTTATAAAGCCTTCCGACCTTGCACAGACGGAAGGCATCAGCCTTATGTACAAGGGGGAGGAGCTAAAGCCCTTTACCGTATACAACAGCAGCAGCGGCTATGTTATATCCTCCGCCGATGAAAAGGGCGGCATAATCACAGCCGATCAGTACAGAGCGCTCCTTGGCAAATATTCGCCCGACCACGGCAATGTATCCGTGCCTGCTGTCACCGACAGCATATATGCCGATATAATGCGTGATATATATGATGATTTTGAGGGCGACAGCATAGATGTAAAATACATTGCAAACGACAGCAAATATGCCTCGGTCGTTGCAGGCAGCCTCACAAAGCCCGACGATATAAGGGAATATGTGCTTACACAGGATGCCGACACAGGCTGGCATATACTGCTTGACTCCTTGGAGAGCTCGGCATCGCCCAAAGTCGATGCAAACAGCGTTGCCCCCGATATGGAGCCGGGGCTTATGCCAAAATACACAATAGCCTCCTACGGCGGTATAAAAACAGGCTTTGCCGATTACGAACAGTCGCTTGTCAAGCTTGGTATGCTGACGCAGGAAGACCTGCCCGAAACCTACAGCTGCGGAGCAGGGCGCTTTGCTTATATAGAAACGGCATCGGGCAAAAAGCTGCTTGGCATAGTAAACGACAGCAAACAGCTTGAATTTTACGAGGTAAATGACAATACGGAGGCAATAGCGGCAATGCTTAAGGTCGATACCGCACCGCCCGTATTTATACTTGACTACAGTACACAATAAAAAGCTTAAAACGGAGAGCGCACCGCTTTTTTCAAAAGCAACCTGCTCTCCGTTTCATCGTTATTGACACCGACCAAAATTTGTATTACAATAAAATCATAAATAATTTGGAGGTGCAATAATGTACGATATTAAAGACTTACAGGCTGTTGACCCTGAAATAGCTGAGGCTATACTTGCCGAGCTCAACCGTCAGCGCAGCAATATCGAGCTTATAGCTTCGGAAAACTTTGTATCCAAAGCTGTTATGGCAGCTATGGGCTCACCTATGACAAACAAGTATGCGGAGGGTTACCCCGGCAAGCGCTATTACGGCGGCTGCGAAAAGGTGGATATTGCCGAAAACCTTGCCATAGAGCGTGCTAAAGAGCTGTTTGGCGCAGAGCATGCCAATGTCCAGCCTCACTCGGGCGCACAGGCAAATATGGCGGTATTTTTTGCCGTACTTAAGCCCGGCGATACCGTTATGGGCATGAACCTTGCCCACGGCGGACATCTTTCACACGGTTCGCCCGTAAATATGAGCGGTAAGCAGTACAATGTTGTACCATACGGCGTGAGCGAGGAAACGGGTATGATAGATTATGACGAGGTAAGGCGCATCGCTCACGAGTGCAAGCCAAAGATGATAATTGCAGGCGCTTCCGCATATTCACGCATAATCGACTTTAAGTTTTTCAGTGAGGTAGCAAAGGAGGTAGGCGCATATCTTATGGTGGATATGGCGCACATCGCAGGCCTTGTTGCCGCAGGCGTACATCCATCGCCCGTACCATATGCGGACTTTGTTACCACTACAACACATAAAACCTTAAGAGGCCCAAGAGGCGGCCTTATCCTTTGCAAGGAGGAGCATGCAAAGCTCATCAACAAGGCTGTATTCCCCGGCATACAGGGCGGCCCTCTTATGCACGTTATAGCTGCAAAGGCAGTTTGCCTCAAAGAGGCACTCCAGCCTGAATTTAAGCAGTATGCACAGCAGATAGTAAACAATGCACAGGCGCTTGCAAAGGGTCTTTTAAACAACGGCTTTGACCTTGTTTCGGGCGGCACGGACAACCACCTTATGCTTGTTGACCTGCGCAGGATGGGCGTAACAGGCAAGGAGCTTGAGCACAACCTTGACGAGGTGGGCATTACCTGCAACAAAAACGCCATACCTTTTGACCCCGAAAAGCCAAACACAACAAGCGGTGTACGCTTAGGCACACCCGCTGCCACCTCCAGAGGCCTTAAGGAGGACGACTTTACCGAGATCGCAGACATTATCGGTCTTGTTGCAAAGGATTTTGAGGCAAACAAGGCAGAGGCTGCCGCAAGGGTAAAGGCCATAACCGACAAATATCCTTTATACAAGTAATTTATACAGTACAGATAATTGTGCAAAAAAAAACGGATGTCGCTGTAAAGACCCCAAAAGTTAACACGCTTGCAGGAAATGCTTGCATTTCCTGCATTTTTTTCACAGAGTACAAAGAGATTCGTGCCTCGCTATCGCTCGACACTCCCTCTTTTCCTCGGACGGGCAAAGCTCGTCCTGCGGATTTTAGCCTGCGGCGCTTAAATTACCTTTAAGTGCTTTTGCAAGTTTAAACTCTTTAAAAATCGTTTTTTGAATCTAATTTTAAGTTTTTTGACAATCTGCGGCGCCGTTTTAACACGCAAAAAGGACACAGGTAATGACCCTGTGTCCTGTATTTTTATTAAAAGCCGTTTATGTGTGCCGCCCGTCAATTGTTGCCGTAGGCAAAAAGCTTATATATCTTTCCTGCAAAGAAGGTACCCCACTGGTAGCAAACCTCCAGTGAAGCAGCATATTTATCCGCCATAGTTACGGCAACCGATTCCCTATAGCTTGGCATACCCCAATAAAGAGGCCACATATGCTTTAAAATGGCATCCTCCTCACATGAGGAAAGGTGTACTATCTTCCTTGCGTTTTCAAGTGCAAGCTTGGGATGATAAAAGGCATGCAGCTGCGGTGTTTTGTCCTTATGCCAGTCGTAGTGGAACAGGTCGTGCAAAAGCCCTGCCCTTGCCGATTTTTTGGGGTCGGCACCTATCACCGATGCAATACGATAGCTGTAATATGAAACATTTATGCAGTGCTGCAGCCTGGATGTGCGAAAATGCTGCTCATACTCGTCAAGATCCTTTACCTCTTTAAACTCCAGCAGGTCTGCAATATAATTGTTAAATTCAACTGCATGTTTGTTTGTCATATCGTCAAGGTGTACCCTTGAACCCAACGCTTTCTGCATTTATATATCTCCTTTTTAACAAGCGCAATGTATAACCGATTAAAATCAAGTTTATTATAGCACCTTGCCTTTAAAATTACAATAAAAATTTTTAAACAAAAATTACCAAATCTATCGAAAAAGTCCCTTTGGAACTTTTTCGAAGATATGCAGAAGTATAAACAGCTCATTCCATCGGGACTGAAAGTCCCTTGAAACTCGCTGTTTTCCTCGGGCGAAAAGCACTTTTGGCTATGCCAAAAGCCGCCCTGCGGGCGTCCGCATTACTTTTTTGCGGTGCATAAGCAAAGCTCGCCCCCGTGGTTACGCTAATTTTCCCAAAGGGAAAATTACGCTGACTGCGGATTATAAGTCTGCGACGCTTTATGCAGAGTACAAATATCACTGACTTACGGGCGATTCCGTATCATTTTTTTCATCTTCCGCCTCGGCGGCAAGCAGCTCCTGCCTTTTAAACTCATCATATTCGTCCGTATCCATCTGCGGAACATATTTTTTAAACACACGCATAAACATAAGCGATGTGAGCCAGCCGTATACGCCTGCGCAAACCACAAATGCAAACGGCCAGCGCAGCACAAGCACATATATTGCATAAAGCAGCACCACACAGGTAAACGATGTGGGGAAGTGCCTTACAGCCAGAAAAAAGCTTGTGCGCAGCAGCTCAAAAAACTTAAACTCAAACCTTGACAGCACCGGAAACACAAACGCAAGCACCGCCACCGCCACCGCCAGCAGCACAAACTGTATAGGGAACAGCACGGAGTCCCCCGGCAGTATGTAGATATTAAAAAACAACACCGCAAAAATTACAATAAACAATATTGTAACACCCGTTGCCTGAAAAAAATTGGCTTTAAAGCTTTTAAAAAAATCCGTCCTTATATAGCCCTCACGGTTAGAGAGCTGCCTTGTTATAACATAATACATAGCCGTTGTGGAAGCACCCACAGTTATTATAGGCAAGCTTGTAATAGTCCACAGCAGGGTTATTATAAGTATATCCGCAAGTATCGAGCCGTATTTATAAAACTTGCTGTCAAGCCCGAAAAAGTTGTTCATACATATGCCTCCAAACATAACCTATTTATATTAATGCAGCAATATATACCTAATTTATTATACCGTAAAATTTAAAACATATCAATAGCAAAAATTGAATAAAATGTTTAAAGCCATCCAAGAGGTCATAACCATATGAAAGCAATGGAAGTAAACGTAAACGAGAGCCTGGGCTCCCTGCAGGCGGAGGTATACGACAGGACGGTAGCAAGGCCTGTTGCAAACGCATCCGTAAAAATACGCATGCCAAACACGGGCAACGTAATTGAGGAGCTTTTTACCGACAGCTCGGGGCGCACCCCCACGGTACAACTGCCCGCACCGCCCGAGGAATACTCTCTGGAGGAATCGGGGCCAAAGCCGTACAGCGAATACGATCTGTATATAAGCGCCGACGGCTACAGCGACGAAACAATATCTGACGTACAGATATTTGCAGGCTCTACGGCGCTGCAAAGAGTGTATATGGGCAGGGAGCAAAACGACATAACCGTACCCCCGCCCACCCTTTGGGGGGATTATCCCGAAAAGATACCCGAGGAGGAGGTAAAGGAGCTGCCGCCCGAAACGGGCTTTGTGGTACTGGACAATGTTTCCGTACCGGAGATAATAGTGGTACATGACGGAACACCAAACTCCAATGCCCCAAACTACTATGTGCCTTACAAGGAATATATTAAAAATGTGGCGTCAAGCGAGATATATTCCACATGGCCCACCGAGGCGATAAAGGCAAATGTGCTTGCCATAAACTCCTTTACGCTGAACAGGGTATTTACGGAATGGTACCGCAACAGGGGATATGATTTTACCATAACCAGCAGTACACGCTATGACCAATCATTCAGCTACGGCAGAACAATATACGAGTCGATAAGCAATATAGTTGACGAGCTTTTTACAACTTATATAAAGCGTGAGGGGCAGCGCCAGCCGCTTTTTGCGCAGTACTGCGACGGCAGGGAGGTGCAGTGTCCCGGCTGGATGACTCAGTGGGGCAGTGCCGCCCTTGCCGAGGATGGGCTGCGTGCAATAGAAATACTGAGATATTTTTACGGCAGCGATGTATACCTTGATGCGGCGCAAAAGGTAACAGGCATACCCTTAAGCTATCCCGGTGAGGTGCTCACTATAGGCAGCAGCGGTAATAACGTAAGGACGATACAGCGCCAGCTAAACTCGATAGCAGGCACATATTACGCAATACCCAAGCTGAGGGTAGACGGCATTTACGGCGAAGGCACAAGCGAGGCTGTAAGGGAATTTCAGCGCATATTCAATATGCCCGTGACAGGTTCGGTGGACTTTGCCACCTGGTATGAGATAAGCGAGATATATGTTGCCATAGAGGGGCTTGCAGAGCTGTAACAGTAATAGAAAAAGGCTGCACGCTTGCAGGAAATGCTTGCATTTCCTGCATTTTTTCACAAAGTACAAAGAGATTCGTGCCTCGCTATCGCTCGACACTCCCTCTTTTCCTCGGACGGGCAAAGCTCGTCCTGCGGATTTTAGCCTGCGGCGCTAAAGTTACCTGAAAGTGTTTTGAATATTTCTGTTATCCAAAAAATATTTTTTGCATATTTAGGTTTATTAACAATATAAGGCTGCGGGGACAGTCCCCGCAGCCTCTAAAATTAAAAGTCAATTGTAAGGTTTGCAAAAGCGCTGCTCTGCTGTGCGCCTGTCTGCCTGCCGTCATATAATGAGCTTGCCGCCATTATAGCATCATCGTGTTTGATTTCCGTAATTTCAATTACGGGCGTTTCATATTTTTTCATTGCGTCACCCTCCATTATGCTACTTCTACTTTATTTACATTTATTTTAGCTTGGATAGCTGCTGCGCTGACCGTTGCAGAAGAGTTGTTTATTGTAAGCTTTATACCGCTTACATAATCGCCTGTGCTGCCTCCAAGATCTTCTGCGGTGTATTCATTATCACCTATAGCTACCTTGCTGTAAACGGTTTCTATTGAAGCACTATTGCCTCCTGCATTGACCTTAAGTGCGCTGTTAGCCCGTGCCTCTGCTTCGGAAACGATAACTACTGCATAGTATGTACCGTCTGCGCCCTTGATTACTGCTACAGCACCGTCTGTAGCACCGTCTGCATTGTCCTCTGCCGCTTCCTTTTTGATTGTTACCGATGGGATAAGTAAAGCTCTATCGTCTGTACCTGTAACACTACCGCCACTATTGGTTGTGAAAGTAATTTTTGTTAATGGAACATCATGAGTATAAGGAACATCCTTTATATCAATAACTTTATCACTTGCATTTGTATTTGTTACATGAGCTGTTACAGTTTTATTGTCAAGGTCAACTGTTATGCTGTAATTCAGTTTGCTTTTACTCTTTTCGTTTATTGCACCTGCATTTGAATTGCCTAATCCGGCATAACCATCAACACTGGATATGTTATTGCCTATAACTACATTGCTGCTCTTATCAACATACAGAGAAACCATACCGAGGTCACATATAGCCCACTTACTTCCCTTCTTGTTTGTAGGTGTAACTTCACCGCTTACCGTTACCTTTCCTGTAGATGCGGAATATGGTATAACAAGTCTTGTTGCTGCATCTTTGGAGTCATCATACAGTGATGCTCCTTCGGATGTCAGCAGAACATAATTTACAGAATCATCACCTTCAGCTTTATCCGGCTCAGAATAAGCTGTCTGATTTGATTTGCTTGCATTGCTGCCGAGAGCAAGACGGATATTTTCGCCGCCTGCTGTTGTAAAATCGTATTTGCCGGTAGCATCCGGAGTAACTTCCTTATACTCTATTTTTGTAAACCAACTGTCGAGAGGTTTAACGGTTACTTTTCGACTTGTATCAGCTACACCTTTAACCTCTTTGTTAGCATCATTAAGCTTGTAATCAATACCTGTATAAGCAAGAGTATTTGTTGTTTTGGTAGTTTCGTCCGCAGTAAAACTAAGCTTTGATTTATCAATTCCTATAGTAAGTTCGGAATAATCAATTGCCCATGTGTACTTTGGCACTGTCATAGGTTCAAATTCAATAGACAACATACACATATTGGTTTTTACAAATTCAATCACAAAGTCTTCGTCTTTTAAACAATAACCAGATGTTGCAATAAGAGTATTTTTAGTGTCATTACTTGTTTTAACAGAATTGTCGCCCACGTTTATTGTATGGTCTTTCGTTGTAGTATACCAATACACGGTAATTTGACCATCTGCAGCAGGAGAAATGGTAAATGTTCTATTGCCACCTCCCGTTTGTAATTCTGTGTCAAAGGATTTGCCGGTTGAATTGGTAAAAGTACCTCTTGTGCCTGCTTTATTATAATAATTTTTAGCATTATTTAATGTAACTGTAGCTCCATTTTTAGTAACGCTGGTTTCATCTGCGTTAACGGAAGAAGAAGTACCTGTATAAGTACCGGTAGTGTAAAAATCACTTGGCAATACAGTAAACGCATCTCCCTCTGCTGCTAAAGCTGTTGTTGTCATTCCTACAGCAAGACCCGTTGTCAGCATAATAGCAGCAACAGCACCGCCGAGGAATTTTAAAAATGTTTTTTTCATAAATATCCTCCTTTTAAAATAGTTACAAAATTATAATTTGCAAATTATAACCGATGTATTATACAGCCACCGATAAGCTGTATTTGCCCCCTTTCCCCTTATTGTCGGCAAATATGTTCAATCTGCAGATAAGGCAACACCTTAAATGAACATATATGCCGCTTTATATCATGCCATACGAAGCAGCTAAAAATAATATTGCACTCCGTCAGCTTGATAACATATTTACTTTAACCGATATGGTATACGGTGATTTTTGCACCGCCGCTGCCTAAGCTGTATACGGTGATTTTTCCGCAGCGCCTCTTAAGCGCAAGGAATATCACCGTGTACTGCGTAAACACTGTTTACAGTGATTTTTGCACCGCCGCTGCCTAAGCTGTATACGGTGATTTTCCGCAGCGCCTCTTAAGCGCAAGGAATATTACCGTGTACTGCGTAAATACTGTTTACAGTGATTTCCGCATCGCCGCTGCCTAAGCTGTATACGGTGATTTTCCGCAGCACCTCTTAAGTGCAAGGAATATCACCGTGTACTGCGTAAACACCCATTCACCGTGTACTGCACACCTACAGCAATTCTTTTTTGCGCAGCTCCCTGTGCATTTTATCAAAGGTGCTCTTGCAGGCGCCTACCGTCCGCATAGCCTCGTCTACACTTATCTCTCCCCGTTCAAGCTGTCTGAATACCTCTATATGCTCCATGGGGTCATACTTGCGGCGTCTGCCAAGCTGCACCCCTGCCGCCTTTGCCGCCTCTATGCCCTGCCGCTGCTTTTGCTTGCGGTTTTTTTGCATATTGGCGCCGACAAACGAGAGCATCTGCAAGAGAATGCCGTATATCTGCTCCTCAAAAATAGCCCTGCCGTATTCGGTATCCATAAAAGGCAGATTAAGCTCCGTTACTTCGTTTACCTTTTTGCGGGCTATCATACGGCACTGCTCCATAATTTCATTGTGGGTAAGGGCCTCGCCTGCACCCGTATCGGCACTGTTATTTTCACTCTCCATAGGCTGCTCTCCTCCCGCATAAACCGGTAAACCGGGCTGTCACAAAGTATACTTTGTGACAGTAAATAAAATTGCTTTTTTGTTTGTACAAATTATACCATAAATTTAATTTTAAGTCAACATATACAGTTAAATATCACTAAAAAATTAATTAAAATTTTTACTGTCACAAAGTATACTTTGCGGCATTTTTTATTGTTTACGGCATAAAAAAAACAGCCAAAGCTTATAAAATCTGTCATAAGCCTCAGCTGTTGTATTATTTTTAGATATTTTTAGGTAAGCAGCGCACAAAGCCGCCCTTACTCTCCTATAATTTTTATAAGCACCCTTTTATGGCGCTTGCCGTCAAACTCAAAATAAAAAATCTGCTCCCATGTGCCAAAGTCCAGCTTGCCGTCCGTTACGGCTATAACGCTCTCCCTGCCCATAATCGTCCTTTTGAGGTGGGCGTCCGCATTGTCCTCATAGCCGTTATGGTCGTACCTGCTGTACGGCTTTTCCGGCGCAAGGTTTTCAAGCCAACGCTCATAATCCCTGTGCAGACCGCTTTCATCATCATTTATAAAAACGCTTGCGGTAATATTCATAGCATTTACAAGCACAAGCCCTTCCTTAATGCCGCTTTCGTCAACCGCCTTTTGCACATCGGATGTTATGTTTACTATGCCCCGTCTTGACGGAATATTAAAGTGCAGTTCCTTTCTGTAAGACTTCATTAAAAGTTCTCCTTTACAAAGCGTTCTATACGGTTGCTGCCCTCCACCACATCACGCATGGAGGTAGCATAGGAAATCCTTATATGGTCGGGATAACCAAAGGCATCGGACGGTACAACGGCAACGCCGTAATACTGCATCAGCGCCCTTGCAACATCGGCGCTGGTTTTTATATCTATATCCCTTACACTGCCGCCGTAAAGCTTGGATACATCCACAAACAGATAAAACGCACCCTTTGGCAGCAATGAGCTTAAAAGAGGTATGTCCGATATTCTCTGGGCAATATAGTCACGCCTGTGCTCAAACTCCCTTATCATATTTTCCACCCCGCTGCGGTCACCCGTAAGAGCCTCCACAGCAGCCGCCTGCGCTATAGAGTTTACATTTGAAGTGGCGTTTGACTGTATGCGTGCTATAGCCTGTGCTACCTGTAAGGAGGACGCACTGTAGCCTACTCTCCAGCCTGTCATTGCATGGCTTTTGGAAAGACCGCCTATAACTATTGTCCTCTCAAATATATCACCGCCAAGTGAGGCTATGCTCACATGCCTGAGCTTTTTGCTGTATACAAGGCGCCTGTAAATTTCATCGCTTATTACAAACAGGTCGTTTTTAACGGCAAAATCCGCTATCGCCTTAAGCTCGTCCTCGGTGTACATCATACCCGTTGGATTGTTGGGGCTGTTTATTATTACCGCTTTTGTCCTGTCCGTAAGCAGCTCACCGAGCATATCGGGCTTTACCTTAAAGGCATTGCCCTTTTTTGTTTCCGCAATAACAGGCACGCCGTAGCACATATTTATAATGTCTATATAGCTGTTCCAGTATGGGGCAGGCACTATAACCTCATCCCCCGGATCCAGTATAGCCTTAAACGCATTTAAAATAGCGTGCTTGCTGCCGTTGGAAATAACTATCATATCGGCGCTGTATTCAATGCCGCATTCCGCCTTAAGGTCGTCGGCAACAGCCTGCCTCAGCTCCGGTATACCCTCGTAAGGTGTATAATGGGTAAAATTACTGTCAAGAGCAGCTTTTGCCGCCTCCTTTATATTATCCGGCGTATTGAAGTCGGGCTCGCCCGCACTGAAATTTATTATATCAATACCCTCGTTTATTTTTTTGTTTGCCTCAGCGGATATGCTCAGCGTTGACGATGCACGCATTTTTTCCGCAACCGATGATAATTTCATACTAAACACCCCACTCTAACGGTATTGCAAAGGCACGGCGCACACGGCAAAAAGCAGCTGTATGAGCCGATATAGATATATAATAATACATTTTTCGTATTTTTTCAAGTATATTTATTAAGCGTGTCGAAAAAGTCGACACGCTTGCAGGAAATGCGTACATTTCCTGCATTTTTTTACAAAGTATAAAGAGATTCGTGCCTCGCTATCGCTCGACACTCCCTCTTTTCCTCGGCGGAAGTGAATTCCGTCCCCGTGGTTATGCTAATTTCTCCAAAGGAGAAATTATGCTAACTGCGGATTTTAGCCTGCCTTACGGTATCGCTAAAGCCTAAAGGCTTTACGCTGACGGCGCTTAAGTTACCTTAAGATGTTTGCAAGTTTAAGTTATAAAAATTTTATTTTATTAATCTATTTTTAGTTTTTTTGGCAGTCTGTTATTCTGCCAAGGAAATAACGGGATGCGTCAAAGCACGGCTGTCCGTAAAAAGGCAAATATCTCACAAGCCCTTTTCATATTATGATCTCCCTGTCAGATGTCTGTCTTTATCCGAGAAATATCAATATCGTTTTCAAGCGCAATTTTCTCCATATCGTCGTACTCGGGCTTTACCCTTGAAACGCCGTAGCCCTCCGACCTTTTAAGCCGTATATCTCCGTAGGGGGTATGAGCCGTTTCCTCGTGCCTTTCAAGCACATAGCGGTTCATTATGTTTTCCCTTACCCCTATTGTGGTGGTGTGCTTAAAGAAAAGCCTTAGAATATCCTCTTTTTTATCCTCCCTGCATAGGCAGGTAAGCATAACGCCCGGACGGTTCTTTTTCATGCCGACGGGTGTGGTAAATACCTCCAGTGCGCCTCCGTCATACAGCCTTGATACGGCAAAGCCTATCCTCTCGGGCGTCATATCGTCAAGGTTGCATATAAGCTCGCATATCCTCTCCGTATCCGATGCGCCCTCACCCAAAAACGCCCTTACACAGTTTGCCGTGCCAAAATCCTTGCTGCCCATGCCATAGCCGATCTTTTGTATGCGCATTGACGGCATACTTCCGAAGCCCGATGCAAAATGCTTTAACAGTGCGGCACCCGTGGGCGTACACAGCTCGCCCTTTACCTCACCCGAATAAACGGGTATATCTCTTAAAATATATGCCGTTGCAGGCGCAGGCACGGGCAATATGCCGTGGGCACAGCTTACGGTGCCGCTGCCCGTATTTAC
Organism: uncultured Clostridia bacterium; assembly: GCA_947591605.1. Taxonomy (GTDB): domain Bacteria; phylum Bacillota; class Clostridia; order Lachnospirales; family CAG-274; genus CALWRD01. Next base: position 20,092 of record CANQDF010000015.1, on the reverse strand, counting down.
AGGCGACACAATTATGCTGTCTGCGTCCAGCTCGTCAATAAGCATACATACGCCTGTTATGTCCGTTACCGCATCCATGGTGCCGACCTCATGAAAATGTATATTTTCCATATCTGTATTGTGCACGCTGCTCTCCGCCTCGGCAATAAGCCTGTACACCGCAGCTATATCCTCACGCACGTTTTTTGGCAGCTCAAGCCCTGAAACAATATCCCCGATGTCCTTAAGAGAGCTGTGATGATGCCCGTGCCCGTGGTCGTGATGATGTTCATGTCCGTGCTCGTGTCCATGTTCGTGATGATGCTCATGATGATGTTCGTGATGATGCTCATGTCCGTGCTCGTGCATATGCTCATCCTCTTCGGCGCCGTTTACCCGTACCCTGATGTGTGTACCCGTTATGCCGCACTTCTGCACCCTCTCCATATCTACCTTGACCCCCGGTATGCCGAGAGCATTAAGCCTTTCAACAAAGCCGACGGGGTCGGGATGCAGCTCCAGCAGGGCTGACATAAGCATATCTCCCGCAGCACCCATATTGCATTCTATATACAAAACACTCATATTATTCTCCTCCCATGTGATTTATCATATCAGCCATATATCCCGCACCGAAGCCGTTGTCTATGTTTACCACGCTTACGCCGCTTGCGCAGGAATTGAGCATTGACAAAAGTGCGGAAAGCCCTCCGAACGAGGCGCCGTAGCCAACACTGGTGGGCACGGCTATAACGGGACATGCCGCAAGGCCTCCCACAACGCTTGCAAGTGCGCCCTCCATGCCCGCAATTGCTATTATCACCCTTGCCCGCATAATATCCTCGGTATGCGCAAGCAGCCTGTGTATGCCTGCAACACCCACATCATACAGCCTGCTGACCCTGCTGCCCAAAAACATTGCCGTGAGTGCAGCCTCCTCCGCAACAGGCATATCGCTTGTGCCGCCCGTCACTACAAGCACCGTGCCGTCCGTATCGGGCTCGGGCATTTTGCCTGCTATGCCTATATGCCCCATATCGTGATAGTCAAGCTCTATGCTGCTGCCCACCTCCTGAGCCGCAGAGGGCGTAAGCCGTGTTATAAGCACGCTGCTCTGACCCTTTGCCATAAGCGCCTTTGTTATTTCCACTATCTGTCCCGGAGTTTTGCCTGCACCGTATATGACCTCGCCTGCTCCCTGTCTTACGCCTCTGTGATGGTCTACCTTTGCAAAGCCCAGCTCCTCAAAAGGTTCCATTTTCAGCTTTAACGCTGCCTCGTCCGCAGTAATGCTGCCGTCTGCAACTCCTTTAAGTATCCTTTTCAATTCATTCTGTGTCACCTTTGTCTGCTCCTTTTAGTGTTTCGTTCATACTGCCTGTCCTGTATCCCTTAAGATCCATAGATGTATATGTAAAGCCGTACTCGGAAAATTTTTCCGTTATCCTCTGCCTGTTTTTTTCCTCTATAAGCATTTCAAAGCATGACGGCATAACCTCTATCCTTGCCATGGTACCGTGTATGCGCACACGCACCTGTTTAAACCCCATATCCAGCAAAAGCTGCTCAGCCTTATCCACCATTGCAAGCTTCTGCTCGGTTATCTCCTCGCCGTATACAAAGCGTGAGGCAAGGCAGGCAAAGGACGGCTTGTCCCATGTGTCGAGCCCCTCCGCCTCGGACAGCTTGCGTATATCCGCCTTGGAAAGACCGCACTCACGCAGCGGGCTTTTGACTCCCAGCTCTTTTACAGCCATAAGCCCCGGACGGTAGTCGCCCTCATCATCGGTATTGGAGCCCTCCGCTATGTTTTTTATGCCGTTTGACTTGACTATGTCAATAATCTTTCCAAACAGCTCCTTTTTACAGAGGTAGCACCTGTTGACGGGGTTTTGGCGGAAGCCCTCTATCTCCAGCTCCTCCGACTCTACCACAATATGCCTTATGCCCTCCCTTTTGCAAAACTCCTTTGCCTCGTTAAGCTCCCTTGCAGGGAACGAGCACGATTTTGCCGTGACCGCAATTGCCTTATCGCCCAGTACCCTGTGTGCGGTCTTAAGCAGAAAGGTGGAATCCACACCGCCCGAAAAAGCGACCGCTGCACTCTCCAGACCTGCAAGATATTCCTCAAGTTTTTTAAGCTTTTCGTTAATGTCCATATTTACCTCCTATAATTATCCCAAAGATTGTTTTACCTCAAAAAGATAATCCTCAACCGTTGAGGCGCTGTCTGCGGCATCTTTGCCCCTTATGCTTATACCGTCAAGCACATTGGCGCCCGGAACCAGCTCCTTTATATCCTCTATGCTGTTTTTTATACCGCTGCCCTCGTCCGTGCATATCGGTATTATATTTTTATCCGAAGGATCTAAGCCTTCCAGAAACGAAGCCACGGGCATAGGTATCGTGCCCCACCAGACAGGATAGACCAAAACTATATTTTTGTAGCCCGAAAGATCAATATCTCCCATATTCAGCTCGGGTCTTTCTTCGGCTGCCATCTCGTCCGAAGCGACACGGGTATTTTCGTCATAATCGGCAGGATACTTTTCCGCCGTCCTTATAAACAGAAGATCGCCGCCGACAGTATCCCTTGCATAGCCCGCTATCATCTCCGCATTGCCGCATATCTCTCCGTCAACCTCGTTAAGGCTTGCCGACGAAACGGCATCAATATCCTCGGCAGGCTCTATATTGCCTGCTCTTGAAAAATATACAACCAGTGTATCGCTGCCCGTGCCTGCCATCCTAAAGCTGTCGGCGCTTTCGGGCAGCTGCTCCTGTGTGGTATCCCCAGAGCTGTCCTCGGCAGTCGCTTCGTTATCCGCAGCCTCGGGTGCTGTGCCGTGCGAACAGCCCGACAGCATAAGCAGCGACAAAAGTAACGCATATAAACCTCTTTTCATAATATGACCTCCATGGCATAAATATTTTTTTACACTTTTTATATATTATTTTATCAGTATTTTGTCTGTTTGGCAATTTTAAGCGCACATATTTAATAATTTTTTCAAAATCTTTTACTTTGTTGCCTTGTTTTAACCGTTAAAGCCTTAAAAGATAAATAAATAGAAACAGGCTTATGTCGTGAGTGGATGACATAAGCCTGCTTCCGTGGAGAGTTGTATATGAATAATAGAGTCTGGCTCTGTTATATAACGGGGATACCTCCCCGATACAAGTAAAGTATACCATACTCCCGTATAAAAATCAATTTATAATTTGATAAAAATAACAAAAAACAGCAATATTCACAAAAATAGCATATAATTATACTATACCTTTAAATAAATTTACAAATATAACCAAATAAACCCATGCTTATATCCATATAAGACAAAATACGGTTATAATATAAATTTTAAATTGCAGGTTTATTTCCCAGTAATTTACTTGACATTAAAACAATAATATGGTAGTATATATTCAGTTCAAACCCCAGTAATTCACTGGGGATTAAACCTTATATAAAAAAGGGGTGAATTGTATGAAGGTTTCAACCAGGGGCAGATACGGTCTGAGAGCCATGGTGGACATAGCGGCAAATACCCGTGAGGGCAGCTGCGTATCCATAGGCTGTGTTGCCAAACGCCAGAATATAAGCGAAGGCTATCTGGAGCAGCTCATCTCCCTGCTTAAAAAGGCAGGGCTGGTAAAAAGCATAAGGGGCGCTCAGGGCGGCTACGAGCTTGCCAAACCTCCCGAGGAAATAACCGTAGGCGATATACTGCTTGCTATCGAGGGCCCTATGAACCTGGTAGACTGCGATACAAAAAGCGAAGCCTGCTCCGGCGGCAACTGCGACAAATGTGCCACAAAGGACGTATGGGAGCAGCTGAGCAACAGCATAATGTATACCGCAAACGGTATAACGCTCTCACAGCTTGCCGACAATTACATCGGCATGCAGGACTGATACTATTTTTAATGAAACGGAGTTGAAGCAAAATGACAATATATTTTGATAATGCGGCTACCACAAAGCCACGCAAGGAAGTTATAGATAAAATGCTTCCCTTTATTACCGAAAATTACGGCAATCCCTCCAGCATCTATAAAATAGCAAGGGAAAATAAAACAGCCGTTGACGAGGCAAGAGATAACCTTGCAAAGGCAATTAATGCCAAAGCAAACGAGATATACTTTACCGCAGGCGGCTCGGAATCCGATAACTGGGCGCTTAAAGGGGTTGCCGACAGCTGCAGCGACAAGGGCAGGCATATAATCACTACCGCAATAGAGCACCATGCAATACTGCATACCTGTGAATTTCTTGAGAGCAAGGGCTTTGAGGTAACATATCTGCCCGTTGACGAGTACGGCATTATATCAATTGACGATTTAAAAAACGCAATAAGAGATGATACCATACTTATATCCGTAATGTTTGCAAACAACGAAATAGGTTCCGTACAGCCTATTAAGGAAATAGGCAGCATAGCAAGGGAAAAGGGCATAGTTTTCCACACCGATGCGGTACAGGCTCTCGGGCATGTGCCTATTGATGTTGAGGAAATGAATATAGATCTGCTCTCGGCAAGCGGACATAAGCTTTACGGTCCAAAGGGCATAGGTATGCTGTATATAAGAAAGGGCATTAAAATTAAACCCCTTATACACGGCGGAGCACAGGAAAGAAACAGGCGTGCGGGCACCGAAAACGTACCCGGCATAGTAGGCTTCGGAGAAGCGGTAAAGCTTGCATCGGCAGAGCTTGAGCAGGAGAGCAAAAGGCTTGCTGCATTAAGGGATAAGCTTATTGACGGCATACTTTCCTCCATACCCCACTCCAGGCTGAACGGTCACCCCCAAAAACGACTGCCCGGAAATGTAAATATATCCTTTGAGTTTATTGAGGGCGAATCTATGCTGCTTTTGCTTGATATGAAGGGCATATGTGCAAGCAGCGGCAGCGCATGCACCAGCGGTTCTCTCGATCCGTCGCATGTACTGCTTGCAATAGGTCTGCCTCATGAAAAGGCACACGGCTCGTTAAGGCTTACACTCGGTCATTTCAATACCGAGGAGGAGGTCGATGTTATACTTAAGGAACTGCCTCCTATAGTATCAAGGCTGAGGGAAATGTCACCTCTCTATGAGGATTTTATAAAGAATAACAAATAAAAGGAGAATTATTATGCAATACAGTGAAAAGGTAATGGACCATTTTATGAACCCCAGAAACGTTGGAGAAATTGAAGACGCAAGCGGCGTAGGCACGGTAGGCAACGCAAAATGCGGCGATATTATGAAGGTTTACCTCAAAATTGAAAACGGCATAATAGAAGACGCAAAGTTTAAGACCTTTGGCTGCGGCGCTGCCGTTGCAACAAGCTCAATGGCGACCGAGCTTGTAAAAGGCAAAACCATACCCGAGGCGCTTGAGGTAACAAACAAAGCCGTTATGGAAGCCCTTGACGGTCTGCCACCTATCAAGGTGCATTGCTCATGTCTTGCCGAGGAGGCTCTGCATGCGGCACTCTGGGATTACGCACAGAAAAACGGTATCGTCATAGAGGGGCTTGAACAGCCCGTAAACGATATAAGCGAGCACGAGGAGATACCCGAGGAGGACTGATATGCCCAAAAAAGTTGTTGTGGGTATGTCGGGCGGAGTAGACTCCTCCGTTGCGGCATATCTGCTTAAAAAAGAGGGTTATGATGTAATAGGCGTCACCATGCAGATATGGCAGGACGAGGAACGGGAGGATATTGAAGACAACGGGGGCTGCTGCGGTCTTTCGGCAGTTGAGGATGCAAGGCGTGTAGCAGCCTCCATAGGTATACCCCACTATGTGCTCAATTTTAAAAACGAATTTAAAAAGCAGGTAATAGATTACTTTATAGACGAATATCTGAAGGGCTCGACCCCTAACCCGTGTATAGCCTGCAACCGTTATGTAAAATGGGAGTCCATGCTTAACAAGGCTGTCGCCATAGGTGCGGATCATATTGCAACGGGACATTATGCAAAAATCACAAAGCATCCCCAAACAGGCAGATACACTCTCAGGCTCTCCGATACGGACAGCAAAGATCAGACCTATGCTTTATACAGCCTTACACAGTATCAGCTTTCACACACACTTATGCCCCTCGGCTCGTATGAAAAAAGCGAAATACGCAGCATTGCAAGGGATATAGGGCTTACTGTCGCAGATAAGCCCGACAGTCAGGATATATGCTTTGTGCCCGACGGAAATTATGCCGACTTCATTTTAAACAATACCGACAGGGCTGTTGCAGAGGGCGATTTTATTGACAGCAGCGGCAGGGTACTCGGCAGACACAGCGGCATATTTAATTATACCGTAGGTCAGCGTAAGGGCTTGGGTATAGCCTTTGGCGTACCCATGTATGTGTGCGGCATAGATGCCGAAAACAACAAAGTAATATTGGGCGGCAATGACGAGCTTTTCAAAAAAGACGTGCTTGTAAAGGATTTTAACTGGATGGCGTTTGATAAGCCCGATAACGGAACACAGATAAGAGCCGAGGGCAAGCTGAGATATTCCCAGCGCAGCTGTCCCTGCACCATAACATCAGACGGTGATACCGTAATATGCAGCTTTGACGAACCCCAGCGTGCGGTAACACCGGGGCAGGCGGCGGTATTTTACTCGGACGGCTATGTTATCGGCGGCGGAGTTATAGTGAGGTAAAATATGAAAAAAATTATTGCATATGTATCGTTGATTATATCAATACTGTGCGGCTGCAGCCCCGAAGCATATGACAGCGGCAATACGGCAGCCGTCCCCGCAGAGTCCGCCGGTCTTACGGTTTCGTACATAGATGTGGGGCAGGCGGACAGCATACTTATCACCTCTCCCGACGGCAAAAATATGCTTATTGACGCCGGTGAGGGAGAAGGCCGCAGCGGAGCTGTACTCGATTATCTCAGAGAAAGAAACATAACGGAGCTGGACACGGTGATTGCCACCCATCCCCACAGCGACCATATAAACGCAATGGACGACGTTTTAGACAACATAGCGGTAGATAAGTTTTATCTGCCAAACGCATCGCACACCACAAGGGATTTTGAAAATATGCTGGATGCCGCCGAAAATGCAAACGAGGTCATACAGGCAAAAGCGGGTATGAGCTTTAACCTGGGCGAGTCTGTCGGCTGCGATATACTTGCACCAGTTTCGGACAGCTACGACGATCTTAACAATTACTCCGTTGTCGTAAAAATGGTTTACGGCAGCACCTCCTTTCTGTTTACCGGTGATGCCGAAAAGGAGGTTGAAAAAGAAATACTGCAAAGCGCAGCGGACGTAAGTGCGGATGTGCTCAAATGCGGTCATCACGGCAGCTCCACCTCCACCTCCGCAGATTTTCTGGCAGCTGTTGACCCCGATTATGCCGTTATAAGCTGCGGCCGGGACAACGATTACGGTCATCCTCACAAGGAAACCCTGCAAAAGCTTGAAAAAAACGGCACAGAGGTATTGCGCACTGACGAAATGGGCACAATAACCCTTGTAAGCAACGGCAGCGAGATAGTATCCGTTCCGCCGGCCGATACGGCGGAAAAGCCCGTGCAGGAAAACACCGTCGGCAATACGGATGAAAAAATATATGTGGGCAATAAAAACTCAAAGGTATACCACACAAAGGACTGCTCTGCACTGCCAAAGGAGGAGAACAGAGTATACCTCACCCCCGAGGAAGCCGAAACCAACGGATATACCCCACATAAAGCATGTATAAAATAAAGAAGGGAGAATGTTTATGAGTATTTTAAATTTTGACGGCACTAATTTTGAAAACGAGGTATTAAAATCGGACAAACCCGTGCTTATAGACTTCTGGGCTACATGGTGCGGCCCCTGCAAGATGCAGGCGCCTGTATTTGAGGCTGTTGCCGAGGAGAATGCGGACGTTGTATTCGGCAAGATAAATATTGACGAGGAGCAGGAGCTGGCAATAAAATATTCCGTAATGAGCATACCGACCCTTATACTTTTTAAGGACGGACAGCCTGCCGCAAAGCTTGTGGGGCTGCAAAGCGAGGACGAAATACAGGAGATGCTTGATGAAAACAAACAGTGATTACGGCATAGCCGTTATAGGCGCAGGCACTGCGGGGCTTACCGCAGCCATATATGCCTCCCGTGCAGGTCAAAGCGTTATTGTGCTGGACGGCAGGGGATACGGCGGACAGATAGGCAACGCCGACAGGGTGGAAAACTATCCCGGCTTTAAATCAATATCAGGCTTTGACTTTGCAACGGCGCTTTACGAACAGGCAATTGCACTGGGTGCAAAAATAAGGTTCAGCGCCGTAAAATCCGTCAAAAAAACCGAAAACGGTTTTGAAGCGGAAACGGAAAAGGTCACCTATATCACAGGCAGCGTTATTATTGCCTCGGGGCTTGAAAAGCGCAAGCTTGGGCTTGACAACGAGGATATACTCACAGGCAGAGGGGTTTCCTACTGTGCCACCTGTGACGGGGCATTTTTCAAGGGAAAAAGCACTGCCGTTATAGGCGGCGGAAACACGGCTCTGGAGGACGCTCTTTATCTGTCGGCATATTGCAGTGAGGTATATCTTGTACACCGCCGTGACGAATACAGGGCGGAAAAAGCGTATATAGACAGGATAAACGCAAAGCCGAATATCATACAGCTTAAAAGCCATATACCTGTTGAGATAAAGGGCAGCGATACCGTCACGGGGCTGATCGTCAAAAACATTAAAGACAACACCACCCGGGAGCTTGACTTAAGCGGAATTTTTGCCGCAGTGGGTCAGATACCATCAAGCAGCATATTCGGCGGTCTTATAGATATTGACGAATATGGCTATATAATTGCAGGCGAGGATTGCAAAACCTCGTCGGAGGGCATTTTTGCCGCAGGCGACTGCCGCACCAAGCAGGTGCGTCAGCTTGTCACCGCAGCGGCGGACGGTGCCGTGGCAGGCATTGCCGCTGCCGAATATGTAAGAAAATAATTATGCAAAAAAATATCAGGGTGCCGAAGCATTACATCGGCACCCTCAGACTGTCAAAAAGCCTAAAAATAAATCAAAAAATGAATTTTTTAGAACCTAGACTTGCAAACACTTTAAGGTAACTTAAGCGCCGCAGGCTAAAATCCGCAGGACGAGCTTTGCCCGTCCGAGGAAAAGAGGGAGTGTCGAGCGATAGCGAGGCGCGAATCTCTTTATACTTTGTAAAAAAATGCAGGAAATGCAAGCATTTCCTGCAAGCGTGTCGACTTTTTCGACACGCTGAGGGTGCCGAAGCATTACATCGGCACCCTGTATTATATGTTTTATCTTTTTATATCGTAATTCATATTCATGAGGTTGCGTATTGTCTGTACATCATCCGTTATATTTGCATCACCGTGTATGGTGTGTTTTATAACGCTGCTTGCCACAGCAAAATTAACCATATCCATAGCCTTGTAATTGTGCATCATAGCATAAATAAGGCCACTGGCAAAGGCGTCACCGCCGCCCACACGATCGAGTATATTAAATGTAAACAGCTTGCTCTCAAAGGTATGGTTTTCATACCACAAAAACGCCTTAAGGCTGTTCTCGCTGCCGCTGTGGGCATAACGCACATGACGTGCTATACATTTAATGTTTGGATAGCGCTCCACAAACCTCTGGAATATTTCATCCTGCTGCTCGTAGCTTGGCTGCAAAGGCACTCCGTCCTTTACATCGCCCTTGGAGTGGTCGTCCTCATCTCTCCACAGGTGATATGGCTCTATACCCAAAAGTACATCCACATAGGGCAGGCATTCGGTACAAAAATCCCTTGCGTCCTCCCATGTCCACAGCTTGCTGCGGAAGTTGCCGTCAAAGCTGACAGTAAGCCCCATCTCCTTGGCAGCCTTAAGGCTGTCCATAATAAGGGTGCGGCAGCTGTCCGAAAGAGCAGGCGTAATGCCGCTGAGATGGAGCCATGTAAAGCCCTCAAAGAGGCGGTGCAGATCTACGCAGCTAAAATCGTACTCGCTGAATGCGCTGTGTTTTCTGTCATATGTAACCTTACTTGGGCGGATGCCGTAACCGGTTTCAAGATAATAGCTGCCTAAGCGGTGGGTAGGGGTTTCCTCCGGGGTGCTGAGTATCATGGGGCTGCAGTGTACATCGTTGCTCCTGAGCATACGTATGGCGCTTTTGCCTATGCTGTTATTGGGTACAACACTGAAAAACGTACTGTCTATGCCTAAATTTGCCAAAGCCAGCGCAATATTGGCTTCACTGCCGCCGTAGCTTGCCTCAAAGTTGGTAGCGGTGCGTATCTTTTCATAATTGGGCGGGGTCAGCCTGAGCATAATTTCGCCTATTGTAATAAACTTGTTTGTAGTGTCGGTGTCACGCAGCAATGGGTTAAAATGTTCCATTAAAATCCTCCTCTTGTAAATACATATTTATCTACCTTATTTATATTTTATAATATCGGTGCAAATATTTCAATAGATAATTGGAATGTAAGCATAAAAAAATAAAAGGGCTGTATCAAGCAGGCAAAACAAAAGACCCCGACCGATATTATCGGAAAGGGTCTTATTTTTATTGTTTCACTCTGCTGCATCTCAGTGTGATGCGTGCATTGCCTCGGTAATTACAGGTAAAAAGGCTCAGATCCCAATCACCCGATTCCATCTGCTCAATGTTTCTGCCGTCAATGGTTTCTATTTTATCAAGCACATAATCAAACCGATTGCCGTTTACATCAACAAAGGAAACGGGGCTGCCCTGTGTAAGGCGATGGATATAGCCGAAATGTGTACGGTAATTATGCGCAGCAATAATTATATCATCCGTATAAACACTGCCCTTATAGCGGCAGGGAGCGCTCAGCAGACCTTTGTAGTCAAGCTCAGCCCTTACGGGCAGCTCCAGCCCGAGGTCGTCTACATAAAGCTTGCCTATATAGCCGCTGCCGTCAATATCCATAACGGGCATAGGCTCATCGGGATCGGCTGCGGGAGGCTGCTCCTCGCTTTGCGGCGCACTGTCGGGCAAAAGCTGAACAATAGCCTCCGCACGCATACCCGCATTATATTCCGACCAGAGATTAAATGCCGTGAGCGCCACGGCGCCTGTTATAAGCAAGCCTCCAAGCAGCATTGGTATTGTGCCTGCGGCTTTTGATTTACGCATCTTCCTCTTCCCTTTTGCCTCTGCGGATACATCCGACAGCAAACAGCATCATACCGGAAACACCCATAACAGGTACAGGCCACCAAAGCTGACCCGTCTGGGGAAGAGTAGGCTCACCGCCGCCGATAACGGATGTAATTATTCCGCTTGGTTTTGGCGTGCCCGCATCCGTTACGCTGTCGGACGGTATGTTAGGCGTTGTATTGTCATTATAGGTATCGGTGTTTGTACCCGAGCCTACGCTGACATCGTAATCATCATCGGGAACGCCGGGTTCCTCCGCAAAATCACTATCATCGGGCAGATCGGGAACATCGTCCGGCAAATCCGGAACTTCGTCGGGAGGTACCTCAGGGTTTTCCTCATCGGGCTTGCCCGGTACATCCTCGTCGTCCCTGTTTGGTACTTCTGCCTTGTTACTTGGCGTACCTCCGCCGCCGCCACCGCCCGAGGACGGCGGAACAGACCTGCGTGTGGTAGGCTCTTCCTCCGGCTCCTTTGTGACATGCTCCGTGGTAGCCTCGGTAGTAGGCTCTATATAAGTGTATTTATTGATAATTTCGTAGCTGTTTCCGTCCTTGTCAACGGATACGGTGTAGTTTTTTGGCACCGATTTTTCTGCAACCATATAGGTGCCTTTATCCTCCAGCTTTTCCCATGTATGCTCCCAACCGCCTGCCGAATCGAGCGTTGCGGAGGCTATGACCTCTCCGTCATGGAGAAGCTGTACTTCAATACTGTTAGGTCTTACGGATGATGAGTCGTTCTGCCATGTTTTTTTAACGTGTACGCTTACATAGCTTGTGCTTGGGCCGGAACCCGGACCGTGAGGCTTTTCCGTGCGATCCGACTTAGGGAGCGCAGTTACGTCATATGTCCATTCTCCCGCCACCTTGTTTGGTAAAGCAATAAGAAACGGCTCAGCCATATATATGTAATTGCCCGATTCCTTATCCTCGCCTATAACAAGGTACATACCCGTCTTGCTTGGGCTTACCTCAAAAACGCCGTTTGCGTTTGTAACAGCCGTATAGTCGGCGGCAATATTGTCACGCTCGGCATATGCGGCAAGCGTCTGGGCAAGCGTCCTGCCCTCGTCCTTTGCTATGTCGTCAAGCGAAACCGAATAGCCGTTAAACGGCGACACAAGCGTAAAAGCACCGCCTGCGGATACCGACGCCACCCTGTATACGCTGAATTTGGCTCCCTGTACAGCAGCATCGTCATACGAATAGCTTACGGTGAGCTTTACAGCCCTTTCGGTATCTACCCTGCCTGCTGCGTATACATTAATGCCCAGCATAAAAGCAAATATAATGCCAAACAGAGAAACAAACAATTTTTTATACATTAAATTCACCCTTTCGGTAAATAATTTTTTCAGCCTTTAACAGTCCACAAAATAACACATGCAATTATAGGCACAGCAAGCATAGACAGCAGTATTACAGGCTGTATAAGCATTGCGTCCGAGGGAATACGCCTTGCGGTATCCTCGATATTTTCCACCCGATGTCCCCTTACAAGGAGCCTATGGGTGTTTACACCGTAAGGTGTACAGGTTATAAGAGTGCAGTAATCGCCGCCGTCAATAATATCCACATCCGAGGTGGATTCCGGCAGGACTATCTTAATTTGGTCTACTCTATAGGTAAGTGTTTCCTCCAGTATATGCAGGGTAAAAATATCTCCCTCGACAAGCTGATTAAGATTGGTAAAGAGCTTTGCCGAAACCAGGCCCCTGTGACCCGAGATAGAGCAATGAGTATTTTCACCGCCGACAGGCAGGGAGGTTGCCTCAAGGTGCCCCGCACCTATCTGCAAAAATTTTTCCTGCGTTGTGTGATAAACCGCAAGCGAGGTATCTATGGTGGGTATATCCACATAGCCCATCATGCCGCTGCCCGTAAGGTTGAGCAAAGACAAATATCTCTCCTTTTCCTCGGGAGTAAGGACGGAATAATGACCCTTGGGATAGATGACCTCCGCATTAAATGCCTTGGCATCCTCTATCATTTTTTCGTACTCGTCATCGCTGAGCGCCGCCACAGCCTCGACATATCCGGAGATAGCCTTTGACTGTGTATAAGTGCTGTACATATCACCAAGCGTAGGATACAAAAGCAGCGCCACGCCGATAAAAAACATAAGCACAAGCAGCTTTGTATATATATCTGTCTTCATAAAGGACACCGCCACTCTCACGGTTATACTCTCACGGTTATATAATTATCGATGCTTTTAAAAGTATATAATTATTTTAAAAGCATTGAGTATTATACAAACGCATATTAACCATTGAGGGAGCTTATGCTCCCTCAATGATAAATATTGATAAATAAAGCTTAAATGTTTTGGTTTTTACGGTTATTATGCGTTTTTACCGCTACGCCTTTTTAAAACAAAGAGCACTGCTGCACCAAGTACAAGTATCGAGCCTAATGCGTATACCATAACTCTGCCGACACCGCCTGTACCTGGGAGTAAACCGTCAACAATGTTTTCAACTGTAATTTTACCCACACCGTCTGTTACTACAGGATCTACAGTTACAAGCGAAGAATCATCAGAACCCTCTTCAAATTTAGGACTATCATACTTATTCTCGCTTACACTTATTGTAAATTCTATATCACCGCTTACAGGTTCATAGCCACCCGGAGCCTCTGTTTCCACAAAAGCATAGGTACCTACATCCAATCCCATAATCTTTACACCGGTTGCTGTACCGACTGAAGTAATATCTGTTCCGGTAGAGTTCCATGGGGTAACAGGGTCAAGACTGTAAACACCACTTGATTCATGAAGGTTTGCATATAGTCCATCTTCATTTTTTAATTTAAACTTAGCACCTTCAAGGTATTTTATATTTAATGGTAAACCCGAATCATAACCTGTTTTGATAAGATTTACAGCATAAACATATGTTTTTGTTTCATCGGGAGGTGTTTTTTCTGTTCCATCATGTCCTTCACCACCATCACCCTCTACATGACCCGGCTCATTTGAATATATCACCTTTACAGTATTTGTATTCTCAAATTTTGCCTGATCGTTTACTTTTGCCGAATATGTAATAACAATATAAGGTATTTTTATATTATTTGCAGCGGTTGAAGAGGTTGAACTGGATGAACCGCTGGATGAAGTTTCATGCTTATGTGTGTTTGCAAGACCATCTATACCGTTCTCAAGTATCCAATCACCGTCAAAATTTATTGTAAGCACCTGACCAACAAGAGTAGCTGTATACTTATCCGTAGGAATAGGCGTAGCGGACTCAGTGGATACATCAGTGTCAGTATAATAATATGCTACAGCATCATTATTGTAAGTAAGACCGACACTAAATGTATCCTCAACCTTATATGTATAGCTTGTATAGCCCTGTACATCAGGTAAGTTAGCTACAATTTTGAAGTTAACAATATCGCCGATCTCAGCCGAATTCACTTCTTTTCCTTCACTGAGAGAATGATCTTCACCCTCGGTTATAGACTTATTTACCGTAGGCGCTACATCCTTGGTTACAATTTCAACACCTGTATCGGTATGAACAGCCGTAAGCAGAGCAGTGGTAATGGCTTCGCCGAGTTTGTCACCGGTCTTTTCTCCTACTACATAGTAGCCATATGGAAGATTTTCGAACGTAACAGTACTTGCATCTGTTCCCGCTGTGACTTTATATTCAATAAAGTCAGTACTAAATCTAGCGTCTTTCGCAGCTTTTTCCGCATAAACCAAAGCGCTGTTTGCAAAAGCATAAAGCTCCTTACTGGTTTCACCCGATCCGTTAAGATGTTCCAAAACAGCCTCTCTGAAAGCATCCTCATCCTCTCCACTACCGATAATATCACTCATAAGCATTATATCGCTGTCGGAGCTTTCCACAGGTCCTACAAACTGAACCTGACTGTCAAGGCTTGCAATAGCCTTAATAATGTCAATATCGCTTATAACATTATCATTCTGTACAACAGGCTGCTGACTTGTGCTTACATCATCAACTTCTGCAATACGCAACATATTGCTTGCTGCTGCCGGGGTTATGCTGGTATTAGGAGCCTGGAGTTCCCAATCCCATTCCTGA
The DNA here is from genome assembly GCA_947591605.1 of uncultured Clostridia bacterium. Lineage (GTDB taxonomy): Bacteria > Bacillota > Clostridia > Lachnospirales > CAG-274 > CALWRD01. The sequence goes on along the minus strand of CANQDF010000015.1, from coordinate 4,883 downwards.
TAAAATTTCTTCATTGCTGCCGGAATAGTGTATCCAACATGAGTACCGTCGGCAGTTTCACCATTAAGTATACGATAAGCAACAAAGGTTCTGCCATTCAACTTTCCATCGACAAGTGTACTTCCCATATCGTTGTTTGCTTTGTATGATTTGATAGTTATGCTTCCCGTGCCAGGATCAGAAGCAGCCCCAACAGATACCGTAGGTATCGCCGTTGCAAGTGAAAGCATAAATGCCAATGAAAGGCTTAAAATTTTAGTTAACTTTTTCATACCCGTCTATTCTCCTCTCTTTTTATAAAATTTAATATTTTTATCGGGAGAGTACCCCCCCCCTTTATAGACGTATTTTGCTGCATACACAGCCTGTAAAGACAATCGCTTTTTAATTGCTGTCCGCTGTCAAAGTGCCAAACCCCGAGGGCGGCCATATACGGCAAGCCAGCCTGCCTACGATCTGTTCCTCCGCAACACAGCCAACGGCAATGCTGCGTGAATCAACCGAAGCAGCCCTGTTATCACCCATTACAAAGTACCTTGACTCCGGCACCGTATACGGTAAAACAGCATCACACTCGCCGTGTGCCTTTTGGGTAAGATAAGGTTCATCGAGCAAATTATAATTGATATAAACATTGCCGTCGGAATCCATATCCACAACATCACCCGGCAAGGCAATTACACGCTTAACGAGTATTTTGTTATTAAAATAAAAAGCTATAATATCCCCTCTGTTACAGTTACCTCCCTTAAACGATATACATACGTCCCCGTTATTGAGGGTTGGAGCCATTGAACTGCCGTATATCTGCAAAACAGGCATAACCAGCGTAAGCAATGCGGCAATTGCACAAACGGATATAAGCAGGGTAAAAACTATGTTCCTCATTGAGGGAGAGCCTTTGCGCCTTACCCGTTTAAGCTCCGCCTCAAGCTGGGAGGCGGTAGGCAGCTCCGTATAACGTTTTTTTGTTTTTTTATTCACCTTGGCATCCCTCCCCGGGAGCCTTGTGCATAACGTTTTCAAGGTATTGGTCGGCAGCCTTTTGCGCCGCCTCGAAAACGCCGTTTAGCTTAAGCGCAGCCTCTGCAACGGAACCGGAGGTATTTATTGCAATATCCCTTTGTGCAAGCTTAGCCTCAGCCTCGGCAAGCTTTGCTTTAAGTTCCTCCGCCTCTTTGGTAACATCCAGGAGCATTTCAAGCAGATCCGCCCTTTTAAGTTTTTTAAGTTCCTTATCCGTCACGGACATCAACCCTCCCGGAGGCAACGCAGGCAAAATTGCACGCAACAAAGCTACATTCACTTGTAAATATTATACACCTGCAAATATACAATTTCAATACTTTTTTTAAATTTTTTTGACTTTTTTTCGGCAAGTTTAATATTATCTAATATGTATACAAAGGAAAAATTGAAAAGTGTGTCGAAACACGTTTGCAGGAAATGCTTGCATTTATTGCCTGTTTCCAAAGTCTATGCCCTTGTCGGTAAGCCTGAGCCTTACACGCTTTTCGCCAAGGGATGCGACAACAAGCATACCGTCAGCCTCAAGTTTTTTTATAGCCTCCTCGTAAAGAGGCCTTTCAAACGCCTTTTTACCGTCCGGATAGGTAAAGGAATATGTATCTCCTCCCGTTACATAGGATTGATATGCTCTGTCCATTATAATCTCTTCATATTTATTCATACAGATCACCCCGTCTTACATCTTTATCCAGCCAAAGGCATTTGCAATTGAGCTTACAAGTATCACCGCCATACAGGCTACGGAGAGATACTTCATAAACCATGTATACATTTTGCGCCTTTTAAACTGTGACGAAATTTCTATCTCCTCGGCTACCCTGTCTATGCCTGCCACCCTTACCACAAGTATACAGGTGGCAATAGCCGCAACGGGCATCATGACCGAGTTTGTAAGAAAATCCAAAAAATCCAGCACGGACATACCCAATATGCTTACAAAATCAAGCGCATTGAAGCCCAGAGCCGAAAACGTACCCAAAACAAGCATAACGGCTGCGGTAACGGCAGTGCTTTTGACCCTCCCCCATCCAAGCTGATCCCGGAAGGTGGAAACAACGACCTCCGCAAGGGAAATTGCACTGGTAAGCGCCGCAAAAAGCACAAGCAAAAAGAACAATATGCCCGCAGCCCTGCCAAAGCCCATGCTTGCAAACACCTTAGGTATGGTGACAAACATAAGCGACGGGCCCGACTGCAGCGTATCGCCTCCGCCAGAAAAGGCAAAGACCGCAGGTATTATCATCAGCCCGGAAAGTACCGCTATTGCGGTATCAAAAACCTCGACCTGCTTTGTGGATCTTTCTATATCGACATCCTTGCCCAGATACGAGCCGTAGGTATACAAAATGCCCATAGCAATAGACAGAGAGTAAAACATCTGCCCCATTGCGGCTACGACCGTCATCATGGAAAAATGGTCAAAGTTGGGTACAAACATATACTTTACGCCCTCGATCGCTCCCGGACGGGTAACCGAATACAGGGATATAAAAACCGCAAGCACAATAAGCACGGGCATCATAAACACCGACACCCTTTCAATGCCCTTATTGACACCCATAATTATGACCGACATAACCATTATGCCGAAAATCACAAACCAAAACTCCACACCGACGCCCGAAGCAATAAACCCGTTAAAATATCCGTCTGCCGCAGCAGCCTCGGTGCCGCCTATAATATACTCGTAAAGGTATTTGGCCACCCATCCGCCTATTACGCAGTAATACGACAGTATAAGCATGGGTATTGCCGCATTTATCCTGCCCGCAAGCTTGAACGGCAGCGTGCTGCCAAAGCTCTCAAAGGCTCCTATGGGGCTTTTGCCCGTCATCCTGCCCAATGCAGTTTCCGACACCATTAAGGCATAGCCAAAGGTGACCATAAGTATCAGGTATACAAGCAAAAATATACCGCCGCCGTATTTTGCCGTAAGATACGGAAAACGCCATATGTTGCCAAGGCCTACGGCTGAACCCGCCGTAGCAAGCACATAGCCCAGCTTACTTGAAAAGGCTGCCCTCTCTGTGGTATTTTTAGGTTTTTTGTCGGTTTTTTCCATAATATCCTCCTGAATGAAATGCACGCATTTCATTCATTTTTTTCATAATGAAGCTCGTCCCGTGGTTACGCTATTTTCCAAAAGATGATTTTTTTGTCGGTATTTATGACATAATACTGTATTATATCATTTTAAAAAAATACGGTCAATATAAAATACATACAATTTATACAAGCTCGGCAACAAGCCTTTTAATAAACTGCCATGTCCTCTCCACCGAGGCAATATCCGCCCTCTCCTTTGGAGTGTGTATATCGTGTATATCGGGGCCTATGCTTATAAACTCGCTGCCCGGCATTTTTTCACCGAGCAGACCGCATTCAAGCCCTGCATGTATGGTTTCAAGCACAGGCTTTCTGCCGTACTGCTTCTCAAATATGGTTACAGCCTGCTTTACAAGCTCGCTTTCCGACCTGTATTCCCACGCAGGATAATTGCCGTTATAGGAGCAGGTTCCGCCTGCAAGCTCCGTAAGAGCCTTTATCTGCTTATAGACCGCATATTTGCGGCTTATAACTGCGCTGCGCACCGCACAGGTGAGCGTCACCTTGTCACCCTCCGTTTTTATAACGCCCAGATTGTTTGAGGTTTCGGGCATATTAAGCCGTGTATCCATGGCAAGCACGCCGTTTGGCATAAGCATAATTACGGATAAAAGCTTTTTAAGGTCGGCATGGGTAAACACCTTTTCCTCCCCGGGGCAAGGCTTAAGGGTTATGGATATGGCCTCCTTTTGTGCCGAAAACTCCTTGTTGAGCATATGCTCCGTTTCCTTCAAGAGCTTTTGCGCACCCTCCGTTCCGCCGGGTCTTAAAGCAATAAAGCAGCCTGCATCCCTTGGTATGGCATTGTCCTTTGCGCCGCCGTAGATACATGCAGCCCTGATGTCCATTTTTTCGTCCAGTTCATACAAAACCCTTGCAAGCAGTTTGTTGGCATTGGCTCTTTCCTTTGAGATGTCCACGCCCGAATGACCGCCCATAAGCCCGCCTATGCTGAGCCTGAGTCCCTCTCTTTCACCCGTGGGCTCGTAGTCCACGGTTAGGACGGACAGGGTCTTCATACCGCCTGCACAGCCTACGGTAAACACTCCCTCGTCCTCGGAATCTATGTTGATAACACGCTTTGCGCTTAAATCGGAGCAGTCGGCCGCCTCGGCGCCTCCCATGCCTACCTCCTCATCGGTGGTTATAAGCACTTCAAGCGCAGGGTGAACCATACTGTCATCCTCAAGCATGGCAAGTGCATACGCCACGGCAATGCCGTCATCGGCGCCAAGCGTGGTGCCGTCCGCATGTATAAAGCCGTCCTCGTATATAACCTTTACCGGGTCGACATCAAAGTTGTGTACGGTATCGGGCAGCTTTTCACACACCATATCCATGTGCCCCTGGATAAGTATCGGCGGCACGTCCTCCATACCTTCGGAGGCAGGCTTTTTTATGATAATATTGTTTTTTTCGTCCTGCCTTGCGTAAAGACCCCTGTCCGCAGCAAAGGCATACAGCATATCGCTTATCGCCTTTTCATTGCCGGAGCCTCTGGGTATTTTGCTTATCTGCTCAAACCAGTACAAAACTCTTTTGCAGCTTAATTTATCCATATCCATAAAATTACCTCCTACAGTTGTGCTGTTATTGTTTTTATTATACCGCAATAATGCGGTTCTGCGCGTCGAAAAAGTCGACACGCTTGCAGGAAATGCTTGCATTTCCTGCATTTTTTCACAAAGTACAAAGAGATTCGCGCCTCGCTATCGCTCGACACTCCCTCTTTTCCTCGGCGGAAGTGA
>CANQDF010000014.1 GCA_947591605.1 uncultured Clostridia bacterium | reverse complement strand
CTTAATCCCATGCTGTATATTTTTATAAGTTCAAACGGCCTGCCTGTCGGCAAAAGCCCTTCCTAAAGTTACCCCCTCCAGGAAAGGCTTTTGCGCAGGCTTGATTTTATGCGGTTTTAAAGAGCCTTTTGACCAGAGATCCGACGGCTTAAAATTAAACCATAGGCTTAAGCAGCCTCATACATTCGGTTTTGCGTTCCATTGAGGAGTGAAGGTAGACCCTCATGGTTATGGAGGCGCAGGAATGCCCCAGTATTTCGCTGAGGGTTTTAATATCAAAGCTTTGCTTGAGGCAGTTTGTTGCAAAGGTATGCCTTAGCGAATGAAATTTGACGGGAGGCAAATCGGCTTTTTTTAATATGCTTTTAAAGCGGTACGACAGGCATCGAGGCTCTATGAGCTTTTGAGTGCCGGACAAAAGAAAGCAGCTGTCGTCGGTTTTGAACCTTGCAAGCTTTTCCGCAACAAACGGCGGCAGGGGTATAATGCGTTCGGAGCTTTGTGTTTTGGCAGAGGTGAGCATTACCGAAACGCTGCCAAGGGAGCCTATGCGCTGTGCGGTTTTGTTTATATAGATAAGCCCCTCGTCAAGGTCTATATCCTTCCAGGTGAGTGCGCACAGCTCGCCTATGCGCAGCCCCGTAAACATACAAAGATATATGCCTATCGAGGTGCAGCTGTCCATATCGAGCAGGCAGGCTTGCAGCGTTTTTTGCTCGGATAGGCTGAGCAGCAAGGGCTCGCTGCGGCGGATCTTGACATTTTCCGCAGAGGCTATGCGGTTAATACACCCCGTTTCGGCACTGTACAGGCTTGCCGCCGCCTTGATGACGGTAACCATATCCGCAATGTACTTTGTTGAGAGTCCTTCGCTTTTTTTGAGGTTTATAAAATCGGCGACCGCTGCAGCAGTCACGCTGTTGTATGGCATGCCCTTAAAGTATGGCATTATGTGTCTGTCGAGCCTGCTTTTATAGCAGTAGTAGCTGCTTGTACTCACGGAGCTCTTTTTTGCAGACAGCCACCGGTCAAGAACGGAGGTGAACAAAAGGCTGCCTCCCGTATCTGCCTGTTTCCTGTCCAAACGCACTGCCTCAAGCTTTTCTTTTGCCTGGGTGTAGGTTTTGCCGTATACATATATGTATTTGTGTGTGTCTGTACACAGCAGCCTGCCCTCCCATCTGCCGTCCTTTCTTTTGTAAATGTTTCTTCCCTTTTTTGGCATAATTATCCATCCTTTCTGACCAGAAATTTGACGGCTTAAAAAACCGCAAAATTTCACAATATTTATGTATAAAATTTATACCAAAAGCAGGATAACGGCAATTAAGATATATTTATAAAAACATAAGCCGCCCTAGGACAGGGGCGGTACAAAAAGGCACAAAAAAAGAGCCTCAGTAAAACGATTTTTTCGTTTTACTGAAGCTCTTATAAGCTTTAAAATATAATAATGTTCTGACCTAAGGATAAGCCGCTAAGGAAAAGCAGCATCTGCAGGGTGCAGATATACATAACTTTTATATTAACAGGTTTATTGTATCTCGCTCATAACGTCTTGCATATCATACTTGCCTGCGGGCTTGGATACCACAAACTTTGCCGCCTTTACAGCACCTACGGCAAAAACCTCCTTGCTGTAGGCGGAGTGCTTGAACTCCACTACCTCATCCTTGCCTGCAAATATTACCTCATGGTCGCCCACTATGGTGCCGCCTCTTACGGCGCTGAAGCCGAGCTGATTAGCCTTGCGCTTTTCTCTTACACGGCTCCTGTCATAGACATATTCCAGATTGTTGGAGCAGCTCTCGTTTACGGCATCGCCGAGCAGCAGAGCTGTGCCGCTGGGGGCGTCTATCTTTTGGTTATGATGTCTTTCCACTATTTCAACATCGAAGCCCGCCTCGTAAAGCACGGACGAATACCTTTTAAGCAGGCTTGCAATAAGGTTTATACCAAGGCTCATATTGGCGGAACGAAAAACCGGTATAACGTCCGATGCCTCGTCCATAAGCCTGAGTGTTTCGTCGGAAAGCCCTGTGGTGCATATAACAACGGGTATTTTTTTGCTGACTGCATAATTTATAACGTTTGGTACGGCAGCAGCCGTGGAAAAGTCGATAATGACATCGGCAGGCATATCGCAGTCGTTTATATCCACAAAGGTGGGGAAGGGGGCATTGCTTGCAACAACGTCGACCCCCGCAACTATCTGGGCGTCCTTGTCATCCTTTACTATGCCGCAGATGACCTTGCCCATATGACCGTTGCAGCCGTTCATAATGATCTTTATCATTTGTATATTACCTCCTGTCAGTCTATAAGGCCGAATGCTCTCATGCTCTTTTCAAGCTTTGCCCTGTTCTCCTCCTCCATTTCAACAAGGGGAGCACGGTAGGTGCCTGCTTCGAGCCCCATCATATTGAGCGCAGCCTTTACAGGTATAGGATTTACCTCGGAGAAAAGATTATGCACAAGGTCTATACAGTCAAGCTGCATTTTTGTTGCCTTTGCGGTATCTCCGCCAAGATAAGAGGCAACCATATCGTGAGTATACTTTGGAGCTATGTTTGAAAGCACCGATATAACACCCTTGCCGCCCAGTGAAAGCACAGGCAGCACCTGGTCATCGTTGCCGCTGTATATATCCAGCTTATCTCCGCAGCGTGCCGCAATATCGGCTACCTGCGAAAGGCTGCCGCTTGCCTCCTTGATGGCAACTATGTTGTCTATCTCGGCAAGCTGCTCAGCTGTTTTGGGAGCTATATTAAGACCTGTCCTGCCTGCTATGTTGTACATTATTACGGGCAGGCTGACAATGTTTGCTATATCGGTATAATACTTTACAAGGCCCTTTTGTGTGGTTTTGTTGTAGTAAGGTGTTACTATGAGCAGACCGTCTGCGCCCACATCCTCACATGCCTTGCAGAGCTTAAGGCCGTGTGCGCTGTCGTTGCTGCCTGCGCCTGCAATTACGGGTATGCGTCCCGCAACCTTGTCGACCGTGTATTTTATAACGCTTATCTGCTCTTCATCGGTGAGGGTAGATGCCTCGCCTGTGGTGCCGCAGATAATAACGGCGTCGGTGCCGTTTTCTATCTGAAATTCTATAAGGTTGCCGAGGGCATTGTAATTAACGCTGCCGTCTGCGGAAAAGGGTGTAACTATGGCTACGCCTGCACCCGTAAAAATTGTTTTTTTCATAATATTTCCCCTCTCTGATATAAAAAACATGAGCCCTTATCAGTCAAAATAGCCCTTGGCGGCAAGCAGCTCCGCCATAAGCACTGCGCCGCCCGCAGCGCCCCTTAAGGTGTTGTGCGAAAGGCATACAAACTTGTAGTCGTACTGGGTATCCTCTCTTAATCTGCCTATGGATACAGCCATACCCTTTTCAAGGTTTCTGTCAAGCTTTGTCTGCGGTCTGTTATCCTCCTCAAAGTAGTTTAAAAACTGCTTTGGAGCCGATGGGAGGTCAAGCTCCTGCGGTACGCCGGAAAACTCCTTCCATGCCTTTAAAATCTCCTCTTTGCTTGGCTTTTTGTCAAAGCTGACAAAAACGGCAGCGGTGTGACCGTCGGAGCATGCAACCCTAAGACACTGTGCGGTTATGCAGGGGCTTTTTGCATTTACTATTTTGTCACCCTCTATACTGCCCCATATTTTCATAGGCTCCTGCTCGGACTTTTCCTCCTCGCCGCCTATGTACGGTATAACGTTGTCTACCATCTCGGGCCATGTTTCAAAGGTTTTGCCTGCGCCCGAAATAGCCTGATATGTGCATACCAGCACGTTTTTAAGGCCGTATTTCCTCAATGGGTGCAGTGCGGGCACATAGCTCTGCAGCGAGCAGTTTGATTTGACCGCAATAAATCCTCTTTTTGTGCCGAGGCGCTTCCTCTGGGTGTCTATTATTTTGATATGCTCGGGGTTAAGCTCGGGTACGACCATAGGCACATCGGGCGTGCCCCTGTTTGCGGAGTTGTTGCTCACAACGGGACATTCCGCCTTGGCGTATTTCTCCTCCAACGCACGGATCTCATCCTTTTTCATATCGACCGCACAAAATACAAAGTCCACCATGGAGGCGATTTTTTCAACATCAGCTGCGGCATCCATTACAACAAGGTCTGCAAGATCTGCAGGCATGGGTTCGGTCATTGCCCAGCGTGAGCCGATCGCCTCCCTGAGTGTTTTGCCTGCCGAGCGTGGGCTTGCGGCAACTGCCTTTACCTCAAACCATGGGTGGTTTGCAAGCAGCAGCGCAAACCTCTGACCTACCATACCGGTTGCACCTATGATACCGACGTTGTACTTTTTCATTTTTGATTCTCCTTACTTTATTATATTTCTTTACATCGTCAGAATACATAAAAACATTACGTATTAAAAAAGATCGGCAAAAAGCCGATCCGAGATAAATCTGAAATTGCCTCGGATAGCTCTCCATCACGCCGCTAAGCCATGTGATGACAGCCGCCCGAATATTATCCAAGGCAGCCGAGCCATATGCGTAAAGCCGTATATGACCCTCGGCGTTTTCCCCTTTTTGCACACCCTCTTAGGCAGCTTTATGCCTGATGTGTGATACTTATGAAAAACGCACCTCTATCTCTACAAATAAAATATAACACTATATATACGCCTTGTCAAGGGGTATGACAAGTAAACTCCTCGGGACAGCAAAAAACTGTCATAAAGTATACTTTGTGACAGTTTTTTAAAACCCCTGTTTATTTGTATAAATTATAGCATTTTATATGGGTAAAGTCAATGTTTTATAGTTAATTTTTACCAAAACAAAATGCCTTTACCGGGTCTGTCATAAATTATAGTATGTAAAGGTAAAACCTACGGGAGGAGAGATGCAAATGGATAAACGCTTGTACGGTATTGACCTTATAAAAAGCATAGCTGTGTTGTTTGTAATAGTGATACATATATCCTCGCAGGTGTTTTCGGAGCAGGCCTCGCATTTTGAGCTGCTTGCGGGCATATTGTGGGAGAGCGCTGCCCGTGCGGCGGTTCCGCTGTTTTTTATGTGCAGCGGCGTACTGCTGCTTTGCAGACAAAAAGCCGTACCCGTTTCAAGGCTGTATAGCCGTTATATACCAAGGATAATGTTGGCTGCGTTTATATGGGATTTTATATATAAGCTGTATCATCTTGAGGCAAACGGGAGCCTTTGCTTTGAAAATATAAAAAAGGCTGCAGCGGATACAGCCTTGTTCGATCACGAGTTTCATCTTTATTATCTGCATATTATGCTTATTGTGTATATTATTCTGCCTGCGCTTAAGACAATAACCGATAATGCAGCGGAGCCGCTGCTGAGATATTTAATATTTGTGTGGTTTGCTTTTGCTGTGGCGTACCCAACCCTTAAAGGCTGTTTTCCTCTTAACAGGCTTAAAGGCATACCGCTGCAGTGGTCGATAAATATGACCTACGGCTCGGCGGGATACCTGCTTTTGGGTTATTACCTTAAAAAGTATCCTTTAAATAAAAGGCTTGCGGTTTTGCTTGCCGCAGCAGGCTCTACCTTTATCTTTGCGGGTACATGCACGGCAACATATTTAAAAGGAGCGCTGTACAGCGGATTTATGGAGGGCATGAGCATAGGCGTATGCCTTTATGCGGCAGGCTTGTTTGCCCTGCTTTTGCGCATGCCAGAGCCCGGCAAGGCGGCAGCGGGGGTAATATCGTATACAGCACGGTCATCGTTTTTTGTTTATCTTTTCCATATGCTGCTTATTTACACAATGCGGGAGAGGGGTGCGGATGTACATATGCTGCCGATCCCGTTCTCCGTACCCCTGCTTTCCGTATCGGTGCTTGCTATAAGCCTGACTGTGCGTTATGCCGCACAGAGGCTTTGTTATCCTTTGCGCCGCCGCCTTCAAGCGAAAGCATGATAACTGCGGCAACAATAAATATCATCCCTGCCGCATCAGCACAGGAAAAATGCGTACCCATCCACAAAAAGGATATAACTGCGGAGGCGAGCGGTTCTATACCCGCACACATACTGGCGGTCACGGCGCCCGCAAGGCGGCAGCCCTCCGTAAAAATGCCGAACGATATTACAGTACCCAGTATAACTATAGCCGCAAAAACAAGCGCAGCCTCGGCATCGGGCTTATACGCAAAGGCATAGTGCCTGTTTATAAAAAGCATGGGCAGCGAGCCTAAAAAATTGCTCCAGCCCAGCAGAGGCAAAAGCCCGCATTTATCCGAGAGCGAGGGTGATTCAATCGTATAGACCGCATAGCATATTCCGCTAAAAAGCCCGGCAGAGAGCGCCCCCGACGATATGGAAAGCGAGGAGAGCTTACCTCCCGCAGCTATAAAAAACACACCCGCCATGGTGCAAAAAAGTGCCGCAAGCTGCTTAAGCGACGGCGCTTTTTTGTATGCCATGCAGGTAAAAAGCATAACGACTGCGGGGGATATGTACTGCAGCACGGTAGCCGTGGCGGAGTTGGATAGGGATATTGCCGTAAAATAAAGATATTGGCACATCACAACACCCACGACCGTAAAAACAAGCATATGCAGTATGTTTTTTGCGGAGAATGCCTTAAAAATATCCGTCCCGTATTTCAATACGGAAAATATCAGCATAAAAAGCCCCGCAAAAAACAATCTCCATGAGGTCAGCCATTGCGGCATAACATCCTTGACACGAAAAAGATACTGACCGCATACGCCCGAAAAGCCCCAGAATATTCCGCCCGAAAGCGCAAGCACTATCCCCTTTGCTTTTTTATTGTTCATTTTTTTCAGCCTCTGTCATCGTAACCCTTTGGATGAGTGCTGTGCCATTTCCATGCCGTTTCTATTATCTGAGGCAGGGTGTTGAAGCGAGGCTTCCAGCCCAGCTCGTCTACAGCCTTTTTGCTTGAGGCTATAAGCGTGGGAGGGTCGCCTGCACGTCTGCCCTCGGTGAGTACCTTTATAGGCTTTTGGGTAACAGCCTTTGCGGTTTCTATGACCTCCTTTACGGAAAAGCCTGTGCCGTTGCCGAGGTTGTAGACGGTGGAAGCTCCGCCTCTGTTAAGCCTTTCAAGCGCCTTTATATGTGCGTCTGCAAGGTCTGTAACATGTATATAGTCACGCACACAGGTGCCGTCGGGTGTGGGATAATCCTCGCCGAATATGGATATGTGATCCCTTACTCCGGAGGCAGCCTGCAATATTATCGGTATGAGATGGCTTTCGGGTGAGTGATCCTCTCCTATCTCGCCGCTTATATGTGCGCCTGCGGCATTAAAATAGCGCAGCGCCGTATATTTTATACCATAGGCGGCGTCGGACCATTTAAGCATTTTTTCTACCGTGAGCTTGGTTTCTCCGTAAGGGTTTATTGGCTCCGTGGGGTCGCTTTCGACTATGGGGATGCTGCGGGGCTCGCCGTATGTGGCAGCCGTTGAAGAAAATACTATCTTCTTTACGCCTGCACGGTTCATGGCCTCCAACAGCCTCAAGGTGCCGTAAACGTTGTTGTCAAAGTACATAAGCGGCTCGGAGCAGCTCTCGCCCACAAGCGAAAATGCCGCAAAGTCTATTACCGCATCTATGTCGTTTTCCTTGAATACCTTGTCTATGGCAGCCTCGTCCCTGAGGTCGCCCTTATAAAATTTTGCGTCCTTATGCACCGCTGCCCTGTGTCCTTTTACAAGGCTGTCAAAAACGACTGCCCCGTGTCCCTGCTCTATAAGCTCGCAGACCGTGTGGCTGCCTATATATCCCGCACCGCCGCAAACAAGTACATTCATAAAACATCCTCCTTTGTTATGCGACAAAAACTGTCGATATTTTTATAATATATTACCATAAAAAATATATTCATTCAACAACAAAATGAGGCAATCGTGCTTGATATTTACATCGGTGTGTTATAAAATCAAATATAGGAAAAGGGGTGTTTTAATATGAACAAAAATTTTGAAGAACTTAAAAAAGCGTATGAATATATAAGGAGCATAACGGCATTTGAGCCGTATGCGGCAATAGTGCTCGGCTCCGGTCTGGGCGAGCTTGCGGACGAGATAAAGGCGGAGAAGACAATAAACTACAGCGATATAGAGGGCTTCCCCGTATCCACGGTACAGGGGCACAAGGGCAGGTTTGTGTTTGGATATATAGGCGAGGTGCCCGTTGCTGCAATGCAGGGCAGGGTGCATATTTACGAGGGCTACACGCCGCAGCAGGCAGTGATGCCAATAAGGCTGATGTCAATGCTGGGCGCACGCATACTGCTGCTTACAAACGCGGCGGGCGGTACCTCCGCAGACCTTGCGCCTGGTGACCTTATGGTAATAAGGGATCACATATCCTGCTTTGTCCCCTCCCCGCTTACGGGTGAAAACATTGACGAGCTGGGTACACGCTTCCCGGATATGTCGTCGGTATACGACAGGGAGCTTTCGGAAAGGCTTTTAAGCATGGACGGCTGTCTTAAGCAGGGTGTATACTGTCAGCTTGCGGGCCCCCAGTACGAAACGCCTGCAGAGGTGCGCCTTGTGCGTATGCTGGGCGCCGATGCGGTGGGCATGAGTACGGCTGTGGAGGCAGCGGCGGCTGTACATTGCGGTATGCGTGTATGCGGAGTGTCGTGTATAACAAATTTTGCCGCAGGCGTATCGGATAAGCCGCTTTCTCACAATGAGGTGCAGGAAACGGCAGACAGGGTATCGCTAAGGTTCAAATCACTTATAAAGGACTTTGCTGCCAAGCTCGGATAAGGGAGGCTTTTTATGCGTACAAGGCTTTACAATGCAAAAATACTTACACTTGACGGAGGCTTTGACATTACCGAGGGTGAGATACACACAAACGGAGGAGAGATCGACTATATAGGCAAGCCCAAGGCGGATATGCCGCACTTTGATACGGAGATAGACGTGAAGCAAAATTTGCTTATGCCTACCTTTAAAAATGCGCACACCCATTCCGCAATGACCTTTTTAAGGAGCTTTGCGGACGATATGCCGCTTGAAAGCTGGCTTAACGACAGGGTGTTCCCCATGGAGGCCCGTCTGGGGGAGGGCGACTGCCTTAAATTTTGCGCCGTGGCAATGCTGGAGTATATAGAGGGCGGCATTTCGGCATTTATGGATATGTATGCCTTTGAGGAGGAAACCGTTAGGGCTGCCTCCGAAGCCGGTATGCGTGTTGTGCTAAGCGGCCCGCTCAACAGCTTTACGGGCAGCCTTGCAAGGGAGGCGCAGCTCTATGAAAAATACAACGGCTCGGATCTAACTGTATCAAAGCAGCTTGGCTTTCATGCGGTGTATACGGCGGACAGAGAGCTTTTGGAGGGACTTGCGGAGCTCTCGCACAGCCTTAAAGCGCCTGTCTTCACCCATTGCAGCGAAACCCGCACGGAGGTGAACGACTGCATAAGGGCAACCGGCATGACGCCTCTTGAATATCTGGACAGCCTTGGTATGTGGGATCACGGCGGTGTTATCTATCACGGAGTATATCTTTCGGATAAGGATATTGACATTTTAAAGGAAAAAAATATATCGGTCATCACCTGCCCTGCCTCCAATTTAAAGCTTGCAAGCGGAATAGCGCCCGTTGAACGGCTGATAAGGGAGGGGATAAACCTAGGCATAGGCACGGACGGCGCCGCAAGCAACAACAGCCTGGATATGTTCAGGGAGATGTATCTTGCGGCAGTGCTGCAAAAATATATTACGGGCGATGCGGCTGCAATGCCTGCAGAGCAGGCGCTTTATGCGGCAACCGTCGGCAGCGCAAGGGCTATGGGGCTTGACTGCTGCGATGTGCTGGCGAGGGGCAAGGCTGCGGATATAATGATGATAGACCTTTATGCGCCCGATATGCAGCCGCAGAACGACATAATAAAAAATATTGTTTACAGTGCATCAAAAAAGAACGTTAAAATGACAATGGTAAACGGAAAAATTTTGTATATGGACGGAGAGTTTTGCCTGCCCTCGGATACGGACAGGATAACGGCGGAGGCAAGCCGTGCCGCCGAGGCTCTTAAACTCAGATACAAGGAAAGCTTAAAGGAGAGCTGAAATATGGCTAAGGATAAAAATATAAAGACAAATGCGGTGCGCATACTCGATACTATGGGCATAGCCTACGAGCTGAAGACCTACGAATGCGGAGAGTTTACAGACGGCATGGAGGTGGCAAAAAAGCTGGGGCAGGATCCGTCACAGTGCTTCAAGACGCTTGTTACGCAGGGCAAAAGCGGTGGATACTTTGTTTTTGTGCTGCCCGTTGCACAGGAGCTTGACCTCAAAAAGTGCGCAAGGGCGGTAGGCGAAAAATCCGTTGAGATGATACACGTTAAGGATATAAACAAAATTACGGGCTATATAAGAGGCGGCTGCACCTCAATAGGCATGAAAAAGCAGTACCCCACGGTAATACACAGCTCTGCACTCGATCACGAACGGATTATGGTGAGCGCAGGCAAAATAGGCATGCAGATAATACTTGCTCCGGAGGATCTGGCAAGGGCTGCAAATGCGGTGTTTGAGGATATAGCGGTGTGACGGCAAAAACAGTTGCGCTTTGTGCTTTAGTGTGATAAAATAATAAATCGGTAAAATCGCAACAAGGGAGGAAATTTTGTTGATTCAGACGATAACCGATATAAATTCAGCCGTCAAGGACTTTGTATGGGGTGCGCCGATGATTGTGCTTATGAGTGTTACGGGCGTGCTTATGACGATACTTACGGGCGGCTTTCAGTTTGTAAGGATAGGGCACTGGTTCAAAAGCACGATAGGCGCCATATTCAGCGACAAAGAGGTGATCGGGCACACAAAGGACAGGTCTATATCGCAGTTTCAGAGCCTGTGTACGGCGCTTGCGGCTACCGTAGGCACGGGCAACATAGTGGGCGTTGCAAGCGCAATAATATCGGGCGGCCCCGGTGCGGTGTTCTGGATGTGGATAATGGCGCTGTTTTCCATGATGACAAACTACTCCGAAAACGTGCTCGGTATCTTTTACCGCCGCAAAAACAGCGTGGGCGAATGGTCGGGCGGCGCAATGTACTATCTGCGTGACGGACTGGGCGCAAAAAAGGGCTGCAAAACCATAGGCATGGTGCTGGCTGCGCTGTTTTCGGTATTCTGCTTTCTTGCCTCGTTCGGCATAGGCAATATGACGCAGGTAAACTCCATATCGGGCAATATACATACGGCATTCGGCGTGCCTGTATGGATAACGGGCATAGTGGTAACGGTGCTTGCGGGGCTTGTTATACTGGGCGGTATTAAACGCATAGCCAACGTTACTGAAAAGATAGTGCCTTTTATGGTACTGATATACATAGCGGGCAGCATAATAATATTTTTTACGCACTTATATCTTGTGCCAAAGGTATTTGTCGCAATATTCAAGAGCGCATGGGGCATGAGGGCAGCAGGCGGCGGCATTGTCGGCTTCGGTATAAAGCAGGCTGTCGAGCTCGGTATGAAGAGAGGCATATTCTCCAACGAGGCAGGCCTCGGTTCATCCGTTATGGTACACTCCAGCTCCAATGTAAAGGAGCCTGTAAGGCAGGGTATGTGGGGCATATTTGAGGTTTTTGCGGATACTATAGTGGTTTGTACGCTTACTGCCTTTACCGTGCTTACTTCGGGCATAACCGACCTTGAAACGGGCGTGACAGCCGAGGTATTCAACGGTATAAACATCACTGGATCAAACCTTGTAAACACGGTATTCAGCAGCACGTTCGGCAAAGCAGGCTCTTGCTTTGTGGCTGTGGGCATATCCTTGTTTGCCTTTTCCACCGTGCTGGGCTGGAGCCATTACGGCTCAAAGGCGTGCGAGTTTCTCTTTGGAGAAAGGGCGGTCATAATATACAAGGTTATATTTGTTTTGGCTGTTTTCGGCGGAGCAGTAATGGGACAGAACCTTGCGTGGGATATTGCCGATACATTAAACGGACTTATGGCTATCCCCAACCTTATAGGCGTACTTACGCTCTCGCCCGTGGTTGCCGCCATAACCAAAAACTATGTTGACCGCAAATTCAACAACAAGGACATAGAGCCTATGCTCTCCGTATTTGAGGATATACAGACGGAGGCTGCACAGGCTGTAAAAAACGGTGCGGAATAAATCGGTTGTTATACGGTATGCGGTGAAATTCCTTGCGCTGAAGAGGCGCTGCGGAAAATCGCCGCATACCTTTTTTGTCATGTGTCGGGTTTTGCCTGGCAGGCTGTAAAAACGGTTGTTATACGGTATGCGGTGAAATTCCTTGCGCTAAGGAGGCGCTGCGGAAAATCACCGCATACCTTCTTTAGTTATATGTAGGGTGTTTTTGCGCCGATACGGCATTTTTAAAACCGTAAAATTGTGTACTTTGCATCAAAATAACGGCAAATAAAAAAAGCGTGGGAGTTATGCGGGGCAAAGTGCTTAAAAAAAGCTTTTTTGCCCCGCTGTTTTTTTACATATCCGCATTTGACAAAGAAAACCCGCTGTGCTAAAATATGTAAAAACGCCGAACGGAGCCGCCTTAAGCGGCACGGCTCACGGCAGAACGATACAGGCAAAACTGCACATCTACCTTGTTTGCTGCGGAGCAACGGAGCTCTGCTTTACACCCGGTAAAGAGTGTGCTTTTTTAATGCCGTCAGGCAAGGAGGAGATATAAATGGAATATATGGCGCAGATAATTGCGGGCTTGATTTTTATCGTAATGTTTGGTTTAATAATTACAGAGAAGATCGAAAGGCATATAACCACTCTTATGTGCGGTGCATTTACGCTTGTGGTGGTCTTTGGCATATGTATGCGCAGCGCCTCCGCCATATGGAAAACGCTTAACTTTGGCAGTATCTTCAAGCTCGGCTTCTGGTACGGCGCCGAGGAGAGCTCAAGCGCAGGTATAAACTGGGCTACCATCATATTTATAGCGGGTATGATGGTAATGGTAGAGGGCATGGCGGCGGCAGGCTTTTTCCGCTGGCTCTGCATGAAGATAGCAAGCCTTGTACACTACAAAACCATGCACATATTTGTTACATTTATGCTTATGTCGGCTTTTCTGTCGATGTTCATAGACAGTATAACGGTAATAATGTTCCTTGCCGCAGCAACGGTGGAGCTTGCGCAGATGCTTAAGTTCAATCCCGTGCCCATGATACTCTCCGAGATATTCTGTGCAAACCTCGGAGGCTCGGCTACCATGTGCGGCGATCCGCCAAACATTATAATAGGTACATCTCTGGGCTATTCCTTTGCGGACTTTATCTCAAACACGGGTATTGCTGCCGCAATATCTCTGGTGTTCTCGGTGCTGTTTTTCTATTTTTCCTACCGCAGGGAGCTTGTTTCGGACGGCGGAGTCTACACGGGCAAGCTGCCCGACCCAAAGGACGCCATAAAGGATAAACGCAGCTTTACCGTAAGCACGGTTATATTCCTCTGTGCGGTGGTGCTGCTCGTTACTCATGCCCAAACAGGGCTCAGCGTTGCGACGATAGGCGTTTTTACCGCTGCCGCAACACTTGCCGCAGCAGGCAAAAGGATACCTTATATACTCAAAAAGGTGGATTACAAAACGCTGCTCTTTTTTATAGGTCTGTTTGTTGTTGTGGGCGGACTGGAGGAAACGGGCGCTCTTGAGGTCATATCCTATTTTATAGGCAAGATAAGCAACGGCAACAGGTACCTTATGTTCGGCATCATCATATGGATATCGGCATTTGCAAGCGCATTTGTGGATAACATACCGTTTGCGGCAACCATGCTGCCCGTTATAAAGAGCCTCAGTGCGGCTCAGGGCGTGGATCTGTCCTCGCTTGCGTGGGCGCTGTCCATAGGTACGGATATAGGCGGCAGCGCTACGCCTATAGGCGCATCGGCAAACGTTGTTGGTACTTCCGTAGCCGCAAGAGGCGGTTACCCCATAAGCTGGGCAAGGTACTGCAAGCGTTCCGTGCCTGCCACCGTAATTGTGCTTGTTATATCGACGGTTTATATTTTTGTAAGGTATCTATAAGAGATCTTGTAAAGGAGGGGTCTTATGTCAAAGCAGGTACTTATTTCTATCGGACGTGAATTTGGCAGCGGCGGTCATCTCATAGGCGAGATACTGTCCAAAAAGCTGGATCTGCCTTTGTACGACAACAACCTTTTAAGGGAGATAACCACCAAAAAGAACCTTGACCATGCCGAGCTTGAAAGGTATGACGAGCTGCCCAAGCTGCCGTTTTTTTCAAGGACTATAAGGGGATTTAGCAACTCGCCGGAGGAGAACATAGCAAACCTCCAGTTTGAATATATCAAAACTCTTGCGGGCAGCGGAGAGTCCTTTATAATAGTAGGGCGCTGCGGAGAGGCTGTGCTGAAGGATTTTGACTGTCTTATATCGATTTTTATAAATGCCGACCTAGAGGCAAAGGTGGACAAGATAAGCAAGGAGCATAACCTATCACGCACCGAGGCGGAGCTTATGATAAAGCAGCGCAACAGTGCAAGAAAGGCTTACCACAACTACTACTGCACCGATAAGTGGGGCGACAGCAGGCACTACGATATATCTCTTAACAGCACAAGGCTTGGCATAGAGGGCAGCGCAGAGCTGCTTGAAGCGTATATAAGGGCAAGAATGGCTTTGATGTGATCTATTTGCGGTACACTTGTATGAAAGTACTTCATACTTGTGTACCGTTTTTCATGTGTAAAAATGTTTATGCCTAAAAGCTTTTTATTGACAATTTTTATGCCAAAGGTTATAATGGTGATAAATCGCAAAACCGCATAAACAGTGGTTTTAAGGGCACTTATACATATTGTGTACAAAAAATATGATATGTGCATTGATATTTGCTTTGTACAATAACGTCAGAGCGCACCGCATTATGCAGGGTTTTGCAAAACCTTATGAAAGGAGTATTTTATGAAGACAAAAAAGTATCCCGTTAAAAAAGCGTTTGCTGCCGCAATGGCGCTGAGCCTTGCCTCACAGATGAGCATAACACAGGCTTTTTCGGGGGAGAGCGACATTGAGCTTATGAGTATATCCGATGTCAGCAGCTTCGGCGTTGATATCAAGCTTGATTTTCCGTCTCCCGGAGATACCTTTACCGTAACGCTCACACCCGTTGACGGCGAGATAAACGGTATATTCAGCTTTGAGGCGATAGCTGCCTCCGACGGAAAGGTTGCCTCGGGCATACGCAGAGATATACCCGTAGGCACTTACAACCTTACCATAAGCGCACCCGGATATGCGGACTATACACAAGAGGGTATAAAAATATCCAAGGGCTTTGCCACCATGCTTGAGCTTAACAACAGCAGCAGGGTAAACACGCAGTACAACCTTACGGGCAGCCAAAGGCACGGCATCATATCCATAGGCGATGTTGCCGGCAAGGGCGCCGACGGAGAGGCTGTGCAGGGCGGTGACGGAAAGGTGGACGAGCTTGACGCACAGCTTATGCAGCAGCAGATGGATAACCCAAATGCCGACAGCGTTTTTGACCTTAACAACGACGGTGCGGTAAATATTGCCGATATGGCTTATGTTACCATGAACATGGGCGAAAATGTCACGGCAGCGCCTCTTAATATAATATCTCCGGAGAGCATAGTACCCGCACAGGGTGAAAACACAAAAATAGCCTCGGGCAGCCTTGATTCGCTTACAGGCAAGGCAGACAGCTTTGTACAGCTTGCTCCCGAAAGCGACGGGGAAATATCCGAGGATAACCCCGTTGAGGTATCCCTTGAAATAGCTGCACCCGAGCAGCAGGAGGGTACTCAGGAGCAGCCCAACAACGAGGCAAGCGGTATTGTCATAAAGCCTCCCGCAGGTTCGGAAAACCGTATCACCGCAGGTGTTATCACTATTGAGGATACCGATGGAGTATTACATACCTTTGATATTTCAAAGGGAGAAGCAATTGACGAGGGAGAGCCTGCGCTTGTATCGCTTTTTGAAGCGGCGGACGAGGAGAACCCCATAAAGATAGAGAGCGACGGCACCGTAGTGCTCAACATAGGCAGGCAGATAGCCATAAAGAGAGTTACCATAAAGGTAACGGGTGCAAGCACCAAGCTGGTTGACATTGCAGAGGTAGAGTTTGTCAACAATATGCAGGACCGCATACCCGAGCCGGAGCTCAGTGTACCCGATAACATAGTGCTTGAAAAGGTATCGGCGGGCAACGATCCGTCCTTTAAGGTAAGCTGGAGGGCGCAGACCAATGTTGAGGCATACGAGGTTGTGGTAAGCGCAAACGGCAAGGAGGTCACCATGCCTAAGACCTCGGATACCGAGATGACAATAACGGGCTTCGGCACCGATAAGCTTGCCACCTATGTACAGTATGCCGTGCGCATACGTTCGCTCAGCGGCGACTGGAGAAGCCCATATTCAAGCCCCGTTACCATAACCCTTACGCCCGATGACGTGCCTCCCGTACCCGAGTATGTAGAGGCGGAGGGTCTTGTTGAGGCTGTAAAGGTAAGCTGGAGGGATATGCGTGACACCGTTTCCTACACTCTGGAGTACAGGGAGAAGGGCGAAACGGATTTCACGGCTGTAAAGGATATAAAGTCCACAAGCTACACCATAGTAAACCTTAAACCCTCTACCGTATACGAGGTGCGTGTTGCGGCTGTAAACGAGCTTGGCAGCAGTGCCTTCTGTGCGCTCAATCAGGCGGAAACAAAGGCGGCAGCCATGGTCAGGATGCCTGCCTACAAGCTTATAAACTCACCGTCGGACGGCGAGCTTACAGAGCATGTAATATCCGTTGGAAAGGGCAACAACAATACCAAGGGCGACCCAAAGAGCATTGTGGATAACTCGCAGGATACCTACATCTCCACGGAGGACTTTGACGCCGCTTATCATTACCCCAACGGCAACCTTGCCATACCTTCGGTTAAGCTTGACCGCAAATATAAAATAGATACCGTATGTATTGCCCCAAGCGCAAGCCAGCCATATTCCTACACGGGCGCCGCACTGCGCTATACAGATGAGTCGGGCGCATGGCAGAGGGAAACCGCTTCCATATCGAGGCGCACCGATAAAAACGGCAATATATACTACACAATAAACACAACCAAGCCCGTTACCTCGGACGAGTTTCAGCTTTGCCTCACAACAAGCGGCGGCAGGCTGATAACCATATCCGAGATGAGGTTTTATGATTATGACCCTATAGAGGACGATATAGATGCGCTCTATGTTGATACCATGCACCTTAAGCTTGCGGACAACGTTACCGACAAGACTCTTGACGAGCTTGAAGCAAGGCTTGAGGTAGCAGACGAGGCAAGCGGTGAGCTGCATCCCGACCATGATACCCTTAAGCAGGAGATAGCCTATGCAAGGGAGCTGCTGGCAACAACGGCTCTTGCGGACATAGTTACCGTAGATACCAATGTTACGCCCCGTGCCGACGGCCATGTGGATTTTGCAATGACAGAGTCCAACAATCAGCCTCTCGGTCTGGTTGCCGAGGCAGGCGAGCAGCTTATAGTATATGTAGGCAGCCCCAACGAGGCAGAGGGTACCAATACCAACCTTAACCTTATTGCTACACAGAACCACGGCGAGGCAGCAAAGTGGAAGGCGGACTTAGGTCAGCTTAAGGTGGGCAGAAATGTTGTGGAAATACCAAACATAAAAACCTCCGCAGAGGCTGAAAACGGCGGCTCCGTATATGTTGCGTGGAACGGCAACAAGGGCGCAAGGCAGTACTCTGTGCGTGTCAGCGGCGGACAAAAGATACCCGTGCTAAACGTTGCGGGTCTTAGCGGCAGCGAGCGCACCGACGCAATAAAGGCTTATATGACCGAGCTGGAGGATTATGCGGATACCATACAGACCATACACAGCGAAAATCACGATGTTGCCTACCGTGACGATTGTATTGCAAACTATACCGAAATAGTTATGGACAATATGATGTTCTCGGTGCCTGCAACACAGGTTTTAAAGGGTCTTAACGGCGGCGGCGCCGCTCAGCTTGAAAATGCTATTTCTGCCATGGAGCAGCAGGTAGACCTGTTCTATCAGCACAAGGGCTTCAATAAGGAGGCAGCCTCGGACAGCACAAACAGGTATCCCACACAGAGGCTCAACATACGTTATCATACCATGTTTACGGGCGCATTTATGTATGCGGGCGGACAGCATATAGGTATAGAGTACGACAGCGTACCGGGTCTTTTCGGCGCAAAGCCCGTCACCTATGACGAAAAGGGCAAAAAGCAAGACGGCGGCTTTACCGGCTGGGGCATCGCACACGAAATAGGCCACGTTATAAACAACGGCAAATATGTGCATGCCGAGGTAACAAACAATTACTTCTCCATGCTTGCGACACAGCAGGAGAGGATAAATTACGACGAGCTGTACAACCATGTCACAAAGGGCACCACGGGTACGCCGGGGCTTGCCACCTCGCTTGGCATGTACTGGCAGCTGCATATGTTCTACGACAACTACTATGACTACAAGACCTTTGACAAGGAGGAGGATCAGCTTAAAAACCTCTTCTTTGCCCGTGTCGACGCCTATGCAAGAAAGCCTGCGTCCGCACCTAAGGCGGAGGAGAACGGCGTAGAGCTTACCCTTACATCCAGCACCTCGGATAACCTTATCCGTCTTGCAAGTGCTGCGGCTCAAAAGAACCTCATACCTTTCTTTGAGGCATGGGGCTATGTGCCAAATGACGAAACAAGGGTATATGCCGAGCAGTTCCCCGAGGAAACGCACAAGATACAGTACATAAACGAATCTGCGAGGGAATACAGGATAGACGGCGGTGCAAGGATGCCCGAGGGCACCTCTGTAAAAGCCGAAATAGCTACTCCTCATCCGGGCAATGTAATAAACTCGACCGATGTTGAAATATCTCTCTCCAACACGGCGTCCGACGCTATGTTAGGTTATGAGATCATAAGAAACGGCAAACCGGTCGCCTTTGTTACAGCAGACAAGACATCCTATACCGACAAGATAACCACAGGCAACAACATGGTTTACAAGTATCAAGTAATAGGCTATGACAAGCTGCTCAACACAACGGCTGCAGCGGTACTCGAGCCTGTAAAGGTAAAGCATGACGGTACCATCTCCAGGGATAACTGGACGGCGGAAACAAATATGGTATCCGATGCCGATGTCGATATCAAGGCAAACGGCGACAACGGCTACTGTGAGGACACATACGAGTCTGCAATAGGCAATATAATCGACAATGACAAGTCCACAACCTACACGGGCAAGAGCGATCTTATACCGTTTATTACGCTTAAGCTTGGCAATACCGAGCAGGTAACGGCGCTCAAATATGACGGCGCTCCTGCTGATTTCAGCATATTTGTGAGCGAGGACAATGTAAACTGGACTGCCGCAAAGACGGTTGAATATGACGGCAATGGCGAGCAGAAGATATACTTCAACCAGCCAGACAAGGCAGATACCGACGGCAAGGGCTATATGTACATATACAATGCGGCTTATGTGACCCTTTACTACAACGGCAGCGATACGGTAAGCGTAAACAACATAGAGATACTCGGCCCAACAAGCGATAATGTCGAGCTGCTCGAGGGCGGCATAGGCAAGCTTAAGGACGACTTTGTATACGATACCAACGATCCGGAAAACTGCACCATACCCGCAGGCTCCGTTGTCTGCACGGGCGTATACAAGGGCAACCCCGCATACAACGTTGTAAAGCTGCTTGACGAAAACGGCAAAATACTGGACGGCAGCCAGATAATAATGGCAGAGGATCCCGAAGACGGCGACCTCGGCAACGTATCCTCCGGTATCTGGATATATCAGCTTACGGGCGACAAGCTGCCTTCAAGCGTAACGGCGGAGCTTTACCGTGTGGACAATGCTCTCACCCTTGAGGGGGAACGCCGTGTCAGCGATACACTCTCGGTAAAGGTGCCAAGCGAGCTGCCCGAAATAGAGATACAGTCCGATGCTCCCGCTTCGGCGGCGGCTGTAAGCTCGGACGGCATCGAGATACAGTACAGGGCGGAGGCGCTTGCTCCAAACAAGATACTTTCGCTTATGTCTGCGGCGCTTAAGCCTGCCGAGGCGGAGGAGGAGCCAAAGCTCGACGGAGGCTTTGTGTTCACAAACAGCTCCGACGACAGGAGTGCGCTCATGCAGCTTCACCTTGAAGAGGAAACAGGCTATACCATAGCATTCCAGAGCGACTTTAAAATATCCGAGGACGATATTGCCGATATAGAGGACGTAGAGATAGAGTGGTCGGATGTTATAGAAAACAGGGCGGCTTACAAGTACTGTACATACAATGCCGATGAGGGCGTGCTTTCGGTATATGTTGTGGCAGGCTACGATATGCTGGAGGACGGCGTTGCCACGCTCGGCAATGTGACCCTTGTTCCAAGGGACGAGGATATGCCTGTTAAGGATGTAAACCTCACCCTTGTGGACAACTCGACCGTGACCCTCTACGATACCTTTGCGGTAAACACCTCCAGAAAACTGGACGGCGAGGCTCACCTTAAAGCAGGCGTTGAAACCGAAGCAGCGGTGCCTCAAATATACACCACGGATTCGGCAGCCTCGGCCGAGGGCTCAAAGCCTGCCGTTATAGCGGACGGAAACGACAACTATCTTGCCGCAATAGTCAGCAGAGAGGATATTGAGGCAAAGGCTGTGGACGTACAGTTTGTTATGGCGGATAAGGTAATAGATTCTGCGGATAACGACAACGGCGGTGTTATATATGAGGAGCTTGATATAAACGGTGACATCTATCTTCCGCATCAGCTTTCCACGGCAATTTCGGCTGAGGACGATGCAAATTACTGCGTATATGCCGTAAAGATAGAAAACGACAACGCCACACAGGATGTATACAAGCTGCTTCAGGATAATATTACCGTTAAAACGGTAGGCTGACAGAGAGGAGGCAATTATTATGAAGAAACAATATTCCTGCCCGGAGATAGATTTTATCTCCTGTACAACGGATACGGAGGTAATGGTTTCGACAAGCAATATAGCAAAAACGCAGACCCATTATAATAATTACACCATCTCCGACCTGTTTAAGACCGGTGAGGAAAAATTCTGACGGACCGTTAAGACGGACTGAGATAATAAGGGCTGCAGCAAAATGGCTTATAGGTCATTGGGCTGCAGCCCTCTTTATATTAAGATGTTTGGTTTACGGCTTTCGGCACGCAATAATGCTTAAATATTGTTATTGTTAATTTTAACAAAAATATTTTGTGTTTTTTGCCCGCAAAAGCCCTCCTCCAACGCCAAATTTGAATAAAATGCCGCTTGTTAAGCCCCAAACCCCCGTATTTAAAGCCGTTTGGGCGTTTATGCAATTTTAATCAAATGTTACAATTAAATTAAATTTTTATATTGATTTTACGCCGATTTGTGTTATAATATACTTGACTGCCGTATAATTTTAACAAAAAAAAGCCTCTGCTTTTATTGTTAAATGGGCAAATTTTACGGCAAAAAAATTAAAAGGAGGAATATTAATGAAGAAAAGTTCAAAAAGAACTTTAAGCCGCTTTCTTGCGGGCGTCATGATTGTGACTTCGGTCTTCGGTTCCACATATGTAAGTGCAGCCGAGACGGTTGATGCAGCTGACGCAACGGCAGCGGTGGAAGAGAGCATCACATCCGATGCGGCGGTTGACATTGAGCAGTATGCTGATGAAGATATCCCGGCTGCGGAAGAAGGCAAAGCCTATAGCTTTGACTTTGCAACTGCTACCAACCCCGATACAAATGCGGAATATGCAAAAAATGATCCCGTCAGCTCGGCAGTAAGCCCCGACGGAATCATCAGATTTTTGGACAACGGCAACGGTTCCAAGATGAATAATCCGGGCGCAGGCGATTATGGTCTTGCAGTTAAACCCGGTAGCCAGGTCAAAATAAGCGTTGCGGCAGGAAGGACAAAAATATCTTTCTTCTGCTCCGTTCATGCACCTAAGGACGGTAAATATACCGTAACAAATTCGGCAGGCAATGCTGTGCAGCTCAAGAATGCAGAGGGCTACAGAGTTGACGGCATGAGCGCATATGTGGAGGAAGACAAGACATATAACACTGTTGTATATAATGGTGATGCAACAGTGCTTACATTCACATATGAAGGCGGCGGTCAAGGCTACCTTGGCAACGTAACTACAGAGAATACACCTAAAGTAGCACCTATCGGTGAGGCTAAGTCATTCAAGCTGTTCCTGCATGACATTGCAAAGGACGGCACAATTGCTACAGGCGAGTATACAAAGGTTCTCTCCAACGGCGTTGATATGGGCGATACATCTTTCACCCTTATAGGCAATGGTGAGGAGCAGTATACAAACTACGGCAAGAGCTTTACACAGGGTCTTGTTGTTGAGGGCAAGACAGTTGACGCCTACAAGGCAGGCAACAGGCCTAAAGAGGCAACCAGTTATGCCAGCGGCAAGCCAAAGGCAGGCGACGGTACAGCAATAATCTTTACTCCTGCAGGCCAGGGTATGCTTAAGATATACTTTGCAACCGCAGCAGAGAATAAGAGAATTAACGTTCATTTCTTCAAGAGAGATAGCGATGAGCGTGTGGTAAGAGGCGACCAGAACTTCCAGTACTTTGCATCTACAGTTGCATGTAAAGTAGGTTCTGACTGTAATGTAGCAGCTTTGGAAACAATCCCCGGCGAGAGCTATGTTATCTCCTCAACGGGTGATACAAACGACTGTGCATTTGTAGGCTTTGACTATATTGTTGACAGCGAAGTTGAAACAAACATCAATTGGGAAACCGAGGGAGATCTCGACTTCAGCACAGTTAAGCTTATAATCAAGGATAAATACCTTGGCACAGTAGCAGACGATATTAATTGTACTCCTAATGAAACAAGCACAAGCAAGCTTCTTCAGGGACATACATATACAATAGAGTCCGATGACCCTGCTGTTGGCGCTGAGCTCAGCGACGGTACGGACGAATTTGTGGCAGACGGCAACGCACTTAATGTAAAGCTCAGGCTTCTCGGTGATGTTACTATCAAAGGTAAATTTGTAACAGACGAGGGAGATGCTCCTGCAGGTACAGTTACAAGCATTTCCTTTACAAACATGAAGAACGGCAGAGTATACGAGGGTATCGTAAGCACTGACGGAACATATACGGCAACTGTAAAGCCCGGTAACTTCAACACAAGCGTTGTTGCAAACGGCTATGCTACATATGACAGAGTTAAGGCAGTAGAGGGTGCTGTTTCCGAAAACGATGTTTACCTTGAAAGCCTTGAAAAGGACACATACTGCTTAACTGACGAATATAAGGCAATGGTAAACGGCACAGGTACGGTGCTTAAGTTTGAAGGTACCACCAAGGACAATAACAACTCCGTAAACTTCAGCGAAGGCGCTAAGCTTATTATCCCTGTAAAGGGCAAAAAAATTGTAACCGTTACAGGCTGGTATTCGGGTAAGTGGCAGTTTGAGGGTGACGATACTGTTTATGAAACAGATAAAGACCACGGCGCAGGCGACCCAACAGTTTCAAGCATTACAACAGACGGTACTCAGACAGAGGTAGTTGTAAACATTTTAGCTAACAACACTTATCTTGACTATGTTAAGATCTTAAGCGCAGATGCAGCAGAATTTAAGGATACTCTGGTTGTAGGCGACGGCGAAGGCCAGTACAAGACGATTAGGGAAGCTGTAGATGCTGTTAAGGCTATGCCAAGACCCGAGGGTGAAGAGGGTCGTGTTACTATCAAGCTTGACAAGGATGTTCAGGAGCAGATAGTATTTGACGCACCTTATATCACACTTGACGGTCAGGGACATGAGATTAACTGGTACTACGGTACAGGCTCTAAGTACTATTCGGTAGACGAGGCTACAGGCCTTTACAGCGAAAGACTCTTCCGTGATAAGTACGAAAAGGCAGGAGCAAGCGGCTCACTTTGGGGCGGCGTTGCTATCATCAGAGGCGATAACTTCATCGCTGAAAATACCGTATTCAAGAACACATTTAACTACGAGCTTACAGAAAAGGAAGTTGCCGACGGCGCAGAGGTAAGAGGCAAGGTATCCGGTGAAATTACCGATCCCGATGTTGTAACCACCTACGCTGCTAAGGAAAGATCAAACGCTTTCTATATTGAAGCTAAGAACATTGAAATTTATAACTGCCAGATCCTCGCTTCTCAGGATACCTTCGGCAGAAACGGCAATACCACAGGTTACGGTCCCGTATATGTAAAGGATTCCGTTATCGGCGGTAACACAGACTACATCTGCGGTGAATTTGCAGCTGTATTTGATAACTGTGAACTCAGGTGGAGAACCTACACAGATGAAGCAAGTGTAAAGAACAATGCTAACATAGGCTACATTGTAGCTCCAAAGACCAATCCTTACATCTTCAGAAACTGCTATGTAACTGTAGATGAGGGTACACCCGATCCCGATACCGTAAGAGGTATGCTGGGCAGAACATGGGGCGACAGCTCCAACGCTACATTCATCAACCTTGAAACCAACGGCCACATCCTTACGGATGCTTGGGGCGCAATGAACTCAGGTGATGAAAAAACCGCAAAATTTGCAGAATACAATACAACAGTAAACGGTGTTCCATTTGCTACAAGCAGCACAGTTATCGATGAGGAACATGCTGTAAAGCTTACAAAGGAAGAGGCTGACAAGCTCCTCAGCAATGATATAATTGCAGATATCCTTGGCAACTGGGAGCCTAAGTATTACGAGCTTGCTCCCGTTGACAGCAAGGTAGAGCCCGATGGTGTATGGGGCGATGTTGACAAGAGCGGCGTGCTTACATCAAACGATGCAGCGCTTGTATTTGCTTACACACTTAAGGGTGGTATGATAGCAAACACTGCTAACGACAAGGGCGAGCTTAAGTATAACTTTACGGTTGCCGATGTAGATGCAGACAGCGCTATCACAGCAAACGATGCAGCCAACATACTTACAAAGGTTGTTGACCCAAGCTTCAAGTTTGCGGTTGAGGATTCCATCAACGACCCCGACGCAAACAAGATAAATGTATTTATCGTAGGCGACTCTACGGCTTGCCACTATGCAAGTACAGAGGACCCAAAGTACTGGTACAAGAGAGTAGGCTTTGGTGACAAGGTTGCCGACTACCTCACAGACGATGTTAATGTTGTAAACCTTGCTCTTTCGGGCAGAAGCTCCAAGAGCTTTGCAACAGGCATTAACGAAAACGGCAATGTGGATTCATCTGCTGTTACAAATTACGCAACATTAAAGGACAACATTAAAGAAGGTGACTTCCTCATTATTGCGTGGGGTCACAATGATGAAAAAACCGATGTTTACAGGCATACAGACGGTATAGGTGACGAAACCGTAGAGGGCTCCTTCCAGAACTCTCTGTACAACAACTACATTAAGATAGCTCAGGATGCAAAGGCAGAGCCTATCCTTGTAACACCTATCATCAGAGGCAACGCAAGCGGCACACTCAGTGACAATGATGTTCATCTGGTTGGCGATGCTAAGGTTGACTATGGTCAGGCTATCAGGGATCTTGGCGCAAAGCTTGGCATAACTGTTATCGATCAGCTTGCAAACACAAAAAATCTTTACGAAACAATAACAGCTACAGAGGTTTGGAGCGATTCCAAAAAGCTTAAGCTGGAGCCTCCACAGGGCTATGCTAAGCTCCATGCAGCAATGCAGGATGGCGGCGCAGACACAACACACCTTAACGCATACGGTGCTTCATATGTAGCTTACATGCTTGCAAGCGACATAGCAAAGAGCACAAGCGGACTTGCTAAGTACGTTAAGGCAGGTATAACCGCACCCGAGTTCAAGCATGAGGATTGCTACAACACAGCTTGGGAAGCATTTGACGAGTCAGAGTATATCCCAAGCTCAATCTGGAAGGTAACCGCTCCTTGGGCAGGTTCCGTATTTGGCGAGGGCGTTGGTACTATCAACGAGGACAGCCACGATAACCATGACATTATCGAAAACTTTGCTGAAAAATCCGTACAGCTTATTGCAAGAAACAATAAGGGTAAGGTTCAGTCAAGCTCGGACGGTTTTGTAATGTACTTCCAGGAGATCGACGCTAAGCAGGACTTCACTCTTACTGCAACAGCTCATATCAACAGCTACAATGCAACAGTGAACCAGTCGGCTTTCGGTCTTATATTAAGAGATAATATGTTTACGGATTATGCGTACTCTACTTCAGCTCCTTATGTTCTGGTTGGCAACGTTGCACAGAACAGCGGCAAGCAGCAGATACCTTACTTCAGAAGACTCAGCGAGGCTGTTACGGTTAACGACAAGACTGTAACACTTGATACAAGGGCAGCTCTTGCTACCGAGGCTACAGCAGATACATTCAAGCCCGGCGATGAGATCAAGCTTGAAATATCAAGAAAGGGCGACGCTGTTACCGTTAAGTACGGCGATCTGGATCCTGTAACATATCTTCCTGTTGACGGCGATTACAAGTGTGACCTTACAAAGGTAAGGGCAGACAAGGACTATGTTGGTGTTTGTGTAACAAGAGATGCCGATATAACCTTCAAGGATATCGACCTTCAGCTCCAGTAATGTGCTTATTGTAAGCATATGACTAATTAAATCAACAAAAGGGGACGTCTTAGGGCGTCCCCTTTTTACTGTCGTAAAAGTCCCTTTTTCAAAATCAAGGGTAAAAAATCTTATAAGGAAACGCAGATAAAATTTCTGCGCTTCTTTTGCGTTGGGGGCAGCAAAATTCGTTATTATACGGCATCGGGGTCGAAATAAGGTTTATTTTGACCTCCTTTTGTTTATAAACTCCAAAATAAAGCATTGCAAAATCCAAAAATTTGTAGTATTATATTAAATGAGTTATTGTGTAGGTCGTTTGCGCCCTTATCGGGGCAGATAATTGCAGGTTTACTTTACCGTAAAACTCCGCCGGAAAACCGCAGCCCGGGTTTGCCGACAGATGAAGGAGGTTATAATAATGGACAATAAGCTTAACGAAACACAAAAGCTGACCAACCTCAGGGAGCAGCTTATCAAAAGGGGCGTTATAGAAAATGATGATATGACCGAGGTAGGCAAGGTGCTTTCCGATGTATATAAGGCACTTGTTGAAAAGGGCTATAACCCCGTAAACCAGATAGTAGGCTATATTTTATCGGGCGAGCCTACCTACATTACAAGCTATAAGGACGCAAGGAAGCGCATATCAAAGCTCGAGCGTGACGAGATACTAGAGGAGCTTGTAAACTACTACATCAACAACAATTTTTAATGGGCTATGCGCATTTTAGGGCTTGATTTTGGGCAAAAAACCATAGGAGTGGCAGTCAGCGACAGCCTCGGCTGGACTGCGCAGGGTGTTGAGATAATACGCCGTGAGGACGAGGACAACCTCAAGGCGTCCATAGCTCGCATAGCCGAGCTTTGTACCGAGTACGGCGCCGAGCTTATAGTGCTTGGCTACCCCAAAAATATGAATAATACGGCAGGCGAAAGAGCGCATAAAACCGAGCGCTTTAAAAAAAGGCTCAAAAAGGAGCTTGGTCTGCCCGTTAAGCTGTGGGACGAGCGTCTGTCCACGGCAGCGGCGGAGCGTGATCTGCTGGAGGCTGATGTTTCCCGCAGGGGACGCAAAAAGGTAATTGACAAAATGGCGGCGGTTTTTATTTTACAGGGTTATCTGGATCGTCTTGCCGCCCAACAACAAAAGGAGAATAACTAATGGATAACGAAAAGCTTAATATTGACGAACTTAATCTGTTTGAAGGTCAGGACGAAACCTACGAGGTGATAACCATGGTTGACGATGACGGCTCGGAGCAGGACTTTTTTGTGATAGACGGCATAGATGAGGGCGAATGCAGGTACCTTTTGCTTGTAAAGGCTGAGGACTTTGAGCTTGACGAGCCCGAGGCGTACATCTTTAAAGAGATAGAGGTAAACGAAGAAAACTGCACATATGAGCCTGTTGAGGATGACGAGGAGTACAACAGGGTCATTACACTGTTTCAGGACGAGGACAGCGAGTACGAGATGAAGCTGTAAGAAACGGTTTTTATGTGCGTTTAAATATTTATTGCCTGCGGATATGCAAGCGGGCGTTATCAACATTGACGGGTATGGACGGTTTTGCCAGACCGTTTATCCGTATGCGTAGTTTTTAACGGAGGTGTAATTAATTTTGGCATATAACAAAAGTATAAATCAAAAAACACACAGGGGGACGGCTGCAAAAACAAGGGCGCCAAAGGCACAGCAGCCCAAGCTTAAGGTGATCCCTCTGGGCGGTCTGCACGAGATAGGCAAAAACATTACTGCCTTTGAGTACGAGGACGAAATTTTGGTGGTGGACTGCGGTGTTGCTTTCCCGGAGGACGATATGCTGGGTATTGACCTTGTTATACCCGATTTCAGCTATCTTGTCAAAAACAAGGATAAGCTTGTGGGCATTGCCCTCACTCACGGCCACGAGGATCATATAGGCTCCCTGCCTTATCTTTTGAGGGAGGTAAAGGTGCCTATATACGGTACAAGGCTTACCATTGGCCTTGTGGAAACCAAGCTTAAGGAGCACAACCTTTTGGGCTCCACGGAGAGGATAAACGTCAATGCGGGCGAAACCGTAAAGCTGGGCAAGTATTTTAAGGTGGAGTTTATACGCTCCAACCACAGCATTGCCGATGCCGTGGCGCTTGCAATAACCACTCCTGCGGGCGTAGTTATACATTCGGGCGATTTTAAGGTGG
Source organism: uncultured Clostridia bacterium (assembly GCA_947591605.1). Lineage (GTDB taxonomy): Bacteria > Bacillota > Clostridia > Lachnospirales > CAG-274 > CALWRD01. The sequence goes on along the minus strand of CANQDF010000014.1, from coordinate 25,756 downwards.
ATTACACGCCTGTGCAGGGCGAACCCATAGATCTGCAAAAGCTTGCGGAATACGGCAGAAAGGGCGTATTGCTTTTTATGTGCGAGAGCACCAATGTGGAGCGCCCAGGCTATACCATGAGCGAGAGCACAATAGGCAAAATTTTTGAGGAAATATTTGAAAACAGCGCCGACCAGAGGATAATGGTGGCAACCTTTTCGTCCAACATAGACAGGATACAGCAGATCATTAACTGCGCAAGCGCAAGGGACCGCAAGGTCTGCGTGGTTGGCAGGAGCATGACAAACGTTGTCAAGGCGGCAAGGGAGCTGGGTTATATAAGCTACAAGGAGGGCACGTTTATAGAGCCTGCCGAGCTTAAAAACTATGAGGACAACAGGCTTGTAATAATCACTACGGGCAGCCAGGGCGAAACCATGTCGGCTTTGTCGAGGATAGCCTCAAACGAGCATAAGCAGATAGAGGTAAAGCCCGGAGATAAAATAATAATAAGCGCCTCGCCTATACCAGGCAATGAGAAAAATGTATCCCATGTAATAAACGAGCTGCTCAAAAAGGGCGCCGATGTAATATATGACGGACTTATGGACGTGCATGTTTCGGGTCACGCAAGGCAGGAGGAGATCAAGCTTTTGCATGCGCTTATAAAGCCCAAGTACTTTATGCCCGTACACGGAGAGTACAAAATGCTCAAAACGCATGAAAACCTTGCCCGTACAATGGGTATGGACAAGAACAATATTTTTGTTATGGCAAACGGCGATATGCTGGAGCTTAACTCACGCAGCGCAAAGCATACGGTGGGTGCGGTAACAAGCGGCCAGGTATTTGTGGACGGCCTCGGCGTGGGCGATGTAGGCAATATAGTTTTGCGTGACAGGCGCCATCTTTCGCAGGACGGCCTTATGATAGTCGTAGTTGTTATGGACACATACACCGGCGCTGTGCTCAGAGGCCCCGATATAATATCGAGAGGCTTTGTGTATGTGCGTGAGTCCGAGGAGCTTATTTCGGAGGCGAGAGAGGCTGTAAGGGAGGCTCTGGATGAATGTCGGGGTCATGCGGGCGGCAGCGAGTGGAGCTATTGCAAAACCGTCATAAAGGATACTCTCAGGGACTACCTCTGGAAGAAGACAAAGCGCAGCCCTATGATACTGCCTATCATAATGCCCGTGGAATTATAATAACTTTTATCAAAAGAAAATTTTTCCTTTCGGTCGCCGTAGGCGGCAAAATTGACGAGTCAGCGTAGTATTGCGGGGCAAACAGGTTTAAAGAGGTGATTTTGAGAAAGAAGAATAGAAAAAAACTAAGATTAAATATAAAAATGATTTTTAAAGCGTTTAAACCTGCAAAATACTTAAATGCAATTTAAGCGCCGCAGGCTAAAATCCGCAGGACGAGCTTTGCCCGTCCGAGGAAAAGAGGGAGTCGCCAGCCTTTGGCTGGCACGAATCTCTTTATTCTTTGTGAAAGGAAATGCAGGAAATGCAAGCATTTCCTGCAAGCGTGTCGACTTTATCGACACGCAGATAGGGAGGACAAAAATGAGCGATAACGGTATGGAACATGTACATGATGAAAACTGCTGCTGCGGTCACGACCATGACCACGACGAGATGATGACGCTTTGGCTGGAGGACGACAGTGAGCTGCATTGCCATGTTATAGGCGTGTTTGATGCGCTGGACAGGCAATATATTGCGCTGCTGCCCGAGGGCGAGGAGGAAGCACTCATATACAGGTACAACGAGTCCGACAATGAGGAGGGCTTTGAGCTTGAAAACATCGAGGACGACGAGGAGTTTGAAGAGGTTGAGGACGTGCTCTTTGAGCTGCTTGACGAGGACGATGAAGAGGACTACGAATTTGAGGAAGAAGACGAAGAGGACGAGGAGTAAGCCCCGTTTCTGCGTTGCATAAACCTTAAAAACAAAAAATATCCCGGATCCGATATTGGATATGGGATATTTTTTTCAATACGGTGAGGATCATGGAAATATACAAAATAACTAAAATAGAGGAGGGCTTTTACGGCTGCGAGGAATGCTCCGAGGAGGGAGCTGCGGTGTTGTTGACCCTTGAGGGGGATAACGGCGCCGTCACCGTTGAGGAGCACGAGGGCAGGCTTGCGGCGGCAGGGCTGGACACGGGCTGCCCTGCGGTAATTGCACCGGACGGAAAAATACTCAAATATTTGAGGGTGGCTGCGGCTCTTATCACAGACGACAACGGCAGAGTGCTTGCCGCAAAACGCAGCAGCGGCGAGTTTAAGGATATGTGGGAGTTCCCCGGGGGCAAGATAGAAAAGGGCGAGAGCTCCGCCGAGGCTGTTGTGCGTGAGGTAAGGGAGGAGCTTGGCATGGATATAGAGCCGAAGGAGCTTTTTTGCACGGTAGAGTATGACTATCCGCTTTTTCACCTGTCTATGGACTGCTTTATCTGCACCGCTGCGGGCGGCAGCCCGATACCGAGGGAACACAGCGCACTGCGTATGCTTGCCGCCGACGAGCTTGATACGGTGGAATGGCTGCCTGCCGATATGGAGCTTACGGCGCTTTTAAAGCAGTATCTTACAAAAAGGATGGGCTGAAATGCCTGTCTTTGCGTGTCGAAAAAGTCGACACGCTTGCAGGAAATGCTTGCATTTACGAGGAACAAACGAGGGTACCTCGTTTGCTTGCGGGGTACCCCCGCAAGTTCCTCTTAAATATAAAAAATGAAATGCAAGCATTTCATTCAAGGGGGTGTTGTAAAACACCCCTAATCCGATATAATTATTTTTGCTATATCCGACAGCTTTTTACCCGTATCCATGCTCTTTTTTTGTATGTAGCGGTGAGCTTGCTCCTCCGTCATGGAGTATCTGCCTATAAGTATGCGCTTTGCACGCAGCAGCAGTTTTTCCTCCTCGGGGTCACGGGCTTTAAGGCGCATATAGTTATCCATGGAGGACAGCATATTGAGCGAGCATACAAGGTCCATCTTTTGCAGGGGTACGGCAAGCTTGAATATGCGCTCGCTTTCAAGCCCCTCAAGCTGGCTGCGGCTGCCCACAACTATTATATTTATGTTTTCGGGTACATCGTCTATGAAATGCGCAATATAACCGTCCTTGAAATGACAGCCGCATATAACGGTGCCGTTTTCGTAGGGCAGTATGCTTTTTCTCAGCTCGGCAAGGCTTGTGGTTATGCACACGGCATTCATGCGGTTTGCAATAACTATTTTTGCAATGCTTACGGCTGTTTTTTTGTTTGAAAAGGCGATAAAAATATTGTTGTTTTTCATAATGCTCAACTCCGTTACATAAATAAGTCTTATTTATTTTACTGCAAAGCATACATAAAAGCTAGGTAACAAATATAGTAAAATTTATTTTTTTATGTAAAATTTTTATAAAAAAATTAAGGTGCAGCCAGATATTTTACTGTTTGATAATTATTTTTATACCTATTGATGCGTATTTGAGGTATATGTTAGGGTGATATTGTTGCAGTGTATGTTTATATTGCCGCAGTGTGTTTTTATGTTGCCGCAGTACACGGTGATATTCCTTGCGCTTAAAGAGGCGCTGCGGAAAATCACCGTATACTGCTTTGTTATCGGCAAGCGCAGGGAGATGCGGAAAACTGCCGCCTCCCCACGGCAAAAGCTCCCCTCGGTCCGTGTAATTGACTATACGGATGAGGAGAGCTTTTGCTGTTTTTGTGCCGTCCTGAGCTATGGGGCGGCTATATTATAACCGCATTTGCGGATTTATCAATAGATTGCAAGATAGTGGTTAAGCTCCCACTGGCTTACAAACATCCTGAAGGAATCCCACTCAGCCTTTTTGCTTGTAACAAAAGCGTTGTAAGCGTGGTCGCCGAGCACCTTCTTAACAAAGCCGTCTTCCTCCATGGCAACGATAGCCTCGTAAAGGCTGCCGGGGAGGTTTTTAACGCCGAGGGCATCTCTCTCCTCCTGTGTGGACTTAAAGAGGTTTACATCTACGCTGTTAGGTGCAGGCAGATTTCTCTTGATACCGTCAAGGCCTGCGGCAAGGCAGCAAGCAAGCGCAAGGTATGGGTTAGTGGCAGGGTCGGGGCTCCTCAGCTCGATACGGGTGCCTGCGCCTCTTGATGCAGGTATCCTGATAATATCCGTCCTGTTTGATGCCGACCAAGCGATGTAGCAGGGTGCCTCATAGCCGGGTACAAGCCTCTTGTAGCTGTTTACAAGCGGATTGGTGATGGCTGTGAAGCCTGCAACGTGCTCAAGCACGCCTGCGATAAAGCTGTATGCGATAGGAGAAAGCTGTAAATCGTCCGATGGATCGAAGAAAGCGTTTTTGCTGTCCTTAAACAGTGACATATTTGTGTGCATACCGGAACCGTTGATGCCGAAGATAGGCTTTGGCATAAAGGTTGCATGCAGACCGTACTTTTTGGCGATGGTCTTAACAACCAGCTTGAAGGTCATAACGTTGTCGGCTGTCTTTAAAGCGTTTGCATACTTAAAGTCGATCTCGTGCTGACCCATAGCAACCTCATGGTGAGATGCCTCTATCTCAAAGCCCATATCCTCCAGTGTAAGGCAGATCTCACGCCTTGCATCGGTGCCGAGGTCAACGGGGTCAAGGTCAAAATAGCCTGCCTCATCGTTGGTAACAGTGGTTGGCTTGCCGTCCTCGTCCGTATGGAATAAGAAGAACTCGCACTCGTTGCCTACGTTGAAGCTGTAGCCCATCTCCTCTGCCTCTTCCATGGTCTTTTTGAGGATATTTCTTGGGTCGCCCATAAATCTTTCGCCTGCCGGTGTGTAAACATCGCAGAGCAGCCTTGCTACCTTGCCCGACTGTGGACGCCATGGGTAGATAACAAAGGTATCAAGGTCGGGCTTTAAGTACATATCCGACTCCTCGATCCTTGCAAAGCCCTCAATTGATGAGCCGTCAAACATCATACCGTCATCAAGCACCTTTTCAAGCTGTGATGCGGTGATGGCAACGTTCTTGGGTACGCCAAGAATATCTATAAACTGGAGGCGGATAAACTCCACATCCTTATCAACGCATTCCTTTAAAATTTGTTCCTTAGTGTAACCGGCCATTTTAATGATCCCCTTTCATTATATAAATATAAATATTTTATCGGCGTTATGCCGTTTGCCTGCGGGCTTTTGCTTATAAAAAAAGGGTATCCAAATAACTTTGTATTTGAACACCCTTGCCCTATGTCGTCATTATAGTATTATATTTTTAAAAAGTCAATGCTTTTTTTCTCAAAAAATGTAAATTGTTAAATCTCTACAAAACTTTGGGTCTGCCCGTAAAATTTTTGGTAAAAATGCAGGGCAAATAGGACAAACATAAAGATATTAACAAAAAAGATGTGATACATTCTTTTTCATCTCCGTAAACAATAAGTCTGCGTTTATAAACGTTTCTATATAAAAACGCCCCTATCCGGAGAGATAGGAGCGTCTTTGCAATTATGCTTTAGAATGTTACAACATTGCCTACAACTTTTATGTCGCTCTGTATGCCTGTGCCCACAAAACTGGTCGTGATAATGTCTTCATTTTTAAATACAGATATTTCAACTTTGGGTGCTGTATATGTTTTTTTCATAAAACCGTTACCTCCTTTTTGTATTATGCGGCTGGTTCAAGCTTATAATTGTAATTTGTTCCTTGTGGTTTGGAAGGAGTTTCCGCAGCCTGCTTTACAGCATAAAGACCAACTATATCGGCATAATCTTTATCACTGCTGAGGTCGGATATTGAAAGAGTATCGCCTTCGGCAAACTGGATAGTTTCGTATATTTCCGAAGTTTCCAGTAATTTGTCTGATGAGCTTTGTGCGCCGCTTGGATAAAGAACAAGCTTATCAGCCGTTGAATAGCCGACATCTGTCTTCTTTACAGGGTGAATAATATATACAAACTTGCCTGTCATATCAAGTGCATAATAATCATAGTTATCCATTTGTTTTACGGTTGAAGCGATGGTTGAAGCGGTGCTTGTTTCGCCTGTTGCTGTTATTTCACTTATAGTAAAAGGAATATCACTCTTTGTATTAAACGCAATCTGAGTAACCTTATAATCTGTTGTACCATCTTTTGCAAAACTTACAAATGGGGTGGATGTATCACCTATTGTCATTTGAACTTCTTTTGTATCATAATTTACAGTAAAGGTTACTTTTATATCTTTACCTGCGGTTACAGCTTGATTTATATCTGTATCACCTTTATCTCTTAATTGAACAGTACCATCTTTATTTGTGATTCGCATTTCTGCTACATTATAACTGCCTGCTCTTAACATAACAGTAGACCAACTACTTGCTACAGAATCAACCTTGAATGTTACTGTATAAGTAGCAGTTCCTGTTGCTTCAGGAGGATTAGGCAGAGTATAAGTCTGGTTTGCAGATGTTGCATTGAGCATAGATTCATCAAGTGTGATAATATAATCATCAGTGTAATCTTTGCCACCTACATTAATCTTTGCGGTAACTGTTGCTGTGCCTGCTTTTGCGCTGCTTGCTGCTGTAACTTTTACAGATGTACCTGTTGTAGCATTTAAAACAATATCACTGCTTGTGGTACTCCAATTTACAACAGGTGAGTTGCCTGCATTTTTAACTTCTGCATTTAATGTAAGACTTGCATCTTTATTTGTAACACTTAAATACTTAGACGCAGAAGAAATAGAAATTGAAGGTTGAATAATTGCCGTTACATTCTTTAATTCTATTGCTGTTATGGTTTGCTTTTTTGTTGTGAACGTAAAGTATAATGTTTTTTCGTCACTACTACTATTTGTTATTGTGTAAGTTGTAGGAGTAGAACTGTTAGTTTGCTCACCAATAGTTGTTTCGTTTTCATTTTCATATTTGTAAGTTAACTTGTCAACATTACTTGAACCGTTAGCTTCTGCACTTACATCAATTTCTGCACCTGCTGGCATTTTAATGGAAAAACATCTATTTCCATTTATTGTTCCGGGACCATTCATTTTTAAGCCTTTATCTGTAGCACTTCCCTTTTCATTTACTTTATCTGAATCACCTGCTACATATGTAAGCGTATGTCCGTCAACTGTAGTTGTATTGATTGCCTTGGCTTCGCTCTTAAACCCTGAAGCACCGCTGCATTCCCATGCATCCGCATTTGTCAAACTTGGTGTAAAGCTGACATCATCAGCAAATACAGTTGTACTGAATAATGCCATAGTTGCTGCAATAACTGTTGTAGCAGCAACAGCCTTTAAAAATGTTTTTTTCATAAATATCCTCCTTTTAAAATAGTTACAAAATTATAATTTGCAAATTATAACCGATGTATTTTCAGCCATCGATAAGCCGTATTTGCCTCCTTTCCCCCTTATTGACTGCGGCTATGTTCAATCTGCAGATAAGGCAGCGCCTTAAATGAACATATATGCCGCTTTATATCATGCCAAAGAGCCAATAAAAGGCTCCGAGCTTGATAGCATATTTTGTGTAAATGGTATGTGCGACGGGCTAAAGCAGTCCCCTTTCCCGCAGCTCTTTGCGCATTTTGTCAAAGGTCGTCCTGCATGCGCCAATGCTTGATAAAGCCGTGTTAATGCTTATATCCCCGTTTTCAAGCTGTCTGTATATATCAAGGTATTTTTCCGGCTCGTACTTGCGGCGCCTGCCGAGCTGTACCCCTGCCGCCTTTGCCGCCTCTATGCCCTGCCTTTGCTTTTGCTTGCGTGCAAGGCGCATATTGCTGCGCACAAGCGAGAGCATTTGCAAAAGTACGCCGTAAAGCTCCTCCTCCGCAAGCAGGCGCCCCTGCTCGGAGCCTATAAAGGGAGCGTTTGCCTTAAGTATCTCGGCGATGCGCTCACGGGCCATGGCACGGCATTTTTCTATAATATCGTCATAATCGGGCGTATCCCCCGGAAAAAAGTCGTTATCCTGCATATCGGGACACCTTCCCGCACTCTGTCATAAAGTATACTTTATGTCGGCTTTAATAAAAGTAATTTTGTTTGTACAAATTATACCACCATAAAGCTTAAAAGTCAACGATTACAGTATATTTTAACCAAAAAATACGTCTTAAATTTTTCCTGTCATAAAGTATACTTTATGACAGCTTTTTTGAAAGCTCACTTTTCGCCCTGTCGGGCTTTTTTTATTACGGGTCTTGATTTATGCGGCGGTATGTGAGATAATATATAAAATAATTGTGATAATATGGTTCTGCATTTTGCGGTGCAGCTCAGGGAGAAGGCGGTCGGAATCCGCCGCAACAGCCATTACTGTGTTTGGATATTGTCCATAAGTCAGGTCGCCCGTCATATTATCGGTCATACGCCCTTGGGCAGGGGAGGGCGGCAGCCGTAAAATTATCGCATAGGTGCTTTTGCGCCCGATGCGGTCTTATTTTAGTATCAAAGCTGCCTTTTGCCTACGGTAAAAGGCTTTTTTACTTCGGAGGGTATTGCTTATGTTAAAGGGCAAATTGTACGGGGTCGGAGTCGGCCCCGGGGATAAGGAGCTTATAACCGTTAAGGCGGCAAGGACGCTGGAGCGGTGCGATATAATAGCCGTGCCACGCACAAAAAACGGGGACACGGCGGCATTTGACATTATAGAGGAATATGTGCGGGGCAAGGAGATAACGGAGCTTGATATGCCAATGAGCAAGGATATACCTTTGCTTGAAAAAAGCTACCGTGCAGCGGCGCTAAAGCTTGGATCCCTGCTTGACAAGGGCAAGGATACGGCGTTTGTTACGCTGGGCGACCCCACAGTGTACTCTACATATATGCGCATAAACCGTGAGGTGCTTTCCATGGGGTACGAAACCGAGATAATACCGGGCGTGACGTCCTTTTGCGCAGCGGCGGCAAGGCTTAACATATCGCTTTGCGAAAGGGACGAACCCCTTGTTGTGCTGCCTGCCTCCTACGAGAGCGTGCGTGAGGGCTTAAGGCTGTACGGCACAAAGGTGCTTATGAAACCCGGAAAGGATATCGGATCCCTTGTCGGTATGCTTGCCGAGGAGGATCTGCTTGAAAACACCTATGCCGCACAGCGCTGCGGCATGGACGGCGAAAGGCTTTGCAGACCGGGGGACGGCATTGATATGCAGGGCGGATATTTTTCGCTTATGATAGTAAAGGAGAGTAAATAACATGGTACATTTTGTGGGTGCAGGCCCCGGTGCGGCGGATCTTATCACCGTAAGGGGCAAGGCTCTTATTGAAAACGCCGATGTCATAATTTATGCAGGCTCGCTTGTAAACCCCGCTCTGCTCGGCTATGCAAAGCAGGGCTGCGAGATACACAACAGCGCCTCCATGACGCTTGAACAGGTGACGGAGGTAATGCTTGCCGCAGAGGCGGAGGGCAAAACCACCGTAAGGCTGCATACCGGAGATCCGTCCGTGTACGGAGCTATAAAGGAGCAGATGGATATGCTGCAAAGGCACGGTATCGCCTTTGACGTATGCCCGGGCGTAAGCTCTATGTTTGCGGCAGCGGCTGCGCTTAAGGCGGAGTACACTCTGCCCGGGGTCAGCCAGAGTCTTATAGTAACACGCATGGCAGGCAGGACTGCCGTACCCGAGGGCGAGAGTATAAAAAGCTTTGCCTCGCACGGTGCCTCAATGGCAATTTTTCTGTCCGCAGGCATGACAAAAAGGCTCTCCGAGGAGCTTATAAACGGCGGTTACGGTGCGGATACGCCTGCCGCCATAGTATACAAGGCGTCATGGGAGGACGAAAAGGTGATAAAAACTACCGTGGGCGGCCTTGCGGCAAGTGCGGAGGAGCACGGCATAACAAGGACTGCGCTTATATTGGTTGGCGGCTTTATTTCGGCACGGTATAACAGGTCGTCGCTTTACGACCCCGATTTTTCGCACGGCTGCAGAAAGGGCGGCTCGGATATATGATATATATTTTTTCGTTTACGGAAAACGGCGACAGGCTTAACAAAACGCTCTCCAAGGGGCTTGACGGCGAAAAACGCTCGTTTTGCCGCAGCGAGGCGTCCGGCAGGCTGTCGGAGCTGACACGCTCTGCCTTTGAGTGCGCCGATGCTATCATCTTTATAGGCGCCGCAGGTATAGCGGTGAGGGCTGTATCGCCTTACATAACGGACAAGACCAAGGATCCTGCCGTGCTGGTGTGCGACGAGGGCGGACGCTTTGTTATACCTATACTTTCGGGGCATATAGGCGGCGCAAACGAGCTGGCAGCAAAAACGGCTGCGCTTACGGGCGCCTGCCCGGTAATTACAACGGCGACCGATATAAACGGAGTGTTTGCCGCCGATGTATGGGCTGTAAAGCAGGGCTTTGCCATACACGACCCGGAGGAGATAAAGCATATCTCGTCTGCCCTTTTAAGGGGAGAGAAAATAGGCTTTGCAAGCGATATACACCTTGACCCGGAGCTGCCCGAGGCTCTTAAGGAAACCGATAATAACGCAGAAAACGGCATACTGGTTTCTCCTTTCTTAAAAAAGCCTTATCCTCACACGCTCAACCTTGTACCGAGGGTGATAAGCGCAGGAGCAGGCAGCAAAAAAAATGCCGATGCAGCTGCGCTTGTCGGGCTGTATGAAAGGGTAATGAGGGATAACCGTATATCGCCTTCGGCGATCAAAAATATAGCCACCATAGATATAAAAAAAGGCGAGAGGGCAATAACGGAGCTGTGCCGACATACGGGCACCGAGCCTGTATATTACTCGGCAGAGGAGCTTAACGAGGTGCAGGGAAGCTTTACCTCGTCGGATCTTGTAAAGGCTGTTACGGGTACGGACAGCGTATGCGAGAGGTGCGCCGTAAGGGCTTCGGGCGGCGGCAGGCTTATAGTGCGCAAGACCCTTGGCAGCGGCGTAACGCTTGCGCTGGCTGCGTCGGGTCTTAAAGAGGGGAGCGAGGAGTTTTGAAAAGGATATATGTTGTGGGCATAGGCCCCGGAGGCAGGGAAGATATGACCCCGAGAGCCGTAAAGGCCATAGAAAACAGCGATGTTATATGCACATACAGCGGATATGCGGCTCTTATAGCCGATATTACGGGCGGCAAGGAGGTATTTTCCACCCCCATGACGAGGGAAAAGGAGAGATGCGAAAGGGCTTTGCAATATGCTCTTAACGGCAGAACGCCTGCCCTTGTGTCAAGCGGAGATGCGGGCGTGTACGGCATGGCAGGCATTATGCACGAGGTGTGCGGCGGCAGGGATGATATAGCTGTCGAGGTCATACCGGGCGTAACTGCGGCGTGCAGTGGTGCGGCTGTGCTGGGTGCGCCTCTTGTAAACGATTTTGCCGTTATCAGCCTAAGCGACCTGCTCACCGACAAAAAATTGATAGAAAAGCGGCTTTTGCTTGCGGCGCAGGCGGATATGGTCATCTGTATCTACAATCCGTCCAGCAAAAAAAGGAGTACATATCTTAAATGGGCATGCGAGCTTTTAATGAGCTGCAAAAGCCCCGATACGCCCTGCGGATATGTGCGCAATGCAGGCAGAGAGGGGGAGGAGAGCAGGGTGCTCACTCTCTCGGAGCTTAAGGAAACAAGCGTGGATATGTTTACCACCGTTTTTATAGGCAGCAGCCGCACAAGGGTGACGGGCGGCAGGCTGGTGACGTCGAGAGGATATAAGGATATATGAGGGCGGCGTTATTCGGAGGCACAAGCGAGGGGCGCAGGATCGCCATGTATCTGAGTGCCAAGGGCATACAAACACAGGTATATGTGGCTACGGAACAGGGCAGGGATGTAATGCCGCCCATGCCGCATATCACGGTAAATACGGGCAGACTTGACTCGGACGGTATGGTGCGTGTGCTGTATAATGAGGATATAGTTATAGACGCCACTCATCCTTATGCGGCAGAGGCAAGCAAAAATATTTTATCCGCCTGCGCCCGTGACGGAGTACGGTATATAAGGCTGCTGCGTGAGGAGCAGGCTGCGGACGGCATGACCTATGCCGAGGATATATCTGCCGCCGCAATGCTTTTAAAGGGCACGGAGGGCAGGATATTTGTATCCACGGGCAGCAAGGAGCTTGAAAAATACACCGTTATAGACGGATATGCCGACAGACTGACGGCAAGGGTACTGCCCACCGAGGAGGCAAGGGCAAAGTGCAGGCGTTTGGGGCTTAAAAATGTTATCTATGCAAGGGGCCCCTTTACCGAGGAGGAAAATTTAAAGGCATTTGCGGATCACGACATAAGGCACCTTGTTACAAAAAGCTCGGGCAGGACGGGCGGTTTTGAGGAGAAGATAAATGCCGCAAAGCGGCTTAAAATAAATGTGATAGTGATAAAAAGACCCACTATGGAGAAGGGTTTGTCGTTTGACGAGGTAAAAGAGCTTATAGACAGGATAAGGAGCGGTAGTGATGACATACATACTTAAGCCTGCGGAGATAGAAAAACGCAGCTTTGAGATAATATCGGAGCATCTTTCGGGCAGGAGCTTCAAGCCGGGCGAGGAGGATATTATAAAAAGAGTGATACATACCTCTGCCGATTTTGAATATGCCGACAGCCTTGTTTTTTCGGACGGGGCGGTGCAAAAGGCACTGGGCGCTCTGAGCAGGGGCGCAGTCATAGTCACCGATACCAATATGGCGTTTGCGGGCATAAACAAAAGGGTGGTTGCCGAGCTTGGCGGCGAGGTAAAATGCTTTATGAGCGACAAGGATGTTGCAAGGCAGGCAAAGGAAAGAGGCGTTACCCGTGCCATGGTCAGTATGGAAAAGGCGTGCGGCATAGAAGGCGAGCTTATACTTGCTGTGGGCAATGCGCCCACCGCACTCATACGCATACATGAGCTTGTGTGTGAGGGCAGGCTGCGCCCTGCGGTCGTTATAGGGGTGCCCGTAGGCTTTGTGAACGTTGCCGAGGCAAAGGAGCTTATTATTTCAAGCTCCGTACCCCACATAGTTTCAAGGGGCAATAAGGGCGGCAGCAATATAGCAGCCGCAATAGTAAACGCACTTATTTACAGGCTCGGAAGGTAGATATTATGGATATAGATTCTGCTTTGAAAAAGGAAAAAATAAAAATATCGCTGTGTACCGTGCTGCTGCTTGCAATACTTATTGCAGGCATGGCTGCGAGCGCATGTATGGGCGCTATGGATATAAGTACGGGCGATATATGCCGTGTTATAGCAAACAAGCTGTTTGCGGCAGGCTTTGACATACCCGGCAACGTGACTGCCGTTGTATGGAACATAAGGCTGCCGAGGATACTATGCGCCGTTTTTGTGGGTGCGGGGCTTGCCGTGGCAGGCGTTATATTTCAGGGTATACTGCAAAACCCGCTTGCAGACCCGTATACGCTGGGCATTTCCACGGGGGCAAGCTTTGGCGCTTCGCTTGCCATAATACTCAATATACTGTGGGGGATATATCTCCCCGTTCCGCTCTGCGCCCTTGTATGCGCACTTCTGACGCTTGCCTCTGTCATAAGCATCGCCTCGGTATCCGACGGCTTTAAAAGCAGCAGCCTTGTTATTGCAGGTATCATAGCAGGGTCTGTGCTGTCCTCCGGGGTCAGCTTTATAAAAATGCTTGCAGGCGAAAACGTGAGCGCTGTTGTGTTCTGGATAATGGGCAGCCTTTCGGCAATGGGCTGGAGTGATGTGCTTATGGCGGCGCCCGTTGTTATCATATGTACGCTGCTTGCCTCGGTGCTTGCGTTAAGGCTGGATATAATGGCATTGGGTGAGGAGGCTGCACGGTCGCTTGGCGTAAACACTGCTGCGCTGCGTATAGTGCTGCTTATAATAGGCTCGGTAATGACGGCGGTATGTGTGTGCATATGCGGTGTTATCGGCTTTGTGGGGCTTATAGTGCCGCACCTGCTCAGGTATATGCTTACGGCAAAAAACAGGGTGCTTATGCCTCTCTCGGCGCTTTTCGGCGCAGTGCTGCTGCTGTGTGCGGACAGTGCGGCACGTATTTTGGCTTCGGGAGAGATACCCGTAGGTGTGCTTACAACGCTTATAGGCGGTCCGTTCTTTATTTTTGTTTTTACAAGGAGGGAGCGCAGAGGTGAATGAGCTTTTAAAAACCGAAAACGTATCTTACGGATACAACGGCTGTCCCTTTTTTAAAGGTCTTGGCATAAGCGTGTATGAGGGTGAGCTGATAGGCGTGATAGGAGAAAACGGCAGCGGAAAATCGACCCTTATCAGGCTTTTGACACGCCCTGCCGAGGACGGTAAGATATATTACAGGTCAAGGCTTTTATCGTCTATGAGCCGTATGGAAAGGGCAAGGGAAATAGCGGTCATCTATCAGAATGAGGAATGCAGCTTTCCCTACACCTGCTTTGAAACCGTCATGATGGGTCTTTATCCGCACGGCATAACAAAGCCCGACAAGCGATCGCTTGATTTTGTAAAGGGCGTTATGGAGCTTACGGACACACTTTGCTTTGCCTCCAAAAGGATAAATTGCCTTAGCGGAGGCGAAAGGCAAAAGGTTCTGCTTGCAAGGGCTTTTGCGCAAAAGCCCTCTCTTATGCTGCTTGATGAGGCTATGAGTGCGCTTGATATATCCGCAAGGATAAAAATGACCGATATAATATATGATAAATGCCGCAGAGAGGGCATGACGGCTCTTTTGGTCATGCACGATATATCCCTTGCCTTTGCAAGGTGCGACAGGCTGCTGGCATTAAAACAGGGCAAGGTATATGCCTTTGACAAACCGAGGGCATTGCTTGATAAAAAATTTTTCAGGGAAATGTTTAATGTGGAGGTGGAGATAGACAGTGACAATAAATATTTCCGTATAATTATGTAAAAAATTATAAAGGAGTATGACAAAATGAAAAGGAAATTACTTGTATTATTGGGAGCAGCCGTAATTGCGGGCTCAATGCTTCTCGGAGGCTGTGCTCGGCAGACGGACGGCACATCGCCTGCAGAGGACACTGCCGAGGTATCGGAGCAGGGCACGGAGGCGGAGATGTCGGGTGCCGAGGTGACAGCCGATGCCGATAAAAAAGCCGTGTTTGTGGTAAGCTTTGGTACAAGCTATAACGAAACCAGGGAAAAGACTATAGGCGCTGTGGAAAAGGCCATAGCGGAGGCATTTCCCGACTATGAGCAAAGGCGTGCCTTTACCAGCCAGACCATAATAGACAAGGTAAACGAAAGGGACGGAGAAAAGATAGATAATGTTACGGAGGCTATGGACAGACTTCTTGCCGACGGCTTCGGCACGGTGGTAATACAGCCCACGCACGTTATGAACGGCGAGGAGTATGACGAGATGAAAGCCCTTACATCGCCTTACGAGGACAAGTTTGCAAGCATTAAATACGGTCAGCCTCTGCTTACATCGAGTGACGATTACGAAACCGTTATAAACGCCATTGCTGCGGATACTCCGCAGATAGCCGACAAGACAAATGCGGTCGTATTTATGGGTCACGGCACCGAGCATTTTGCAAACGCCACCTATGCCGCACTTGATTACAGGTTCAAGGCAATGGGCTACGACAATGTATTTGTGGGCACGGTTGAGGCTTATCCCGATTTTGACAAGATAAAAAGCGACCTTGCAGCCTACAATGCACAAAAGGTGGTGCTTATACCCCTTATGATAGTTGCGGGCGACCATGCCACAAACGATATGGCAGGCGATGAAGAGGACAGCTGGAAGACGCAGCTCAAAAAAGAGGGCTACGAGGTAGAGTGTGTTATGAAAGGCCTTGGAGAGTACCCCGGTATAAGGGATATGTTTGTTGCTCACTGCGAGGATGCCATGACAGAGGAAGCGGAGTAATATGAAGCATATTTTAAAAACATTTTTTATATCTCTTTTGTGTCTTTTGCTCTGTGCCTGCAATTCGGCCGGCACGGACAGCGGTGCGGACAATAGCGCAAACTCGGACAAGGCAAAGGGAGAGATAAGCTTTACCGATGATGACGGTATCGAAATATCGCTTGACAAGCCTGCCGAGCGGATAATATCGCTTTATTCCGCCCATACCGAAAATCTGTATTATCTGGGAGCGGGCGACAGGCTCATAGGCGCATACAAAACATCTACGTTTCCGCCCGAGGCGGCCTTTCTTGAAAGGTACGACTACAACGGCGACCCGGAAACGCTTATAGCAGCCGCCCCCGACCTAGTTATAATACGTCCCTTTGTAAGGGACAAGGCGCCCGATTATGTGCGTGCGATAGAAAATGCAGGCATAACGGTGGTATCGCTTTATCCGGACAGGTTTGAGGAGTTTGACGATTACATAAAAAAGCTTGCGTCCCTTACAGGCACCGAGGACAGGGCAGAGGAGCTTTTGGCGGATTTTCACGGTGAAATCGACCGTATAAGCGGCCTGACGTCCTCCATAGAGCCAAAGCAGAGCATATTTTTTGAGTCGACCGATACCAATGTAAGGACGGTCACGGCGGATTCCATGGCAGGGCTTGCAATTGATCTTGCGGGCGGCATCAACATAGCAGGGGATGCGCAGCCTGTTTCGGAGGGCAGCTCCATAGCACCTTTCGGCGAGGAGAAGGTGCTCATTAATGCGGATAACATAGATGTTTATGTGTCGCAGAGAGGATCTATGAACAGCGGCGCAAGCAAGCAGGGCATATCGGAAAGGGCAGGCTTTGAATCGGTAAAGGCAATTAAAAACGACAGGTTTTACACCATAAACGAAAAGCTTATATCCTCACCGTCGTTCAGATATGTTAAGGGCGTAAGGGAGCTTGCACGCTATCTCTATCCCGAGGAGCTTGACGATATTTCCGCATACGAAAACGACAGCGCAGCCACAAAGCGCAGCTTTGCGGACATTGTGTTTTTAAAAAAGCATCTGCCTGTTTTTGTGCCAAGCTCGTCCTCGTATTACGAAAACGAATACAGCGGACATACATATGGGCTTTTTGAGGATATACCGTGGACGGACAGGGATTTTGACAGCATAGAAACCTGTGTTTCGGACGGTTATATAGAGGGCAGAAAGGACGGAGATAAGGAGTATTTCGATCCCGATGCTCCCGTTACCCGTGATATGCTTGCACAGACAGTGTTTGTAATGGGTGATTTTACATCAACGTCGGATAGTGCCGATATAGCCGATATATCGGAAAGCGAGCACCCAAGGATAGTAAAAACGCTTGTGCAAAACGGTGTTTTTGAGCTTGTTGACGGCAAATTTGAGCCCAAAAGACAGGTAACAAACAATGAAATAATAAAGGCACTTGAGTTTGTGAAATAGGAATGTGGCGCAGCATACGGTGAAGTTCCTTGCGCTTAGGAGGCGCAGCGGAAAATCACCGAATGCTGCTAGGGTATCGGAATGTGCGGCATACGGCGAAATTCCTTGCGCTTAGGAGGCGCAGCGGAAAATCATCGTATGCCGATTGGTGCTGCAAAGAGGTGATTTTTTTGGAGTTGAAAAGCGGATATACAACGGGTACCTGTGCCGCAATAGGCACAAGGGCGGCAATAAGGATGATATTTGAAAAAAGAAAAATATGCCGTGAGGGGATCACAACTCCCTCGGGCGTTTACATAGATACAGAGATACACGATGCAAGCTTTGACGGTGAAAGCGCCGTTTGCGCCGTAAAAAAATATTCGGGCGACGATCCCGATGTGACAAACGGTGTTATGATATTTGTGTCGGTCAGGCTTTGCGGCGGCGGTATATCAATAGACGGCGGCGAGGGTGTCGGCAGAGTTACAAAGGCAGGGCTTGACCAAAAAATAGGCGAGGCTGCCATAAACACGGTACCCCGCAGAATGATAACGGAAAACGCCTCGGAGCTTTTTGAATTTTACGGTTACGGCGGCGGAGCAAAAATAATAATAAGCGTGCCGGGCGGCAGGGAGCTTGCAAAAAAAACCTTTAACCCACGCCTCGGTATAGAGGGCGGTATTTCCATACTGGGTACGGGTGGCACAGTCGAGCCTATGAGCGAAAGGGCAATAGTGGAAACAATTAAAACCGAGCTTAGCGTAAAAAGGGCAAACGAGGGCGATTATGCAGTTATAGCTCCCGGAAATTACGGCATGGATTTTATAAGGGACGGGCTTAACATAGAGCTTGATAAAGCGGTAAAATGCAGCAACTATGTGGGCGAAGCGCTGGACAGCGCAGTTGATCTGGGCTTTAAGGGCGTACTGCTGATAGGTCATATAGGCAAGCTTATAAAGCTTTCGGGCGGCATTATGAATACGCACAGCAAAAATGCGGATTGCCGTGCGGAACTGCTTTCGTCTGCCGCTGCCTCGGTATGCGAAGATATTACCCTTATAAGGCGCATACTTGCCTGTACAAATACAGAGGAGGCAGTGAGCCTTTTAAAGCAAAGGGGTATCTGTGACAAGGCAATAAAATATGCAGCCGACAGAGCGGATCATTATATGCGGTTAAGGACGGGGTCAAGGCTTAGCACGGGCATAGTTATGTTTTCCTCGGTGTACGGCATACTTGGTATGGGCGGCGATGCCGAGCGGCTTATAAAAGAGGTGAAAAAATGAAGGTCTATCTTGTGGGGGCAGGCACGGGCAGTGCGGATATGCTTACCGAAAGGGCAAAACATATAATTGAAAATGCGGATGTGATAATAGGCAGCAAAAGGCTTACAGAGAGTTTTAAATGCTCAAAGGAAGCTTTTGTGTCATGCAGGGCGGAGGAAATAAGGGGCTTTCTGGCTCAAAAGCATTTTAAAAGTGCTGCGGTGCTGCTTTCGGGCGACGTGGGCTTTTACAGCGGCGCAAAAAAGCTTGTAAAGGCTCTTGCGGAGTATGATACCGAGCTTGTGCCGGGTATATCCTCCGCAGCATACCTGTGTGCAAAGCTCAAAATGCCGTGGGAGGATATGTGCCTTTTAAGCCTCCACGGTAAAAACGCAAACGCAATAGGCTGTATAAGCAGATACAGGCGGGTATTTATGCTTGTGAGCAATGCAGCGGATATTGAGGAGCTGTGCCGCAGACTGTGCCGTTACGGTATGGGTCATGTGGTGCTGCACATAGGTCAGAGGCTGTCCTACGAGGACGAGAGTATAATAACAGCAAGGGCGGACGAGCTTGTGTGCGACGGCATTGCGGATCTTTCGGCTGTTATAGCCGAAAACAATAACGCATCGGAAAAATATCTGTACGGAATATCGGACAGTGAATTTATAAGAGGCAAGGTTCCCATGACCAAAAGCGAGGTAAGGACCTTAAGTTTAAGTAAGCTGCGCCTTGCTCCTGATTCCGTCCTATACGACATAGGCTCGGGCACAGGCTCTGTGGCGGTTGAGGCCGCACTTAAGTGTATTAACGGCAGGGTGTTTGCAATTGAAAAAAATGAAGAGGCGGCAGCCGTTATCGGGCTCAACATACAAAAATTTGCAGCCGATAACATAACCGTTGTAAAAGGCGAGGCACCCGAGGCGCTGAAAGACCTGCCGATACCCACACATGCCTTTATAGGCGGCAGCGGAGGTCATATTGTGCATATAATAAAGGCGCTCCTTGAAAAAAGTGCAGATATAAGGATAGTTGTAAACGTTATTGCC
This sequence comes from uncultured Clostridia bacterium, assembly GCA_947591605.1. GTDB lineage: Bacteria > Bacillota > Clostridia > Lachnospirales > CAG-274 > CALWRD01. The sequence continues at coordinate 6,214 of CANQDF010000014.1, read as the reverse complement.
CTTAACACTCTCTCCCGTCTGACCGAGGCAATAGACGAGCTGGGGCTTAAGGCGGATATAGTATCCGTGTCGGCTGCAAGGGGCGAGTCGGCGGGCTCATATACGCTTATGAAGGCGCTCAACCCCGTTTACATTATCACCCTTGAGAGGGAGGCTTTATAATGGGCGGCATAGTGATAACGGCGCCTGCAAGCGGCGGCGGAAAGACCACGGTGAGTTGTGCGCTTATGGCGGCGCTAAAAAAAAGGGGTATGTGTGTATCGGCATTCAAATGCGGCCCGGATTATATAGACCCAATGTTCCACGAGAGGGCGCTTGGCATACCGTCTGCCAACCTTGACGCCTTTTTCTGCGGTGAGGAGCTTTTAAAGGGGCTTTATGCAAGGCATTCGCTTGACAGCGACATTGCTGTTGTCGAGGGGGTAATGGGCTATTATGACGGCGTGGATTTTTCCGATACATATGCAAGCACCTACCACATTGCAAAAACCCTTGCACTGCCTGCTGCTGCGGTGATAAATGCAAGAGGGGCGGCGCTCAGTGCCGCTGCTGTTATCAAGGGTATGGCGGATTTCAGACAGGACAGCAATATAAAAGCTGTCATATTCAACAACATATCCGAGGGCGCTTACAGCAGGCTTAAGCCCGCTGTTGAAAATGAGCTTGATATAAGCGTCTGCGGTTTTTTGCCGCATACGGAGGAGTGCGTCTTTTCGGGCAGACATCTGGGGCTTGCGGATGCGGAGAGCGAAGCTGTTTTAAAAAAGATAGATCGGCTTGCATTACTTGCCGAAAAATACATCGACATAGATAAAATAGCGGCAATTGCAAATGAGTGTCCAAAAAACAGTACAGCTATGCCGAGGCACAAAAAGGCTGCTGATGTAACAATTGCCGTTGCAAGAGATAAGGCATTTTGCTTTTATTATAAGGATAATATTGAGCTGCTGGAGGATATGGGGTGCGCTATATCATATTTCAGCCCTATTGCCGACAGCGCTTTGCCGCCTGCCGACGGGCTTATTTTGGGAGGCGGCTATCCCGAGCTGTATGCCCGTGAGCTGTCGGAAAACAAACCTATGCTGCTTGATATAAGGCGTGCCCTGGAGGGCGGTATGCCATGCCTTGCCGAGTGCGGCGGCTTTATGTATCTGCACAGGCGCATGCAGGGCAAGGACGGCAGCTTTTATGATATGGCAGGGCTTATAAATGCCGATGCCCTTTACACGGACAAGCTTGTGCGCTTTGGATATATCGAGCTGTCGGAAGATAAGTCCTGTTTATTGGACAAAGACGAAACTTTAAAAGCACATGAATTTCACTACTGGGACAGCACGGATAACGGCGCTTTGTTTAAGGCAAAAAAACCATCGGGCAGAGAGTGGAGATGTATACATCTGTACAAAAATACGTTATGCGGCTTTCCTCATATATATTATTATTCAAACCCTGATTTTGCACGGCGTTTTGTTTTAAAATGCTCGGACTGCAAGGGAGGTATTTTATGCTGATAACGGTAATGGGAGGCAGCGGCAGCGGCAAGAGCCAATATGCGGAGGACCTTGCCGTAAGCCTGTTTCATCGCCTTAGTGCAGACAGGCTAATATACATTGCCGCAATGAAGCCATACGGCAGCGAGGCGTGCCTCAGGATAGAAAGACACAGGCGACAGAGAGCAGGCAAGGGCTTTGAAACGCTGGAGTGCTTTTGCCGCCTTAAGGAGCTTGCGGTGCCCCAAAACGGGGTTATGCTGCTGGAGTGTGTATCCAACCTTGCTGCCAATGAAATGTTTGACGAAAAAAACAAAAATACCGCAGAGGATATAACCGAAGGCATTGTCAGGCTTGCGGAAAACAGCGCTGCGGTAATTGCGGTAACAAACAGCATATTTTCCGACGGGGCAGACTGCGGCAGCACCACAAGGGAGTACATAAAAGCTCTTGCACGCATAAACAATGAGCTTGCCGTTTTCTCAGACAGAGTGACGGAGGTAGTATGCGGCATACCCCTTGACATAAAAAACGTATGCAAAATCGGAATATAAAACCCGACAGTTTATTTTTACGGACGGTGATAAAATGTTGTTAAGATCTCTTTTGACTGCTTTTGGCATGTACAGCCGTATACCGGTGCCGTATACGGGCTCGGACAAGGATGACATGCGTTTTGTGCTGTGCTTTTTTCCGCTTGTGGGTGCAGCAGAGGGCGCAATAATGTATGCGGCATCCTGTCTGCTTTTTTATGCGGGTGCGGGCAGACTGCTTTTTGCCTGTGTAATGACGGTGCTGCCCGTACTTATAACGGGCGGCATACACCTTGACGGCTTTATGGACAGCCTTGACGGCATATGCTCCTATGCGGATAAAAAAAGACGGCTTGAGATACTCTCGGACCCTCACACGGGAGCCTTTGCCGTTATAGGGGCGCTTACCTATTTTACGCTGAGCGTGGGGCTGTGGAGCGAAATAAAGCGTGATATGATACCCCTTGTATGTCTGGGCTGCGTTATATCCAGGGCGCTTAGTGCGCTTGGCGTGGTATGGTTTTTGCCTGCAAGGAGCGAGGGCACTGCGGCATGGCTTGCTTCCCATGCACACAAGGGCTCGGTTACAATATGTGCGGTATTGTTTATGGCGGCAGCCGCTGCTGCAGCGGCTGCGCTCAAACCGATATATATATCGGTGTTTGCCGTTTGTCCGCTGTGCTTTTTGTATCATTATTATATTTGCAAAAAGAGCTTTGGCGGTATTACGGGCGACCTTGCGGGGTATTTTTTGCAGCTTTGCGAGCTTGCCGTGCTCTTGGCTGCCGTAATAGAGGGAGGTATTTTATGATATTGATAATAGGCGGAGCTTGGCAGGGAAAGACCGAGCTTGCGCACAAAATGGGCTTTAAGGATGATGAAATACTCAATTGCTTCCATTTAAAAATAAAAAAATGTATCGAGGACGGCGGCAGTACCGCCGAGTTTACCGACAGCGTTTTAAACGGAGGCTACAGGGCGGTTATAAGCGACGAGATAGGCTGCGGTATCATACCGCTTGACAAGGAAGAACGCATATGGCGTGAGGAAACGGGCAGGGCATTGTGTAAAACAGCGGCTGCCTGTGATGAGGTATGGCTTGTGCGCTGCGGCATAGGTACAAAAATAAAGGGTTGATGTTATGTTTTTATATTCGTTATGCGCACTGTTTGCAGGTATGCTGCTGGATTGCCTTTTAGGCGATCCCGATACGCCGCTGCACCCCATAAGGCTTACGGGCAGGCTTATTGAAAAATGCGAGATATTTTTAAGGCTTATTTTCAAGCCCGATAAAAAGAGTATGCGTTTGGCAGGAATGCTGCTTGCGGTCACTGTATGCCTGTGCGTGACGGGCGCTGCGTTTGCGGTCATATCTTTAAGCTACGCCTTGCATACCCTGTGCGGCATATGTTCGGAGGCGGTTTTGTGCTGGCTGTTTCTTGCGGCAAGGTCGCTTTGTACGGAGAGCATGAGGGTATATGACAGGCTTGCATCGGACGATATAGAGGGCGCAAGGCAGGCGGTGTCACGCATAGTGGGCAGGGATACGGAAAACCTTGATGCGGACGGCATAGCAAGGGCTGCCGTGGAAACCGTGGCGGAAAATCTTTCCGACGGGGTCATTGCCCCTATGTTTTATATGCTTTTGGGAGGAGCCGCTGCGGGAGCGTTTTACAAGGCGGTAAACACACTTGACTCAATGGTTGGCTACAAAAACGAAAAATATATTGATTTCGGCTTTTTTTCCGCTAAGCTTGACGATGCGGTCAATTTTTTGCCGTCACGCATATCTGCGCTTGCCATGACGGCAGCTGCGTTTATTTTGGGTTATGATTTTAAAAATGCCGCAAGGATATTTAAAAGGGACAGGTACAAGCACCCAAGCCCCAACTCCGCACAGACGGAATCGGTATGCGCCGGTGCGCTTGGCATAAGGCTTGCGGGGGATAATTATTATTTTGGCAGGCTGTACAAAAAACCGTACATAGGTGACGGCATAAGGCAGATACAGGCAGAGGATATAAGGCGGGCAAACAGGCTTATGTATGTGTCGGCTGCCGTCTGTGCGCTGCTTTTTGGTTTGTTTAAGCTTGCGTTTGTTTTGCTTTGGAGGCGGTTTATGTGAGATATACGCACGGCGGAGATATATACTCCCACAGAGAAGATGTATTGGATTTTTCGGTGAGCCTTAACCCTCTGGGTACGCCGCACGAGGTAATAGAGGCAGGCATGGAAAGCCTTAAGCACCCCGATGTCTACCCCGATATGTATTGCAGAAAATTAAGGCAGGCTATAGCGGATCATACGGGCATACAGCCCGATAATATCATCTGCGGCTGCGGCGCAGCGGAGCTTATATACAATGTTGTGCTTGCGCTTAAGCCCAAAAAGGCGCTTATTGCCGTACCTGCCTTTTCGGAGTACGAATCTGCGCTGGATACCGCAGGCTGCGAAAAGCTGTTTTATTATCTTAAGGAGGAAAACGGCTTTAAGTGCGGGTACGATATACTTGACCTTATAGACGACAAGACGGATATGGTGTTTATATGCAGCCCCGGCAATCCGTCGGGGGTGTGCATTGATGCAGAGCTGTCGGAAAAAATAGCGCAAAAATGCCGTTTTCTTGTGCAGGACGAATGCTTTATGGATTTTGTGTACGATAAACGGTACAGTGCACTGCCGCTTACGGCAAAATACAAAAACATACTCCTGCTTAGATCTTTTACAAAGATGTACGCAATGCCCTCGGTGCGGCTCGGCTATTCCGTATGCACGGATAAGGGCGTAACGGAGGCTATGTACAGGTGCAGGCAGCCGTGGAGCGTTTCCTCGGCGGCGCAGGCAATGGGCGCTGCTGCGCTTAAATGCAGGGATCTGCCCGAAAGGACAAGGCGGTATGTCGGGGCGGAGAGGGAATTTCTTGCAGGCCGCCTTAAGGCATACGGCATAAAGGTGTTCCCCTCGGAGGCAAATTATCTGCTTTTAAAAAGCAGCCTTGACCTTTACGGGTATTTGATGGAGCAGGGTATACTTATAAGGGACTGCTGCGACTACAGGGGGCTTAAAAAGGGCTTTTACAGGATAGCGGTAAGGACGCACGAGGACAATTTAAGGCTTGTTGAGGCAGTCGGGAGGCGGTTTGATGGCTAAGGCAATAATGGTGCAGGGCACTATGTCAAATGTGGGCAAAAGCCTTATCACGGCGGCGCTGTGCCGCATATTTGCACGGGACGGATATAAGGCGGCGCCTTTTAAAGCGCAGAATATGGCGCTAAACTCATATATAACGCCGGACGGGCTTGAAATAGGTCGGGCGCAGGCAATGCAGGCGGAGGCGGCGGGCATCGAGGCGGAGTCTGCCATGAACCCTATACTTTTAAAGCCCACAAACGATACGGGCTCTCAGGTGATAGTAAACGGCAGACCCATAGGCAATATGTCCGCAAGGGATTATTTTGAATATAAAACTAAGCTCATACCGGATATAATGCGTGCTTATTCCTCTCTTGACAAAAGGTATGATATAATAGTGATAGAGGGTGCGGGCAGTCCGGCAGAGATAAACCTCAAAAAAAACGATATAGTAAATATGGGTATGGCAGCCCTTGCAAAGGCGCCCGTGCTGCTTGTGGGCGATATAGACAGGGGCGGCGTTTTTGCGCAGCTGCTCGGCACGGTGGCTTTGCTTGACAAAAGCGAAAGGGCATATGTAAAGGCAATGGTCATAAACAAGTTCAGAGGCGACAAGGATATTTTGCGCAGCGGGCTCGATATGCTTGCCCAAAGGTCAGGGCTGCCCGTGGCAGGCGTGATACCCTATGTGTACTGCGATATAGACGAGGAGGACAGCCTTACCGAAAGGTTTGAAAAGCGTACAAGCACAGCCCTTATCGATATTGCCGCAATAAGGCTGCCGAGGATATCCAATTTTACGGATATGAGCGTTTTTGAGCATATTCGGGGTGCAGGGCTGAGGTATGTGTCAAAGCCCGCAGAGCTTGGCAAGCCCGATATGGTCATCATACCCGGCACAAAAAATACCGTGTCGGACCTTATGTGGATGAGGGAAAACGGCATCGAGAGCCGCATAAAACAGCTTGCCTCGGGCGGCTGTGCGGTGTTTGGCATATGCGGCGGCTTTCAGATGCTGGGCATGAGCATAGACGACAGCGAGGGCAGAGAGAACGGCGG
>CANQDF010000013.1 GCA_947591605.1 uncultured Clostridia bacterium | reverse complement strand
TCAAACTCAATTATACCATAAAAGGTGGAACCTTGCTTTTTTATTTTCGTGTTACCTATCTATTGTACCTCAACATTTTACGAATTAATTGCACCTATATATGAATATTATAAACAATTAATTGCACCTTGTTACTGCTGTATGAATGATTGTAAGCATAGCATAAATTGATTAGTTTTTTAATGCCGTTACAGGCACAACAAACACTCCGTCGGGTCTTATATATGCAGCATTTGACATTCCGCATATTACGCAGATAACAGACGGTGCGATACCGTCGTTTTTAAGGATATTATTTCTCAATTCTATAAGGGATTGGGCTGCTTTATCTATCTGATTTGCGCCCAGTTTTATCTCAAAAGCACACCATCTGCCGTCGGAAAGTTCAATAACAGCGTCAACTTCTTTATTGTTATAGTCTTGATAATGAAAAAGATCGGCTCCGAATGACTCGGCATAAATTTTCAAATCACGCTCTACCAAAGCTTCAAATAAAAATCCAAAGGTATTCAAATCTCCTATAAGTCTGTCGGGCGTTGCTTTTAACAATGCACAGGCAAGTGAAGGATCGCAGAAATGCCTTTTTTCGGCTTGTTTTACTCTGACAGATGAACGAATATTGGTTGAAAACGGCGGTTGATTGTCTATCAGGAACAGTCTGTTGAAAACGTCAAGATAGGTAGTTACTGTATCGTCATCAATAGTTTCGGCATCGTTTTCTTTAATGTCATTGAGCAGTTTTTTCTTTGTTGCAGTTGTACTCTCGTTTCTTGCAAGAGAACGCAGCAGAAGACGCATTTTATTTGTGTCATATTTTTTATTGTCAATACGCTGCGAATCATCATCAAGAATAGCGTCAAGATAAGACTGTGGCAACAGGAACGCATCTTCCGGAGCAGCATTCAGATTTCCGGGGAAGCCACCACGCACTGTATAATATGCAAGGTCACGCAGATCCACTTCTCCTGTAAGTACACTTTTTAGTTCTCCGTTGCATAGTTTCTCAAGAGATACTTCTCCGCTTGATTCTCCCGATTCATAGAGCGACATAGTACGCATACGCAATTTTCCCATACGTCCAGCACCGCTGTGAAGGATACCTTTTCGCTTTGGTGTGGATGAGCCTGTCAGAATAAACTGACCTTTATCCGCTCTTTGGTCAACTGTGTAACGAACAGCGTCCCATATAGCAGGGACTTCCTGCCATTCGTCAAGCAGACGAGGTGTTTCTCCCTCTAATACCAAAGATGGCGACATTTCTGCAAGTGAACGGTTCTGAAAATTATTTGACGGGTCGCCTATAAGAAACTCGCTGTTGCTGTGAAATGAGGAAGTCCATGTTTTACCGCACCATTTAGGTCCCTCAATACATACTGCACCGAAAGTGGAGAGATATTTTTTTACCGCAGCGTCTATAACACGGGGCTTATATTTTGATTTATCGGCTATTTTTTTCAAAAAGACACCTCCAAATTTAAATTACAAATATAGTATAACTCATTCGGTCAAATTATTCAAGTTCATTCGGTGAAATTTTAGTATTTTATTCGGTAAAATTTGTAAAATCGGTGTTTATTATAAAATTCATTTGATATACAGTACTTCCGAGTTTTTTTGACAGTTAGGTGTCGGGGCTTTTGTTCCGACCTTTTTTACCGCATTTTTCACTTCTTCAATTATATATTTTTAATATATAAAAAAGAAAGGAGGCGAATTGCTATGCCCGAAAAAAAGATCTTCGATATAATTCTGATGGCGTTGACGGTTGCTTATATAATAGTAAAGGCGATCTTAAATTACAAATTCAATGATAATTTCGGTTCTATCGAAGACGGCTGGAATGACTACTTCGCAGGGAATTGACATTGTTGAACAGAGTATTTCAAAAGCCGGTACTCTGTTATTTTATCTGCGGAAAAGAAACCAAAAATCATATGACTAAAATCAGGAAGGAGATGTTTTTATGTCAGCAAATGTTGAAAGTATGTTTTATGTAAGAGAAACACCATGGCACGGTCTGGGAACGCGTGTTGATGCTGCACTAAATTCAAAGGAAGCACTTGAAAAGTCCGGACTCAATTGGAAAGTTATCCAAAAGCCCATTATCACAACTACATTTGATCCAATAAGCGGATATAAAGCCAATATCCGTGACAAAGACAACAAAGTTCTCGGAGTGGTATCAAACAGATACAAAGTCGTACAAAATTCGGAAGCGTTTGCTTTTACCGACGCTCTGCTCAGCGAAGGTGTAAAGTATGAAACGGCAGGTTCATTACAGGACGGGAAAAAGATATGGCTTCTTGCAAAGCTGCCCGATAAGTATATTATGTAGGGCGAACAAATCGAGCCTTATCTTGTATTCAGCAATTCACATGACGGGAGTGGTTCTATAAAAGTTGCTATGACCCCTGTGCGTGTTGTGTGTCAGAATACGTTGAATATTGCACTTGCCAATGCAAAAAGAGTATGGTCTACGGTTCATGTAGGGGATCTTGCCCATAGAATGGATGAGGCTCACAACACTTTATTCCTTGCCAAAAAGTATATGAAAAATCTCGGTTCGGAATTTCATAAACTCAGCAGGATAAAGTTGTCCGATGCTAAGGTCATTGATTTCATAAACCAGCTTCTGCCTATGGACGATAATCCTACAAATATCCACAGAAAAAATATCACAAATATACGGGAGGATATGAAGCATAGATACTTTGACGCTCCCGACCTTAAATATGTGGGTAAGAACGGCTACCGTTTCATCAACGCTGTTTCGGACTTTGCTACTCATGCAAAGCCTTTGAGAGAAACATCGGGCTATCGTGAAAATATGTTTGCCAGAACCATTGAGGGCAACGGTCTTATTGACAAAGCCTATGAAATGGTACTTTCGGCAGCGTAATATAAGAGTAACAAGGGGAAGTACGATCAAGCTTCCCCTGTTTATCATATGAAAGGAGGAAAAAATTTATGATTCAAATTGTGGTCAACACAGAAAATCTTCCGTATGAAGAATGGCTTGAATACCGAAAAACAGGTATCGGAGGTTCCGATGCTTCTGTTGTATGCGGCATAAGCAGATATAAGTCGCCTGTGGAACTCTGGATGGAGAAAACAGACCGCCTACCGTATCAGGAATCCGGAGAAGCGGCTTACTGGGGTTCTCTGCTTGAAGAATTGGTAAGAACAGAATTTACCAAGCGTACAGGCATTGAAGTAAAAACTGTAAAACAGCTTCTCAGAAATGAGGAAAATCCATTTATGCAGGCTAATCTTGACGGAATATGTGAACATCCCGAACTTGGCACATGCATATTTGAGGCAAAAACAGCCTCGGCGTATAAAGCGGCAGAATGGAACGACACCATCCCCGATGAATATATGCTGCAAATTCAGCATTATATGGCTGTGACAGGCTACAAAGCAGCGTATATCGCCGTACTTATCGGAGGGAATACGTTCCGTTGGAAATTTATTGAACGTGACGAAGAAATAATTTCAATGCTTATTGAACTTGAAAAGAATTTCTGGAAACACGTTCAAAAAGATATTCCGCCGAAATTGGACGGTTCAAAAGCTTCTGCCGAATTTCTTGCCGAGCGTTTTCCAAACAGTGTTTCTCAGTCAAAAATAGAACTTCCCGAAAGCGCAAAGAAATTGATTTCGGAATATAATGCAGCCTGTAAGCTGTTAGATGAAATTACCGAGAAAAAACAAAAGTCTGAAAATCTGCTAAAAGAAATGCTTGGTGAAAACGAAGTCGGAACATCGGGAAACAACGTGATCACTTGGAAAAGTATGTCACAGGAACGTCTTGACAGCAAGACCCTCAAAGCCGAGCACCCTAATCTTTACGCTAAATACGCAAACAAAATTTCATATCGGCGCTTTTCGATAAAAGCAGTTTAATGGAGGCTAATTATGAATACAGAAAATTTGAAATCAAAATTAGATGTAAAAATCAAAGATATTTCCAAAGAGGAGAGGAGCATTATGCAGGAAACCGCTATGACAAAACTTGACACAAACTATGTTGCTCTGAAAAATAACGCCCTTGACATTATAAAGGACAATATGAAAAATCAGCCTCTTTCTTTACAGCTTTTCGATATAATCAAGTCGCCGTCCGGAAGTTCAACGTCGTTTACAATACCCTCGTTTTCGGGTGAAACTATGGAAAAATCCATTACGGGAATTATTCTTGACTACACTACGCCCCGTGCCTATTGGGAAACCCCTGACCCGGTTGAGGGAACGCCGCCTGCCTGTTTCAGTCCGGACAGCCTTGTTTCACACGACGGTAAGGTTTGTGCTAAGTGTACGTTTAACGATTTCGGTTCAAAGGACGGAGAAACAAACGCAAAAGCTTGTAAGGAAAGTGTTGTTTTATTTATGCTGCGTCCCGATAACATTATGCCTATTCTTGTTCGTATACCTGTTTCAAGCAAGAGAATTTTCCAAAGGTATATGACCCGTCTTATAGGAAAGATGATCCCTGTATCGGGAGTTGTAACAAAAATATCCTTGGAGAAAACCACAAATAAGTCGGGGCAGCCTTATGCACTTTATAACTTTGAAGCAGTTGAAGTTTTGAGTGAAGAAGAAGCCGAAAATGTTCGCAATTTTGGCAAAAAGTTTATGGAACTTGTAAACGCTTCGGACGTTAATAGTGAAATACAGAAAGCAGGTTGAGTATGAACGACAGCAGCGTTGACAGAAAACCCTGTAAATTTGATGTTACAATTACCGAAATTTCTAAAATGAGCGTAATTGTTGAAGCAAACTGCCGTGAAGAAGCCGAGCAGATCGTTGCCGATAAATGGTATGCCTGCAAATATGTTCTTGATGCGGATAATTTCTGTAATGTTGAATTTACTGCGGTTGAAGCCGATAAGATGAAAGGAGAATAGCTTGCATTACAATTATGAAAAATGACAGTCTAATCGTTGAGACGGTTGAAAAAATCAAGTACAGCGCAGAAGAATTTCTGTGTATGCCGAATATCTGCGCTTACTCTGATTCAATCGCAGAGCGGATAATTGATTACAGCAAAAATCTTGAAAAGCTTATGGAGGAAAATTTCAATGACGGTTAATGCGTACATTCACAGCCTGAAAGACAAAACAAATGACCGTAATGTTTTGGACGAAGCCGAAATATTACAAAAAATCGGTGAAAATCTTTATATTGCAGAGTATCACGGTATCAGATGTACCGCAATCTATAATTATTTTGACGAACATTACTATGTTGATGATGTTTACGGAATAATTAAAAATCAAACAAAATAGCAATAACTCACCGTTACAAGACATAATTTACAAAGCTGAAATACCTCTTGAAATATAATAATTTCAGGAGGTATTTTTAAAAGCTTAGATTAAATTGACTTCATATGTCCTTTTGGTGCCTCATATATTTCGGCAGTCATATCATCAAGATTAAATCGGATTTGTTTGCCGCATCGGGGACATTTACTTACAATATATCCGGTTGCTCCTGTATAAACAATAATTTCTTCGGCGCAACACGGAAATTTTATTATGCCTTTTTCTTCTATCTGCCTCACATATTCAGGCTCGGGTGAGGGGTAGAGTTTAGAGTAAATTTTTGAAAGTTCCGTTTTTTGTTTTTGTCGCTGTTCCTCTGTTATATCAGATTTTTTCTCCATAATTTCGGCATTATCTTTCTCCGTCTCATCAGTGTACATAACTGCATCATGCAGCACATCTAATGAATTGGTAAATTTAAAGCCGGATGTTGGATATACTTGTTGAACTTTATCACCAAACAATTCGTTTGTATGATGTTCTACTATATTTTTGATACGAGCATTATTTTTGTTATAAGACCCTTTTAGATTTTTTGCAAAATCAGGCGTACTAAGGATATCCATTTGTTTTTTTAAAAGAGTTTGATATTCTTTGTCATTTTCTAAAGCATCTGCTAATATCGAAGTTTGATAAATATCTTCCATTGTTTCAGCGGTAGTAGTATTCAAGGCTATTTTCTCGGCAAAATCATCTATTTCATCACAGCGTATTTCTGCAACATTCCCTCGGACAGACGCAATATATTCCCTAAGTTTTTGTAATCTTGTAGCCATATACCAAGTAAAAATCACTTTATCTTCATAAATACCGTCCAAAACGGATTTGCTGTAATCTTCGGCATCTTTTAATAATCCACGGCATTCTTGACTAAGCCGGAACAAATATATTGAAAAGGGATACTCCATTTGTTTTTCCATTTTAAATTTTTCCGATTTAATTGTATAAATATCATATCCCAAGTATATAAGATAGTCGGTAAATCCATCAATAAGAAATTTCAATGTTTTTATCGGAACATCTTTATATTGTCCTTTTCGCAGTGCTTTGAAATCCTTGTCGGTATATCGCTTAAGTATTTCAACACAGAAATCACATGACGTTTCGGGAAAATAGAATTGTCCGTTAGAACTTTTAAAACCAATCATTTTCCCTGTTTTTTCGTCCCTGTATTTACGCAGCAGATCAACATTTATTCCTACTGCGTCTATTATTTCTGTGAATTTTTCACGCACTTTTCCTATATCATGTTCTTCAGCTTTTGTAGGTGGCTTTTGTTTACTAAATTCGTCAAAAATATACTCAAATGTGTAATACTCCATATATCCAAATACCTCCCATAATTATTTTAGGTATGAAAAGTAGAACAGACAACTATTCGGGGTATGAATACCCCGAACATTTTATCATCAAAATTTATGTTTATGTCACTATTCAAATTTTATTTCATTACTTTCTCCAGTAGGGATTTATAGCTGTCGACCACATCATAAACTACGTTCCCATTGGAAATAGCCTTAAAGTGTTCTCTTGCGCAGTGAATTTTAGACTCCTCGATAAGTCTGAGCTGCATAGAACTCATAGAGCCTTTTGTCTCTGCAACAAAGTAGATATGTTTCACTTCGCCCTCATAGAAAGCGATCGCCCAGTCGGGATTGTACTTCCCGACCGGTGTTGAGATATAAAAACCGTTAGGCAGTTTGACATAAACAGCAACTTCGTTTCGGGTATCAAGCTCGGTTGCAAATTCCCTTTCATTTGTGGAATCATACACAATATGGTCATATAGATGCTTTTGGGCTTTCATAGCATTGACATTCAGTTTGCCCTTGATAGTAGGCTCGGTAAAAATATCGGTGCTGTACTTTTCATCAAGTATATGATATGTAATATGCTGAATGATAGCCGTAGCTTTCTGCTCATTGATAAGCTGTGCCGATTTAAGGATAAATTCTTCGGGATTGTACTTGTACTGTTCAAATACAGCTTTTTCAATGCCTGTCATGATACGAACAATATCTTTTCTTGTAAGACCTGTTTCGGAAACGAGCTTGCCGATAAGGTCATAGGCCACACTCTTATTTGCCGTTATGGTGCGTTTTACCGTTGCGGATTCGTTTTTCTTGAACGCTTCACCGCTTTCGAGGGCTTCTTTGGATTTTATCTCGGACATTTCGCCCATTTCAATATTATAGTAGATTTTATGTACGTTCAGCTTGGCGTTTATCACACCTATTGCATTTCTTACAAGTTCTTCCGTATCAAAGTCAACGGCATAAACCGATTTTGCGTTGATTTTATTCCAAAGTGCCTTAAATTCGGGCATATGAAGCTTATTATCGTCAACTTTAAGTTCAATATTATCTTTACGTGCGTTTTCGGACAGTGTGGTGCGTTCGTCATAAATGCCGTCTATTATCTCAATTACTGCCGCAACACAGTCGGCGACTTCCTCCGCAACCTTAACAGAGTTATTCGCCTTATCTTCATAATACTTGTCGGTAAGCTGTCCGCGCTTGATATAGCCGTTTGAGATCATATCCTCATATATAGCCTGAGCTGTGTCATCGTCAATAACCTGCGTATTGCCGTTGCTGTCTGCAATTTCTCTGTCCTTGAACAGTTCGGCGGTAACGGTTTTAGGTCTGTAGGCTACTGCCTCTGCGATCTCACTCTGCAAGCCCTTTGCAAAGCTGTCATAGCTTTCGCTTGCAATAACGGTCAGAACATTGATGTCATGCACCTCATTGCCAAGTATACCCGTATCCATTCTGTCGCCGTCCTCATTGACGCAAAGTCGTAAACCTCTGCCGACTTCCTGCCTTTTGCGGACTTCGCTTGTTGACTGCTTCAACGTGCATATCTGGAACACATTGGGATTGTCCCAACCCTCACGGAGAGCAGAGTGGGAGAAAATAAAGCGAACAGGCGAACGTTTCGGGTCACGGTCAAGTAGCAATTCCTTATTTTTCATAATAAGGTCATACGCTGATACATCATCGGATGTTTTTTCTTTTTTGTCGATTTTTCCGTCTGTCAGCTTGCCTTTCTTGTCGACCGAAAAATATCCTGCGTGGGTGCTTTCCGGCGATATTGCATTAAGATAACGGATATAGTTATCATCGCCGAATTCACGCTGATAATTTTCAATAACAGCCTTGTATTCTTCCTCAAACATATCTGCATAGATACCGTTGACAGGCTTCCCGGACTCATCGTACTGCTTGTACTTTGCAACTTCATCAATGAAGAACAGAGACAATACCTTGATACCTTTGCGGAAAAGCTGTTTTTCACGTTCTATATGGGAAACTATGGTTTCATGTATTTGTATACGGCGAATTTGTTCCTCATCGATATTGCCGATAATATCACCAAGAAACAGTTTTTTGCCGTTGATAAATTCTATATGATCGTCACGGGCGTCAATTCGAGAAACGGTGTAGCCATCATGATATTCCTGCAAATTGCCAGACTGTTCATACAGATTAAAGCCCTCATTGACGGTACGGCTCACCTGACGAACGTCTGTTTTGCCCTTAATATCAAAGCGGATAGTAGCAGTAGGATTTTTGCCCGAAATGTTTATACTTTCAAGGAAAACAAAACCCTCGGTTCCCGTTGTACCGCTTGCGCTTATACCTTTGACGGCAATCTTTTTAACAAGCTTTTTGTTATATGCTTCAAGTGCGTCAAGGCGGAATATCATATTGTAAATGCTGTCCGTCTTGTGGGTAGCGGAGTAACGCAAAGTCAGCAGAGGACGGAACTCTTTCAGCCGTTCTTTCGTCTGCTTGCCTTCAACAGACTGCGGCTCGTCGATAATTAAAATCGGATTTGTTTTTGCGATAATGTCAATGGGGCGGCGGCTGCGAAATTCGTCCAGCTTCATATAAATACGCCTTGCATCTTTTCCCTTGGCATTGAAAGCTTGGGAGTTGATTATCATAACGTTGATGTTGCTGTCAGATGCAAAGCGGTCGATTTCGGTCAGCCTTTTGGAATTGTATATGAAAAAGCGTATTTTCTTGCCGTATTCCTCCGCAAAATGTTCTTGTGTGATCTGAAATGACTTATACACGCCCTCACGAATTGCCACACTCGGCACAACAACAATAAAATTACTCCAACCGTAAGCTTTGTTTAGTTCATACATTGTTTTAATGTAGGTGTAGGTCTTGCCGACACCTGTTTCCATTTCGATAGTGAGATTATATCGTCCCTCTAATTTGTCTGAGGGCTTTATCTGATTTTTGCACTGAATTTTACGAATACGCTCTAATATTACATCATCGGTAAGGGCAGGGATCAGACGCTGATTTGACCAGCCTGTAAAATCTTGTTCCTCTAAGAAACTCATCTGTTGATTGTTGATATTGCCCTTATCCATCATGTATGTTGGTGTAAGGTAAGGCTGTCCAGCAAATACATCAACAACAGCTTTTGCCGCATCAGCTTGAAATTTTTGATGTTTAAATTGTAATTTCATTTCTTTCTCCTGACATTATTTCAATATTTTATATTTATCCATTTCGTGCTTATAGTCTCTATTGGAACTTCTGTCAAAAGCCTCAATAAGTAATACAGCCACAGTGACTAAAAAAACTATTCCAAATAACCATATAAAACTATTAATACAATTATTGTAAAATTTTAATATGTTTACTTCGCTCATTTTCAACAACCGGTCTAAAAACCTATCATTTAGGATTACAGAAAGAGCAGCACATACAACAAATACAAAGACAGATAAGAATAAAACATAAATTTTCAAAATTGCATTATTACTATATTCTGATATTGCTTTATTACCTAAAAAGCCTAAAATACCACTTGCTATTAATGAAGAAATAATTCCTATTATTAAGTCAAGAATCATTATATCACCTTTATCCTTGTATCGGGAGAAATCATTTTGAAAATTTCGCTCACGTTGATTTTCTCCGGACTGCTTGCAAAACTGTCGTCACGGAAAACCACTCTCAATGGCTGACGTTTTGCTATAGTCTTAATAACACTTTCGGGGATAGCTTTATCAAAGCAAGCTATAAGGTCGCCGTCATTGTATGTGTGGACGGTCACGCCCTCTATCTTCTCGGACTTATACGGCATGGAAAGAGGAAGTCCCCATTCAAGTAAGCAGCCGAAAAACAGATCAAGGGCTGTTCTATCGGGCTTGATGTTGCTTTCAAGACCGGCAAGCATCATCTGATTTGTTTCGGCAGGTGTATAATAAACATCTTCCATATTGCTGTCATCAAGTTTGAACACACGGAAACCATAATCTATATCCGCCCCGGTCTCCGACTTTATTTTTGCGCCGGCTCTCCTAATACGCTCTTTGCCTATCTCGCAAATGTTCTTGTATCCTGCCTTGTATGCCTCGCTTTTTTCGTCTGTTTCTTCGGGAAGTTGTACCATGATAAATTTACGCTGTCCATGAATATTCCTCCCCCCGCTGGAATTATTTACCATTTCTGCGTTTAACTGCATAACGGCGTGGGCGGTTGTGGCAGAGCCGGAGAAGAAGTCTAATATTGTAGCATTGGAATCATTTTTACATATCATTTTAATTACTGTTTCAATCAAAGAATATGGTTTTGTATAGTCGAAATATTTTCCAAGACCCAATTCCTCCATTTCTTTGACAGCAGTTTCATTTGTTCCTACCTGTGCATTTTTATTAAGTTCAACATTAAGAAAATTCGTCGGTGTTTTAAATGAATCATCAAGGCTCTTTCTTTGAAACCTTATGGAGAATTTTTCAGTTTTAATTATGAAATATGTACCGTTTGCCACTTCCTTATTTAAAGTATCCTGTTCCCATTTAAATTCACCAACAAGCCTTATTGCATTAGCATTTAAGCCATTTTTAATATTTAAATCATCCAATAACTCAACTTTATCTTTCTTACCAGATGCAATTATCCCATTACTTATAAAATTAAAATGAATGCTATTAGCAGGAAAAAGGAGTGTTTTATAAGGATTACCTGTGTTTAAAAGAGGTACATCTCCGCCATCTAAAGGTGTTCCATAATATTTAATGGTATTCCATTTTTTCTCGTATGCTAAAACATACTCTACGGTTTTTCTACACTTATAAGAAAGAGCAGGTGGTGTCGATGTTTTTGTCCATATAAATGTTGCTGCATAATTTTTTTCTCCGAAAACTTCATTACAAATTTTACGCATATTCTCAATCTCATTATCATCAATTGAAATAAAAATAGCCCCGTCATCACTCAACAAATTCCTTGCCAACATAAGCCTTGAATAGATCATACTGCACCAATCGGAATGAAAACGTCCGTTGCTGTCGGTATTCTTAAAAAGGCGGTTGCCGTCCTCATCAATTGCGCCGCTTTCTTCGGCGTATTCTTCCGTAGAAACGGCAAAATCATCACGGTAAATAAAGTCATTTCCCGTGTTGTAGGGTGGGTCTATGTAGATCATTTTCACTTTGCCCAAATAGCTTTCCTGCAAAAGTTTCAGCACTTCAAGGTTGTCTCCCTCAATATAAAGGTTTTCGGTATTATCCCAATTTACACTTTCTTCCTTACAAGGGCGCAAGGTTTTGCGTATAGGTCGGTTTGCCTCGGCTATAGCTGACTTTTTGCCAACCCAAGTAAATTCATAAGCTTCGTCGCCATCTGCAATATCTTCCGAAAGCATAGCACGAAGCATCTCAAAATTGATCGCTTTTTTCAATTCGCCGTTTTCGTCTGCCGTTTCTGTAATACAATTCGGGAACAGCGCTGCTATCTTCTCAATATTCTTATCTGTCATATTCGGGGATTCCATTTTCATTTTATCCATTATAATTTCTCCATTCTGATTTCCTTGTTTTCTTTCATTGTTTTGCAAAATTCATCAAAAGTTTTTCCGATTTTCTCTGCCCGTAAAAAATCTAATTTCCATTTTAAATCTTCAATTAAATTAGCACTAGAAGCGGTATCTAATGTTATAATATTTCCTTTAGGCTGAAAAATCAGATTAAATAATATCAAATTTTCCGGGTACTTTTCATTTATTAAATTTATTTCTTGATTTACTTGAAACATATTAACAGGATCTTGTGATAATATAAAACGGCAGTTATTTATTTCTTTATCTATTTCTATTTGTTCATTTAAAAAGCGGACTTTTTCAAAATTTTTTATAGCTTCTTCCTTATTCATTATACTTCCTCCAGTTGTTTCAAAAGTGTTTTCAATTTAGTGCTCAATTCAACCTGACGATTAAATTGTTTTTCTTTGCGGATTTTTGCACGGAGTTTTTCGATATCTTTTTCAAGTTTTTCCCGTGCCTCCTGACGTTCAACTGTTTCTTTCAGGCTTTCGCTGCTTTCTTGTGCGAGAGTATTGCCTGCGATCTGTCGGACAAGATTTTCATAGACTGTATCCATAGTCAACCCGTCGATCGTCAGTGAAAATGTTTCTTCTGTTACCCGGTCAGTGTGATAATAATTTCCGACTTTGAAAGGGGAATTTTTACTTTCTTCCTTATAGCCTGTCCACAGCTGAAAACGTTCTTCAAATTCTATTATAAATATCAGATGATAGTGCAGCTGTCTGTCCATTTGTTTAAGTATATTCAAATCAAAATCACCGGTTTTAAGCTTTATCAGAAATACTTCTACTTCCTCAACGGTATTGCCTTTTTTCACATTCAGCGTGTCGGCGGACAGCTTATGCACCCAGCGTATGGAATTTATCTGATCTATAAAACTGCGCTCTAACTTTTTGTCGATCGCAAGATTGTTATAAAACTTATTTTTAGGAATAAGCTTACCGAAATAAGTTGTTTCCGGTAATCCAAACATTATTTATCACCGTCTTTCACTACAAGAAAACAAATCAACTCGAAATTGTCAAGACCCGAAATGTCCGAAAGCAAAGCACTTGTACCTCCTGAACCGAACAAGCTGTCAATATCGCTTTCGGTTTTAGTGTCGATGATGGATTCTATTGCCATACTAAGCATTTCACTAATCTCAGCCATATTCCTGCCATCATCGGTTTCATTATTAAACTTTGCACATAACTTTTTGATAGGCTCGGATCTTCCTTTGCAAAGCAAACGAATGTCATCAAGCATTTTTTTAGGATTGAGATAATCGCAAATCACTTCGCCGCCGGCACCGATATACACCATATAGAAGGGATGTATGCGATTTTGATTGTGGATATTTACGCTGTTATTGATATTACGCAAAACAAAAACAACACCCTCCGACAATTCTTCCGTAGCAGAAACAACAGCGTGCAGTCCCTTTGGCTTTTTCTCAATATCTTTGTGGGTTTTTATATATTCAAGAAGGTCAAGACGGTATTCGTTTAATCCCAGATCCATGATAGAGATACCGTCATTCATTTCTTCCATATCAACAACTTCATTCATCATTTTTTTGAGTTGAGAGCTTCTGTATTCCAAATCTCCTTTTTCTTCGTCATTGATAAGGTCGTCGTCACCTGTTGAGGTCATAACCGAAATTTTCATACGGGTCTCAACTCTTGATTTAAGGTTGAGGTAATCGTCCAGATTTATATCGGGCCAAAAGTTTACCAACTGAATGACTTCGTTTTTGCTGCCTATACGGTCTATTCGTCCAAAACGTTGAGTAATACGGACGGGATTCCAGTGAATATCGTAGTTTGCTAAAAAATCACAGTCTTGCAGGTTCTGACCTTCGGAAATACAGTCTGTGGCAATGAGAATATCTATCTCTTGCGTGCTGTTTGGCATAAGTACATCTCTGCCCTTGGATATGGGAGAAAACAAGGTAAGTACATTATTCAAGTTGGCTTTTTTTAGTTTAAGAGTAGTCTTGCCGTCCTCGTTACCCGTTATCATTGCAGTATCAAGCCCGAATTTTTTCTTTACATAGACACTGACATTTTCGTATAGATATTCAGCCGTATCCGAAAAAGCCGTGAATATTATCATTTTCTTATTGCCTGCGTTGATAGGCTCATTTTGTTTTTTGTCGATCAGCGATAAAAGTTCCTGCAATTTGCTGTCATGTTGGGGAGTAATATCCTTTATCATCAGTATCAGCAATTCAAGGGTATCCTTATCCTTTTGCAGATCATCTCGCCAAGTGTGATAATCCATATCCGCAAGGTCGATCTTAACTTTTTTTCCCACAGTGAAGTCGGTATTGCTGTCGTCTATATCCAAATCATCATCGGACATTTCGTACATATCAAGATTTGCTGCGCCATGATTTTCAAAAGCGTTGATAGCATTTATTGTATCATTGATAAGCTTGTAGATACGCTGTAAAGTAAGCGAAAACGAATTGACCGAGCTTTCAAGTCTTTTCAGAAGATTGATAGCCATAAGCCTGCGGATACCAAGCTCACGGTTTGACTGTCTGAAATTATCGCTCAGATCCATATACTTTGACATTTTGCTTTCAAATATATAGTGCGAGGGCATATATACGCAAAGCGAAAGCTCCAGTAATGAAGTATATATCTGATTATAATTTATTGCATCGCTAAGATCGGTAAGCGACGGTCTGAGGGATATAGGCTTTAACCTGTCGGGGAATTTGCCTATTTTCTCACTGTTATAATACTTTTGTATGTGTTTTCTTGAACGTGCGATCGTAACACTGTCAAGCAGTTCAAAAAAATCAAAATTCAGCATTCCCAGAAGTTTATCGGTGGTTCTTGCATTTTTATCACATTTATTCCAATCGTTAAACGCTCTCTGCGCTTCACGAAAAATCTGTTCAACAGGCTTGTCTGTTCCAAGTTTTTCATTCAGATTTTCGGAATAACCTTCATAAGCAAGGGCAAGTTGATTACGCAAATCGGAAAAACGATTATTGACAGGCGTTGCCGACAACATAAGCACCTTTGTCTTGACTCCTGCCCGGATAACTTTATCCATAAGGCGTTTATATCTGTTATCGTGGGTATTTGAATGCGTGCCTATGCCGTTTCTGAAATTATGGGATTCATCAATAACTATAAGGTCATAATTTCCCCAATTCAGGCGGTCAAGATCAAGACCGTTGGAATATCCGCCATCACGGGACAAATCGGTATGAAAAAGGACATCATAGTTAAGCCTGTCGGCAGCGATCGGATTGTTGATATAATTGTCTTTGTAAGTATTCCAGTTTTCGGCAAGTTTTTTGGGACAGAGTACGAGAACTGTCTTATTTCTGTTTTCGTAATATTTTATTACAGCAAGGGCGGTAAAGGTCTTTCCAAGACCAACACTATCGGCAAGGATACATCCGTTATATTTTTCCAGCTTGTTTATTATAGCAAGAACGGCATCACGCTGAAAATCATAAAGCATATTCCATATACGACTTTGCTTGAAACCTGTTGCTTCATTGGGCAGCTCATCTTCGGAAATATCCTCCAAAAACTCACTAAACACATGGTATAGCGTCATGAAGTATATAAACTCGGGTGAGTTTTCGTTATAAGCCGTGCTAATGCTTTCGATAACTGTTTCGGTAACATCTTCAAGCCTGTTCATGTCGTTCCACATTTCATTAAACAGGGAGATATATTGCTGCGCAAAGGGAGCATCAAGACAATTCACCATATTGTAGGCATTATTTCCACGCTCGCAACCTATATCTGTTGTGGTAAAACCTACGATAGGCATATACGCTGTTGTGTCGGCAGAGCTTTCAACAGTGATAAAACCACCCATAGCATCGCCGCTTATATTGGAGCGGAATGTGACCTTTTTTCGTATCCAGTCAGCACATTCCTTTGCAACAGCCTTTTGCGTCATTTCGTTGCGGAGTTTTATCTCAAATTCTGTACCATACA
Organism: uncultured Clostridia bacterium; assembly: GCA_947591605.1. GTDB lineage: Bacteria > Bacillota > Clostridia > Lachnospirales > CAG-274 > CALWRD01. The sequence continues at coordinate 38,420 of CANQDF010000013.1, read as the reverse complement.
GCCCCGATTCTCTATCCATACGGGGAATGTAAAATTCACACTTTTCTTTCTTGGAAGATTCTTTGACAAATGTAGGCGAAGTGAAGATAAACCGCAATTCGTCAATGCTTTCAAGCTGTTTTTTCAGTTCCTTATATGCGTACATGGAAAAGCAGGTGGCGGCGATAGATACCTTGCTGCCTTTTTTAATACTTTCTGTCAGTGCATCTCTTAAAAGAGAATTAATATTATCAATAACCTTCATAATCAGTATCCTTTTGACAAAATGAAATGTAATTTGCAGTTAAAGTATATAAATATATTTATTTTAAATATATCGTAAATAGCCGATTTTGTCAATAACTTGCGCATTGTATTTTGTAGTGTTTTCCAATATTCTGATGTTTATAATATTTTTGAATTTCCTAAATTTATCAGTTCAATCAGACTGTCAAATAATCTGACCCTATGTAAGATCCCACCGCCTAAGAGGTGGGGCAGACTGTCCGAAAACTATCAATTTAAAACTTCGTGTCAAATTGTTGCACATTATTTCGGTATTATGTCATTTAAGTTGCTAAAGTCAATAATATCACACAAAATATTCAAATATATAATGAGTTTTCGGACAATCTGGAGTGTCTTACACAGTTGATAAATACATAGACTTTTCTTAATTCGGAGCATATCAACCTTTGCGATCTACTCGCATTGGGTTGATATGTTCTTATTTTATCAGACCCCCAAAAAAATATTTTTTTTGGGGTTTTTCAAGATGTTTTTATTTATGATATCCTTGGTAACAAGAAAGACACAAAAAAGGAGGAGATGTCTCATATCAAAAGAAGATATATGTAAAAAATGTAAATTTAGTCCAATGTTTTCAACCAATCCCTATGAACTTGAATTATACCTTGACGATATAAGGATGTTCAGCGACGATCCTAGAGTTTATCTTAAAAAGGAAATTCCGGAAAAAATAATTGTGGATTCCGAAGATTCAGGTATTTATTTTGGGTTGGAAAAAAAGAATGGAAAAGGATACTACGTTGGTAAAAAATCAGAAGATGATGGAAATGTCTTGGTCGTAGGAACCAATGGAAGCGGAAAAAGTGCATTACTTGCTAAATCCACTATAAAAACATGGCGTGATCCGTTAGTGGTTTTGGATTGTAAGGGTGAGCTTTGGCAACATTACAAATCATTACAGGAAAAAAATCAAGTAACAAGACCATTTATCTTGTTCGACCCAATAGGTCATAGTACACAATACAATCCCTTTGCAATTCTTAAAAGAGATAGTGAGCATTTTGTACAAAACGTACGCGAAATTGCTTTTGCACTCATTCCGGAGTCGGTGAACGACATTAACAGTTATTGGATCAATATGGCTCGTGACCTTTTGTCCGCCATAATTATATTTGGTTTTTCCAATAATTTTGATTTTATTGAAACAATGATAATTGCTGTAAAGTTATCTGTTTCGGATTTATGCAAAAAAGTTATGGAGTTTGATTCGGAACCTAACGCTGAATATGCGAGAATGTTTATCAGTGAAATTAATAAGTTGAAGTCAGAACATCAAGCTGCTATCGGCACAGAGATGAAACAACATCTCATGGTCTTTGTTACAGATCAATTTGTACAGAAGGCTTTAAGCGATGGCGATAAAAGCTTTTCATGGGATGATATTGCAACGGTGAATGACGCTCCTAATATTTTTCTGTGTTTGAGCCAAGACCGCTTAGAGCAGTGGGGCAGTATGACACGGTTGATGCTTACCCAATTGATACGAACATTGGAACGAAGACCTGACAAATATTCCGACGAAGGCTGCGAACTTAAACCGATCCTGCTGCTTTTGGACGAATTTCCTTTATTGGGCAAAATGGATGTCATAAAAAATGCATTGACAACGCTGCGTTCAAGAAAAGTAACTTTTTGCCTAATGATACAAAGTATAGCACAGCTGGATTCGGTTTATGGACATGATGTTCGTAAAATTATATTAGACAATTGTCAGTACAAAGCACTCTTGAACATTACCGAACCAGAAAGCCAAAAGTACTTCAGTGACTTAATTGGCACTATATTAACCCACAGAAGAAGCATATCCCGAACGCAAGGTAAATATGACAGATATGACAGATATCCCACATATGCTGAACAATTTCAGGAAGTCCGTGAACCGGCTATTCTTCCGCATCAATTTGCCACTAACAGGGATATATGGTTACATACACCCTACGGCTTTTTCTGCACATATAAACTTCCTGTGTCAGTAACGTTTCAGCATCCTAATTGTTTCATAGAAATTATAAACAACTATCACGAAGGGAGAAATGAATATGGCTAATAATAAAATTAATTTAACCTTGAAAAAATTTGAACAATATGAACATCGGAAAGTGCTAAGAGAAAACCGTATAAAAGTGGATAAGAATAAAATTGACTTACAGCGCAAAATTATGATTGGGGAAATTTTCCTTAAACACTTCCCAATTGCGTTAGAATTCACTCCCGATAAGTTATCCGAGAAAAATAAACTGATTTTAGAACAGCTGGAAGATTTCATTGAGGCATTGTCAAAGTGTCAGCAGGCATACCAAACAATTGAGGATACACTGCTACGGTAACATTTTTGTTATATCAGTATTTTATGTTATGCGCACTTACATACACCTTATGAATGTACATAATATTTTGAAAAAAGGAGATGTTTATATGCAAGTAATATCACTTAATGTTGACATTATAAGTCGAAAAAATGGTAGGTCGGCAGTTCAAATGGCTGCCTATTGCTCACGAAGCAAAATGTACTGTGAATATACAGGAAAGTTCTACGATTATACTAATCGCAAAGATTTGATTTACCACGATATTATGCTTCCGGACTACGCACCGAATACTTTCAAAAATTCAGAAGTATTATGGAACAATGTTGAAGAAAAGGAAAAGGCAAAAAATTCACGATTGGCACGCACAATAATTGTTGCACTGCCTAAAGAATTTGATCATAACACTCACATCAAAATGGTACGCCGGTATGTACAGGAATTTTTCATAAATACCGGCATGTGTGCCGACATATCCATTCATGATAAAGGTGATGGTAACCCACATGCTCATATACTGCTTACAACACGTTCTTTAGATTGTAACGGTGAATGGATGAATAAGCAGCGGAGAAATTATCTTCTTGATGAAAATGGCAACAAAATCCGTGATCCTGTCAGCCATCAATATAAATTGGGAAAGAGTATTAAAACAAATAACTGGGATGACCGTGAACGTATTGAGGAATGGCGAAAAGGCTGGGCAGAAATATGTTTATTGTGGTTTAGGAAATATGATATACCTAAAGAAATTACACACATAAGTTATGCAAGACAAGGAATAGACCGTGAGCCAACAATACATCTTGGTGCCAAGGTAAAAGCTCTTGAAGAACGCGGATCTTTTACTGACCGTGGTAAAATAAACCGTGATATTATTGCTCGCAATCGTGAACATGACCGCAAGATTTTTAGGCAACGTGTTGAAAAAAATCGCAGCAATGAATTAGAGCGTAACAGGTGATTTTTATACTATATTATTCATAACAAAATCAAATGGTTATATTATTGAAAATTTCATCATTAGTTGGATACAATTCCAAGAAAGGTAAGTGCAGCCGCTTAATTTTGAATTTTCAGTATTTTATCGAGAGTTGCATATATATTCTTATAATGATAATAAACTATAGATAGATATATTATCTTCACCCGAAGCATAATTTTAAGAAAGGAGGATCATATATGCTGATAAGTTATTTTAAAACAGAGCCTGCCGACCGTGAAGAGGTCTTCAACAGGTTGTGGGGAGAGTATATCTCCATAATGGAGGGGAAAAAATTTAACTGACTGCTTTACAACAGCTATCCTATGTTATATACTTAATTATATGGATAGCTGTTTCATTATTATTCTACAGGAGGAATTATAATGGAAACAGATAATACACGACCTTACAAAGCGGCTATATATTGCAGGTTATCCGAGGAGGACAGATTTAAGACCAACGAAAATGATGACAGCAACAGCATTGTCAATCAGAAAGAGCTTCTTACACGTTATTGCCTTGACAGGGATTGGGTGATATACGACATTTACAGTGATGATGATTTTACGGGCAGCGACAGGAACAGACCCGAATTTAACCGTATGCTGAAAGATGCCGAAAGCAAAAAATTCGATGTTATTCTCTGCAAGACCCAAAGCCGATTTACCAGAGAGATAGAGCTTGTTGAAAAATACATCAACTATCTGCTTCCCATATGGGGAGTGCGCTTTGTTTCGGTGGTGGATAATGCAGATACCGATGTTAAAGGCAACAAAAAAGCACGTCAGATAAACGGTCTGATAAACGAATGGTATCTTGAGGATATGTCCGAAAATATCAAAGCTGTTCTTACAAACCGCCGTAAAAGCGGTTACTTTATCGGGGCATTTGCTCCGTATGGATATAAGAAAGACCCCCTGCAAAAAGGACATCTGATAATTGACGATGAAGCGGCGCAGGTCGTTCGGCTCATATACAGCCTTTACATTTCCGGAATGGGGAGAACTGCCGTTGCAAGAGAACTTAACGCCCGTCATATCCCCACGCCTACCGATTATAAAATAGCCCATGGCGAGCGGTACAAAAATAATTACACCGCAACCCACGACCATCTGTGGCGTTATTTTATGATAAGGAATATTCTCACAAACGAAACTTACATAGGCAATCTTGTTCAAAATAAGGCCCACAGTATTTCCTACAAAACAAAAATTGTGAAGCCTACCGAAAAATCTCAATGGATAAGAGTTGAAAACACCCACGAGCCTATTATCGACAGGCAGACATGGGATATGGCGCAGCAGATACTTGCTTCAAAGGTCAAACCGACATTTGAAAGTCACGAAACAAATATTTTCAGCAGAAAAGTTTTCTGTTCGGAATGCGGTCGGGCTGTTCGTATGTCAAAGGGAGGACCTGCAAACAATCACAGAAGATATCTGCGGTGTTCCACAAAATATTATGCGCCCGAAGAATGTGTCGGCGTGAATATAAGCTATGACAAATTGTACGAATTGGTATTTACCGAGTTCAAAAAACTTATTTCTCAAATGGTCAACGAGGACAAGGTATCTTCCTACACAACTATCCGTGACAAATCCCGTGAAATGCTTGAATATTATCAAAGCGAGTACATAAAAACACAAAACGCTATTGAAGAAAATGCAAGATGTCTGAAAAACCTTTATATCGACAAGGTAAAGGGAATAGTTGACAGTAATACTTATGCGGAGCTTTCCCAAGCCTTTACCAAGGAAAAAAATGACAGAACGGCTCAGCTTGAACGGATAGAAGAAAGAATATCGGCTATCCGTGAGGAAACGGAAATTGCCAAGGACAAGCTGGAACTTATAAGAAAATATGTTGACTGTGAAGAAATGACCTTTGAAATGGTGAGGATATTTATCGAAAAAATTGTTATCCACCACAAAAAGCCCTACAGCAGAAAAGACAAAGTAGAGATATTCTGGAATTTCTGAAACGGCAAACCGAAAATGTTGCCCCAACCCACTTGCAGCAGAACAGAAGGCAAGGAGCACATACGAATATCTGCTTAATATGACGGATGACCCCGATGTTATAGAGCCTCTGCGTTTTTTGCGTGAAAGAGAGATAGTGCATTTTCAGCGTTTTGGCGAAGCACTGCGCATAGTAAAGGACTATATGGCATCACAAAACCAGTTTATAATCGGCAAACCCGATGTCATGAACAGCGGGGACAAGGAATGCCCCAAAAAGGAATGCTGTAAATGCCGCAATACAAACCGGGCACAGGAGCAATAAATCTTATTAATTGATTTATAGTAAAAAACAAGGCCCTGCTGCAAGTTAATGTTTCCCGGTTTGCGAACAAGGTACCCTTGTTAGTTCCTTGGTGTACGAGGAGTACAAATATCTATAATTAAAAGGTCTATATTAGGCAAAAAAATCCGGAGTCGGATATAGTCCGATCTCCGGATTCTTCATATCAAAACAAAAGAGTCCCTTTAAATCAATTATTCATATACATTATCTAGCAGCGGTAAATTTACATAAAGGTCAAATACATCCGCTGTTCCGCTCGGCTCGGTTACCTGTCATCATCAACAGGCAGCAATACAGGCTTTTCAAGCTCATATTCGCCATATTCGGTTTCATTCTCGGATAACTCAACATCCTCATCAGCCCGACAGCCCAGCGATGATAAATATTCCTCCGCCTTTTTAGGGTCTGCCTTTGACTTATCCAATTTAAGCTCAAAGAGTATGCTTGTTCCGTCGCCATCCTTTTCCGCTATTTCGCCCGTGGATTCATCGTATGTAAACTGTGCATTGCTTATAAATGTACTGTCTGTTACAGCCATATACACCTTTTTGTCCGCAAAATATTCAATATTGTCGCACTCGATCAGTCTGTAAAGCACTCCGTCTATTATACTTTCCGTATAATTGCCCCTCATTGTGACAATATTAAGCTCCCACGGTTTATATCCCTGTATAAGCGGCGTAACACATATGTTGTCATCATAGGTCATTGCGCTGCCGTCTGTTCTCTCCACGGCAACAACGGCATAGGTTCTGTCGGGATATATACTCTCCGTTACTTCCGTCTTAAGAGCACTTAGCTTTTCGCCCGATACAGCTCCCAACAGTGCTGCCTTGTAATTTCCGTCGGCAGCGGTTTCGGACACGGCGCCCGCCATCTCAAAACATTCCGCAAGAGCGTGGTCGCCAAATTCGTCTGCGATCTGTTTTGCGGACAAGTATCTGTATGCGGCAAATGCAGTTGTGCCAAACACACATATAATTGCCGCAATAAGAAGCATTGTTCTTGCCAAGGTTGATTTTTTATAAGACATATTTAACTCCTCACTTTCAATATCAAAGGGCAGTGCGACAAGGCTTCTTGCTGCTTCGGCATGTCTGCGAAGCATACTTTCCAGCTCGGTATTATTCATCTGTCGGCATCTCCTTCCAAAATATTTTTTAGCTCTGCAAGAGCCCTGCCCGTCCTGTATTTTACGGTGGATACGGGTTGTTTAAGCGCTCTTGCCGCCTCTGCGTAGGTCATATCGTTGTAAAAGCGCAGGGCTATGTACAAAGCCGAGCCCTTTTTTAACCTGCATACCGCATCCACTATCTCCATATCGGATACCGGCATATTGTAAAATACATTCAGGTCATCCGTAAGGTACTCGGTAAACTTTTGCTTTTTAATGTGATCCTTGCACTTGTTTATAACGATACGTGTAAACCATGTTTTAAAATAAGCCTTGTTTTTTAGCCTGTCAAAGGACTTAAATGCCGCCAGAGCCGCATCCTGCATACAGTCCTTTGCATCCTCCGTATTGTGCAGGTAGCATACAGCCACCAGAAACAAAGCTTTTTCGTTCTCCTTATATTTCTGCTCGAACAGTTCCCGCAAGCTTCACCCTCCTTTCGTATTTTGTAAAGGCCTTTACATATATTAGACGATATATAGGACAAAAAAGTCGGATATTAAAAAAATTTATAAACAAAAAAGCACCCCGGAGTTGCCTTGCTTAAACCGCAGCACATTCCGGGGTGTTATATTATAGTATACAAGGGGTATAGCTTCAGTCACGTCTTCTGCCGCCAAAAACTATAAGTGCCAGCCTGAGCAGCTGTATTATAGAGGCAGCAGCGGCAGCCACATATGTCATTGCAGCAGCCTTCAGCACACGCTTTGCAGGACCCATCTCATCGGTTGTAAGAAAGTTGTTGTCCTTCAGCATTCTTAATGCCCTTGATGATGCGTTGAACTCAACAGGCAGTGTAACTATCTGAAAAAGCACAACAAAGGCAAACAGAAACACGCCTACCTCTGCAACAAGCAGACTGTTGGTAAAACAGCTCAGCAAAATGCCTATAATTATAAGAGGCATTGCCAGCTTGCTGCTGAAGCTTACTACAGGGAATATGCTTGTACGCATGCTGAGCGGAGCATATCCCACATGGTGCTGTACGGCATGACCCGTTTCATGTGCGGCTACGCCCAGCGCAGCAACGCTTGCCGAACCGTAAACACTCTCCGACAGCCTAAGCACCTTGCTTGCAGGGTCATAATGGTCGGTAAGGCTGCCCCTTATAGGCTCCACCTGTACATCGTGTATGCCCGACTGCTCAAGCAGCAGCCTTGCAACATCTGCGCCCGTGTATCCCTTGGCATTAGCCGTTTTTGAGTATTTGTTAAAGGTTGAGCTTACCTTGTACTGGGCATATATAGAATAGATCGCCACAGCTATAAAAAGATAATATAAGATAACCTGCATAAAATAAGTATCCATATAAACACCTCCAATGTTTAAAAATAATTGCTTACCGTTGTCTTTATCCGATTATACGATAATTTACGGCTTTTGTTTATCGGTCACGACAAAATTATTCCTTTTTTTATAATATGACCTCGCATATAGTCGGCAGAAAGCATTTTTTTGCCGCCCTTTGCCTGCATTTGCTTAACAATCAGAGCGCCGTCTCCTGTCTTTACGGCAAAGCCCTTTTTTGGGTTTGTATCTATTATTTCACCCGGCACACCGTCATATTCGGTATCGTATGCCTCGGCACTCCATATTTTGATAACTTCACCCTCATACACGGCATAAGCCCCCGGCATTGGATCAAAACCCCTTATTTGGTTTATTATATCCACGGTTTTTCTGCTCCAGTCTATATGACCCATTTCCTTTGTTATTTTCTTTGCGTATGTGGCAAAAGCATCATCCTGCCTTTGTGCATTTACGCTACCTGCCTCTATCATATCAATTGCCTCAAGCACAGCCTCCGCTCCGAGCCCGCTTATTTTATCGTAAAGGGTACCGTAGGTATCTTCGGGCAGTATAGGTATTTCCCTCTTCAATATCATATCGCCGCAGTCTATGCCCTCTGCCATATACATTATTGTAACACCGGTTTTTTCCTTACCGTCTATCACCGACCACTGTATAGGCGCCGCTCCCCTGTATTCGGGCAGCAGCGAGCCGTGTATATTAATACAACCGTATTTGGGCTTATCCAGTATTGCCTTTGGGAGCTTTTGCCCGTAGGCGGCAACCACAAATATATCCGCATCAAGAGAGCATACAAGCTCAACAGCCTCGGGAGAGCTTATTTTTTCCGGCTGATAAACGGGTATATTGTGCTTTAACGCCTCCTCCTTTACAGGGGTAGGCACAAGATGCTTGCCTCTGCCCTTTGGTCTGTCGGGCTGACTTATAACCGCCGTGACCTCATGCTTTTGTATAAGAGCCTTAAGCGCAGGCACGGCAAAATCGGGAGTACCCATATAAACTGCCTTCATTCAGCTCACTCCTCCGCATTCTCTTCGTCATCTTCGGGATCGTCAAATTCCACATCCTCAAGCTCACCCTCTACAAGGTCAGTATAGAGTATGCCGTCAAGATGGTCTATTTCATGGCAAAACGCCCTTGCAAGCAGACCGTCCGCCTCCATAATAAACTTGTCGCCTTCTCTGTCAAGAGCCTCGACCCTTATATGCTGGGGTCTTGTTACCCTGCCCTGCTTGTTTGGTACACTGAGGCAGCCCTCATTGCCGCACTGCTCACCGCTCTTCTCCAAAATTACGGGGTTAATAAGCTCAATAAGACCGCTGCCCGCATCAATAACCGCAATACGGCGCAGCATACCCACCTGTGGGGCCGCAAGACCCACACCGTTTGCTGCATACATAGTTTCGGCCATATCATCCAGCAGGGTCAGTATCCTTTGGTTTATCTCTCCTACGGGCTTACATTTTTTTCTCAGGATCTCATCCTCCGATGTCCTTATTATTCTTGTTGCCATAATTTCCTCCTAAACAGCGTAATTTGGGTTAAGCGCAATGCTTATGCTCACATCGCCAAAGCCCTTAAGGGTGTTGAATTTATCCAGGCAGTAAAGCACATACGCTTTTATTTTATCTTCGTCACTGCATTTTATTATTATCCTGTATCTGTATTTATTGTTTATTTTGGATATGACCGCAGGCGCCGGGCCAAGCCTTTCAAACATATAATTTTTATTGTATCTTGCAAAAATCTCTGCAAGGGTGTTTGCGGCATTTAACGCCTTATCGTTGTTATCCGAAGTAATAAGCACATAAAATATGTTTGAAAACGGCGGATAACCCATTATACGCCTAAAGGAGAGCTCCTCGTTGAAATATGAGAGATAATCTCCGTTTTGGGCATATACTATGCTGTAATGCTGCGGATTATACGTCTGTATGTACACCCTGCCCGCCTCGTCTGCCCTGCCTGCACGGCCGGAAACCTGTGTGAGCAGACTGTAGGTGACCTCACCGGAGCGGTAATCGTTCATATTAAGGGAAAGATCCGCCGCTAACACGCCTACAAGCGTTACCGCAGGAAAATCCAGTCCCTTTGCGATCATCTGGGTACCTATAAGTATATCTGCCTTGCCGCTGCGGAATTTATCCAAAATATCGGCATGGCTGTTCTTTCTTTCGGTGGTATCCCTATCCATGCGCAGTACCCTTGCGGACGGAAAAAGCCTGAGCACCTCCTGCTCTATCTTTTCCGTACCCGTGCCGAAATACTTTATGTGCGGTGAGCCGCACTCGGGACATCTTTGCGGTATGGGTATCCTGCTGCCGCAGTAATGGCATATCAGTCCCGAATCGCCCTTATGGTATGTATAGTTTACACTGCACCTGCTGCACGTCATAACATATCCGCAGTTCCTGCACGAAACAAAGGTAGAATAACCTCTGCGGTTAAGAAACAGTATGCTTTGCCTGCCGTTTTGCAGATTTTCCGCAAGGGCTGATTTAAGGTCAGAAGAAAAGACCGAATAATTGCCTTTTGCAAGCTCGGAACGCATATCGCATACCTTTATCGAAGGCATCTTCATATTTACCCTGTTATTCATACAGGCAAGCGCATATTCCCCCGTAACCGTTTTATAATAGCTGACTACGGACGGCGTGGCACTGCCCATTACAACCCTTGCGCCGTACAGTTCGGCAAGCTTAAGAGCGGTTTCCCTTGCGTCATACCTTGGCGACTGCTCCGCCTTGTAGCTGGACTCGTGTTCCTCGTCTATTATTATGATGCCCAGCCTTTCAAACGGGGTAAACACAGCGGAACGGGGGCCTATCATAATGTCAACATCTCCCCTTGCCGCCCTTGTCCACTGGTCGTATCTTTCACCGTCGGACATACGGGAATGGGTCAGCGCTACCCTCTCGCCGAAGCGGGAAACAAACCTGTCGACCGTCTGCGGTGTGAGCGATATTTCGGGCACAAGCACTATAGCCTGTTTGCCCTTATTAAGCGTATCTTCTATCAGCCTAAGATATACCTCGGTCTTGCCGCTGCCCGTAACACCGTGCAGAAGCACAGGCCGTTTCTCCTTATAAATTATATCAAGCACAGAGCGCTGCTCGGCGGTAAGAGTGGGTTTTTCGTCTTCAAGCCGTACAGACCTGCTGTAATTGCCTCTGTACTGTCTGTGCTCGCTTACCTTTAAAATGCCCTTTTTTACAAGGGCATTAATGGGTGAAGAATCAATATCCAATATACTTTTGATGTGACTTTGCGGTATCTGCGCATCACCGTGAAAAAGCTCCAGCACCATGCTCTGCTTGCCTGCCCTTTTATGCACCGCAGCAATAAGCTCATCAATATCGGGGTTGTCACGGTCAATGCTCAGGCACCTGAAGGTTTTGGTTTTTACAGCTTTAGGTGCTATGCAATGCAGACATTCGTTAAAGGTGGAATAATACTTGCGGCTCATCCACGAGGCAAGCTGTATACGCTCGCTGCTTAATACACTGTACTGCTCGTGTATATCCAGTATCTCCTTAAGCCTGTCATCCTCAACCTCGCTTTTATCCGAAAAGCCGAGTATATAGCCCTCGGTACGCCTGTTGCCGCTGCCAAACGGCACATATACCCTCATACCCGTGCTGAGGCTGTCCGACAATCTGTCGGGCACAATGTAGTGAAAATCCTTGTCAACATTTTTATGTGGTACATTTACCCTTACAAGCGCATACTTCAATGCCGTCACCTCTGTAAAAGCTCTCCCGATCCGAGGGCTGTTACTCTTCTTCCTCCTCGGTAAAGTCCGTTATCTCGTCCTCTGCCTCGGGATACTCATCCTCCGCATCGAGGTCATCATCCTCAAGCTCCTCAATTATGCTGTCAAATTCCTCATCGGACGGATCCGAATCACTTTGTATATTTTCCTTAATGCCCTCAAGCTCTTCCTTAACGTCAATTTCGGGCTTTTTATGCAGGTTAAGCACCGTACCCTCGCCTTCTCCGACAATGCGTATTTTGCTTTCGTACAGCTCCTTTACAGCCGTGGATACGGGCTTGCCGTCATTATAGTCCCCGACCATAGGCTCATCTCCGTCAATAAGCTGCCTTGCTCGCTTTGCTGCCGCAATAACTATTGTGTAGCGGCTGTTTACATCGGCACCCTCGTTATGTTCGTTAAGTACATCCATAAGTTCTGCATATGATGGTTTAAGCATAAAATTCCAACTCCCTTATTTAAAATTGATATTTTTATTTCTGTCGGTTTTGAGGCGTTCCGCTGTAACAATGGAGCGAATATCGCTTACCGCCTTTTCAACCTCGGTGTTTACAACTATGTAGTCATATTCGGCAAAAAGCTCCATTTCCTCGGCAGCCCTTTTCATACGCCTTTGTATGACCTCTTCGGCTTCGGTGCCTCTGCCCCTCAGCCTGTTTTCCAGCTCACCGAGGGATGGGGGTGCGAGAAAAACAAGCACAGCCTCGGGCAAGCTCCGTTTTACCTGAAAGGCACCTTTTACCTCTATTTCAAGTATTACGTTTTTTCCCTCGTCAAGCATCTGCCTTACATAAGGCAGCGGCGTACCGTAGAAATTTCCGCAAAACTCGGCATATTCAAGAAAATCATTATCGGCAATCATTTTTTTAAACTCGTCTACGGTCTTAAAAAAATAGTTTACGCCGTCCGTTTCCCCCTCTCTGGGGGAACGTGTCGTTGCCGAAACGGAAAGCGCATAGCCTTTGTTTTTTATAAGCTCGCCTACCACGGTGCCCTTACCCGCTCCGGACGGACCCGAAACAACAATAAGCAGTCCTTTATCCATAGCAACCTCCTAAATATCTTCAATTTCAATACTGTCGTGTATATCCTTGCCCGCTATCCTGCCCGCAATGGTTTCAGGCTGGACGGAGGAAAGCACTATATAGTCACTGTCTGTTATAATTACAGCCCTTGTGCGTCTGCCGTAGGTCGCATCTATTATTATGCCCTTATCCCGTCCCTCCGATACAAGGCGCTTTATGGGCGCCGAATCGGGGCTGACTATAGCAATTATACGGCTTGCCATCATAATGTTGCCAAAGCCTATGTTGATGAGTTTGCTGCTTTGCTGCATAAAATATACCTCACAATAGCATTATTCAATATTTTGTATCTGCTCTCTTATTTTTTCTATCTCGCTTTTTGTATCCACTATAATGCCCGTAATTTCAAGGTCGTTGGACTTTGAGCCCATTGTATTTACCTCTCTGTTCATCTCCTGCACAAGAAAGTCCAGCTTTCTGCCTATGGGGATAGCTTCGCCAAGTATGGAGCGCATTTGTGCAATATGGCTGAACATCCTTGTTATCTCCTCATCTATGCACGCCTTGTCGGCAAAAATAGCAGCCTCCGTAACTATCCTTGTTTCGTCAACATTAAGCTCCTGTATCTCCATAAGCCTTTCGGTAAGGCGCTGTCTGTAATCCTTTGCAACCTGCGGTGCACGCTGTTCAACACGCTTTACGGCATCCTCTATTACATTGAGCTTTTCAATTATGTTTGCCTTAAGCGCCTCGCCCTCGGTGCATCTCATTGCGGTAAAGGCTGCAAGCGCCTGCCTTGCCGCAATCTCAAGGCACTCCCATATTTCATCGTTATTTTTATCGGAGGCAGTCTTTTTTTCCACCGTAATAAGGTCGGGAAAGCGTGCCACAAGGCTAAGGCTTATTTTATCCTCTATGCCGTATTTGCTCTTAAGCTCGTTGAGCACCTCTATATAGCCGTCTGCAAGCGGTTTATTAAGCGCTACTTGTATATCGTCGCTCGAAAAGCTTTCAAAATTTATGTAAACGTCGGTCTTGCCTCTGAAAATTTCCGACACAAGCAGCTTTTTAAGCCTATCCTCATATGCCAGCAGCGGCCTTGGCATTTTTATGGTCATATCATTGTATCTGTGATTTACAGACTTTATCTCCACAATAAACCTTCTGTCATAGAGCAGAGCCTCGCCTCTGCCGTATCCCGTCATACTTCTCATAAATATTTACCCCTCAATATATCCTTTATTATGCACATGTATATACATTATACTTTATTTACAAATCAATGTCAACTTTTATAATAAAAACAGTTCATGCCATAACCGTTATGCCGTCCCGTTTTAATTTCCGAAAACGGCTTTTGCAATATCAACGGTTTCCTTGGCATCCTTTGCATAATAATCGGCTTTTATTTTTTTGGCATATTCGGGGGTCAAAACAGCACCTCCCACCACTATTTTACAATCCAGCTCATTTTGGTGTATAAGCTCTATTGTTTCCTTCATGGAAACAAGGGTAGTGGTCATAAGTGCGCTTAAGCCCACAAGCTTGACATTATGCTCCTTAACGGCATCCACCACCGTCTGATAATCCACATCCTTACCCAGGTCAATGACGGTATAGCCGTAGTTTTCAAGCAGTACCTTAACTATATTTTTGCCTATGTCATGGACATCTCCCTTGACCGTGGCAACTATTATCTCGCCCCTGTTTACGGGTGCGGAATCGGACTTGACCATATGAGCCTTTAACACATCAAACGCCTCCTGCGCCACTCCCGCAGAAAGTATAAGCTGAGGCAGAAATATTTTGCCGCTTTCAAAGCCTGCTCCCGCTTTATCCAAGGCAGGTATAATTATATCGTTTATTATGCTCATAGGCTCCGTTGTTTTGAGCAGCTCCGATGTAATGCGCCTTGCCTCGCTTTTAAGACCGTGCTCTATAGCATAGTCAAGTGTGATATTTTCGGCGGAACGGTCGGGCGTATCGGCTTTAAAGCCGTTGTATACCGATATATATTCGGCTGAATTTTTATCCGCATTTGTAAGCAGTCTGAATGCACGCACCGCCCCCGTCATGGCGGAATTATTGGGGTTGATTATCGGCAGATCAAGACCGCTGTGCATTGCCATGGTAAGAAATGTGGAGTTGATTAGCCCTCGGTTGGGCAGTCCAAAGGAGATATTGGATACGCCGAGTACAGTTTTCAGCCCCAGTTCGTCCTTTACACGCTTAAGCGCATAAAGAGTCTGCATAACGTTTTCCTGCTCGGCCGAAGCTGTAAGTGTAAGGCAGTCTATATATATATCCTCCCTGGGTATGCCTATATCCAAAGCTCTTTTAAGTATTTTTTGAGCTATTTCAAAGCGTTTTTGAGCAGTCTTGGGTATACCGTCCTCGTCAAGGGTAAGGCCGACAACGGCTGCGCCGTACTTCTTTACAATAGGCAGTATCGTATTTAAGGAATTTTCTTCACCGTTTACCGAATTTAATATAGGCTTGCCGTTATACACTCTGAGTGCAGCCTCAACTACCTCGGGTACGGTGGAATCTATCTGCAGGGGCAGCTCCGTTACACTCTGCAAAGCCTTTACGGTGCGCACCATCATAGCCCTTTCGTAAATATCGGGCAGCCCGACATTTACATCAAGTATATCCGCACCCGCTTCCGCCTGTTCTATAGCCTGTCCCAGTATATAATCTATGTCATTGTTTACAAGCGCCTGCTTAAACAGCTTTTTGCCCGTAGGATTTATTCTTTCTCCTATTATTTTGGGTGAATCTATTATAACGGTTTTACCGGGGGAGCATACCGCAGCAGGTATAACCTTGTTCTCCTTGATGCCGTGTACAGGGAGCAGCCCTTCAGCCTCGTATGGGTCGAGTATACGATGCAGACGGGCTATAAACTCGGGAGAGGTACCGCAGCAGCCTCCCACAACACGTATACCCAGCGGCACAAGCTCCTTAAAAAGCTCCGCAAAGTCTTGGGCCGTTATATTATAGCCGCCTGTGGCAGGATCGGGCAGACCCGCATTAGGCTTTACCACCAAAGGCAGGTTTGTCCACATAGAAAGCTCTTCAACAACAGGCTTCAGCTCTTTGGGCCCGAGAGAGCAATTGACGCCTATTGCCTTTACCCCAAGACCGTTAAGGGTAAGAGCCATGGCAGACACGCTGCATCCGGTAAATGTACGCATATTATCCTCAAAGGTCATTGTGCATATGACAGGCAGATCACTGTTTTCCCTTGCCGCAAGCACAGCCGCTTTTATCTCGTAAAGGTCTGTCATGGTTTCAAAAACGACCAGATCCGCACCTGCTTTTGCACCCGAGATTATCTGCTCCTTAAAAATATCATAGGCATCCTCAAAGGCAAGGGTACCGGTAGGTTCAAGCAGCTGACCTATAGGGCCTATGTCAAGGGCAACCAACGTATCCGTACCCTCGCAGGCTTTTTTTGCATTTTTTATGCCTGCGGTAATTATTTCGTCAACACTGTATCCGCAGCCATCAAGCTTATATCTGTTTGCGCCGAAGGTATTTGCGTAAATAATATCCGAGCCTGCGTCAATATATTCTCTGTGTATGGATATAAGAATATCCGGTGATGTAATATTTAAAAGCTCGGGTATCTCTCCCGTTTTTAAGCCTCTTGCCTGGAGCATGGTACCCATGGCGCCGTCAAGATATACAAAAAATTTTTTGTCAAACAATTTATCAACAGCCGACACATCTGTCACCTCTTTTTCTGAATTGGCATGTATCCCTTAAATTACATACCGCACAACCCTGCCTTTGCTTATCAATAGGTTTATCCGAAAGACCTATTACAGCCGTTACCGATTTTGACGGAAGCATAATAAGGCTGTCCGTTACGGTAAGCCCTATCCTCTTTTGTGCATTTAATACCGATAAAAACGTTGGCTGCAGACTTAGCGGCAAATCACCGTAGCCCGGAGAAAACCGCCATGTCATATTAACGGGTGCAAGCGCTGCGGCAATATTCTCCTCAGCCATATTGCATACCTGCTCGATAGCGGCGGAGGCAAGCGCATCGGCTGCAAGCGCAGAAGTAATATCGGTTATCTGCTTGCGTTTTATAAGCTTATCCGCCTCTATACCCAGAGTTGCGGCAAAAAGCACTGCGCCGCTGCAGCCCCTAAGATGGTTTTTGACAGCGTTGCCTGTAAGCTTGACCGATGTATTTTTTAGCTCTATACAATCATCCGATACGTTAATATCAAACACAGAGTATGTGTAAAGGGGATGTATAACATCAAGCAGCTCCGCCTCACATTTATCTATAATTTTATTTATAATTTCGGACGGTTCGGTATTGCCGATGCCCATATACCGCATAGCTTCCTCTTTATTTATGGAATCAAGTTGTATCATGCTAAATCCTCATATGATATTATTTTAATCAAAAAGCGGCATAAATTTTATAAATGCCGCTTATAAAGCACTATTTATTATTGGGTCAGCCCTCAATAAGGCTGTCCTCCAAAACCTCCTCCTGAACTGCCTCCGCAGGGACAGAAGCGTCATCATCCGATATATCGGTTTCGGGCTCCGTTTCGGGCTCGGGTTCCGGCTCGGGAGGCTTTGTACCCCTTATTATTTCGGCACGTCTGGGTGAATACACGCTTGTGTTCACCTTTACCGTATCAACAAGGCTTCCGTTTTCATAAACATACTTGTATAGCTCATATGTTTTGCCGCTGAGCGCTGTTACCTTATACTCCTCATATCCCTCGGGCTTGGTGTTATCCTCGGTTATTTTTGGCTCGCCCGGCTCGGTGGATTTGATAAATTTATTTTTAAATTCAAGCTTTCTGCCCTGATCGTGCACCTCATATCCGTACAGGCGCACAACAACATTGGAGCCTGTGACATAACTTTCAATATACAGGGGGTAACCCGTATTGTTTTTAAATTTAAGATCCTTGTAATCTCCCGCTAAAGTAGCGTCAAAGGCATAATCCGCATAGCCTACCTTCATTGAATGGTTAAACCGCTCCACCACTTCAAGCTCAGCCTCAAGTACAGCCTGATATAAGGCGCTTGAAACCTGGCACATACCGCCGCCTATGCTGTCCTCTATCTGACCGTTTACTATTGTGCCTGCCATTCTCCAGCCGTTTTCATATGTGCAGGGGTTAAAATGTGCATTTGTGGAGAACACCTCATCGGGATAAAGCACAACGCTGTCTATCTTTGAACAGCCGTTTTTAAGGTTTGTTATGCGGTTATCGTCACCCTTTGTGTATCGGCTGTAGCAGCTGCCTATTTCATTATCAATATACTTAAAATCCTCCTCGTTATATTGAGGATCGGTGCGATTTACGGTAAAGCTCACCTCCGAGCCGAATTGGCGCTCGTCAACGGCAGAGATAACATTTTGGTACAGAGCATCCGCATCCATACTGTAACCGATAACGGAGGGAGTCACCTCAAAGCCCGAGCTTGTTTTGGTAACGGTCGAATCAACGGGCTCCACGTTTATTCCGCTTGCTATTGCATCAACTGCGGCTCTTATCTTTGCCTCATCGTAATACATAACACGAAAATCCTGCGGAGTGTTTTCAAGTGACCTTATATCGGCAACCTTATCTGCGTCATTGCCCGTCCTGCCAAAGTTATAGGCAGAGGAAATTGCGGATTCAAGGTCAAAATAAATGCCGAAATCATCTAAGGTAAAGGTTTTGTTATACTTATTTTCCGTATCCTTGATTATCAATGCGGTATCATCCGCCGGGAGCTTTATCTCGGCATGAAGCTTTTTTTCGGCGTCATACCTGTTCATACCTCCGATGTCTATACCGTCAACCATTATATTGGGAAAATAATTTTCCTTTTTTGTCTGACGCTGTATATACTTAAGTATTTTTTCATCACTTTTGTCATATATATTGCTGTTAACGGACTCGGAGATACGATCAACAGCATATACAGACAAGCCTGCTATACACACAAGCAATGCAAATACCGCAAAGATAGCGGGTATATTAACTTTTTTCTTATCCCGCCTCCTGCGGCGTCTGCGCTCTGCCATTTTTTATCCCCCGTATTGATCATTTGGTAGCAATATATATAAGTGCGTCGTATTCGTTTACCATGAGCATCTGTTCCGCTTCCTTGGCGGTTCTTTCAACATCCATGGTTTTGCCGCTTGACAAAAGCTGTTCATTTACTTCATCCTCTATTGTCGAGAGGCACTCCGTTACGGTATCAATGCTGTATTTATTTTCGGCATCAATGTATTTGCCTCCGACATCAAGCTCTGCAATATCAGCTCTTTTTGCACTGCCGTCATTATTTCTGCCAAAGCCGTAAGCCTCATTTACAGCCTTTTCAACATCAAAGCCCATACCCAGCTCCGGATAGGTGAACTCCTTTGTATAGCCTGTTGTGGAAAGCCTGAAAATAAGCTTTTTATCCTTGGAATAATCAACATTTATATATTTGTTCATTCTGTCAAGAGCCTGCTGCGGTGTAAGCCCGCCGACAAATTCACCCCTAATATAGACATTATTATATATTATATTCATACTTTCAAGCTCACGGGTTTCCCTTGAAATAAGATAATTTTTAACATTTGCAAGGGTAAAGATACCCGCCGCAATAAACAAAAGCATAAATACAATAATACAAACACGTTTATCTTTAGCTGCCGTACTCAATACATTTTACCTCCGCATTATAATACTCCATATTATTATACAACACTATACACAAAAAATCTACATAAATTATTTATTTTTCACGATTTTGTTTGCTTTTTAACAAAATGCTGCTTGTAGACGGTTTTTTTGTTTCCTGTACAGCCATATCATTTTGTGTGGTTTGGGTCTTTTTTGCGGCATTGACATCGTTATCGTCTTTTTTATCCGTCAAATCGGGTTCAGTCGATTTTTTCTTTGTTGATTTTACCGTCGGTCTGAACCGCCTTAACAAAAGCTCTGCGTAAAACAGAACAATTGCCGCAATAATAAGATACAGCCTTATTGCAAGCTTATCAAAAACCTTATCGTTGTACAGGCTGAACACATCCGACGGAGATCCCGTTTTTTGAGCCAATGTATAAAGCTTGTTAAGCATATCACTGCCGCTTTTTATGTTATCTATGTCATACTCATCCGAATACGGTACGCTGACCGCAACAGAGCTGAAAACAGGCTCGGAGCCCGTGGTCATATTAAGGTTAAGCACATAATTTCCGGGTGACAGATCGACAGGTGCCTCAAATACTCCCACATCTACCTGTTCAAACACAGGCTCCGCACTATAATTTTCACCCTCAACGGTTGCATTTATACCGACAACCGCCTCATTTTCCGTCCGGACGGACAGATATGTTTTTCCTCCTCGGTGTACAAGCTCCGTTTGAACATTGCCGTAGCTGCGGCTGCGTATCACTGATGAAACCCCGTTTTTAATTATTGTCCGTCCTTCCTCCGCCGCAAGGAAGTTAGCGCACTGGTTTTGTATATCCGCAGCAAATACACCGGTATGCCCGAGCCCGTACTGCCATACCGCCAATATCGGTTCGTCATTGTTGTGGGACAGTATTGTCTGTGCGGCATTTTTTTGCTCGGACGCCACATATCCTCCCAGCATCGGCATATTTTCCACTCCGTCAAGGATTTGGGAGTCCGAATTTACCTCCGGATAAAACTCCTCGTTGTTTATATATGTTTTGTTTGAGAGAGAGGTTTCCCTCTCGAATATTTTAGGCAGATCCGTAAATTCATCCGTATAATAGTATCTGCCGCCTGCACTCTGCGCAATACTCTTTAAAAGCTCAATATCGGAATCCTCGCCTACGGCAACGGTAGACACGCTTATATTATTTGCCGCCGCCTTGCTCAGTACCGCATCATATCCGCTGCTTTCCGCCTGGCCGTCTGTCATAAGTATAATGTGCTTTGAATCGGCATCGTATTGTGACAATTTATCTACCGCTTCCTCAAGAGCAGGCAGTATGCTTGTGCCTCCGCCAAGATTTATTTTGTATATATTATCCTTGATCCCGTTGGCCTTATCGCCTATGACAGCAGGCTCTACAATCCATTCAAAGGCATCGTCAAAAGCAAGCACGCCGACACTGTCCTCGGCATCAAGAACCTCAACGGAACGCACCATAGCCTCCTTTACAAGCTCCAGCTTGCTTACGCCGTAATTGCCCGAGCTCATGCTTCCGGAGCGGTCGACTGCCATGAGCATGGCGGTGGTCTTCTTTTTATCCTTGTCGCTCATATCCATGCTGACAGGAAGTATATCCTCCAGGATCGTATCTTTGTATCCTCCCGGAGCAAAGGAATTTTCGCCCGCTGTTACAAACAAGCCGCCTGCCGAGTTGCGTACATAGCTCTCGAGTGCGGATACAAAATCCTCGGTCATTTCGTAATAAGGGCAGTCTGTCATTATAACCGCTTCATATTTATTAAGCCCGTCTGTTGTTTTTGGCGCAGCGCCTATATCCAAGCGGTCGACCACAACACCGCCGCTTTCAAGCAGCGCCTGCATACCCGCTCCGCTGCCCTCATGATCCAGTACCAGTACGGCGGGAGGGGATTGTATGTAGCTGTTTGCATATGCGGTGTTGTTTTGATAATATTTGTCATGGGACGGCTCAACAGCTGCGGTAAACTCAACGCTGCCCATGCCCGAAAGCTCGCATTCAACCGTAAAACGGTTTTCACCCTCGTTAATCTCGACCTGTTCGTCAAAAAGCTTATTGCCCGATGCGTAAAGCTTAAGCACAGCATTTTCCCTAACGGTGCTTTTTACGGTGATTTCCGCCTTGCAATCCGATGATATTATATACTCCGGCACCTTTAATTCCGCAATCTGGACCTCTGCCGGAAGATCGTTTTCAAAGCCGACTACCTTTACCTCGGTACCGTCATTTTTTAATGCGTTTATATTTGAAAATATATCTCCCTCGTTTTCGCTTCCGTCTGTGAGCAGTACCAGCCTTTTACCCTTGCCCGATTTAAACAGCGAGGCAGCTGTTTGCGCCCCTGCCGCTATATTTGTTGCAGAACCGTCGGGGACAGAATTTAATGTATATTCGCTTACATCCTCCGCCGATGAGAGTATCTCGGATCTTTTACCGAAAATGACGGCTGCGCTCAGATCCTCCTTCGGCTTTAGCTTAAGAGCCTCGTTGACAAATTTAAGCTCGTCGGATATGCTGTCTGTCATACTGTCGGAGGCGTCGATTGCAAAAACCGTTGTAACGCCCTTTGCAGGCAGCTTTATTTTAGGGTCAAAAACGGACGAGATAAGCAGAGCAATGACCAACACACGCAAAACTGCTTCTTTCTTTGAAAACCTGCGTTTGTTTCTTAAAACAAAAATAACAAACTCCGCAGCGAGAACTGCCGCAGCCAACAGCAGAAAAATCCATTGGAGATCATAATTAAGGCTTACCTGAGAGCGTATGGCATCAAATATGCCGCCCTCTGTTTCATAATTGAAATACTGCTCGTCCGACGGTACGATATTTGCGGCAAACGGTTCGTATACAGGGGTCGAATCTATCATCTGCTCCAGATGATAGATTCCCGGTTCATCCGCCTTAAAGGGCTGCACGGGAAACGGCGGCGCAACACGGACGGTATCGCCGTTCGGCTCCGTAATGTTTACGCTTTCCGCCAACGGAGAAGCATTAAGCTCCGTAAGGGCATTAACGTCTATACCGCCTCCCTCAACGGCGCCGTTTGGGAAAAAATTATGCAGTATATCATATATAAAAATAGGAAAATCCATTTTTAAAGGGAGATCGGAATTACTCAGATCAAAGCCTATCACGGCAATTTTCTGCTTGCCTGTGCTGCCCTCAAAAATAAGCGGTGTTTCCGGGGAGGATACTATCTCCTCAGCCCACGGAGGCAAGCCTATTTTTTT
Organism: uncultured Clostridia bacterium; assembly: GCA_947591605.1. Lineage (GTDB taxonomy): Bacteria > Bacillota > Clostridia > Lachnospirales > CAG-274 > CALWRD01. Next base: position 15,340 of record CANQDF010000013.1, on the reverse strand, counting down.
GCTCTTGTACACATCAAAGGCAACATTGCGGGTAAGCTTAAAGCCCGTTGTGTTTTTTGATACAACGGAGGATATTGCAACCTCGTCACCCACATCAAAAAGGTTGTTTGCATCGGGATCTATTATAATTATATGTCCGTCGGACGGAAGGTTTTGCGGTACTCTGCCGCAGAATATATAAAGCTCGTAGCCCGAAAGGTTTTCCGCAAGCTCCGATTGATTTTTGTAAAGCCTTACATCTGGCATTACGCCCAAAGCCCTCTCCAGAAAAGGGCTTTCGCCTGTAAGCAGCACCCTTTTTTCCGATGTGTTGCTTATTACCGCAAATCTGCTGTCGTCACAGACAAATCTGTCGGAGGGCTGAAGCTGTGCGGTTATTTCCGCTGCTCCCGACTCAAGCTGTGTAAAAACCACATCCTTTGTTTCATCGGGAGAGAGCACGATATTTCTGCCTGCATACAGCTTTCCGTCTGCATAGATATTTATCTGTTTTTCGACATTCTCCGAGCCGAAGTTTTTTACCTTGCCAAGCACTCTGATCTTATCACCGTCGGCGCTTGCCGAAAGCGATATAATGCCGCAATTGTCAAACGGCGTGCCGTATGTGTACGAGGAAATATTTTCGGCTTCTATACCCGTATCGGAAAATACAACAAGGCTCTCGTTATCGGCTGCCTCCGGCATGGCATCGTAGTCAACGGGCAGATAGCTTTGTTCTATGCCGGATATTGTGTCAATAACAAGCTCCTTGTCCCGTGAGCTGCTCAAAAGCGGAGTTTGCACCTCATTGAGAGAATGCACCGAAAAAAAGCTGTCTGCACCGCTGCTTTTTACCAGCCTGACCGCATCTGCCTTTGCCTCCTCCAGCCTTGTTTTTTCACCCTCGTATGCCGACATGCTAATGCTGTTATCTATAACTATGCGGTATGTATTTACGTTTGCTTTTCTGTTTATGCAGGGCTGAGCCATGGCAAGCACACAAAAAAGCGCCGCCGCAAGCTGTAAAAGCATAAGCAGATTTTTTCTGAGCCGCTGCAGGGATCTTTCCGCACTTTGGTTCTGCTGTGCCTTGTTCCACAAAAATACAGAGGGTATAATAATGTTTTTCCTTTTATTTTTGAAAAGATACAATGCCAGTATCATAGGCAGAATTATTAAACCTGCCAATGCGGGCAATCTTTCAAAATACATACAATCACCTTATTCCAGCGAGCTGAAGTAATCCTTTACTATATCCTTTACCCCGTAGGGTATATCCTCCCGATCAATGCCGTTCATTGCCTCTTGCTTGTATACATCGTATACATCGGTGTACGGCAGCACTTCTCCGTATTCTCCGTCTACCTTGTTTTTAACCGTTTCGCCGTTTTTTTCACCGTTTCCGTTTTGGTTGAGCTCTGCCTCGTAATCCGCATAGCCTTTGGCGGAGGAAGTATATATATTTGCATTTGGTATTGAGCCCTTGCCCGGCTCCGTGCCGTGAGAATCCGAGGCGGAGGAATCGCTTACATCGCCTGACGCCTCACCCTTGGCGGCAGTCATTCCTTCCTTGCCGCTGCCGCTTAACTCTTCTCCCGTATCCGCAAGTTCATCGTTAAGCATTTCAACCGCTTCCCTTACATCATTGTTCTGTTTTGCAAGCTCATTTACTTTGTCCGAAAGCCCACCGAGGTTTTGAGATACCTCTGCAAGCTGCTCGTCCGTAAGCTCGTTTTGCATAGTTTCTCCAAGCTCGTTTAAGAGCTGCTTTGCATCCTTGTCAAGTTCACTGCTTTGTGCGGCGTCCTTAAAAGCCCTGCCAAACTCCTTTATTTCATCCTCCGATAGATCGGAGAGGCTGTTGTTAAGCTCATTAAGCGCCTCGGTAAACTCTTCCGCATTACCGTTTTTAAGCAGTTCACCCAGATTTTGGGTCGACTCATTTTCCGCCAGCTTTGTACCTATTGCCTTAAGCTGCTCATTTTCACTGTTTTCAACAATTTTTTTAAGCTTTGTCTGACCCTGCATAACGGTGTTTGCCGCCTGTTGCTTGTTTTGCGCCTTGGAAAGCTCTTTCTTTAAGCCTTTAAGCTCCTTGTTGATTTCCTTTTTCTGCTTTTTGGTAAGATTGGAGACTTCGACCTCATTTTGCATTTTTTCAACTGTTTTGTCGAGCATTTCATGCAGTTCCTGCTGCTCCTGCATTTCCGCACTCGGCTCTATGGGCAGCAGCAAAATTGCTATAAACAAAACAAAAGCCGCACACGGCGCAATAAGCAATTTTTTATTTGGCTTTATCCGATAAATTTTTTTAAAATCGGCAGATCTTGCACATCTTATGGCATCGTCCGCCGCAAGCATTTCCATCTGTGAAGGTTCTTTCTTGTTAAAAACCTCATAGGCGGTAACAAAGCGCTCCTTGAAGCCCAGGCTGTCCGCAGTTTTAGCCGTCCTGTAGTCCGTCGGACGCATAAACTGCCATATTATAAGCCCCACAGCTAAAATAAGCACGGGTATGACCGATGCGATATTAAGCACTCCGTATACATATCTAAACTTTGAATACAGCATTATGAGCGCATCAATGCAAAATGCAGCTGTAATACACGACAGCACAACCGTAATTAGATATTTAAAATGTATTCTGTTTTTAAGAGGTTTGAGGCACCTTAAGAGCTCCTTCATACAACCACCTTTTTTAAAGCAATATTTTCAGTTATTTTCCGGATCGGCAGTTTTGCGTATATTTTTGTTTTTTCTGCCTGATTTTTTTATCGGTCTTAAATTTATGGCGGCAGCCTTGAGCAAAAGGAAGGTTACAAGCATATACATTATCAATACAATATGCCACACCTGCAAAAACGGTATATCAATGCTTGAATCCAGTAATCCACCTATAAACTCCCATGTCAAATCCGAGCCAAGCTGCGTATCTATAACGGATACAAAGCTTACTACGGGATTTAGGGAAATAAGCGCTACACATATAATGCCGGCAATGCTTCTTGCAATATCGTTCACGCCAACCAAACTGCAAACGGTTATTATTGTACCTGCCGCAGTGGCTGTACCTATTGACAAGCCTATAACAAACAGGTTTGAAACTGCGGTCGCCGCCGCTGTTTTTTTGAATATAGTGGAAAAGAATACCGCAATGCTGCCTATAAAAGCCGAATAAATTATAAGAAATACGGTGTTAAACAAAAAATTTATTACAGATACGCCTCCGTAATAAAAGATAACGGCATAAACAGGCATTGAAGCCACTATCATAAGGCATACAAGCATTATTGAGCTCATGAGCTTGCCCAGGACTATATCAAAGGTCTTCATACGGGTTATAAGCATAAAATCGAGGGTTTGTCTTTCTCTCTCTCCGCTTATGGAGCTGCTTGTAAAAGCAGGTATCACAAACGTGATGACCAGCATCTGAAAACCGAGCATGGTAAGATATGCACCCATAACATATTCGGGATTGAAGCCGTTATAGCTGTTTAAATTTATCATTTTAAGTATTGAGTTTGTAATAAAAACAAGAATCAGCAGATAAATTGTTAAGCCGATATAAACCTTTATATTGCGAAAAAGCACCCTCATATCCTTTCTGAAAACAGGGTTAAGCATTTTCATTATCCTCACCTCCCGTAAGCTGCATAAATATATCCTCCAGATTGCCTTCCTTTTCATGGAAGGACAATACGGGGATACCCTCGGATACAACATTTGTAAGTATGTATGACAAACCGCTGTCATCGCCCCTGTAGGAAAAGCTTACATAAAATGTATTGTCGGTAATATTGCCGACATTGGGCATCTGCTCAAGCAGAGTGATAAGCTCAGCCTTTTTGTCGACAGGCTTTATCTCAACAACACGCTCCTTTGATATATGGCTCATAATTTCCGTTACGGAACCGCTGTCGATCATTTTGCCGTGGTTTATTATACCTATCTCGGTACACATTTCCGCAAGCTCGGGGAGAATATGAGAGCTTATGACGATGGTTTTGTCAAGCGTGCTTAACTGCTTTAAAACCTCTTTCATCTCGATCCTTGCACGCGGATCAAGACCGGATGCGGGTTCGTCAAGTATAAGTATCTCGGGGTCATGTATGAGGCTCCTTGCAAGGCACAGCCTTTGCTTCATACCTCTTGAAAGGCTGTCCACATAATCCTTTTTTTTATGCGAAAGATCCACTATTTCAAGGAGATTATCAATAATTTCACGCCTTTCCTCATACGGTATATAGTATGTACCTGCGTAAAAATCCATATATTCGTCTACTCTGAGGTCTGTATATACGCCAAAAAAATCCGGCATATAACCTATTTTTTGTTTAAGCATATCCGTATCGGCGGATACATCGATACCGTCTATGTATACGCTGCCTCCGTCGGCACGCAAAAGCCCTGCCATTATCTTCATGGTTGTAGTTTTGCCTGCACCGTTGGGGCCTACAAAGCCGTAAATGCTGCCTCGGCTCACCTCCAGATCCAAGCCGTCAACAGCGGTAAATTTGCCGTATCTCTTTACAAGGCCTTCTATTTTAAGCATATGCTCACCTCCCGCCTGTCAATTGTTATCACCGTAATAGGGCACATCCGTGATCTCGGTATCCGTGATCTCGTTTGTCTGCCCCGACTGTCCGTTTGCATACATATAGTCGGACGTGCTGCCGCAGTAGATTATATCGGGCACATCGATTATCGAAGAGGTAAAACCCCTTGCCCTCACTCTCACGCAATTGTATTCGGTATAGCCTGCAGCATACTCCAGATCAAACAGCGGCATCCATTCGTTTTCCACATCGTTGTATATCTCCTTTTCGGAGGCATCGACATTCCAAATGATCTTGAAATCCTCATAATTGGGGTTTGCCAATTCAAACTCGACATAGTCATCGGTATTGTAAACGGTAACTGCCGAGCGGTTGCTGCCGCAATATGAGGCATTGCTGTCGGATAAGAGGACAGCCCCGCTGCTGCCTTGCATATCCTGCTGCATAAAAGCTGCCAACCCCGTTAGATCCACCGTATACTTTTTACTGAAAACATTGGTCGTGGAGGCATTGGTTTTTTTATTGTTTACCGTAATATCATCATACGCACCGTCATCGTTGGAAAAGCCCAAAAAATCAACATAAAAACCCGTAAAACCGGTACCGTCTGCCGTCGATGACGAAATGCAGTCATCACAATAGCTTTCCAGTATATCCTGCTCCTTTTCAAGAGTGTATCTTTCCTCAAGGTTTTCATTTCTAAACACATAAGGGCTTGAATCGTATGGGTTTATAATGTCATGGAAGTCATAAGTGCTTTTTGAGGCATACGGATCAAATTTTACCGAAAGCTCATCCAGATTTATATCCTCGCCGTTTTCAAGCTCGCCTATCTTGATTATATCGGTTAAACCTATATCGGTATAAACCACCAGCACGGATTCCTCCATATCAACTCCGGAGCTGTTGACAATACTGCCCTTTAACATACCTGTCTGGGGATCCAGCGATATGCTGCCCTCAAGGCCTCCATCGGCTTCATACCTGCCGTCTATGCACATATAGGTGTTGTCCCATTTTGTTTTATCCGACATCTCTATTGAGGTATTCTCATCCGAAACAATAATGCGTTTGTCAATTTTAGGCTCGTCTGTATAGGTTAGGCTTTCATTATTGTTATAATAGTAGTTATCGTAATAGCTTTTATCACTTATATATGTCAGGCTTTTTCCCTTGCCTATATCGATTTTAAGCTTGCCCTTGCTTGGAGAAACAACGTTTACAAAGGTTTTCATAGCAATGTTTGTGCTGTCTGTACCGCCCAGGTCTATATAATTTACAATGCTTGCAATAGGTTTTTTATAGACAGTATTAAAGCTTATAAGGTATATGAGAAAGCTGATAACCAAAGCCGTTACAGGTATTATTTTTAACGCATTTTCTCTTTTGTCACGCCGCTTAAGCACAAAATACAGCACAGGAATAAACAATATGTAAATATAGATTATACCGAATATTATTTTTACGGTAAAATCGCTCAAGTTGGGCAGTCTGCTTGTGCTGCCAAGCAGCGAATCGTAAAGCTCCGATGTGCTTTGCGATACAGCCGGGTTGCTGCATACAAGCGACATAATATCCGACATCGTATCGGTTAAAGACTCTGACCTAGTATTTGCAAGATCCTCATCGACCGAGCAGATAAAACCGCTGCCGAACTTATATACACGAGCCAATGTGCCCGGCGGATATGACTGACCGTAATTTGCAAGCTTGTCAAGCTCCAGTCTATCCAAGGAGCCTATACGGCTGCCGTTACCTATAATAACGGATTTGCCTCGGCTCACGTTATCAAGTATATCCTGTAAATTTTCATCACTTATTGCGGCAATATCGTAATCATTTATTACAAAAATATCCACGCATCCAAAGTCAACATCGGGACAGCTCTCGGCCTCCGACGAAATATCCACCGTCCTGCCGTTTGTATCCACTACATAATAATCCGGCTTGATATATGTAAGCCTGTCAGGGGAATCAGAGAGCAGACCTATCCATATTTCCTTGTCGGATAATATATTTACGGGGAAGCTTTGCGATGCAACCGTCTTATCTCCACGCATAAGGCTTATTGTCAGCTCTCTGTTTTGTATATAAAATATGGGCACATTAAAGCTGACAGTCTTGCTGCCGCCCGATGCAATTTCAACGGAATTTACATATTCGGTATATGAAGCCTCATCGGAAAAGCCGTCCGGACGGCTGAAAACCGGCAATGATATATCGCCCTTGAAATTTTTGCCCGTATTATTTGTGACCGATACCGTTACGGGAATACAGCTGTTTATTTTGGCATTGCCATCGAAGCCTATATCGGCTTCGATGGTATAATCCTCAGCATTTAAAGGCGCAGCATTTGTAAACTGCAGAAAAACAGGCAGTACTGCGGACAGAACCAGTGCAATTATCAGCACTATAGCTACGACCGCCGCAAATCTACGTTTTTGTTCTGTTTTCAATCTTTTCATCTTGTATCCCCTTATAAATTTAAAATGTAATAATAAAGCTACATTTATGTAACCATACATAGTAATTATAACATAATATAAGTTTTTTTCAATACTTGTACGGGGTCTTTTTTATATAATTGGGGTTACTTTGATGTTTGCATGATTGTTTTATGCACATCCTTGTGATATAATAAATTAATTTTTATTGTGTAACGAAAATTGTATAGGCGATGATTGGCTTTTTTGATTGCTTAAGCTTATTGTATTCAGGGGAGAAAAACGATGATTTTTCTAATTTTAAATTCAGAAGATGTTATGCTTTTGGAAGTAATATATAATAAATATTCCAAGTTTATGTATAAAGTGGCATACAGTATCCTGCATAACAAATATGATGCGGAGGATGCTGTGCAGCAAACCCTTATAAAGCTAACCTCGTGCATTGAAAAGATCGGTGCCGTGGAGGATAAGAAAACAAGAAATTTTATCGGCATAATTTGCAGAAACATTGCTGTTAATATATACAATAAATCAAAAAAATGCGTTGATGTTGACGATATCGGTAAGTATGATAATATCCCGGATGACGAGAACGACTTATCATTAATTATTATCAGCCGGGAAAATATGGATAAAATAGAAAAATTTATATACAGCCTAGACGAAAAATATCAAAACGTATTATTTTTGAAGCTGCAGTACGGGTACAGTATCGGTGAAATTGCAGATATATTGGACATAAGCTATACCTTGGCACAAAAAAGGCTTGAAAGAGGAAGAAACAAGCTTAAGGAATTTTTGAAAAAGGAGATGAACAGGTATGAATAACAAAACCGGCAATGTTTATGAAGAAACAACGGATATTTTGCTCAAAAATGCCTGTTCAAGCACAATAGACAAAATTTTTGATGAAATTGATACAAGTATGCCAGATGAAGAAATTGTTTTTTCACCTCAGCATATAGATGCGGTAAATCAAATTTTTCAAAACGAAAGAAATAATAAAAATCGTCATAAGGTTAAGGTAAATTTGTTATTTATTGCAATCGTCACTGTAATAACCATATTGCTTTCCGTTTTTACGGCATATGCCTTCAAAGAAAAGATATTAAATATATTAGTGGAAGAAACACGCTTGGGAACTGTATTCCATTATAAATCGGATGAGGAGGATACATTTGAAAAGTTTGATATAAATGTAGGCTTTATTCCGCAGAATTTTGAGGAAACACAAAAATATAACGACATAAACGACTGCCTTATAATGTATGCTCATGACGAGGAATATATAATAATAGACAAAATGAACGCCCCCGACAGCTATGCTTTGGATACCGAGGACGCCGAAATAAAATACATTGATATAAACGGTAACGAAGCAATGTTTATAATAAAGGACGATGTAAGTACAATAACATGGGATAAGAATGAATTTGTATTCTCCGTATCCGGAAATATCGATAAGGATACTCTGGTCAAAGTAGCCCGCAATATCTCATAAAGATATTGGTATGGACTGCTGCAAATGCAGATAAAAACGGTATTTGCGGCAGTCCTTGCTTTTTAGACTGCAGGGCTGTATAATAAAAGAAATCGTAATATTGAAATTGCCGCAAATTAAAAATTTCAAAATTTTTAAAAAATGTGTCGTAAAATCATTCCGTTAATTGTTTTAATATACAGAGGCAAGCCGTACAAATATCTGTGACTGCCGAATAAAGGAGGAAAAATATGAAAAGGAATACCATTTTTATTGTCACTTTTATTTTTTTATTGGTTCTGTTTAATTCGGCACCTTGCTATGCCGAAGACGCTATGCCGATAGCTTCCGGGGAATTGTCGGAATCGGTAAGCGAAGCGATCGCTTTGAACATAGTTCCGCCTTCGCTTTTTGCAAAACAACCGACAGAACCTATAACCAGAAGTGAGTTCTGTGATTTGATTTGTCAAGCAAGGACAAGGTGGGGCGATGCCTCGGCGGAAAACACGGCAGCATTATTTTCGGATACCGATGCTCCCAACATTCTTGCTTGCTCCGCACTCGGTATTGTAAATGGCTATCCCGATGGGACATTCCGTCCCGATAACGCTATTTCCCGAAACGAAGCGTCGGTTATGCTCTATAGGACGGCTCAATGCTACGGTATGTGCCGGGATGCTGCATTATATCCTCACGTATGGAATGACGAAATACCTAAATGGTGCTATGAGTTTGTAACCTGGTGTTATTTTAACGGTATTGTGGTCGGTACGGGGAACAACTGCTTTAGCGGTGACAGCTCCTACACAAGGGAACAGGCTGTTGTCACTGTTTTGCGTTTAGATAAGCTGAATAACGGTGAAACACAAAAGCCAACGGAATATTATCCGATCTACAGCTCATGGAACATAGACGGCAATTACGCCGAAGACGGGTTAAACATTTTGACCAATCCTATCGGCGTTGTTGACAGCTGCGGAAACTTTATTCCCCGTACAACGGAAATACCCGACGTATGCCATATGCACTCGGTGGGTAACAGCACAAAGGTCGAGAACACTGTGTTGGGACGGGAAGTATACTTGCAGAGCCTGATAAAATCGTTCGATAATGTAATGTGGTTTGAGGATACGGACGGAAATTGTGTAGAAGTCCCCGGGATAGGCAAACGTTTCAGAAGTGTAGAGTTATATAATACAACCGGCGGCGATATCTTCGCAAGCTTTGTGTTGTTGGCAGATGAAAACGAGCCTTGGTCGCAGCCATCCGATAATATGGTCCATATGGATCTTACAACCGGAAAACGTCTGTCGGCACAAATGCCGTATGTAAGCAGTCCGGAGGATAGCAATCTGTTATTTTGTGCAAACGGAAACGGCATCTATGCCATTCAGAAAAAAGACTCTGTCTTGGTTTATAACGTAAGTTCCGCACCCGTTGAAATAAAGCTTGAAGATGAGGCTTGTCAACTTTTGGGCTTTTGCAACGGACTGATCGTAGTTCAAAACAGATATGAATTTCCTTTGTATTTGTATTACTATACCCCTTTTGGCGATTTGGTTTATACCGCAGTGGAGCAATTAGAGTAAGATAGATATTATAACGAAAATAAAAGGGAGATAAAAGTTAAGAAAATGAAATTTGATATAAAGTTATTTATAAGCGCCCTTTGCATAGCTTTTATCGGTTTATGTACAACTGTATATGCAAATGAATTTACCGACGAATTGCAGTGCAGCGCATGGGCTGAAGAAGACATTAAAGAAGCTGTAGACCTGGGATTTGTTCCGGAAAAATTGCAATGTAATTATACCGATGATATAACAAGAGATGATTTTTGTCGGCTTGCTTTTGAAACATATTCATTTAAAACAGGATATACCTATGTTTCGGACAGGGATAATTTCAAAGATACGGGTCAAAATTACATTGACGCACTTTATGATCTTGGAGTTGTTAACGGCATAGGAAATAATATGTTTAAGCCCGAAAGGCCGATCACAAGACAGGAAGCGGCAGTTATACTTTCAAAGCTTGCGGAATTGTGCGATCTTGAAAAAACCGACAACAATGTACATTATACCGATGAAGCCGATCTTGCACCATGGGCTAAGGCCGGTATCTACGTTATAAGTCAATATAAGGACAATAACGGCATAAGCTTTATGACAGGAACAGGTGACGAGAAATTTTCGCCTCTTTCCAATTGTACAAAAGAGCAGGCTATTGTTACAATGTTAAGATTTGTATTTGCCGATTTTGCCGATGAAAACAGTTATAAACAAAATGATTCGTATGAAATTTGTGCATTAATAAAAGACATAGAAAAAAACACAATAACCCTTGATCCGGTAGAATATATTACATCGGATGATACAGAAAGAATAGTCGAATTATCAAAACAAGGGGTCAATACTTATATGCCGAATGGTTATCTTATATATAACCCCAATGAAGTCAATATAAAATTTACATTAACAGAGGATACCGTATACAATTTTATTGATTGGGGAAGAGAATTTGCTGATGAAAATGCCGAAAATCCGACTATTTACAATGCAAACAAAGAAGATTTTTTTAAATATATTCAGCCATATATCGACAAAAATTCAAAAGTTCCTTTTTTCTTTAAATTTTCCGGAAATAATGTAATAAGTATAACGGAAAGGGTTCTGACATCAATATAAATATTTGGTGTTTTTTACATCCCTCAATTGTTTCCGCAGGCAGAAGGACCGACGTCCGAAAACCGACCGATAAAGCGCCGCAGTGTGTTTATATGCCTTTTGGCGATTCAAGTTATAACACTGCAGAACAATTCCGTAATAATTGACCGATTACATAAGGGGCTGTCGCAAAACTAAATTATTCAATATAAAATGGAATTTTAGATAATGTTACTTGCAAAATATCTTAAAGTAACTTTAGCGCCGCAGGCTAAAATCCGCAGGACGAGCTTTGCCCGTCCGAGGAAAAGAGGGAGTCGCCAGCCTTTGGCTGGCACGAATCTCTTTATTCATTGTAAAAAAATGAATGAAATGTTGGCATTTCATTCATGGGGGTGTTGTTTTGCAACACCCCCTTACTTCTGCATCAAATACATATGGAATATATCAATTTTTTGTTATATCATTAAATTTTTCAAGTATATCTTCTTTACTGTCGGCTGCCTGTTCAAAGTTATATTTCACAGTTACTATGTCAGACAGCGGAGTAAGCCCTTCGCCTATTTTTACATCCGAACGTACAGGGCGGCGGCCCCAGTCCAAGCTCTGTTCCTCCTGACATTCCTTTGAGGTTACAAAATCAATAAACAGCTTGGCGTTTTCTTCATGGGGTGCATTTTTTATCAAAGCCACTCCATCCGGAACTGCGCTTGTACCGTCATCGGGATACACAAAACCCAAATCGGGATCGTCCTTATATTGCACCGCTGCCTTTTCAAATGTAAGCCCTGCATAAAAATCACCGCTTGCCACCATTTCATGGCACTTATCGGAAGAATCCAATATTTTTCCGTCTAAGTTATCATAAAATTGTTCTATAAAATCCCAGCCGTTTTCAATTCCTCCGTGAGCAAAGAGCATTGTACAAAGCTGTGTGTATGCAGATCCTGAATTTGATGGCATACAATATGCAATTTTCCCTTTCCATTCAGGCTTTATCAGGTCGTTCCAGCTTTGGGGGATATATAATCCGTTATCATCTATGAGTTTTTTATTGTAAAAGATGACCATAGGCAGCGGGCTTTCACCTATCCACAGATTGTTTGGTTCCTTATAGGTAGGATCGATCGCTTCGTCGTTGGCGCATACATAGGGTGCGAAATACTCTTTGAATGCTTCCAGGGAATCGGCTCCGCCGCCCCACATAACATCTGCAACAGGATTGTCGGCTTCACCGGCAATTTTGTCGCAAAGCTCACCTGTACCGCCCGTCACCACATCTACTTTTATGTTGGGGTATTTTTCCGTAAACATATCTACACCGGCATTTAAGGGTCCGTCGTCATGTGAGGAATAAACAACTACAATATCCTCCTCGGAATTTTTATCATTCTCCGTATTTGTTTCGGTCTGTTTGACTGTGCAGGCTGTCAGATACAACAGCATAATACTTGCGGATAATACAGTTTTTAAGCATCTTTTCATAATAGTTTATCTCCTTTTATAAATTACCAACGTTCCATATTTATTTCAAATTTGTTTATGTATGCTTGCATTAACTCTTCGGCAGTAATTCCATAGCATAGCATTACATCGTTGTAATACATAAGCACATCCGCCATTTCCTCTATCAAATCTTTCCTCAGATTCTCGTCCTCCGATGCCTTTGCACCGCCATGCTTCTTGACAATATCAATAACCTCGCCTACCTCTCCAATCATCCAAAGGAGCTTATTTTTTCCGGTTTCGGGGCAAATCGGCTCCCATTTATCCTTATATCTTTCCTGCAAAGCTATCTGCATTTTTTGCATTTCGTTTATACCAAAATCAGACATATTGTATTCCTCCGTCAGAGAATGATTTGTTGAACAGCTTTAATACCTGAACAACTGTATATTTTATCATATCATACTTATGTTGAAAAAGCAAATCCGAAAAAAATTCACCGACAACGTAAACACTCGTCTACAGTTTTAACCCTTTATCCATAGTTTTATGCTGTCAACGGTATTGGCACTCCGCTTACGCCAATGAACGAACAAGGGTACCCCGGTTTGTTCCACGCTGCGTACTCAAATCATTTTTTGCTGCCGTCTGTTCGGTTAAGGAATCTCTTATATGTAAAGTCAATTGCAAATGCGCCGAGCGGAGCGGTAAGCAAAATGGCAATTACGGAAACAGTCAGCACTATATCACCGCAGCCCAATCCCATGGCAAGCGGAAGCCCTCCAATGGCAGCTTGAACCGTTGCTTTAGGAGTATAAGCTAACATACAGAATATTTTTTCTTTAATATGCAGTTTTGTTCCAAACAGGCAGATATAGACACCCAGCATCCTAAAAATCAACACCGCAAGTATTAATATACTGCTCCTGAATGCGGAATTAGCCGCACTTTCAATATTTACCGAAGCACCTACAAGCACAAACAAAAAGATTTCGGCAATAATCCAAAGCTTATCAAACCGCAGAGAAAGATTAGCGGCAATATCGGTACTTTTTCTCCTTATTTCAAGACCCATAGCCATAACTCCGATAAGTGATGCAAAAGGCACAATTTCTCCAAAGTTATCCTCAAGCGTCACCAAAACAAACGAAGAACACAGTACCAACATAATTTTTACGGTATTGCGAATATGTATTTTTGTAAAAAACAGATATATCAAAAATCCCGCAATAAGTCCCACAACGATCCCAACAATTATAGAAACAGGGATTTCCGCAAAAGACATCCACGAAACATTTTCACCTTTGGCTATACTTGTAAACGTTGTGTACATAACTATGACAAACACATCATCTACCGAAGCTCCCGCCAGTATCATCTGAGGTATTCCTTTATCAATGCCGTAGCCGTTGTCTATAAGATTTATCATTTTGGGAACTATTACCGCAGGCGACACTGCTCCGACAACCGCTCCCATTATTGCCGCGTCAAGGAGCGAAATCCCAAGCAATTTAGGTGCTGTCAGAATCATTCCTATGATCTCAAAGCAGGCAGGCAAAAAACACATTAACACTGCCGGTCTGCCGACTTTTTTTAAATCGCTTACCGAAAGTTTAAGCCCTGCACGTATAAGGATAATAATGAGAGCTATCCTTCTGATCTCTGCCGAAATATCAAGGATCGATGAGTCTATGAGATCAAAAACGTGCGGACCTAATAAAATCCCTGCGGTGAGCATTCCAAATAGTGCAGGAAATTTTATTTTCTTACATAAACAACCAAATACCATACCCACGATCAAAATATAAACTATACTGATAAGCATAAAAACCTCCAATAAAAAAGCCGACAACATCTGCGTAAAAAAGCAGAAGTCATCAGCATAAAGCAGTTTAAGTCATAAACTAAGGGAGACCTCATTCCCCTTATTGTGCGTTTATTTTATCATGTTTATTTCGTTTTGTCAATAACTTTTGCCGATCAGCTAAAAACAACCTATTTTAAAATCAAGCATATGGATTTCATCAATATTCAACTTCCATTACGTCAAGAAAGCTAACATGTATATTACCGTTGTCAATAATTGTACCAATGTATATTTCCATTACAATACACATTAATATTTACGCTCAATCATTGAACCGTTTTTTTGTTCTTTCTCGCAGTATTGATTCAACAAAAAGATGACATAATCTTTCTCGCCAAACAAGCGCATACTGTTTGGGTCGCCGCACCGCTCTACAATTTCACTAAGCGGAATTGTACAGCGTATAGTTTGTGCGACGCTCATCCCCGTTAAATAATTTTGCAGGATTTCCTCTGCGCTGCTTTTTTTTAAATTACCAAGGCACCAATATGGCGCAGGAGTGCTGATATTAGGATACACATTATAAGCATTGTCAATAAAAAGTACAGGGTTATCCGAAACATAGCTTACCGTTGAGTTATCTACTATGTACTTATTATACAGTTCCTGCTCTGTTTGACCAAATATGTCATTTAAATTATTTGTATGAAAGTACTTCAGTGTGTATTCCGAGAGGAGAGGCGGTATTTTTTTCAAATCGTCCTTTGTGATACGCACATCATACAGCTTTGCGTTTTCTCCGTCACATGAGCCTTGATATACAAAGCAGGCAAATTCTCCGCCGAAGTCTGCACATCGCTCCGACAGACGGTTTTCAAAAATAAGATTTTCAATATGCGGCAATTCATCAATATTGTCTTTGTTAATAAAAACTTGGATACGCGGGGAAATTTTATTCT
>CANQDF010000012.1 GCA_947591605.1 uncultured Clostridia bacterium | reverse complement strand
GGCTTTCTTCTTATGAAGCGGCACTTTTGCTAAATTTACCGTCTTCACTTTGGTGACATTTTATATTGCAATTTACAGCGTTAAAAATTTTGTAAAAAAGTGCTTGCATTTATCCTTGCACTATGCTATAATGCTTTATTGTGAGTACGGATGTTCCGCTGGTATCATTATATTTATGAACATCTATGAAGAAAGGGAGGCACAGCCTTATGAACAACAGTATCATTAAAGAAATTGAAGCAGCACAGTTAAAGGACAACATACCTGATTTTAACGTTGGCGACACTGTACGTGTATATGCCAAGGTAGTTGAGGGTACAAAAGAGCGTATCCAGATGTTTGAGGGCGTTGTACTTAAAAGACAGGGCGGCAGCTCAAGAGAAACATTTACCGTAAGGAGAGTATCCTACGGCGTAGGTGTTGAAAAGACATGGCCGCTGCATTCACCAAGAATTGACCGTATCGAGGTCGTAAGGTACGGTATTGTCAGACGTGCTAAGCTTAATTACCTCAGAGATAGAGTAGGTAAGGCAGCTAAGGTAAAGGAAGACATCAACAGACGTGCTTCAAAATAACTTACATTAAAAGAGGAGTGTTCCTTAAAGGGGACGCTCCTTTTTTTGCCTATAATTAAGCTTTTCGGCTGTTTAGGCGATGGGATCTTCAATTAGGTGGGAGTACAGGCAATACAAAGGCTTTGCAAAGCCGTCGGTTATGAGTACGCAGCGTAAGCGTATTATTGAATTCTTTTTTTCGGTAAATGACTTGTTTAAATATCGGTTATGTGTTATTATGTAAAATAGATTATTATGTATATATAAAGGGAGTTGATCTAATTGAAAAAAGGTATCGGATATACCGCAAGAGTTCTGGCAGCAATAATGACCGCATCAGCCGTGTTTACATATATGCCTGCAACAGCATTGGCAAGCACAAGCATAAATGTCGGCAAGGGAAACGGTTATGATTTTAACAGCGTAGAGGCTGCCGTGGAGTCCATATCGGGGGTCCCCACTCAGGCAAACCCTGTAAACATATATATCGACAAGGGTGTTTATGAGGAGTGCGTAAATATTGATAAGCCCTATGTAAACCTTATAGGCAGAGGCAAAGCCGATGAGGTGGTCATAACCTACGATAAGGCTAACGGTCATGAGGACAAGAGCAAAAACGCAGGTACGGAAAAATCCGCAACAGTTATGGTAGGGGCAGCGGCAAAGGGCTTTTCGGCAAAAAACATTACCTTTGAAAACAGCTATAACCTTACCGACACAAGCCGCAAGCAGACTCAGGCTGTAGCCTTTGAGAGCCTTGCGGACAAGGTAGTGCTTGAGGACTGCCGCTTTATAGGCAGGCAGGATACCCTTTATTTAAAGGGAGCCTCAAAGGGTCAGTCGGTATACGGCAGCAGCAACAATGCCAGGGTATACCTTGATAACTGCTATGTTGAGGGCACAGTAGATTTTATATTCGGCGATGCGACCGCATACTTTGATAAATGCAGGCTCAATATGGCATACTATGAAAACGGCGGGCATTTTTCAGCTCCCAATACAACGCTTTTCAATATAGGATACGTTTTTAATGAATGTGAGCTTACCGTTGATAAGGCATATACCGCTGCACTGCAAAATAAGCTTGACCTTGGCAGACCATGGCAGTGTGATGCGGATTATCCAAACTACGGTTCGCAGTCTGTTTTTATAAATTGCAAACTGCCCGAGCTTTTAAGCGAGCAGGGCTTCAGCCGTTGGGATGACAAGACATTGACAAATAAAATAAGATTTGCGGAATACGGCAGCAGGACTGCATCGGGCAAAGCAGATATATCAAAAAGAGCGGATTTTGTAAGGCAGCTTACCAAGGAGCAGGCAGAGGCTTACAGCGCATACAATGTGCTTTGCGGAAATGATAAATGGAATCCCGCAAATGCCCGTATCTCGCCGTTACAGGCAGCGGATATAACACTTTCGGACTATGAGATAAATATCCCTTTGGGAGAAAGCACCGAGTTAAAATCGTTTATACTGCCTGCAGGCGCAAAAAGCAGCGTTGCTTACACTGCGGACAGCGATACGGTAAGCCTTAACGGCAGCAAGATAACCGCAGATAAGGTTGGCAGTACAAGAGTGCATGCACGCCTTGAAAACGGTATTGACACCTATGCGACAGTAAATGTTACAGCCGCAAGAACTCCCGCACCCAAAATAAGCGCAATCAAAATTGCCTCAAAGGACAAGATCACGGTAGGGGACAAGCTTACGGCAAGCTACAGCTTTATGCTGGAAAGTGACAATAAGGCGGACAGATCCGTTATAAGCTGGTATTCGGTCAAGGACGGAGAAAAGACCCTTTTAAAGGAGGGCATAGGTGATTATTTCAAAACCTATACGGTACAAAATGCCGATGCGGGTTCAAAAATAATGCTTGGTATTAAGCCTGCCTCCGATACCACCTACGGAAGCTTAGGCGATGAGGTGACATATGTAACCGATACGGAGGTCGTTAAGGCTGCCGACAGCACGGTCAATTATTTAAGAGAGGGCTTTAACAGCGGTATTTCTGCATTTAAGGCTGAGGGAGAATGGAAAATTGCCGATGAGGCAAACAACGGTGCGGCAGCTCCCGTAAGCAATACCGCATCGCTTGAATACGAGGCTGCCTCCGGATGGAAGGACGCTGCATATGAGTTTAAAATAAGATGCAATCCTCTCGGTACGGGCCTTGCAAGCGATGATGAACTTAATTTTTACATTAATAACAGCGACAGCGGTTATTACAGATTGGCTGTAACAAGAGGGGGAAACACAAAAAGCTTAAAGCTTGATCTTTATAAAATGGAAAACGGCACGGAAACCGTGTTGTATGCCGATGAGGATAAGCTTAAAAATGCAGTGCCCACAAACAGCGGCGAGTCCAACCCTTATATGTATATAGGCCTTACAAAAAATAACGACCGTCTTACACTTACATTCCGCCTGGAGGGCAGTGACGTAAAACAGATAAGCAAAACTGTTACGGACAGCAAGCCTCTTTCGGGAGGTGACCTTAAGATAGATTTCAAAGGTAAAAGCGAGATATGGCTGCTGGATACAATAACGGCGGACGAGGTGGTCAAGCCGGATGAAAACAACCGTGTAAGGATATTTATTGCAGGAGATTCCACTGTAAAATATTACGGTGACGATAACTCAATAGGCGGTTGGGGAGAATATCTGGTAAATTATTTTGACGACGGCGTAGAGATAATAAACAAAGGCGAAGGCGGCAGAAGTACACGTTCGTACATTAATCAGGGACGTCTTGACGAAATATTGTCAGATCTTAGCGCAGGAGATTATGTATTTATCCAGTTTGGACATAATGATAACAGAACTACGGAGGATGCAAGAGTGGAGCATTCCGTACTGCTGGGCGAGCCGGACGAAAACGGCATATATCCTACCGTAAAAGCCGAAAAGACAAAAACACCGCAAAGAATATATGATTTTTACAAAAATGACGCATATCCTTACGGAGAATACTTTTATCCGTATGAAAGCGGTACCTTTAAATGGTATCTCAGACAGTATGTTGAAAAGGTAAGGGAAAAAGGCGGGATACCTGTAATAATTACGCCTGTGTGCCGTATGCTGTTTGACTCGGAGGGCAAGGTTCAGCCTGCATTCGGTGAAAATAACGGCTATAAGGTAGCTACAGAGCAGGTAGCGGCAGAAACAGGGGTCACATGTATAGACGCCTACTCAATAACACAGCAGCTTTATGAAAGCTACGGCGTTATGACAACACAGGGTCTGCACGATGTAAAGGACGACGGTTCCATAG
The DNA here is from genome assembly GCA_947591605.1 of uncultured Clostridia bacterium. Lineage (GTDB taxonomy): Bacteria > Bacillota > Clostridia > Lachnospirales > CAG-274 > CALWRD01. The sequence continues at coordinate 57,510 of CANQDF010000012.1, read as the reverse complement.
ACCTTACCCATTACAATAAATTCGGTGCCAACATAGTTGCAAGCAAGCTTGCCGCCGCAATAGGCGAGGCAATACCTCAGCTTGCGCCTCATCTTAAGGCATCTACAAAGGCAGTATCCAAAACGGATGATATGAAAACGGCAAACCTGTTTATTGTAGGTGACGGAGGCAAGTCGGGCAGGGACAGCGATATTTTTGAGCCTCACAGCTTTGCGGAGTATATGCAGTACTATCTTTCGGACAAAATAACGGTGCGTGATTATACAACAGACAATGCAAGCGCAAAAGGCTTTGCACATACCAAGGAATACACCGATTTTATCAACAGTGTAAAAGAGGGCGATTATGTAATGATCTGCTTTGGCAGAGCTGATGCAAACTCCCTCGGTGACGGATATACTTACAGCGGCGGTGACGAAAACTCCGCAAACGGTTTTTACAGTACGCTTTACAATTACTATGTAAAACCTGTAACGGATAAAAAGGCTGTGCCTGTAATGCTTACGCCTATAAACAGCAGAGCCTTTAACGCCAATGGAGATGCCGTTGAAACAACGGGTGCCTATGACGATGATATAAGGACTATGGTTACCGATAAAACGTTATATTTTGTTAATGTAAGCGATATAACCTATAACCTCTATAAAACCATGGGTGCCGAGGGCAGCAAGGTATTAAACGCACTGGACAGCAAAAACGGTATAGATAACAACTCGCTCGGCAGCTTTGGAGCCAACACGCTTGCAAAGCAGATATTGAGCAGTATGAAGTTTTCGTCGGCATCACTTAAAAACTATATACTTGATAACAGGCTGGAAGAAACCGATATACTTACAAGAGGCGAGTTTGTGGAAAAGCTTGCCCTGATAATCGGTATAGAGGATGTAAAATACAATGTCAACTTTAAGGATATAGTAAAGGGCAAGTCGTATGAAAAGGCAGTGGGAGCGGCAGCGTCCCTCGGTATAGTAAAGGGCGACAGCAATTCTCTTTTCTATCCGGAGGCTGTCCTTGATGCAGACAGTATGACAGATATGCTTAAAGCAGCTCTCAGATATAAAAAGCTCCCCGAAAACGAGCTTGATGATGTATATAAGCTTGCCGACGGAGCGGTTTCAAACGAGATAGGGCTTTGGGCGCTCGACAGACTTTGTGAGGAAGTAAACGGCAGATAATACTGCCCGGAGGACAATAATTATGAAGATGATTTCATGGAATGTGAACGGCTTAAGAGCCTGCATGGGTAAAAATTTTCCGGAGTTTTTTGCGGAGGCTGATGCGGATATTTTTTCCCTGCAGGAAACAAAGCTTCAGGAGGGGCAGATAGACTTTGCGCCGGAAGGATATAATTGCTATTGGAATTATGCGGAAAAAAAGGGATATTCGGGTGTTGCGGTATTCAGCAAAATCAAACCCGTCAATGTAAGCTACGGCATAAACATTGAAGAGCATGACAAAGAGGGCAGGGTCATAACCCTGGAGTTTGAGGATTTTTATTATGTTACCTGCTATACCCCAAATTCACAAAACGAGCTTGCAAGGCTCGGCTACAGGATGACATGGGAGGATGCGTTCAGAGAATATCTTTGCGGATTGGACAAGGTAAAGCCTGTTATACTCTGCGGCGATCTGAATGTTGCTCACAGAGAGATAGACCTTAAAAACCCCAAAACCAACAGAAAAAACGCAGGCTTTACAGATGAGGAGCGGGGCAAAATGACGCAGCTTTTGTCAAGCGGCTTTGTAGACACCTATCGTTATTTCTATCCGGATACGGAGGGTGTTTACAGCTGGTGGAGCTACCGATTCAGAGCCAGAGAGAAAAATGCAGGGTGGCGCATTGATTATTACATAGTAAGCGAAAGGCTCAAGGACAGGCTTGTTGATGCAAGGATACATACCGATATTATGGGCTCAGACCACTGTCCCGTAGAGCTGGATATGAGGTAAGCGTATGTATAAAAAAATTAATCCCGTGGAGGCAAAAGCCATTATGGATAAAGGCGGCGCCGTTATAGTTGATGTCAGAGAGGCAGACGAGCTTGAAGAGGGATATATCGACGGCAGTATACTTGTGCCTTTAAGTATATTTGACAGCGAGGCGCCAAGGCTGTTAAAGGACAAAAATGCACAGTACCTTGTGTATTGCCGCAGCGGCAGAAGAAGCAAGGATGCTGCGGAACGCCTTGTAAAGCTCGGTTATACAAATGTGTTTGATTTTGGCGGCATAATGGACTGGCCCTTTGAGATAGTTATGTGAGGTGAAATGTATGGTATATGAAACCTACAGCGCAGATGAAACCGTCCGTCTGGCCGAAGCACTCGGCAGGCAGGCAGTCATTGGCGGCATATATGCCCTTGACGGGGAGCTGGGCGCAGGCAAAACAGCTTTTGCGCAGGGCTTTGCATTGGGTCTTGGCATAATGGAGCATATCACCAGCCCTACATTTACAATAATAAACGAGTATGTAAATGAGCTTGGGAGCAAATTATATCATTTTGATGTATACCGCATTGAGGAGCCGGACGAAATGTACGAGCTTGGATATGAGGAGTACTTTTACTCGGGGGACGGGGTGTGCCTTGTTGAATGGGCAGAGCTTATTAAGCCGCTTATGCCCGATGACACCGTTTGGATAAAAATTTCAAAGGATATTGAAAAGGGTATTGATTACAGAAAAATCGAGGTGCTTTGATGAAAATACTTTCACTTGATGCTACGGGGCTTGCCGCAGGCTGTGCTGTGGTTGACGATAACAAAACCGTGGCGGAATTTACCGTAAATTACAAAAAAACTCATTCCCAGACGCTTATGCCTATGATAGAGAATATGTGCGATCTAATTGAGCTTGACCTCTCGGAGATCGACTATATTGCCTGTACATGCGGCCCCGGGTCGTTTACGGGCTTAAGGATAGGTGCCGCTACGGCAAAGGGGCTTGCGCATGGGCTGGGTAAAAAAATAATTCCCGTACCTACACTCGATGCACTTGCATATAATATAGCAGGCTGTTCGGTACCCGTTGTACCCATTATGGATGCAAGGAGAAACCAGGTATATACCGCCGTATACGACACATCGGCAGGCATTAAAAGGCTGAGCGAATATATGGCATGCGATATATCCTGTCTTTTGGAAGAGGTCGCCTCTATCGGGAAAGGGGCAATATTTCTGGGCGACGGTGTACCGGTATTCAGGGATATAATAAGCTCGTTTTCGGACGGCTTTAAATTTGCCCCCGTATCCTGCAATATGCAGAGGGCGGCAAGTGTGGGTGCCCTTGCGCTTGAAATGAGTAATACGGCAGTGGACTGTGACAGCTTTGATATAATATATTTGAGAAAATCGCAGGCTGAGCGTGAAAGAGAGGAACGTCTTAAGGACACATTATGATAGAAGTAGTCGAAATGAAACAGGAGCATCTTAATGCGGTGCTTGAAATAGAAAATCAGTGTTTTGCTGTTCCATGGTCAAAAAAATCTATGGAGGGCGAGCTTGAAAGGGTATCAAAGGGCATGGCATATTATTATGTTGCGCTTGCAGACGGAAAAGTTGCAGGCTACGGAGGAATGTGGCATGTTGTTAACGAGGGACATATCACAAACATAGCAGTGGATGAAAATTACAGGCGCAGAGGTATTGCCGACGCCATAGTTGCAAAAATAATTGAAACTGCCCAAAAAAAGGATATGCTCGGTGTTACGCTGGAGGTGCGTCCAAGCAATACGGCGGCAATTGCACTTTACAAAAAGCACGGCTTTGGCATTGAAGGGCTCAGGAAGGAATATTATGATGATAATAGGGAGGATGCCTACATTATGTGGAGGTACCTCATACCTGTTGAATGTATTACATAAAAGAAGGTGTTGTTTATGTTCAGAGAGCTTGACTGCAAAGAGCTTAAAGCCGATGTTGTTTTTGATTTTGCCTCATATTCCGAAGAGAATACGGATATTAACGGGATAATAGGTCAGAGTGAGGGTGCCGAGTCGCTTAAATTTGGGCTTACCGTAAAATCCAAGGGGTATAATATATATGTTTCGGGGCTTCCGGGCAGCGGCAAAACCACCTTTGCCCAAAGGTTTGCAATGGATATTGCAAAAAAGGAGCCCGTTCCTCCCGATATGTGCTATGTATACAACTTCAAAAAGCCCGCCGAGCCCCGCCTTATAAGCTTTAAGGCAGGTGAGGGCAGTGAGTTTAAATCGGATATGGAGGAGCTTATAGCCATCCTTAAGCAGGAGCTTACAAGGGCGTTTGCCTCGGAGGATTATGAACAGGAAAAGGAACAGATAAACAAGCGCTATCAGGATGAAAAAAACGATATTATGAACAAGCTGCGTGAGGCAGCCAAGGAAAAAAGCTTCGGCGTCAGGACTAGCGGCGGCGGTGTATATTTTATGCCCATAATAGACGGCAGGACAATATCCGAGGAGGAGTTTGAGGAGCTCAGCGAGGATGAAAAAAACGGCATAACCGAAAAGTCCGAGGCCATACAGGAGGCAGCGGCGGAAACCATGAAAAAACTCCGCAGCCTTGACAGAAAGATCAAGGAGGAAAACGAAAAGGCGGAATATAATATAGGTCTTCTTACCGTAGGCCACTATATGATGACCCTGCAGGAAAAATATAATGGGAACAAAGCGGCAAGCGAGTATCTTTACGAGGTAAGGGAGGACATACTTGACAACCTTGCCGACTTTATCTCAAGCCCGGAACAGGGCGAGGATGAAGCTATTTCCGCAATGATGCCGTGGCTCGTGCACGGTGCGGGAGATGCCGACCTTGTAAGATATACCGTAAACCTTATAGTAGACAACTCATCTCTAAAGGGTGCGCCCGTTATTGTAAACTATGCCCCAAGCTATGCGGCGCTCACGGGCGAAATTGAATATGACAGCGAAAACGGCAATTTTTCGACGGATTTCACAAAAATTAAATCAGGTATACTTCACAAGGCAAACGGAGGCTACCTTATATTGCAGGTAAGCGATCTGCTGGGCACAGCCTTTGGCTGGGAGGCGGTAAAGCGTGTGCTTAAAACAGGCGAGCTTATGATAGAGCCTATAAAGGAGTATCAGCTCGGCGGCATAACCGTTGCCGGTATAAAGCCGGAGCCTGCGCCTATAAGCGTAAAAGTGATACTTGTGGGTACAAATTACTATTACTCGCTTTTGAGGGAATATGACGACGATTTCGGCAAGCTGTTTAAAATTTGCGCTATGTTTGATTATGAAATGGATAACAATGCATATAATATCTCTGCAATGCTGTCATTTATAAAGTCATATACAAGGGATAAATGCAGTCTGCCCGTATCGGATGATGCAATACGCACCATAATTGAGTATTCCGCAAGGCTTGCGGAAAGCAGAAACAGGCTTACGACCAGGTTTTCCCTTATAAACGAGCTGTTGAGCGAGGCAGATACATGGGCAGGGCTGGACGGTGCCGATGAGGTAAACAGCAGATATATTAAAAAGGCAATTGAAAAAAAGTATCTGAGGACAGGACTGTATCGTAAAAAATACAATGATATGATACTTTCAAACGATATACTTATAGATACAAAAGGCAGTGCGGTGGGACAAATAAACGGTCTTTGCGTTATGGAAACGGGAGATATGACCTTTGGTATGCCAACACGCATTACCGCAAGCACCTATATGGGCAAGTCAGGCGTAGTCAATATCGAAAAAGAGGCGGAAATGAGCGGTTCGGTACACGACAAGGGCGTTCAGGTAATAATAGGCTATCTGGGCAAAAAATATGCGCAGGATTTTCCGCTTACACTCAGCTGCCGTATATGCTTTGAGCAAAATTACAACGGCGTTGACGGCGACAGCGCATCCAGTACAGAGCTGTATGCCATAATTTCAAGCCTGAGCAATATGCCGATAAATCAGGAGCTTGCGGTTACAGGCAGTGTAAATCAGATGGGCGTTATACAGCCTATAGGCGGTGTTACGCATAAAATAGAGGGCTTTTTTGAGATATGTGAAAAGCGTGGCCTTACAGGAGGTCAGGGTGTAATTATACCCGTGCAGAACGTAAAGGATCTCACCCTTTCGGAAAAGGTTATCAATGCTGTCAGGGACGGTAAATTTCATATATATTCCATATCGGATATAGATGACGGCATTGAGCTGCTTATGGGCGCAAAGGCAGGCAGCCTTAACAAAAGCGGCCATTATACAAGAGGAAGCATACACCAAAAGGTATACAGCAAGCTGAAAAGCTATTATGAAAAGACAAATGAGAGATGAACAAAATGAGAGAAATTATTGATTTTCATATCCATCCCTTTTATAACAAAAACAGAAATGTATGTTTTTACGAGGATACCGTAAATACCTTTGAGGATGTGGAAAAGGACCTCGGGAGAGCAGGCATTTCAAGGGCCTGCGGCAGCGTTATAGAACGCCTTGAACCCAAAAGCTTTGACAATATCAAGGCTTTAAATGACGAGGCGGTTATGCTTGCCCAAAAATACTCGGGCTTTTATATACCTGGCATACACATACATCCCGGCTTTGTAAAGGAGAGCATATCGGAGCTTGAGCGTATGCACGGTATGGGTGTAAGGCTTGTGGGAGAGCTTGTGCCGTATATGATGGGCTGGGATACTTATTTTAACGATGCTCTTGATAAGATATACGGCGTTATAAACGAGCTTAAAATGGTTGTGAGCCTGCACACAATTTATGAGCCGACAATCGACGAGGCTGTATCACGCTATCCGGGTATAACCTTTGTAGCGGCTCATCCGGGTGACAAGGCACAGTTTATGCGTCATATTGAAAGAATAAAAAAGTACGGCAATTATTATCTGGATCTAAGCGGTACGGGCATATTCCGCTACGGCCTTATTGCCTGCGGAGTTAATGCCGTAGGCAGCGAAAGGCTGCTTTTCGGCACGGATTATCCTATCTGCAATCCGTCAATGTATGTAAATGCGGTGCTTTTTGAGAGGCTCGGAAAAGAGGATCGCAAAAATATTTTTGCCGAAAATGCAAAAAGGCTTTTAAAGCTTTCGGAGTGATGCTATGATATTTACTTTGACACTTAATCCCTCAATTGATTATTACATGGATATAGACTCCGTTTCGGAGGGGAATGTAAACCGCAGCCGTGCGGAAAAATTTGTATTCGGCGGCAAGGGTATAAACGTATCCCGCATGCTGTCCAATCTTGGGGTAAAAAGCACTGCCGCAGCGGTTGCGGGCGGCTTTACGGGTCGTGCCCTTGTTGACGGAGTACGAGCTGAGGGCATTGACATAATACATATACCCGCAAAAGGCAATACCCGCATTAATGTAAAGCTTAGCAAAACCAATACGGAGCTTAACGGAGCGGGCGTATGTGCGGATAATAATACCGCAGGGCTTATCAAAGAGGCATTTTCGGGGGCAGCAAAGGGAGATATTGTTGTTATGTCGGGCAGCCTTTGCAGGGGTATTGCTGCCGATTTTTATGCAGACCTTGTATCGGAGCTAAGTAAAAAAGGCGTGCTCTGTGTTGTCGATGCAGACGGAGAGGCACTTGAAAGAGCCGTACATGCCGAGCCGTTTTTAATAAAGCCCAATCATATTGAGCTTGGCAGGCTTTTGAGTGAAGATATAAGCGATGAACAGGATGCAGCAATTGCGGTGCGCTCGCTTATAAATGCAGGGGTAAAAAATGTATTGGTGTCCATGGGCGGCAAAGGGGCTGTGTTTGCAAATGCCGACCATGAAATATATATGCCTGCTCCCGCAGTAAGGGCGGTAAATACCGTAGGTGCGGGAGATTGTATGCTTGCAGGCTTTATTTACGCATTTATCAACAATATGCCGTATCGGGATTGTCTTAAATTTGCGGTCAGCTGCGGGAGTGCGGCAGTAGGGACGGGACATTGTCCCGATGCGGAGGCCGTTTATTCATTATTTAAATAGACTGTTGAAATACATGGCAGAATATGTTATTATTATATTAAATATAAACAGGAGGTTAATTTTATGGAGATACTTGACAGATATATTGATGAGCTGCTTGAAAAGAGCACACCGCAGGCGCCTATCTGGAATATTGAAAAAATCAGGATGGGCAAGCCCTCAACGTGGAATTACATTGACGGCTGTATGATCAAGGCTATACTTGAACTTTACGATATTAAAGACGACAAAAAATTTCTTGAATTTGCAGATAATTTTATAGATTATTTTGTGCGTGACGACGGCAGCATTGCCTCTTATGATCCGCAGGAATACAATATTGACAATGTAAATGCGGGCAAAACCCTGTTTGACCTTTACAAGCTTACGGGTAAGGAAAAATACAGAAAGGCTATCGAAACCATTTACGGACAGGTAAAAACACAGCCAAGAACGGCATCGGGCAATTTCTGGCATAAAAAGATATATCCAAACCAGGTATGGCTTGACGGTATGTATATGGGACAGCCGTTCTATATGCAGTACGAGGTGGAATACAATAACTGCGAAAACTGCATGGACAGCTTTAATCAGTTTATGAATGTATATAAAAAAATGAGGGATCCCAAAACAGGTCTGTATTATCATGCCTATGATGAATCCAAGGAAATGTTCTGGGCAGATAAGGAAACGGGTCTTTCCCAAAACTTCTGGCTGAGGGCATTGGGCTGGTATTCCATGGCTCTTGTGGACTCTATCGAAATTATGCCTGACAGCTTTAAGGAGCAGAGAGATAAGCTTGCGGAAATATACAGGGAGCTTATTGACTCAATGCTTAAATTCCAGGATGAAAGCGGTATGTGGTATCAGGTTGTCGATAAGGGCGGAGAGGATAAAAACTACCTTGAAACCAGCGGCAGCGCTATTTTTGCTTACTCTATCATGAAGAGCGTGCGCATGGGCATACTTGATGAAAGCTACTTCAAGTATGGTGAAAAGGCATTTAACGGTACCTGTGATAAATACCTTTCCGAAAAGGACGGAGAGCTGCAGCTTGGCGGTATCTGTCTTGTGGCAGGGCTTGGACCCGAAAATAAACCAAACCGTAACGGTACATATGAGTATTATATGAGCGAGCCTATTGTTGAAAACGATGCAAAGGGCGTTGCTCCTCTGATACTTGCCTATATTGAGATACTGATTAGGGAAAAAGGCTGATTTAATAACGGGGGCTGTTGCAAAACAACAGCCCTCAGACTGTTATAAAGAGATAATATTATGCAAAAAATCTTCAGGCTTTTAAATTTAGCAGTCGGTGTGACTAAGGGCGGCTTATTCTCAAAAAAGCCCTTTTTATGAGGTGATATTATGCCAAAAACAAGGGATGCACTGCTGTGGGTATATAAATATACCAAAAAACAGCTTTTTTGGGTAGCGGGGCTTGCAATTTTAAGCGGTGCGGTCGCATTGGGCTTTATAATGCTTGCCCTTGTATCCAAAAATGTTATAGATATTGCAACGGGCGCCGATGACGGCAGCCTCTGGCTCAATGCTTTGCTTATTGCGCTTATAATAGCAATGCAGGGTATATTTAACATACTTTACAGCAATATAGTTATCCGTGCGGCAGGTAAAATAGATATACGCATCAAGCAAGGTTTGTTTGAAAAGCTGCTTGAAAAAAAATATACCGAGGTCAGTGCATTTCACTCGGGCGAGATACTTAACCGCTTTACAAGCGATGTAGATATAATAGTTGATGCGGTAATAGGTATAATACCCGAGGCTATCTCTCTTGCAACAAGGCTTATAGCGGGTCTGTGGGTTCTGCTTGCAATCGATATGCGCTTTACTGCGGCGGTATGTGCGGTGGGTGTTTTTGTTTTTATCGCAAGCAAAATATACAGCAAGCATTTTAAGTATCTGCATAAGCTTGTACAGTCCTCCGACGGTGTTGTCCGCTCCTTTATACAGGAGTGTGTCGAAAACCTTGTTGTTATAAAATCCTTTGCAAATAACGAAAACAGCAGACGCAAGCTTAACGAAAGGCAGCAGGAGGCCTTCAGGCTTAAAATAAAACGCAACACTGTAAGCAATATAGCCAATACGGGCGTTTATGTGCTTTTTACATCAAGCTACTATGCGGCGCTTATATGGGGTGCCGTGCAGATAGGTGCAGGAGTAATAAGCTACGGTACGCTTAATGCTTTTTTGCAGATAATAAATCAGATACAGGCGCCCATGAAAAATATGAGCGGTCTTATACCTCGTTTTTATTCGATGATAGCCTCTGCCGAAAGACTGATGGAGCTTGAGGATATGGAGGATGAAAAAATAGAGCCTCATACGGAAACGCCCGAACAAATATATGCAAAAACATCTGCCCTGTGCATTGCAAACCTTACCTTTGCATATAAAGACGAAAATATACTTGAAAATGCCGATATGCAGATAAATAAGAGTGAGGTCGTTGCCGTTGCAGGACCGTCGGGCATAGGCAAAAGCACTGTTATCAAGCTGCTGTTGGGGCTTATAGAGCCCAAAGGCGGGGAGCTTTATTTTAAGAGCGCAGACGGAAAAATAGTTATAGACAGCGGTCTTAGAAAAATGTTTGCATATGTTCCGCAGGGGAATATGATATTGTCGGGTACCATAAGGGAAAATATTGCTTTTTGCAGCAGCGACGCCTCCGACGAGGATGTGATTCAGGCGGCAAAGTCTGCTATAATATGGGATTTTATATCATCTCTGCCAAACGGTATGCAGACGGAAATAGGCGAAAGAGGCCTTGGGCTCAGTGAGGGACAAATACAGCGTATTGCAGTTGCAAGAGCTTTGCTGAGCGATGCGCCCTTCCTGCTGCTTGACGAGGCGACCTCCGCACTTGACGAGGCAACGGAAAAGGCTTTGCTTGAAAATATAAGGGCATTGAAAAGCCGTACCTGCATTTTTATTTCACATAAGCAGCGTACCATTAAAAATTGCGACAGAATATTTTACATTAAAAACAAGACCATTACAGAATGCAGCATAGAGGATATAGCAATGGAATGGCGGTAGCCTTTACTATTGACACGGAAAAATTAAAATGATAAAATAACTTTTGTCGGGCGGATGTGGTGGAATTGGCAGACACGTCAGATTTAGGTTCTGATGCCTTATGGTGTGCAGGTTCAAGTCCTGTCATCCGCACTCAAAAAGGGGCGCTGAAAAGCAGCGCTCCTTTTTTAATTGCTTAATACGGTGTGTTTGCGCCGTTTAAGCGTATCATTCAGCCAAAATCACACAAAAAATAGTCAAAGTCGGCAGGTATGCGGCTTTCGGTACCGCCCGAATTTGCATATATGCCCACAAGTGTGCCGGTGTGCCTTTTAGGGTCATCGGGCACTCCCTCATCGCATAAAAATGTGCAGTTTTCAACCGCTGTCAAAAAAAACATATTATTGCTGTCGGTACCGTAGTAAAACCTGCGTGTCTGATGCTCTGTTTCTACTCTTAGGTATATTCTGCCCGGCGGCATCTCCTCGGATATCGAAATTATTTCCTCACCGTTATTGCGGTTTACGGCAAGCTCCAAAACCTTTTTATTATTTCGCCTGCAAACGCAAAAACGTATGTATGTCACGGTGGAATAATAGCAGGTCAAGCCCGCCTGTTCGCTTCCCTCGGGTTCAAATTCCAGTGCGGTTTCTGCCGTATAGCAAAGTTCCTCCTCACGGCGTACAAGCGTATTTTTTGCACAAAGCTCAAAAAGCTGCCCCGGCAGCGTATATATCCTTGCAAAGCCCCTGCGTTCCGTAAGCGAAAAGGCAGACATATCGGGGTTGCGTACAAACTCCCAGTTAAGATCAAGCTTTTCGCTGTCAAAATCATCTCTTTCAAAGGAGGGATAGGTTTTTTGCGGCAGGTCGGGTGCCTCCTGCTCGGCGCTGGGCCCCTTGCCGTCGTTTATTGTAAACCAGCCGTCCTCCGTCCATCTTACGGGATCGAGAGCGGTTTCCCTGCCTATGGTTGTATATCTGCCGCGGTTTTGCCTTCCGCACAGATAGGTCACCCACCATTCGTTGTTCTGTGTTTTTACAAGCTTACCGTGGCCTGCACGCTGTATTTCGGCGTCGGGGTCGCTCTGCCGCATGACCGGGTTGTAGGGCGACGGCTCATAAGGGCCGTAAAGTGAGGAGGAACGAGCGGTATTGATGCCGTGTCCGTATCCCGTGCCGCCCTCTGCCAGTATGGCATAGTACATGCCGTCCTCTTTGAGTATGTGAGGCCCCTCCGGGCAGCGCTCTCCCGTGCCCTGCCATACCTGTATCGGCTGCCCTGTTGCTTTTGTACAGTCGTCATTAAGCGGAACCACGGTAACAGCGGGGGCAATTATCATATAGTGCTTTCCGTCGTCATCAATAAAATGTGACGGATCAATATTGTCCACATCTATCCTTATCGGCTTTGAATACGGCCCCTCCGGTTTTTCCGATGTCATAATAAGCTGACAGCGCATAGGCGATACGGCCTTGTCGCTGCTGTTAAAGCGCAGGGTAGCAAATATGTAAAACTTTCCGTTGCAATATGATATATCGGGAGCCCAAATCCCCCTTGAATCCATTATATCGGATAAATCCAGATAATCGTTTCGTGTTATTGCATGCCCTATTATCTCCCAATGCACCAGATCCACGGAGTGTGATATGGGTATAGCGGGAAAATACTGAAAGCTGGAGTTTACCATGTAATAATCCTCGTTGACCCTTACGATAGAAGGATCGGGGAAAAAACCTCTTTTTACAGGGTTTGAATATTTCATAAAAACACCTCCGATAAAATTATTATAAGGTGCGCCGCAATGCTTGTCAATAAACATAAGATTAAAAACCTGCATTTAAAAACCTTGTTTACGGCTTTATTGACAAAGTATTTTTGCGGCGTTATAATTATTTGTGTATAATTTTGTTATAATATATGTTTGAGGTAGGTATGGAACTTATAATTGCCGAAAAGCCTTCCGTTGCAAGGGATATTGCAAGGGTGCTTAAATGCACCAAAAAGGGTGAGGGCTTTTTATATAACGATAAATATGTTATTTCATGGGCTGTAGGTCACCTGGCTGCGCTGTATGACCCCGAGGATTACAATGCGGAGCTTAAAAGGTGGAGTATGGATGCTTTGCCCATAATACCCGATAAAATAAAGCTAAAGGCTGTCACACAGACAAAAAAGCAGCTTGATATAATAGAAAAGATAATTAACAGGGACAGTATTACTGGGCTTATATGTGCAACCGACAGCGGACGTGAGGGTGAACTAATATTCAGATACATATATGAGCTTTTGGGCTGCAAAAAACCGTTTAAAAGGCTTTGGATATCCTCTATGACGGATGCCGCCATAAAGGACGGCTTTGAGCGCCTTAAGGACGGCAGCGAGTATGACAAGCTGTACAGCTCCGCAAAATGCAGGAGCGAGGCGGATTGGCTTGTGGGTATAAATGCCAGCAGGGCATTTACGCTCAAATATGATTCGCTGCTCAGCATAGGGCGTGTACAAACACCTACGCTTGCCATGATAGTGCAGCGCCAAAAGGAGATAGACAGCTTTGATGTGCGTGATTATTGGGAGATAGAGGCGACATTTGAGGGCTATAAGGGTACATGGTTTGATAAAAATGCCGAGGATAAGGCAAACGAAACCAAGATATTCAATAAACCAAGGGCTGATGCGATAGCCGCAAAGGTTAAGGGCAGATCTGCCTGTGTTGAAACCGTTGAAAAGGATGAAAAAAAGATGCCTCCTCCTCTTTTGTATGACCTGACGGAGCTGCAGAGGGACTGCAATAAAAAATACGGTTTTTCGGCACAGACTACTCTGTCTGTAGTGCAGGATCTGTATGAAAAGCGTAAAATGGTTACATACCCCAGGACGGACAGCAGGTATCTATCCGACGATATGATACCAAAGCTTAAGATTATTGCCTCAAAGCTGGAGGCTGTCGAGCAATACAAAGCCTATGCCTCATATGTAACGGGGCTTGACAGGCTGCCTGTAACAAAGCGTATTGTGGATAACTCCAAAATAAGCGATCACCATGCTATAATCCCTACAGAGGCAAAAGCCAATGTTTCGGCATTGAGCGATAATGAATTTAAGGTGTACGATCTTATTGCAAGGCGTTTTTTGCAGGTGTTTTATCCGCATTATGTTTACAGCACAACAAAAATTGTTACCGTATGTGAAAACGAGAGCTTTGTTACAAGAGGCACCACCGTGATTTCAAAGGGTTGGACACGGCTTAATGTATCGGGCGATAAGGACAAGAAAAAGGACGAGATCGTGCCTCTGCCCGATGTTGCACAGGGCGATATGACAGAGGTGCAGTCGGTTAAATGCAGTAAGAAAAAAACAAAGCCTCCTCAGCTCTATAATGACTCCTCTCTTTTGGGAGCTATGGAAAATGCGGGCAGATTTGTGGAGGATGAGGAGCTTAAAGAGCAGCTTAAGGAATCGGGTATAGGCACGCCCGCAACAAGAGCCGCCATTATAGAGCGGCTTATAACGGTAGGCTATGTAAGGCGTAAGGGGAAAAGCCTTGTACCTACCGAAAAGGGTATAAAGCTTATTGCCGTTGTACCGCCCGAGCTAAGCTCACCCGAAACCACAGGCAGGTGGGAAAGGGGTCTGTCCATGATAGCAAAGGGCAGTATGGAGCCCGACAGGTTTATGGGCAGCATAAAGCGGTATGTGTGTTACCTTGTGGAACATTCAAAAACACACGGCACCAATGTTGTTTTTGCTGCGGAAAAGAGATATGCGGGTAAGCCCGCAAGGGTAAAAGGCAGTCTTGGCAAATGCCCCGTATGCGGCGGACATGTGCTTGAAAATACAAAGGCATTTTACTGTTCCAGATGGAGGAGCGGATGCGGCTTTAAAATATGGAAGTCCGATTTTGAGCGCTATTCCATTAATCTTACGGCAGATATGACCGCCTCTCTTTTAAAAAACGGAAAAATTGAAGGCTTGTCCATGACTCTGCCCCAGACAGGTGAAAAATGCAAAGGCGATATATACCTTAGAGATGATAAAAGCGGAAAAACCGATATAAAAAATGTAAAAAGGCAGTAAAATGCAATAAACATCTTTATATTTTTTAAAAAATGCGTTATAATGGATACAATTGTACCACAAGGAGGTTTTAAAATTGGAAAAAGCTATACTCAATATACTGGAAAAGGACAGCAGGACAAGCGTAGAGGAAATAGCGCTCATGCTAAACAGACCTGTAAATGATATATTTGCCGCCATAGCGGATATGGAAAAAAGGCGTGTTATATGCAGCTATACTACCCTCATCAATTATGATAAGACCGAAAGAGAATTTGTTACGGCTATGATAGAGGTGCAGGTCACCCCTCAGAGAGATATGGGCTTTGAGAAAATTGCCGAGAGAATATACGGCTTTGATGAGGTAAAGGCAGTTTACCTTATGTCGGGCGGTTATGACTTTATGATACTTATGGAGGGCAAAAATATAAAGGAAATATCTCATTTTATTTCCGACAAACTCTCTACACTCGAGGCTGTACGCAGCACGGCAACGCATTTTGTGCTGAAGAAGTATAAGGATCACGGCGTTATAATGGATAAAACGCCCGATGAGGACGAAAGGATGATAGTTACACCATGACAGATATAAACAGTTACATTTCAAAACAAGTACTTGATATGCCGTTTTCGGGCATCAGAAAGTTTTTTGACATTGCAAGTGAAATGGAAAACGTTATTTCGCTCGGCGTCGGTGAGCCGGATTTTCTTACCCCTTGGGCAATAAGAGAAAAGGCCATATATACGCTTGAAAAGGGCAGAACTCGGTATACCTCAAACCACGGCTTGATGGAACTGAGAGAGGAAATATCGGGCTATCTTAAACGCAGGTTTGGTTTAAACTATGCTCCCGAGGACGAGATACTTGTTACGGTAGGTGCGAGCGAGGGTATAGATGTTGCCTTAAGGACTCTTTTAAACCCCGGCGAGGAGGTGCTTGTGGCAGAGCCTTCGTATGTTTCATACAAGCCTTGTGTTGAGATGGCAGGCGGTGTACCTGTGGTGATCAACACAAAGGTTGAAAATAATTTTCGCCTTACTCCCGAGGAGATACTTGAAAAAGTAACGGATAAAACAAAGGCTGTTATCCTGCCTTATCCCAACAACCCCACAGGCGCAATTATGGAGAAGGAGGATCTTGAAAGGATCTCAAAGGTCATAAAGGAAAAGGATATTTTTGTAATAAGCGATGAGATATATGCAGAGCTTACATACGGCGACAGGACGCATGTTTCAATTGCCTCGCTGGAGGGTATGCGTGACAGGTGTATTGTGCTGAACGGATTTTCAAAGGCATATTCAATGACAGGCTGGAGGCTCGGCTATGCTGCAGGCCCCAAAGAAATTATAAACCAGATGACAAAAGTACATCAGTATGTTATAATGTGTGCGCCTACAATGAGCCAGTATGCTGCAATTGAGGCTATTAAAAACTGCGATGAGCAGGTGGAAAAAATGCGTGAGGAGTACAATGCCCGCCGCAACGTTATGCGTAGCGGCTTTGAGGAGATGGGGCTTTCGTGCTTTGAGGCGCTTGGTGCGTTTTATCTCTTCCCCTGCATAAAGTCAACGGGGATGACATCGGATGAATTTTGTGAGAGGCTGCTTTTTGAAGAGAGGGTGGCTGTTGTACCCGGTACGGCATTCGGTGAATGCGGCGAGGGCTTTATAAGGTGTTCATACGCATACTCGATAAAGGATATAAAAAGGGCGCTTGCCAGAATATCAAAATTTATAGAAAAAAATAAATAAGGCAGGTTTTTATTATGGCATATGAAAAATTAAAAGAGCTTATTGACGGCAGTGACAATATTGTTTTTCTCGGAGGAGCAGGTGTTTCCACAGAGAGCAATATACCCGATTTCAGAAGTGCGGACGGGCTCTATTCCGCAATGACAAAATACGGCTATGCTCCGGAGTCGCTGATAAGCAGAACAATGTTTGACAAGGATCCCGAGCTGTTTTTTGACTACTATAAGCATAATCTTATTTATACGGACGCAAAGCCTAACCTTGCACATTTTGCGCTTGCAAAGCTGGAGGAAATAGGCAAGCTTAAGGCAGTTGTTACACAAAACATTGATAATCTCCATCAGATGGCGGGCAGTAAAACGGTTTATGAGCTGCACGGTTCGGTTTACCGCAATTATTGCATGAAATGCCTTAGGTTTTACACCCTTGAAGAAATGCTTGAAATAGAGGGAACTGTGCCTTATTGTCCACACTGCGGCGGTATAATAAAGCCTGATGTTGTTCTCTATGAGGAGGGCCTGGACAGCAATGTGTGGAACGGGGCACAGAGGGCTATTGCCAATGCCGATATGCTTATTGTGGGCGGCACGTCGCTTGTGGTTTACCCCGCGGCAAGCCTTGTGGGCGATTATAGGGGCGATAAACTTGTCCTTATAAACAAAAGCGTTACCTCCTATGACGATATGGCTTCAATGGTCATACATGAAAGCATAGGTGAGGTATTGTCATCAGTGGTAAATCTATAAACAAAATGCAGTGTATACACTCCGTTTTTATGAAGGAGCATTATTATGAAATACAGACTTGTTGCCTTTGACTTTGACGGTACATTTCTGGACAGCGAGGGCAATATACCAAAGAGAAATGCCGATGCGCTTAAAAAGCTGAAAAAAATGGGCGTTGAGCTTTTAGCTGTGACCGGCAGAAACGATATACTTGTAAAAGACTATATAGAGGAGCTTGGCATTGATATACCCGTGGTGGGGTGCAACGGAGCTTCACTGGGCGATGTTATAACGGGTGAACGCAGTTATATACATCCTATCGGGAAGGATGTTGTTAAAAAGGTTATTTATGAATGTATCAGGCTTGGCATACCTTGCAAAGCCATGAGTATTGATGCCTGCTATACATCCGATAATGAAATGCTTGCAAAGGGTATCAAGCAGATAGTTGCAAAGTATACAAGAGAGCTTAAATATATGATAGATTATATATACTTTACCGATGAGCAAATGCTTGAGCTTGCCGAAAATACCGATATAGTAAAGCTTGTTACCGTAAATGACGATATTGACAAGCTTATGGCATTACAGGGTGTTTTGGGCGGCATAAGCGGTATACAGGTGCTTAAATC
This sequence comes from uncultured Clostridia bacterium, assembly GCA_947591605.1. GTDB lineage: Bacteria > Bacillota > Clostridia > Lachnospirales > CAG-274 > CALWRD01. The sequence goes on along the minus strand of CANQDF010000012.1, from coordinate 39,392 downwards.
AAACCGTAACTGCCTTGATATGATTGCGGAAAACGTTTCAAAGGGCAATGCCCTTAAGAAATATGCCTCGGATATGGGCATAAGGGCGGAGGGCTGCATAGCCTTCGGCGATAATGAAAATGATATATCAATGCTGAAATATGCAGGCCTTGGTGTCGCTATGGCAAATGCCGATGAATGTGTAAGGGCAGCTGCCGATGAGGTTACACTTACAAACGATGAGTGCGGTGTTGCAGCCGTGCTTGAAAGAGAATTTAATATATAAAGTATAAAAAGCTCACAGTAATAATACCGTGAGCTTTTACTGTCGAAAAATTCTCTTTGGAACCTTCTGACTGCCATAAAACCTAAATTAGATCAAAAAAGGATTTTTGAATAATTTAAACTTGCAAAACACTTTAAAGTAACTTTGATTCCGCAGGGCAGGCTTTGCCCGTCCGAGGAAAAGAGGAGGTGTAGAGCGACAGCGAGGCGCAAATCTCTTTATAAAAAAATGCAGGAAATGTTTACATTCCCTGCATGAGTGTCGACTTTTTCGACAGACAGAAATAATAAGATTTATTATCATCTATTATAAACGTACTACATTTGCAGCCTGAGGACCCTTAGCACCCTGAACTACTTCAAACTCAACCTTCTGACCTTCCTCAAGGCTCTTGTAGCCCTCGGAGTTAATAGCCGAAAAATGAACAAATACATCATCTTCGCCTTCAACAGAGATAAAGCCGAATCCTTTTTCTGCATTAAACCACTTAACAGTACCTTGTTTCATTAAATAATCCTCCTAAAGTTTGTTGTAATTGCGGTAAACAGCCGCTTTATATATGTAGTAATTAAAACTACTTATATTTAATTTATCATAATAAATAATAAAAGTCAACAATTCCGTAAAAAAATTTAATATTTATATTTACAAAATTCAAAATTTTTACAGGATTATCGTATGTATACGATAAAATTCGGCAAAGTATATAAAATTATATTTTGACGTTATTGTACAGTATAAACTCAATGCCGCTTTGCTCCAGCATCTCCCTGCTCATATCATCGGGATAAATTTTTTTGGCGACAATTTTTACTATGCCTGCGTTTATTATCTGTTTAAGGCACATAACACAAGGGCTGTCGGTAACATAAAGCGTACCTCCCTTACAGGATACTCCGTTTACGGCACATTGTGTAATGGCGTTGTTTTCGGCATGTACGGCACGGCACAGCTCGTGCCTTTGTCCGCTTGGTACATGCAGCGCCTCTCTGAGGCATTCGTTCAGGTCACAGCAGTTGGGCAGCCCTTTGGGAGCGCCGTTATAGCCTGTTGCAAGTACCTGATTGTCCTTTACTATAACAGCTCCTACCTGCCGCCTTATGCAGGTCGAACGTCTGCTTGCAAGCTCTGCCATGTTCATAAAATATTCGTCCCAGCTTATCCTTTGCATATTATTATCCCTCCAGACGCTGCCTTACAGCCTCATATATAAGTATGCCTGCGGCAATGGAAGCATTTATGGACTCGGCTTTGCCGGGCATGGGTATCCTGACAAGTCTGTCTGTCATGGTTGCCGTTTCCGGAGTAAGCCCCGAACCCTCGTTGCCTATAAAAATTGCCGTTGCCTTTTTCATATTGCATTCATACGGGGTACCTGCACCGCCCAGATGAGCGGCGAGGGTTTGCACATTATATCTTTTAAAATCGTTTATAAGATGCTCAATATTAACATTTGTGTATATAGGCAGATGAAACATGGAGCCCATTGTGCTGCGCACTACCTTAGGGTTGTAAAGATCCACTGTACCCTTGCTGAGGAAGACGCCGTTAAAGCCTGCCGCATCGGCGGTGCGTATAACTGTGCCCAAGTTTCCGGGGTCCTGCACGTTTTCAAGTACAACAAAAAGGGGCGCCTCGGCAGTAAAAGCCGAATGCACATCATATGAAAGCTTGCGGCATACCGCAAGTATACCCTGCGGATTTACCGTATCCGAGAGCTTGTCAAAAATCAGATTGCTTGTAAGATAAATGTTGCCTGTATCGGGACAATATCCGTTGTAGCTTTCCGAAATTATAACGTATTCGATAAGCTCGGTATCCCTAAGCTCCGATATTAGCCGCTCTCCCTCCAGAACAAAAAGATCCTTCTTATCCCTTTCATGCCTGGAGTACAGCGCTATTGTCTGCCTTATAAGTTTATTGTTTATACTGTCGATATATTTCATATTATTCTGTCTTTCGTTCAGCTGTAATGCTGTATTTTATCACTGCTGCCTATTATCACCAAAATGTCGTCCTTATTTATGATCTCCGTTGGAGCGGGTGAAACCATAACGTTGCTGCCCCTTTTTATCGCTATTACGTTAAGCCCCGTATTGGCTCTTATGTTTGCCTTTATAAGTGTTTTATCCACCCACTCGGGCTTGGGAGATATTTCAACTATGCCGTAATTGTCCGAAAGGCTTATAAACTCCAGTATATTGGAGCTGATAAGGCTGGTTGCGAGCCTGACGCCCATATCTCTTTCCGGCAGGACTACCTTATCTACGCCCAGCTTATAAAGTATATTTGCCTGCTTTGTATCCTTTGCCTTGGCAATTACCGTTTTAACGCCCATTTCCTTTGCCGCAAGAGCCGCCATAATGGTAGCCTCAAAGTTTACGCCTGTTGCAATTATAACAACATCGTAGTTGTTAAGACCCATTTCCTTTAAAGCGCCCTCGCTGGATATTTCCGCCTGAAGTACGTCTGTGGCATACGGCGCTATCTCATTTATAAGATTTATGTCCTTATCACAGCAAAGCACGTCATATCCGTTTTTGCTCAATGTTTTTACAACTGCTTGTCCAAAGCGTCCAAGCCCGAGCACCGCAAATTGTTTTTTGCTTTTCATATTTAACCTCCTTAGCCTGTCAGTATATCCTCGGCAGGATAATGCACCTTGTTTCGGTCTTTATCCGATGACATAAAGGATATGGCTATTGTAACAGGCCCAAGCCTGCCTATAAACATACATATTATTATAATTATTTTGCCCGCAGAGGACAGATACGGCGTTATTCCCATGCTGCTGCCTACGGTGCCCAAAGCGGAGGCAGACTCAAAAAGCAGATCCAGAAATTCATAATCAAAGCTTGACGATATTTCCGTTATAGACAGCATGGTAGATGCGGTAATAAGTGCGGCAAGCATAAGCACCGTAACCGTAAGCGATTTTTGCAGTATTGTGTATGAAATACTGCGCCTAAAGGCATATATGCTGTCCTTGTCCTTTATAAGGGAAATTACTGCAAGCAGTATAACGGCTGCCGATATGGTTTTTATACCGCCTGCTGTACCGCAAGGCGAGCCGCCTATCATCATCAGCATTGTGGAGAAAAATGCCGTTGCACTCCTAAGACCGCTGTTGTCTATTGTAAAAAAGCCTGCTGTACGCATAACTACCGAATGAAATACGGCCGAAAACACTTTGCCGCAAACGGAATAATTGCCCATGGTTTTGGGATTGTTGCATTCCATAAAAAATGTAAAAACCGCTCCGGCTACAATGAGTATTGCGCTTGTTATAAGCACCAGCTTGGTATGGAGAGAAAACCTCCTTATCCTCTGTCTAAGGCTGAATTTGCCCTTTACAGCCTTGTCAAGCGAGCCTATGAGCTCTACCCATACGGGAAATCCTAGCCCTCCCGTAATGACAAGCGTACATATAACAACATTTATTACAATGTCGTCTGCATACGGCATAAGGCTGTAATTGCCTATAATATCAAAGCCCGCATTGCAAAATGCCGATACCGAGTGGAATATACCCATACCTATCGCCTCTGCAAGGGGATAATCCGCCCAAAAGCGCAGCGTAAGGAAAAACGCTCCCAGAAACTCAATTGCAAACGTAAACCTTGCAAGGAATTTAACAAACCTTACAATACCGCTTTTTTTTGAAAGATTGAGTGATTCCTGTATCATTATTCTTTCCCGAAGGGTTATTCTTTTGCCTGCAAGCAAAAGTACGGTAGTCATAAGCGTTATAAAGCCCAGCCCGCCTACCTGTATAAGCAAAAGTATCACTATCTTGCCGAATACGGACCAGTGCTCCGCCGTGCAAAGCGTTGTAAGCCCCGTAACACAGGATGCCGATGCGGAGGTAAAAACACAGTCGATAAAAGGTGTTGAGGTATTATCTGCCGATGAAACAGGCAGATATAAAAGCAAAGCGCCAAGCAATATCATAAGCAAAAAGCCGAGCACAAGCGTTTGTGTGGGCTTAAGATTAAATTTTGGCTTATCCATATTTTCTCCTAAAAAAATTGTCTAAAATTAACTATTGATAAAAAAATGTTGTAAAAGCACTCAAAAAATGGTACAATACTTTGAGTAAGCGGAAATTCTGCTTAAATGTATAATTGTATTCGTATTTTATTATACTATTTTGCACTTTACTTTGCAAGTCAATAATTTACAAAGGGTGATAATGTGTCAGGTTCGGTTTATGGCAATATTTTTAAAATAAGTACATGGGGCGAAAGTCACGGCAGAGGCATAGGCGTTGTTATAGACGGCTGTCCCGCAGGTATAAGGCTGGAGGATGCCGATATTCAGCGTGACCTTGACAGGCGTAAGCCCGGTACGGGCAAGTACACAACAAAGCGCAGCGAGAGCGACAAGGCGGAAATACTTTCGGGCGTTTTTGAGGGCAAAACAACGGGTACGCCTATATCAATAGCTATTTTCAACGAGGATCAACGCTCAAAGGATTATTCCGCAATAAGCGATGTGTTCCGCCCCGGACATGCGGATTTCGGCTTTGAGAGCAAATACGGCTTCAGGGATTACAGAGGAGGAGGCCGTTCCTCAGCCCGTGAAACGGCAGCCAGAGTGGCGGCAGGCGCCGTAGCAAGGAGGCTGCTCGAGGAGATAGGCATAAGCATTGCCGCTTATACTTTCTCCATAAATAATATACAAATAAGCAAGGATAATTTCGATCTTGAACAAAGGTTTTTAAATCCCCTGTGTATGCCCGACAGCGAGGCGGCAGAGAGGGCTGCAAAGCTGCTTGACGAAGCAATGGCAAACGCCGACAGTACCGGCGGCGTAGTACAGTGTGAGGTTACGGGGCTTAAGCCCGGTATTGGCGAACCGGTTTTTGATAAGCTTGATGCGTCCATAGGCAAGGCTGTTCTTTCAATAGGCGCCGTAAAGGGTATCGAGTTTGGTGCGGGTTTTGAAGCGTCTAAAATGTACGGCTCGGAAAACAACGACAGCTTTTATATAAAAGACGGTGCCGTAAAAAAGCATACCAACAATTCGGGCGGGGTGCTGGGCGGTATGTCCGACGGCGATAAGCTCGTATTCAGGGCGGCATTTAAGCCTACTCCGTCGATAGCAAGGCCTCAGACAACCGCCAACAACAAGGGCGAGGATATTAAAATAGAGATAAAGGGCAGGCACGATCCAATAGTTGTTGCCCGTGCCGTTGTGGTTGTGGAAGCCATGACGGCAGTGACCCTTGCTGATCTTGTATTAATGAATATGTGTGCAAAAATTGAAAATGTAAAAAAAATATATACAGATATTTAAGAAAGGATTGATAAAGATGGGTAAAATTAATTCAAAGGTAACGGACAGCGTAAATTTTTTTAAGGGTAACAAGCCTTCGGATTTGACGGCAAAATTCGGCAGCCCCTTATATGTTTACAACGAAAGCATTTTAAGGGAAAGATGCCGTGAGCTTAAAAACCTTGTGGACTATAAAAATTTTATTGTTAATTATTCCGCCAAGGCAAACAGCAACCTTGCCTTTTTGGAGATAGTAAACGAGGAGGGGCTTTACGTTGACGCAATGAGCATGGGCGAAATTTACGTGGAGCTTAAAGCAGGCTTTAAACCCGAGCAGATATTTTTTATAAGCAACAATATATCCGAGGAGGAAATGAAGTTTGCCATAGAGCGCAATATAACATTAAGCGTTGACTCTCTCTCTCAGCTTGAGCGCTACGGTATGCTTAATCCGGGCGGAAAGGTTGCCGCAAGGTTTAACAGCGGCGTAGGTGCAGGCCACAGTGAAAAGGTAATCACGGGCGGCAAAAAAACCAAGTTTGCCATTAATCCGGAATACATACCGGAGTTTAAGGAGATACTTAAAAAATACGATCTTAAGCTTATGGGCATCAATAATCATATAGGCTCGCTGTTTATGGAAGCGGATAAATACATTGAGGGCGTTAAGGCTACTCTGGAAATAGCAAAGCAGTTTGACGACCTTGATTTTGTCGACTTTGGCGGAGGTATCGGCATACCATACGAAAAACTCAACGATCAGCCCCGTTTTGACCTTGAAGACCTGAGCAGGCAGCTCGGTGAGGTGATAGACGGCTTTGTAAAGGAATACGGCAAGGAGATCACCTTTAAGATCGAGCCGGGCAGATATATCTCTGCCGAGTGCTGCGTCCTTCTGGGTACCGTTCATGCCATAAAGCACAACAATGTGCATAAATTTGTGGGAACGGATATCGGCTTTAACGTTCTTCAAAGACCCGTTATGTATGATTCCCATCACGATATTGAGGTATATAACGATGCCGATGATACCGAACCCGTAACGGTAGTGGGCAATATATGCGAGAGCGGTGATATACTTGCAAAGGACAGGGTATTGCCCGTTGTAAGCATAGGCGATACAATAGGTTTGCTTGATGCCGGAGCCTACGGCTATTCCATGGCATCAAACTACAACAACAGGTTAAGACCTGCCGAGGTGCTTATCCGTGAAAACGGTGAAGCTGTGCTTATCCGTGAGGCAGATGAGCTTGAAGACCTTACAAGGCATATGATATCCCTTAAAAACTGACTGCGAGGTGATACAATGACACCAAAACAAAGGCTGTACGATATTTTAGGCAGGAATACGGCAGAGGCGTTGTCCAAAAGAGACTTTGAGGCATATTATGCCTGTGATAAGGCGGCAGCGCTCAAAAAAGCTCTTGAGCTTATAGACAACGGCTCCTCAATTACATGGGGAGGCTCTGCAAGCATAGACGAAATAGGGCTTTGCGAGGCTCTCTCCGCAGGCGATTACGATGTTATCGACAGGAGCGGCGCATTGACCGAGGAGGAAAAAAAGGCTGTTTACAGAAAAGCCTTTACCGTAGACTGGTATCTGGGAAGTGCAAACGCAATTTCCGCAGACGGCATTATTGTCAACATAGATGGTACGGGCAACAGGGTGGCTGCAATGATGTACGGCCCGGATAATGTGCTGCTTATTATAGGCGCAAACAAAATAGAACCGGACGAAGACAGCGCACTGATACGTGCAAGAAATATTGCCGCCCCTGTAAACGCAGCCAGATTCGGCATAGATACGCCTTGTCAGAAGACAGGCAGATGTATGGACTGCCTGCATGAAAAATGTATTTGCAGCTATGTGACGCTGACCCGCAAATGCAAGCCTGCGGGCAGGATCAAAGTAATAATTGTGGGTGAGGATATAGGCTTTTAACAGAAAATTTATACATATACGGTTCAGACGTAAATATCCTTTAATATTATGAAGTACAGGGTATATTTTTACCGTTTCCGTTTAATTGGTGAGGTCTATGGCTAAGGACAGAATTTATGTTTATGACAACTTAAAAGGTTTACTGATTATACTGGTGGTATTTGCACATTTTTTGGAATTTATCCTCGGTAATAATTTGGTCAAATCGGTCTATATCGTTATATATCTGTTCCATATACCTGCCTTTGTATATTGTACGGGGCTTTTTTCAAAATTTAATTTAAAAAAGGATATAAAAAGGTTAATAATACCGTATGCTGTATTTCAATTGGCATATTGGTGCTTTGCAAAATATGTGCTCAAAGGCGAACCGTATAATATAATATCAAGGCCGTACTGGCTTATGTGGTATCTGCCGTGTACCTTTGTATGGAAGCTTGCCGCCTTTTTAATTGACAAAACAGAAAAGGACGGCTTGCGCATACACGCAGCGTCGGTTATATTGTCTGTTATCTTTGCTTTGGCCGCAGGGTATTTTAAATCTATAGGATACAAATTCGGTCTTGCAAGGCTTATAGGCTTTTTTCCCTTTTTTATGATCGGTGTTTTTCAAAGCCGCTGTATGAAGATTTCGGATATACTTTCGGTTGTAAAAAGCAAAAAACTTATGACGGCGGCAGCGGTTGTCTGTGCGGCTGCGGTCATATATGTATTTGTTAATGTTAAAGGGATCAATGTCAAAATAACCTATTTTACGTTTTCGTATTCCGCTTTGGATTACGGCATTGTTACAAGACTCTGTATTATGGCTTCTGCGGTAGGCTTTACCGTTTTGCTGCTTGCCCTGCTGCCGGATAGATCCACGCCGCTTACCGTGATCGGACAGAGGACGCTTTATATATATCTTATGCACGGTTTTGCGGTCAAGCTTTTGGGGATGCTCGCAAAAAAAATAACCCCTTTACCGCTTGCATTTGTATATTTGTCGGTATGTACCGTTTTTGTTGTTATACTGTTTTCATCCGACACTGTAAAAAAACTCTTTGACAATGTATTTTGCCTTGCGGATAAAAAATAGTTTTTTATGACTTTTATTTGAAATTAACATAAAATTACTTGAATTAAAAAAAGTTTTATTGTATAATAGTTTTATTGTAAAATTATTTTTTAAAAAGGATGGTTTGATGAAAAGGAAAATTGCTGCTTTATTTTTGACGGGATGTATCGTTTTAAGCGGTATACCTGTAATGGGCGCCGAGGTTGGCTTTGAAATAGACGGTCTGGCTCAGATAAATGCAGGCGCAGTCATAAACAGATTCGGCTACAATATGCTCGGCATGAGAGAGGTATTTGAGATGCTCGGCGCAGAGGTGCGCTGGGACAGTATGGAAAGATGCGCTACAGCTAAAAAGGACGGTAAAACAATTGTCCTTTATGTTGATAAAAACGAGGGATATGTAAACGGCAAAAGTATACCGCTGCCTACGGAATGCGTAATTTCGGAAGGACATATTTATGTGCCCGTAAGGTTTGTAAGCGATGCCCTTGGCTACAAGATAGATTGGGATCAGTACAAGCACAAGGTAAGCATAAATACCAACGCAGGCAAATATATCCTGCTCGATACCACACCGGATATAGACGAAAATACCGTTGTGCTCACGTATGACGAGGCTCTTAAAATGGCTGTGGATAAAAGCTCCAACCTTAAAAATATAGAGGATTCGGTAGATTATCTTGAAGAAATGCGGGATGATCTGGGCGATATGATATGGTCGCTCGATCAGCAGCAGAGCCAGTACAACAGCAATCTGTTTGATCTAAGCCAGCAGACCGATGAGATACTTGCGGCACAGCTTGCTCTCCAGACCAATATAGAAAGCACCATTGAAGTTGCAAGAAATATCAAAAACGTAGAGATACAGCAGGATATGATAGAAGTAAACGAGCAAATGGTCAAGGACGGCGTAGAGCTTGCTTTAAAGAGCTATATAAATAATATCCGTTCTACTGTTACTCAAATAGATTTGCTTGAGGCAAGCGTGGAACTCGGCAAGGAAAATATAGCCAATATGGAGCTGAAAAACAGCCTCGGCTATGAAAGCGACTATAATCTGCAAACCGCAAAAACTACTCAGCTCAATAACGAAAACAGCCTTGAAATGCTTAAGCTCAGCCTTGACAGCCAAAAGCAGGCGTTAAAAACCTTGTTGGGCGTTGATGCTTCAAAGGATATATATGTTGAATATGATGTAAGCTTTAATGCGTTGGAGGATGTAGACCTTGAGCATTATGTTATCCGCCAGAGAGAAACGGATCCAAGCATAATTACTTTAAAAAACAATGTTACGCTTGCAGAGTATAAGGAGAGAACAAATGCCGCATATGACAGCGAGAGCGAAATCGGCGTAAGAAACGAACTCAACACCGCAAAAAGAAACCTTGAAGACGGCAAGGATAACCTTGAAAAAAATATAAGAGCGGCTTACAACAACATAAAAACGCTTGAAGAAAACAATAAGTCGCTTTTGCGCTCGGTTGAACAGGCAAAGACCGATTACAACTCGGTTGTTGCAAGCTATAAATCGGGTATGGCTACGGAATATCAGGTTAAACAGGCTAAGCTGGGTATTCTGTCGGCAGAAAAAAATGTGGAGGATAATGCCGCAAATTATGATCTGTTGACATATACCTTTGAAAAGACGTATCTTTTGGGAAATTCTTAATTAAATAACAAAAGGCAGGTAACGGTATATGTACCTGCCTTTTATATTTGTACAATTTGTTTTACGCAAGCGTCAGTGCGTATTTTTAGGAGGACGCAAGCCGAAGTACTGGTAATAATCGACCTTTACGTTTCCGTTGTAGAGCTTGCGCTTTTTATCCGCCTTTCGTCCGTAAAGCTTTTCAAAGCCCTCGTGCGATGTTATTACATAGACCGACCATGTTTTATCGCCCGAAAACAGTCTGCCCATATCCCTGTAAAGCTGCTCCGTTTCCTCAAGCTCTCCCATGCGCTCCGCATAAGGCGGGTTTGTTATGCAAACGCCGTAGCTGCCGGGAAGCTTTAACCTTTCAAGCGGTTTGTTCTCAAATATAATGCAGTCGTCAACACCTGCATTTATTGCATTGTTTTTTGCAATTTCTATTGCTTTGGGGTCAATATCGGATGCAAAAATTTGGGGCACAAGCTCCACATTTATATCGGCATAGGCTGCCGAGCGTGTGTTTTTCCATATTGCGGGGTCAATAATGCCCCAATCCTCGGATACAAATTTTCTTGATATGCCCGGTGCTATGTTTTTTGCTTTAAGGGCTGCTTCAATTGCAATAGTGCCCGAACCACAGCATGGGTCAAGCAGTATTCTCTCCGGTCGATAATAGCTAAGATCCACAAGGGCATGAGCTATTGTTTCCTTAAGAGGGGCTGTTACCGCGCTGCTGCGGTATCCCCTTTTGTTAAGTGCCTCCCCTGTGGTGTCAAGCGTAAGCGTAACAGTATCGTTTAAAATGGCGGCTTGTATTTTGTATTTGGCTCCGCTTTTTTTAAACCAGCTTACATTATATTTTTGCTTTAGCTTTTCCACAATAGCCTTTTCCACAATTGACTGACAATCGGGCACACTGTAAAGTGCGGATTTTACCGATTTGCCCGTCACCAAAAAATTGCCGTCCTCTGGTATGAAGTCACCCCAAGGCAGTGCCTTTGTACCCTCAAAAAGCTCGTCAAAGCTGTATGCCTTGAACCGTCCCATAACAAGCAATATCCTGTCGCTTGAACGCAGGTGTATATTAAGCCTCGGTATATCGCTTAAATACCCCTCGGTTTCAACTGCTCCGTCCGAAACGGTGACATCATATCCAAGCTTTATCATTTCACGCTTTACAATTGCCTCCAGCCCAAAGGTTGCGGTGGCAGTAAGTTTGACCTTATTCATAACGTACCTCATAATGCGGATAATTTTATTTTCAATTAATAATTATACAACAAATGTTGTTTTGGGTCTACACCAAAATGGTAAAAGTTATGTTGCAAAATGGCAAATTTCTGTTATAATAGTATATGTAAAGGTATATTTATTGCAATTGGAGGGAGAATTTATGTCAAATAAAGATATCAAGGGGAGCATACGCATTGCCGATGATGTTATTATTGAAATAGTGCGCACGGCAGCGCTCGAGGCAGAGGGCATAACAGCAATTGCAGCTGCTTCGGCAAAGTCTGCAAGGAAAAGGTCAAACGGTCTGCGCAGCGGTATAGCCGTAAGGGTGGACGGCAAAAATGCGGTGATAGACCTTGCCGTAAATGTACAATACGGATGCAGGATACAGGATGCAGCCTCCGACGCACAGCTTAAGATAAAGTCTGCTGTGGAGGAAATGACAGGGCTTAATGCGGACAATGTAAACATATACGTTAGGGGAATACAAATGCCGAAAAACCAAGTACCGGAAGATACCGATAAACAGGAGTAATAATATGAGCAGAAGAACGGCAAGAAGGCACATACTTAATATTTTGTTCCAGACAGAATTCAATACAGACGAAGCCCTGGAAAGTATTATTGAAACATACAATAACGAAATGGAAAAAATTGATGAAAAGGATATACCTTTTATAAAAGGAGAGCTTGAAGGCATATTGGCAAACACCGAGGCTCTTACTCAAACTATCGAACAGTATGCCAACAAATGGAGCATTGACAGAATGAGCAGGCTTGATGTGGATATACTGAAAATAGCTGTATACGAAGTGCTTTTTTGCGATGATATACCCGATAAGGTAGCGGCAAACGAGGCTGTTGAGCTTGCAAAGCAGTTCAGCTCCGATAAGGCACCCGGCTTTATAAACGGTATGCTCGGCAGGATAATAGAGGGCAAGGCAGAGATATGAGATCCTATGTTTATACGGTAACACAGGTCAACAGGTATGTAAAACAGCTTCTTGAAAACGATGTTTTTTTAAGGGATGTTTTTGTAGAGGGTGAAATTTCAAACTTTAAAGCCCATAGCAGCGGACATTTTTATTTTACCCTCAAGGATGAAAATGCCGCAGTGGATGCCGTCATGTTCAGAACCGATGCGCAAAAGCTTAAATTTATGCCCGAAAACGGTATGAGGGTAACTGTTTACGGACATATATCCATGTATGAAAAAACGGGTAAATATCAGCTTTATGTAAGCATTATGGAGCCTGCGGGCAAGGGTGCGCTTTATCTTGCATACGAAAAGCTTAAGGAAAAGTTGGATGCTAACGGCTATTTTGATAAAAGCCATAAAAAACCTATACCCAAGTACCCCGAATGTATAGCAGTTGTTACATCTCCCACCGGCGCCGCCATAAGGGATATAATACACATTTCGGGACGCAGAGATCCCTCTGTCAGGCTTGTTGTATCACCTGTGCTTGTACAGGGAGAGGATGCGCCTGCGGATATTGTACGAGCTATAAGGGAAATAAACGAATGGGGCGGTGCCGATACCATCATAGTCGGCAGAGGCGGCGGCTCAATTGAGGATCTGTGGGCATTCAACGATGAATCGGTTGCAATGGCAATTTATGAGTCGGATATCCCCGTAATTTCTGCTGTAGGGCATGAAACCGATTTTACCATAGCCGATTTTGTTGCCGATATGCGTGCGTCAACTCCGTCGGCAGCTGCAGAGATAGCCGTACCCGAGGCGGTAAGCTTTGGCGATATTGTAAAGGGTCTTGTAAACCGTATGAATTTATCGGCTGCGGGCAAGCTGAGAGATAACCGCTTGGCGCTGGATACTCTTGTGAACAAAAATGTATTCAGATACCCTGCGGATGACATAATAAACGATGAAATAACGGTAAGTGAGCTTTATAAAAGGCTTGACCGCATAGTATCGGCTTATACGGAGAAAAAGCAGATGAACCTGTGCGCATTATCGGAGGGGCTTGAAAGGTTATCCCCGCTCACGATAATGAAAAAGGGATACTGCCTTGCATATAACAAGGACGGCTGCATAGTTAAAAGCGCAAAGGATACACATTCGGGTCAAAAGCTTGATATAAAGCTTTACGACGGAGATATAACCGTAACGGTAGAGGAGTAAATATGGCAGCTAAAAAAAAGAATTTTGAAGAATCACTCCGCAGATTGGAGGAGATAGTCAATATTATGGAAAACAGCGATGCAGACCTGGACAGCACGGTCAAGCTGTATAAGGAGGGCGTTGACCTTTCGCTGTTCTGCGCAGATAAGCTTAAAGCGGCTGAACAGGAAATTTCCGTTCTGCGTAAAAAAGCCGAAGGCGTGTTTGAAAAACAGCCCTTTGATGTCAAGGAGGACATATGAATTTTGAAAACGAACTTAGGAAAAAGATATTGGCTGTAAATGCCGCTTTGGAGGAATACTTAAAGCCAAAATATCCCGAGATAATATATGAGGCAATGGGCTACAGCGTGTTTGCAGGCGGCAAAAGACTGCGTCCTGTGCTCATGCTCTCTGCCTGCGAGGCGGAAAACGGCAGTATCGAGGATGTTATGCCCTATGCCTGTGCGTTGGAAATGATACATACTTATTCTCTTATACACGATGATCTGCCCGAAATGGACAATGACGATTTCAGACGGGGTCAGCCTACGTGTCATAAGCGTTTCGGTCAGGCGCTGGCTGTGCTTGCGGGTGACGGGCTTTTGACCTATGCCTTTGAAATAATGCTTGCCAAGGCGTGCGAGTGTCCGCAGAAAAGGTTTATCCGTGCGGCAGAGCTTACCGCAAGGCTTTCGGGCAGCTGCGGCATGCTGGTAGGACAGGTTGCGGACGTTACCTCGGAGGGCAAAAAAATTGACGGGGACACCTTGGACTATATCCATAAAAATAAAACAGGCGGTCTTATTAAAGCAGCCCTTATGAACGGTGCCGTTCTTTCCGGCGCCGATGAGGATAGGGTAAGAAAATATGAGTTTATGGGTGATAAGCTTGGCCTTGCCTTTCAAATAATGGACGATATACTCGATGTGACATCCAGCAGTGATGTTCTGGGTAAACCCGTGTTCAGCGATGAAAAAAACGAAAAGGCTACCTATGTTTCCATGTACGGCATTGACAAGGCAAGGGCGGATTATGCCGAGCTTTGCCGCCGAGTCAATGAAACGGCAGCGGAACTCGGAGGAGAAAACAGCTTTTTGCATAATTACTGCAAAAGTCTTGTGGATAGGGTCAATTAAACAGGAGTTTTTATGAATTACTTATATCAGTTTTTAAGCAACAGGCTTATAGGCGTTGCTGCTTTATCCTGGGCAATTGCACAGGTCATAAAAATAATTATAAATATTGTGGAAAACAGGACGCTGGATCTCAAGCTTATAATTTCCTCGGGAGGTATGCCAAGCTCACACAGTGCCTTTGTTACCTCGCTTGGTATGGGGGTAGGCTTTACGCAGGGGTTTGATTCGGTCTACTTTGCAATCTGCTTTGTTATTGCAATGGTAGTTATGTACGATGCAGCAGGCGTCAGACGTGCGGCAGGCAAGCAGGCGGCAGTGCTTAATATAATTATGGAGCGTATGGAGTCAAGAGGTCTTAAGCTTGATGTAAAGCTTAAGGAGCTTTTGGGGCATACACCCATAGAGGTAGGCGCAGGAGCCTTGCTTGGATTTGTCATAGCTATAATATTTTTTTTGATTAACTGACAGAGAGGCGTGTTTTTATGACGTACCTTAACAAGATAAATTCTCCGGAGGATCTTAAAAAGCTTGAAATCAAAAAGCTTGATAAGCTTGCGGATGAGATAAGAGAATTCCTTATAAACAGTGTATCCAAAACAGGCGGACACCTTGCGTCAAACCTGGGTGTTGTGGAGCTTACGATAGCGCTGCATTATTGCTTTTGCTGTCCTAGAGATAAAATAGTGTGGGATGTGGGTCATCAGGCATATACTCACAAAATACTTACAGGCAGGCGCAATGAGTTTGAAAACCTCAGAAAGCTTGACGGCTTAAGCGGCTTCCCTCAGATAAAGGAGAGCCCCTATGACAGCTTTACAACGGGACACAGCTCTACCTCGATTTCGGCTGCATTGGGTATTGCAATGGGCAGAGATATACGGGGTGAAAGCTATAATGTTGTTGCCGTGATAGGTGACGGCGCCATGACGGGCGGTCTTGTGTATGAAGCGATGAACAACGTTGGCAGAAGCAATGCAAAAATGCTTATAGTGCTAAACGACAACCAGATGTCCATTTCGGAAAATGTCGGAGCCGTAAGCAGATACCTCAACGAGCTCAGAACAGCCGAAAAGTATATTGACGCAAAGTCTGATATAAAAAGAACCCTGGATAAGTTCCCCGTAGTGGGTGCGCCGCTCATAAACTTTATCGGCAAAACAAAGGAGGGCTTAAAGTACTCCCTTATGCCCAATATTATGTTTGAGCAGCTTGGTATAAAATATATAGGCCCCGTTGACGGACACGATATTAAAAAGCTGGTACACATTTTAAATAAAATAAAAAGGATAAACGAGCCTGTGCTTTTGCATGTAATAACCAAAAAGGGCAAGGGCTATGAACCGGCGGAGGTACAGCCCAGCAAGTTCCACGGGGTAGGCAGGTTTGATGTCAATACAGGCAATATGCTCTCTTCTTCAGGCAGTACAACATACTCCGAAGTCTTTTCCAAAAAGCTTATATCCGTTGCAAAGGAGGATAAGCGTATTTGCGGCATAACTGCGGCAATGCCGTCAGGCACGGGTATGGAAGCATTCGGGAAGGAATTTCCCGACCGTATGTTTGATGTCGGTATTGCGGAGGGACATGCCGTTACGTTTGCCGCAGGGCTTGCCAAGTGCGGCATGATACCGTTTTTTGCCGTATATTCCACGTTTTTGCAGCGCAGCTACGATCAGATAATACACGATGTTTGCATACAAAAGCTGCCTGTAATATTTGCAATTGACAGAGCAGGCATCGTAGGTGACGACGGCTGCACACATCAGGGGATTTACGACCTTACTTTTATGAGCAGTATCCCCGGTATGACGGTGATGGCACCAAAAAACAGATACGAGCTTGAGGCTATGATAGATTTTGCCGTAAAGCTGAACAGACCTGTGAGCATAAGATACCCCAGGGGTGCGGCATCCGAAGTGTTCAAGGCTGTCAATGAGCCTATTGAATACGGCAGAGCGGAAACCGTATATAAGGGTGAAAGGATAGCTCTCCTGAGCGTAGGCGCCATGGCAGACAGTGCTGCGGGTGTCTATGAAAGGCTGTTAAATGACGGATACACCCCCGAGCTTATAAATGTACGCTTTGTTTCGCCCATAGACGAGCAAATGACAGAACGTGTTATATCCTCGTTTGAATATGTATTTACCTTTGAGGATAATATACATTCGGGCGGTTTTGGCTGCCTTTTTGCCCAGAAAGCGGCGGAAAAAGGCTGCAATGCAAAGATAAAAAACTTTGCATTTCCGGACGCATATATTGATCAGGGCACAAGGACTCAGCTTTTTGAGCGCTACGGTATGGACGGCGAAGGGCTTTACAAAAAAATCAGGGATATAATTACAAATGAGAGTTGATATTGCGGTAAAGGAGCGTTTTAACATATCACGTCAAAAGGCATCTGAGCTTATTAAGGACGGAAAGGTAAGCGTAAACGGCAAAGCCGTATTAAAGCCGTCCGAGCAGGTGACATATGATGATGTTATAACGCTGGAAAGCTCCGACATACTTAAATATGTGGGCAGGGGCGGCTTAAAGCTTGAAAAGGCGCTTGACTGCTTTGACATAGACCCCAACGGCCTTGTATGTATAGATATAGGCGCATCCATGGGCGGTTTTACGGACTGCCTTTTGCAGAAGAACGCACATCTTGTGTATGCCGTTGATGTTGGCAGCAGTCAGCTTGCGGATAAGCTTAAAAACAATAAAAGGGTTATCTCTATGGAGAACACGGATATACGCACGGCACAGCTCCCAAAGGCGGATATAGTCTGTGTCGATGTGTCGTTTATATCCGTAACAAAAATACTTTATAAGGCAAAGGAGCTGCTTAATGACAACGGAAAAGCGGTAATACTTATAAAGCCGCAGTTTGAGGCGGGCAGACACTCTGTAGGCAAAAACGGCATTGTCAAAGATAAGCGTATACATAAAAAGCTGCTCTCCGAGGTTATGGATAATGTAAGGCAGTCGGGCATGGCGGTAAAGGGCTTTACTCATTCCCCCATAAAGGGCGGTGACGGAAATATAGAGTACTTTATATGTCTTGTCAACGGCTCCGACGGTGTAAGTGTTGATATAAATGCGGCTGTGGATACGGCTTTTGACAGTTTTAACGGGTGATCATCATGAAAAAGATAGGCTTTATTACAAACCTTGATAAGGATCCCAATATGCAGTATACAAGGGAGCTTATGCAATATGTGTCGGAAAACGGCTGTGTGCCGATGGTTACCGATGCTTCGGCAGAGCTTGGCAGCCATAATACCGTTACAAGCGACTATATGTACAGAAATGCGGATTTTATTATTGTGCTTGGCGGTGACGGAACTATATTGAGGGTGGCAAGACGTGCCGCCGTTTACAATGTGCCCATACACGGCATTAATATAGGTACCCTCGGCTATCTTGCCGACTGTGAGCGCAATGACGCAAAAAAGGCAATTAAAAACGTGCTGGACGGAAATTATAAAACCGAGGAGCGCATGATGCTTGAGGCATCCGTAAAAAGGGAATACAGCGGATATAATACAAATATTGCCTTAAATGAGGTGTATATAACAAATTCGGTTTTTTCAAAGGTAATCAAACTGGGGTTAAAAATAAATGACGACTATATCAGCAGCTGCAGAGCGGACGGCATTATTATTTCAACGCCCACAGGCTCAACCGCCTACAATCTTTCTGCGGGAGGCCCCATATTGAAGCCCGATACGGATCTTATGGCAATAACTTATGTATGCCCCCATTCGCTTACATCACGCCCCTTTGTAATATCGGGCAGCGATGTGGTAAAAATAAGGGTGGAGAGCTCATACAGCAGTGTAGTGCTGCACATGGACGGTCAGGACAGCATACCGCTTGCACCGGGTGATATTGTAACCGTTAAAAAGTCGGGTTATGTTGCAAAAACCATACGCACCACCCAGATGAGCTTTTACGATATACTGCGCAGCAAGATGCTTGTAAGCGATTAAAACAGTTTCAGATATTTTTATTAAATTTTGTTGTAAAATTTTTAAATTGATTATATAATATAACTTGTCGGAGTGGATAATTTATGAAGATAAAAAGACAATCCAGAATTGTGGAGCTTATTAAGGAACATGAGATAGAAACTCAGGATCAACTGGCTGAAATGCTCATAAATGACGGCTTTAACGTGACGCAGGCTACCATTTCCCGTGATATGCGTGAGCTTAAGGTCACAAAGGTGACCACAAGCAGCGGAGGACAGAAATATGCTGTGCTTGCCTCGGAGGATGCCAAAATATCCGAGCAGCTGAGCCGTGTTTTTCGTGAAGGTGTTATTTCCATGGATTATGCACAAAATATAATTGTCATAAAAACACTTAACGGTATGGCAATGGCTGTTGCTCTTGCACTTGATTCCATGGGCAACAGTGAGATCATGGGGACAATTGCAGGCGATGACACTATATTTTGTGTCGTTAAGACCGAGCAGAAGGCAATTCGTCTTATCGAACGGCTGCGCAGCCGTTGATACAGCTTATTATAAATATTAAAGGCTTGGGGATGTGCCGTAAAGCCTGTTATTGGAGGTATAAGTATGCTTGAAACACTACATATCAGAAATTATGCGCTTATTGATGAGCTTGAAATTAAGCTGGGGCCGGGCCTCAATGTGCTTACGGGTGAAACGGGATCCGGCAAATCCATAATTTTTGGTGCAATAAATTTTGTTCTTGGGGAAAAAGCAGATAAGGACAACATTAAATCCGGTGCAAAGGCAGCGGAGGTGTGGGCTGTATTTTCCGTTGAAAACGATTACATCAGAGGCAAGCTTGCCGAGCTTGATGTGCGTCCCGATTCCGAGGGCTGTGTTTTGCTTGAAAGGAGCTTTGGCACCGACGGCAAATCAAGCTGTAAAATAAACGGCAGGACCGCAACTGTGGGAATGCTTAAGGAGATAAGCGAATATCTTGTTGATATACACGGACAATACGACCATCAGTCCCTCCTTAAAAACGAAAATCAGCTTGTTTTGCTTGACAGCGCATGCGGCGAGGATATAAAGGATAAGCTTAATAAGGTAAAAAGCAGATACAGATCCCTTAAAGAGGCTATCAAAATGCTTGAAGATATGAACGGAGATGATGCGGACAGAGAGGCTCGCAAGGATCTTTATAAATATCAGATAAACGAGATAAGGATGGCAAACCTCAAGCCCGGCGAGGAGGACGAGCTGAGCGAAAAGCGTGATATTATAGCAAACGGCGTAAAGCTTAAAAAATACAGTGACGAAGCATTAAACAGGCTGTACCGCAGCGATACGGGTTCTGCCTCCGACCAGATAGCGTCCGCCCTTGATGCGGTAAAGCATCTTGCAAGGTACGACAGTACCCAGGCGCCTGTTGAGGAAGCCCTTGAAAGCGTTTCGGCACAGCTTGAGGATGTTATAGCAAAGCTCAGGAGCTATGCCGATGTACTTGATACCGACCCAAAAGGGCTTGATGAAATTGAAACAAGGCTTCAGCTTATATATGAGCTTAAAAAGAAATACGGCTCTACAATTGACGAGATAAATGCTTATGTTGAAAAAACCGAGGAAAAGCTTGCAATGATAGAAAACAGTGCCGACCTTATAATGGAGTACCAGATACGCAAGGAATCCGACGAGAGAGTATTCAATAAATTTGCGGATGAGGTAAGCGAAATAAGGCACAGTGAATCGGGCAAGCTCGGTAAAAGGATAGAAGAGGTGCTCTACGACCTCGGTATGATAAATGCTGTATTTAATGTAAAGGTAAGCCCTGCCGAGCAGATAAACGAGCGTGGCAAGGATAAGGTGGAATTTCTTATTTCCGACAATCTCGGTGAAGAGCCAAAGCCTATCAATAAAATTGCCTCCGGCGGTGAAATGAGCCGTGTAATGCTTGCTCTTAAGGTAATACTTGCCGATGTTGACAAAATAGGCACATTTATTTTTGATGAGATAGATACGGGTATCAGCGGCAGAACAGCCCAAAGGGTTGCGGAAAAAATGTCTTTCCTTGCAAAATCTCATCAGATACTGTGCATAACCCATCTGCCGCAGATAGCCGCTATGGCTGACAGCAACTATCTTATTGACAAGCATACATCGGATAATACCACATCCACCGTTGTCAAGGAGATAGATGACAGTGATATCGAGCAGGAGCTCGCAAGGCTTATAGGCGGCGCCCAGATCACAGAAACTACGCTTAATGCCGCAAGGGATATGAAGCGTATGGCAGATAATTTTAAAATAAAAAATAAGGAGAAAATATGAAAAGAAATTTAAAAATAGCTGTATGCACAATGATCGCATTTTGTATGCTTTCGGGATGCAGCGGCAAGGGAACCGAAAGAGTAAATTCGGGTACGGCAAACGCAAACCTTTTTGATGATATGAAGACAGGTGAATCTGTTGACGGAAAAACTGTTATGCAGGCATTTTCCGATGCTATGGAGCTTACCGACAATGCCGATTCCGCTACGATTGAATCGGAGGTTAATATTCAGCTGACCGAGGATGACGAAACATCGTCAAGCAAATCAACATCTAAGATACAATTTCAGCCGAATCCCGATGCAAAAACAGATGAGGAGCCAAGCACAAGCGAAGCTGACGAAGAGAGCGGATCATCCGAGGAGGATGCCGACAGCGAGCAGCCTGTTCCCGAAAGAATAGTTGCCGCAAACATTGCAAACGAGCTTAACGGGGAATCCGTTGCAAGCCTCGGAGATTGCTATTATTCGGACGGATATGTTTATTACAGCCTTGACGACAACAAGGTAAAGGAAGCTGTCGATTACTCGGGTTTTATGTATTATATCGGCAACTATGCCATACAGTTTAACGGTGATGTTGCAGAAAGCGCATACAAGGTTTCATCCAAAAAGGAAACCAAATATACCGTTAAATTTGATAACGAATCCATAGCCGATATGATGATCTCAAATATGGTAGGCGGCGGCGAGTCCTTTGCCGAAAATGAAACCATGTCCGTAAACGAGGCATATCTCTACTTTGTTGTTGACAGCGACGGCTATATAATCGGCTATGATATGGAGCTTGACGCCCAGTTTACCACAACAACGCCTTCCGAGAGTGAGGAAAATACCTCCGAGGTAAAGCAAAGTCCGTTTAAATATTCAGTGGTTGCCAATTTCTCGGATATAAATTCCACCAAGGTTACTCCTCCGGAAGATATCGATTCCTATAGGGATGTAAATGAAGTTCTTGCCGAAATGGAAAGTGAGCAGGAGGAAAATACCGAACAGGATATGTCGGATACTGAGGCAGCCGAGCCTTCGACCTCATCGGAGGAATAATTGTTGCCAAATCAAAAAAGCGGTGAGGATGCCGTCTGGACGGTTTTGACGTCAAAAATTGCTCTGCTTGTGAAATGTAAAATTATAAATACGGAGGTTTTATATGAAAAGATTTTTGGCTTTGTTTATTACAGGCACCATGCTGCTTTCACAAAATGTATGCGCATCCGAAATGCCCGAAAACTACTGGGCAAGTGAATATATGTATAACGGCAGCTCCATCTGGGAGTTGTGCGATACGGATGAGTATGACGACAACGTTACCTACGGTGACGGCAACGATATACTCGGCTTTTATCTCTCGTTCAATACGGGCAGCGACGATTATATATTTCATTCCACGGATTATACAAACAGCTATATAACAAGGCGTGAGTGGGCTAGGGGCGTATCGGGCTGCATCGACCTTATGTACAGCGATGTTCTGGAAGACATAAAGGACTGCGACCCGGAGGAGCAGGCTGCTATTTACAATGTACCTGCGGATATGAATGTTTATGCGGGCAGGTCTGCCTCTTATTCGGATATAAGGGAGGACGACCCCGATAAACAGGCTATAGATAACTGCTACAAATATTGCATAATGGTAGGCTACAATGACAATACCTTCAGACCCGATGAGTATATCACATATGCCGAGGCAATGACAACCCTCACCATGCTCATGGATATGGATAAGCAAGAGGGCATACTTGCGGATAAGGGTATAAATTATGACGAGTATATGTCCGCCGTCTATTCTACCGGCATGGACAGTTTTAAAGCTCTGATGGATCTTGCACAAAAGGCTGAGGACGGCACCCTTAAGAGTGATAAAAAATTAAGCCCCGAGATGGAGGAGGTATTGAACGTATACCTTGACGCTGCGGACAAGGCTGCCGAGGCAAAAAACATACAGGAAAAGGAAAATATGCACCTTGAAGGCAGTATTACCGCAGACGGCACCGAGTACAGCGGAAGCATAAACTTAACTGCCGACGTTAAAGCGGTATTTGATGATGAGCATATGCCAAAGGAATTATACGAAAATATCAAGTACGTTATATCCGTGCCCGAGCTTAAAGATGTGCTTGACACGGCTGCCGAATACTACAATATAACGCCCGAGGAAAACGGCGATTATACAGTAGAATACAGTATATATTTAAAGGACGGATATATTTATATTGATAATCCTGCGGGTACAAAACAGAAAATTGCCTATTCTGACGGCATTATATCCGGTACGAACGTTATGCCCGATATAAGCATTTCCGCCATTAATGAGGCAAACCGTCTTATGACCGAATACATTTACAGGGAAAGCATGGTAGACGGCAGCGCCAAGGATAACAAGGACGGATCCAAGGATCTGAATATCAAATATGATATAAACGCTATGTTTGCTTCTTTGGGTATAGACCTCGATAAGTTTGTCGATTCTATGGAGGAGGGAGCAAGCCTTACCATCGGCTATATCGACATCGATACGCATATTGACAGCGACGGCTTTATAACGGACGGCAGCTTCAAGACAACGGTTTCGTTTGATTCCGATGCCGCAAAGGGAGATATTGATGTTACAGCGGATATGTCCGTTGAATATGACAG
Organism: uncultured Clostridia bacterium; assembly: GCA_947591605.1. Taxonomy (GTDB): domain Bacteria; phylum Bacillota; class Clostridia; order Lachnospirales; family CAG-274; genus CALWRD01. Next base: position 15,800 of record CANQDF010000012.1, on the reverse strand, counting down.
CTTCGCTGAAATAGACTTCCCCGATTTTTCGGATTATGAGGATATGTCGTCATACTATGAGGATATTTACTCGGATGAGCTTGACGATGCAGATATGATAGGAGGCTCTGACGGGCCTACTTCCATAGTAACGTTTTGATGACCGCAATAATTTGATAACAATATAATATATGCTGCCGTACAGTGATGTAAAGTCATTATACGGCAGCTTTTGTTTTTTAAGCGCAAACATTATGCAGGCATTTTGCGGTACAATTCTGCAACAAAACTGTTATATAATAAAAAAAGAGGAGCGCAAAAGACAAGCATGCGTTCCTCTTAAAAATAAACTTAAAACTCTTTACAATCAGTCTACCTTAACTGTCCAGCCCATATCATCGGCAATTTTGCCCCACTGTATGCCTGTAAGGGTATCGTAAAGCCTGTGTGTAACTTCGCCTATCTTGCCATCGTTGATATAGCATACATGATCCTCATATCTGAGTTCACCTACAGGCGAGATAACGGCTGCGGTACCTGTACCGAATACTTCTTCGAGCTTGCCTGCCTTGTCTGCCTCTATTATGTCGGTAACTGCAAGTCTGTCCTCCGAAACGGTGTAACCCCATTTCTTGAGCAGCTCTATACAGGACATACGTGTTATGCCGGGCAGAACGGTGCCTACAGTAGGAGCGGTGTAAATAACGCCGTCTATCTTGAAGAAGCAGTTCATGGAGCCGACCTCCTCCACATACTTTCTCTCAACGCCGTCAAGCCAGAGCACCTGCTCGTAGCCGAGGTCGTGAGCCTTAACCTGGGATGCAAGCGATGCGGCATAGTTGCCTCCGCACTTTGTAAAGCCCGTCAAACCGGGTGCAGCCCTTACATACTCGTCCTCAACATAGATCTTAACGGGGTTAATGCCTGTTGAGTAATATGCTCCTACAGGTGAAGTGATTATTGCAAATATATATGTGCTTGAAGGACGTACACCAAGGTGTGGCTCCGTTGCAATAACGTATGGACGGATATAAAGCGATGTACCCTCTGCCGATGGCACCCAGTCCTCCTCTACCTTAACAAGCGCCTTGCATGCCTGTACAAAGTCCTCTGCGGGTATTGGAGGTATGCACATCCTCTTGTTTGTGTTTATCATTCTTTCGGCATTTTTATCGGGACGGAAAAGCTGGATGTCACCGTTTGGTGTGCGGTATGCCTTAAGACCCTCAAAGGATTCCTGAGCGTAATGGAATACCATAGCGGCAGGGTCAAGCGCAATAGGCGCATACTCAACTATACGTGGGTCATGCCATCCCTTGCCCTCCGTATAGTCCATAATAAACATATTGTCGGTATAATATATACCGAAGCCGAGGTTATTCTGATCCGGCTTAGTTTTTGGATTTTTTGAAAGCTCGTATTTGATGTTAAGCATTGTCATCCTTCTTTCTTAATTTTTAATTTAAAGATAGTATATAGCTTTTATAACTAAATTTCAACACTTTTTTGTTATTTTTTACTGTTTTATAACCAATAAAAGTTTTAATATTATCAATTATCGGGCATATACTTGCCCCGTTTATGCTGCGTAAACATATATTGCGGTTTTTAAACCATACACCGATAGGGTATCGGTTTAGGCTTACGCTTACCCTGTAAAATATTTTTTAAAAAAAATTAAAAATTTGTAGATATTTATTTAATATATGCTATAATTAGTTTGGATAAGTTTTTATCCAAAATTATAAAATTGGAGGAATGTTAAATATGAAGAAAAGACTTTCGGCTATTATTATTGCAGCCGTTATTGCAATGAGCTCTGCATCGTTTGTTTATGCAGAGGACGGCAATACACTGGTTACAGGCAATACAGAGCAGCAGACAGAGGAGCCTTCCACAGAGGAGGTAACCGAGCCTACTACCGAAAAGCCTACCGAGGCAAAAACGGAGGCACCTACAAAGGAGAATCCTACGGAGGCTACCACAGAGGCAAAAAAGGAACAGGGCTCACAGACTACCACACAAAAACCAACCAAGGTGGAAAACACATACAAGGTATCTGTTGAGGTAGATGATACATATAACCTTTCGTCAAAAATTTCCGTCAATGCGTCCGATCTGGACTGGAGCTCGGCGGATACATCCATTGCTACAGTAAACTCATCCGGTAAGCTTACCGCAAAAAAGAAAGGTACTGTTTTTATCAACGCCAGCGGCAATGTAAGCGGTACATCCTACGATTACTATTTTGAGGTCACCGTTGAAAAGGAAAGCAGCCGCAGCAGCAGAGATGACGACGATGATGACGATTATGACAGAACGGTAACAATAAAAGTAGGCGATAAAAAGGATCTGTATGATTATGTAGATGACGACTATGATGCAGATGAATACGACTGGAACTCCAGAAACAAATCAATTGCAACCGTAGACGATGAGGGCGTTGTAAAGGGCGTTAAGTCGGGTACCGCTGTAATTGAGGCAGAGGTAAAGAGCAAATCATACCTTTTCAAGATAACCGTTAAAAAGAGCGATTCATCATCCGATGACGACGACGATGTATCCGTAAAAACAAGCTGGACATTCTATATGGATGAGGATGATACGCTTGATTTAAGCAAGTTTATGGACGAGGATCCCGATGACTGCGACTGGGATGTTGATGACGAGGATATAGTTGACCTCAACGAGCGTACAGGCAAGATAGAAGCGCTTGAAGAAGGCAGCACCGTTGTAACCGCAGAGGGTGACAACGATGACTACAAATTCAATATCAAGGTCGACTCCGACTACACACAGAGAACTCTCTCCATAAAGAAAAACGAAACAAAGAGCTTTAAGGATCAGCTGCCCGAGGATATTGACGAATACAGCATATCCTCCGACAGAACATCGGTTGCAAAGCTTGACGGAGAGGACAAGGTCAGGGGCGTTGCAAACGGTGTAGCAACACTTATCTGCAAGCATGATGACGGCGACATAGTTCAGATAGTTGTAACCGTATCGGGTACCGCAGCTACTACGACCACGACAGAAAAGACTACCGAAACCACAACCGCTGCTCCTACGACAAAGGCACCTCAGACGCAGACTACAACCGTATTGCCAAACTTTACGGATATATCTTCCAGGATGTGGGCAGTGCCTGCAATAAACAATATGGCGTCAAAGGGCTTTATCGTAGGCAGAAACGCCACAACATTTGCTCCCGATGATACCTGTATCAGGGCAGACTTTACCATTGTTCTTGTAAAAATGCTTCAGTTTGGTCTTACATCAAACGACAATTACAGCGATGTTCAGTCCGGCAAGTACTATTTCAGCTATGTAGCTGCAGCAAAGGCAAACGGCGTTGAGGCAGGTGTTGCCAACGGCTTGTTCAGACCTACCGACAGCATAACCCGTGAGGAGATAATGGTAATGGTATACAAAGGAATGTTGAAGAAGGGCATACAGATGAACATTGACCAGAGATGTCTTTCAAAATATTCCGATGCAGACAAGCTTGCCCCCGAAAACAGGGATGCTGTGGCTGCACTTATAAATTTAGGTGCCGTTACCGGTGATTCACAAACTACTCTTTCACCTGACAAAAATATTACAAGGGCACAGATGGCTGTTCTTCTTAACAACGTGTACAACACGCTTAACAAATAACAGCCGTATTAAGGAGCTTTTATGAACCTGATGACAATTGAAAATGTAAGCAAGTCCTTTGGAGAAAAAACAATACTTGACAATATTTCCTTTGGCATAGAAACAGGCGATAAAATAGGAATAATAGGCATAAACGGTGCGGGCAAAAGCACATTGCTTAAAATAATTGCGGGCATCGAAGATGCAGACAGCGGCAATATTGCGCAAATGAGAGGACTGAGGGCAGGATATCTGCCCCAGTCCCCTTTATTTGGTGATGAGGAGGAAACCGTTATCGACTATATGTCAAAGACAGGCGAATTGGATACGCCCGAGCGTATGACAGAAGCCAAAACCTCACTTACAAGGCTTGGAATAACGGATTTTAATGCGCCTTGTTCATATCTGTCGGGCGGTCAGCGCAAGAGAGTGGCAATTGCAGCCGCAATGATGAGTAAGGTCGACTTGCTTATACTTGACGAACCTACAAACCACATAGACAATAATACGGTGGAATGGTTTGAAAATAATTTAAAGCGTACTGCCAAAGCTGTTATAATGGTCACACACGACAGATATTTTCTTGACCGAATAGCCAATAAAACAATAGAGCTTGACAAAGGCAAGCTTTATGTGTATTACGGCAATTACAGCGAATTTATTGTAAAAAAAGCCGAGCGTGAGGAACGTGAGCTTACGGAGGAGAAAAAACGGCAGAGCTTTTTGCGCAATGAGCTTAAATGGATAAGACGAGGCGCTCAGGCAAGAACCACAAAGCAAAAGGCAAGGCTGCAGCGCTTTGAAGATATATCCTCCATAAGATCTGTCCGCAGAGATAAAAACATTGAATTTGACGGCGTCGCCTCACGCCTTGGCAGAAAAACCATCGAGGCGGACAATATCTCGAAGTCCTACGGAGATAAAACCGTGATAAAGGACTTTACCTATCATCTTTTAAAGGATGACCGCATAGGCATAGTTGGCAGCAACGGCGTGGGAAAGAGTACTTTGCTTGGTATGCTAAGCGGCAGCATTATGCCCGACAGCGGCAGCGTTACCTTTGGCGAAACAGTAAAAATAGGTGTTTTTGCCCAGGAAAACGCTATAATGGATAACAATATAAGAGTTATAGACTATATTAAAGAGTCAGGGGAATATATACCCGTGAAAAACGGAAAAATAACCGCCTCGCAGCTGCTGGACAGGTTTCTTTTTACACCCGATATGCAATATTCCGAAATAGGCAAGCTCTCGGGAGGTGAAAAGCGCAGGCTATACCTTTTAAAGGTACTTATGGGCTGCCCCAATATACTTTTTATGGATGAACCTACCAATGACCTTGATATTGCCACCCTGAGCACGCTTGAGGACTACCTTGAGGGCTTCAGCGGCGCCGTTATTACGGTATCACATGACAGATGCTTTCTTGACAGGACCGTAAACCGCATTTTTGCTTTGGACGGGAGCGGCTATGCAAAGCAGTATGAAGGCGGCTACAGCGATTATATTGAAAAACTGTCAGCCGACACCAAAACGGATGCCAAAACCGAAAAAAATACGGCAAAGGTCTGGGATAAGGGCAAAAAGAAGCTCAAAATGACATATAACGAAGAGCGTGAGTGGAATACCATAGATGATGATATTGCCGCTCTGGAAAAGCAGATTGCCGAAAAGGAAGCGGAAATGGAAAGCAATGTAAGTAATTATTCCATACTCCAAAGCCTCATTAAGGATAAGGAAGAGCTTGAAAAACAATACAACGAAAAAATGGACAGATGGGTATATCTGTCGGAGCTATATGAAAAAATCAAATCGGAATCAAAGCAATAAATAAATTTATTTTGTGTGAATTTTGTTGAAAAAAAGTAAAATTATTTTTATTTTTTTGTGGAAATTTTTTCTGTTATATGTTATTATAAAAGCAGAATACTGTAGCCTTACGGGGTAATACAGATAACTCAAATTTTTACATAAGAAGGGATGATGTAAAATGGCAATTAATTTTAAGACTAAGGGTGTTGAGGGCTTTATTGTACCGGGTGAGCTTGAAAAAATGGAGTCTATGGTTGCTCTTGCAAACAAAACTCTTAACGAAAAATCTGGCGCAGGCAATGATTTCCTCGGATGGGTAGATCTGCCCTTTGATTATGACAAGGAGGAGTTTGCCCGTATCAAGGCTGCCGCAAAAAAAATACAGTCAAACAGCGAGGTGCTTATAGTTATAGGTATCGGCGGTTCATATCTCGGCGGCAGGGCTGCGCTTGAATTTATCAACGGCAGCAATTACAACCTTAAAAAGCATCCCGGTCTGCCCGAGGTTTATTTTGTGGGCAACAGTATCAGCTCGGATTATTTAAGCGATATTATTGAAATTTTGGGTGACAGAGATTTTTCCATTAACGTTATATCAAAGTCCGGTACAACCACAGAGCCTGCTATCGCCTTTAGAATATTCAAAAAAATGATAGAGGATAAATACGGCAAGGAGGGTGCCAAGGAAAGGATATTTGCAACAACCGACAAAGCAAGGGGAGCTCTTAAATCGCTTTGTGACAAAGAGGGATATGAAACCTTTGTGATTACGGACGATATAGGCGGCAGATTTTCGGTGCTCACACCCGTAGGTCTTTTGCTTATGGCAGCTGCAGGCATTGATGTGGATGCCGTTATGCAGGGTGCTGCCGATGCCGCAAAAAAATATAAGGACGGCACTATAGAAACAAACGACTGCCTTAAATATGCAGCCATAAGAAACTGTCTGTACAGAAAGGGCAAAAATGTTGAGATACTTGCAAACTACGAGCCTTCTCTTACAATGTTCGGCGAGTGGTACAAGCAGCTCTTTGCAGAGAGTGAGGGCAAGGATCGCAAGGGTATTTTCCCTGTAAGTGCAAACTTCTCCACCGACCTCCACTCTATAGGTCAGTTTATACAGGACGGAAGCAGATTTTTGTTTGAAACCGTTATATGGATAAAAAATGCCAAAAAGGATATTGTTATCGGCACAGACCCCGAAAACGTTGACGGACTTAACTTTGCTGCGGGCAAGAGCATACAGTATGTAAACAGTAAAGCATACGGCGGCACATATCTTGCACATATCGACGGCGGCGTACCCACTATGGTAGTCGAGATAGAAAAAGCCGATGCCTACACATTCGGCGAGCTTGTATACTTCTTTGAAAAGACTCTAGGCGTAAGCGGCTATCTGCTTGGTGTCAATCCGTTTGACCAGCCCGGTGTTGAGGCTTACAAAAAGAATATGTTTGCTTTGCTTGGCAAACCCGGCTATGAGGAGGCAAAGGCTAAGCTTGAGGCAAGGCTTGAGGATTGACAGAGGCAATGCCTGTATCCGTAACGGCATATGTCTTGTAAAATAAAAATACATAATTTTATTACAATGAGGTGTTGAAAACAACGCCTCATTTTATTTGCTTTCTTAATAGACAGCTTAAGAAAAAGTAAAAAAACTTAACTACAATATATTTAACCTCCGTATTAAAATAATAAATGAAAATTAACAATGTCGGAGGTTATTATATGAAAAACAGGTCAAGATTAATTTTACTTGCAGCAATATCGGCGCTGACGCTCAGCGCCTGTTCGGGCGGCGCCGGAGGGCATGGCGGCGGTCCCAAGGGAGGTATGGACGGTATGCCTATGGCTGCAGTGCAGCAAGCTCCCACGGCAACTGCGGTAAGGACACAAAGCATAAAACTCGGCTCAATATCAAACGAGTATATGTATTCGGGCAGTATCGAGCCAAACAGTGAGGTAAATGTGTACAGTTCATTAAGCGGCAAGGTAAAAAATGTAAATTATGATGTGGGCGACAAGGTAAATGCCGGGGATATTCTCTTTACAATGGATACCACGGATATAGAAAGCAGCATAAAAATTTCGGAGGCTAATGCCGAATCTGCAAGGACAAGTGTAAAAACTGCCGAGGATAACCTTGCCATGGCAAACGGTGCCTCAATGCAGACTCAGCTGGAAAATGCAAAAAATGCAATTACAAATGCGCAAAATTCGCTTAAAAACGCAAAAACAGCAGTAGATAATGCAAACATTTCTCTGTCAAATGCAAAAATAAACATGGATAAGGCGGAGAATGATTATATGTCAAATTTGCAGCTTTATGAGGCAGGCGGGCTTGCCGCAGAGGCCATGAATAACTCAAAGGACGCATATGAACAAGCCCAAAATACATATTCACAGGCAGAGCTTAGCTTAACTCAGGCGGAAAACCAATACTCTTCCGCCGACGACAGCCTTAAGCAGGCACAGACAAATTACGATATACTTGCAAACCAAACCTCCAAGGAAAATATAATTAAGGCGGAGAACAGTCTGGAGCAGGCAAAGGCACAGCTTAACAGCAGCCTGGCGCAGCTTGAAAGCAGTAAAAACAACCTTGAGGATGCAACCGTTACATCTCCTATTTCGGGCACGGTATCGCAGTGCAATGTTACAGCGGGTGCAAGCCTTTCGCAGGGTACGGTCCCCTTTGTAATAATAGGCACCAATATGGTGGACATAAAGGTAAATATTGCCGAACAGCTTATAAGCTCAGTAAAAACCGGAGAAAGCGTAAGAATAAACATTCCTGCGCTGTCCGATAAAGAGTTTTACGGCAGCATATCCACTGTATCGCCCCAGGCAGAAAATGACGGTACATATGAGGTAAAGGTAAGTGTACCCAATGATGACGGTTCGCTTAAAAGCGGTATGTTTGCGGAAGTATATTTTACCAAGGAAAAAAGCGAAAATGCCGTAGTTATACCAAGGGACTGCGTTATACAAAAGGATAACGAAAGCTATGTATTTGCCGTTGAAAACGGTTCGGCAAAAAAATGCAATGTAGTGCTCGGCATTGACAACGGAGAATATGTGGAGATCAAAGAGGGCATAAGCGAGGGAATGACTGTCGTTACAGAAGGACAAACCTATCTTGCCGATGGTGATCCCGTAAACGATGTAACAAATAAGGCAGCGGATAAAAACGATATACAGCAACAGGAACAGGATACCGATACATCCGAAGCACGGGAGCAGGACGGACAAATGCCTCGGCAGGCAGGTAAAAGGTAAGGGGGCGTTAATATGATAAAAACTTGTATTAACAGACCTGTTACCACTCTTATGTGTGTAATGATAATTATTCTTGTGGGCTTTATTGCGTACAATTCGCTGGAGCTTGCCTTTATGCCTGCAACGGAAGCGCCAATGGCAGTTGTAAGCACTACCTACAGCGGTGCAGGCCCCGAGGAGATAGAGGAGCTTATTACAAAGCCCATTGAGGAAACGGTAGCTACCCTTACCGGTGTAGATACCATCTCATCTACATCCTCAACGGGTTCGTCTATGGTTATGATAGAGTTTACCGACGGAACGGATATAGATGTTGCCACGCAGGATCTCAGAGATAATCTTGACAGGGTAAAGGGCAGGCTGCCCGATGATGCAGGCGACCCAAGCATAATGAAGATGGATATGAACCAGGAGAGCATAGCCATAGGTGTTACAAGCACAAAATACGATACAGACGCACTGTACACATACTGTGACAACAATATAACGCAGGAATTTGAAAAAATAAACGATATATCCTCCGTTTCGCTTATGGGAGGTTCAAATGATGTGGTTGAGGTTACCGTGGATCAAAACAAGCTGGAAAATTACGGTATATCAATATCTGCGGTAAGGCAGGCTCTTTCGTCCGAAAACAACAATACGCCCGCAGGCAGCGTATATCAGGGCAGTACTCAGCTGCAGTTAAGGGCAGTAGGTGAGTTTGAATCGCTTAATGATATAAGGGATATGGTCATAAGTACATCGGGCGGCAATGTTATACATGTAAGCGATGTTGCCGATGTAAATATGGTAACGGAAGAAAGGGAGAACCTGTTTCTTATAAACGGTTCGCCCGGTATCAGGTACTCGCTGAACAAGCAGTCGGATGCAAATATCGTTACCGTAAGCGACGATATAGAGGCAGCTATAGCAAGGCTTGAAAGAAACTATCCCGACCTTGATTTTATACTGCTTACAAGCACCTCGGATTATATAAAGACATCAATAAGCAACGTTGTAGCAACTGCATTTGAGGCGGCACTTATAGCTTTTGTAATACTGTTTCTGTTTTTAAGAGATCTCAGAACGTCATTCATAATATGTGTATCAATACCTACCTCTATTATGGCTACCTTTGCTATGATGTATCTAAAGGGAATGACACTCAACACAATATCAATGGGAGGTCTTGTAATAGGTATAGGTATGCTTGTGGATAACTCTACGGTGGTTCTGGACAACATATCAAAATGCTATGAAAGGGGTATGACACCAAAGGAGGCGGCATATACGGGCGCTAAGGATGTAAGCCTTGCAATATCGGCGTCCACGCTTACCAATATTGCGGTGTTTGCGCCGCTGCTTTTTGTAAACGGTATGATAGGACAAATGCTTCAGGATCTTTCGTATACGATATGCTTTGCCCTTGCAGCGTCAATATTTACCGCCCTTACCGTAGTACCTATGGCGGCAGCGCTTATCATGCACAGAAACGAAACCTATAAAAAGAAAAGAAAAACACCCTTTGCCTGCATAAGCAATTTTATGCTTATGCTGCTTAACGGTATCGACAGCGGTTACAGAAGGCTTTTGTCAAAGGCGCTTAAGTATAAGCTGCTTACAATAATAATTACGCTTGTTTGCTTTGCAGCCACCCTTTCCACAGGCACGACTCTCGGCATGAACCTTATGTCAAATACAGACGAATCGTCCTGCTCCGTATCGGTAGAGATGCCGGACGGAATTGATTATGATAAAAAAGAGGAAAAGCTTTATGAACTTTTGGATGCTATGGGTGATATACCCGAGGCGGAAACCGTGTATGCCAATGTTGGAGGCGGCGGAATGGGCGGCAGAGGCGGCTCAATAAGCATAAACATAAACCTTGTCGATGTTGAGGAGCGCAGCAGAAGCACGGATGAGATAGTTGCGGATCTAAAGAAAAAGTTTGCGGATATTGCAGGCTGCAAGATAAATGTTAGGTCGTCAAGCAATGCAATGGGCTCCTTTGGAGGCGGCTCCAATCTGTCGCTTGAAATAAGGGGTTCCGAAACCGATGAGCTTAAAAAGATAAGCGATGATATTTGTGCTATAATCGAAAATATGGACGGTGCATCAAATGTTGAAAGCTCCATTGACGATGCCCTGCCCGAGGGAAATATCGTGCTCAACAGGGCTAAGGCTGCCAAGTACGGTATTACCACAGGCGACCTTGCCACGGCGGTAAACACGGCAATAAACGGTGTTACAGCCACCGAGTATAAGGTAAACGGCACGGAGGTGGATGTAACCGTAAAATATCCGGATGACAGTGTAAAATATCTTAAGGATCTTGACAACCTTACCATAAGGACATCTCAGGGAGCGGTTATACCTCTTACGGAAGTTGCGGATATTAATATGGCGGAAAGTGCTGTATCAATATCGAGAGAAAATCAGCAGAGATATGTTACGGTTTCGGCAAGCTTTGACGGTATGGATTCCGGTACGGTGCAGACGCTTGTAAAAAACGAGCTTGACAACAATTATGTGTTCCCGGACGGATACAGCTACAGCTTTGGCGGCGCTATGGAAATGATGCAGGATTCCTTTACAAGCCTTTTTATAGTATTGCTTGTCGGTATATTGCTCATTTATATGATACTTGCATCACAGTTTGAGTCCTTTATTGAGCCGTTTATACTTATGGCTGCAATGCCTGTTTCGCTTACAGGAGGTCTGTTCGGTCTGTTTATTACGGGACAATCCATAACAGCAACTGCTCTTATGGGCTTTATAATGCTGGTGGGCATGGTTGTAAACAATGCCATAGTGCTTGTTGACCTCACCAAGCAGCTGCGCACAAAAAAGGGACTGTCGGCTGCGGACGCTCTTATGGAGGCAGGCCCTTCACGTCTGAGAGCTATTCTTATGACAACCCTTACAACAATAATAAGCCTTTTGCCTATGGCATTCGGCGGCGGATCCGGTATGGAATCACAGCAGCCGCTGGCAATAGTGGTAATATTCGGTATGAGTATATCTACACTTGTAACACTTGTATTTGTACCCGTGCTCTACTGTATCACGGATAGGGTTACAAATGCCGTAAAGCGTTTTATCTTCCGCAGCAGCACAAATGACGGTGCCGTGACGGAAGCATGATATATCGGGAGGTGGTCAATATGAAAAAAAATTATACGGTCTTACTGCTTGCTGCGATGCTTTCATTAAATTGTATGCCGTTTTGCAGTGTACAAACATATGCAGCGGCAGCATCAACGGAGTCGGATGACGGCATACTTACCGTAGACGAGGCTGTCAGCAAGGCAACGGCGTACAGCCGCACACTTAAAAGTCTTTATGAGGATAACGAGATCAACGAGCTGGATGAACACGATACAAGGCGTGACCTTATAAATTCAAGCGAATATATACAGCTTACAAACCTCAACGTCGAGCTTAAACGGCTTATGAACAGCCTTGCGGATTATGACGAGAATGTGGAAATTGAAAAAAGATCCATAAGATTAAATGTCATTGAGCTTTTTGCATCTATAATTGACGCAGAGGATTCACTTAAAATGTATGACAAACAAATAGACATCAACAAAAGAGAGCTGAATATAGCCGATGTAAAAATAAAACTGGGGCTTATAAGCCAAAGTGATTACGACAGCCTCAAGCTTGAAAGCGAACGTGTAATAAATGAACGACAAAGTCTTGAAATTGCTCTCGAAGAGGCGTATACTTCACTTAACAGGATACTTGGTCAGGATCTTGAAATAAGGTATACCGTTTCGCTTGACATTGAATATCAGCCGCTGGGTGAGGTAAGCGAGTCCGACATGGAAAGGGCTGTTTTGGGCAGCCAAGGTGTAAAACAGGCAGAAGAGGCTGCAAATATAGCAAAATACCGGCTTGATGTATATTCGGTCGAATACAGCGGCGGCAGAAAGGAAACCGTACGCAATAACTACGCACAGGCAGTAAGAGCACTTGACGATACAAAAACAAATATGCGCTCCGGCTTAAGGCAGGTATACAACAACATTCTTACAGCCGAAAGCAGCTATGCAGATAACCTTGCCCTGCTTGAGCAAAAGCAAAAATCTCTGGAGATAAGTGCCTTACAGATCAAACTCGGCAAAATTACACAGCTTGAATACGATAAAGCAAAATACGAAGCGGAGCAGCTTGAAAATACAATAAAACAAAGCGTATATTCGCACTATGTTCTTGTGTGCAAATTTAATGACCCGGATCTAATATAAAGCATCAAAGCTTATTATTAACCCGCAAGCAAGGCCCCGCCTCTTTAGGCGGCGGAATCTTGCGGTTGGGAGTACGCAGCAAATATTATTGACTATCATTGTAAAAGAGGTGTTTTTATGGAAAAACATAACAAAATACTTATTGCAGACGATAACCCCGAAATAAGGGAGGTTTTGGGCGTACTGCTCAGAAGCGAGGGCTATGATGTCACGGAAGCCGTCGACGGAAATGATGCCGTTGAAAAAGCCGCTCAATCCCCCGATCTGATTATTCTGGATGTTATGATGCCGGGCAAGGACGGTTTTAAAGCTTGCGTGGACATAAGAAAAATAACAATGGCGCCTATTCTGTTTTTGACCGCAAAAACGGAGGATACCGATAAAACTATGGGGTTTTCGGCAGGCGGTGACGATTATCTCGTAAAGCCGTTTTCCTTTTCGGAAATAATTGCAAGGGTAAAGGCGCTCCTCAGACGCTGCTATGTGTATCATACCGAACCGGAGGAACAGGAAAATACGGTAAAGGTCGGGGAGCTGTGCGTCAATACGGATAAAAGACAGGCTGAGCTTAAGGGCAATACCATAATGCTCACCGATATGGAATATAACATACTTAAGCTGCTTATACTCAACCGCAAAAAGATATTTTCCGCACAGGAAATATATGAGTCGGTATGGGGAAGGGACTATCTGTACGGCGACAACAACACGGTAATGGTGCATATTAGGCGTTTAAGAACCAAGATAGAGGAGGATGCCCAAAATCCAAGGTACATAAAAACCGTTTGGGGAAGGGGATATACAATTGAATAAAAAAACCATACCCATAAAGCTCAGTACACAGTTTACCTTAGCAGCCCTGGGTTCTGTTTTTATAGCTGTGATGGTATTTTTGCTTATTTCCTACTGCGGTGCAGGGGTTATAAAGGCTAAGGTGCAAAATTTCGATTATGTGGAACAGAGCATAGCAAAAAAGGTTAACGAATTTCAGACCTATGTTAGCAATAACCATATTTCCGTATACGATACGGACAGTGTTTCTGCATGGGTGCGCAAAGAAAGAAACGTTATGCTTGCCATACATGATAACGGAAAGGTTATTTTTGACTCGACCCATGCCTGGAGAAAAAACCACAGCATTGAGGATGAACCTCCTCCTCACAGCTACCGCACGCTTTACAGCATACAATTTGCCGATAAAGAGGCATATATTGAATGCTTTGTGCTTATAGAATTTAAGTTTATTGTAGCGGTAAACTACATGGCAATTTTTATTGCAATTGCAGTATTTTTACTTGTTTTTACAAGCTTTATAAGGCGCAAGGTGCAATATATAACAAAGCTTGAAAAGGAGGTAAATATACTTGAGGGCGGTGATCTGAGCTATAAGCTTACCGTCAAGGGCGATGATGAGCTTACCTATCTTGCAAACAGCATCGACAATATGCGTTTGTCTATAATAGAACGTCAGAAGGAGGAGGAGCAGGCACGCCTTGCAAACCATAAGCTTGTAACGGCAATGTCGCATGATTTAAGAACGCCCCTTACAATACTTATAGGGCTTATCGAGATAATTGACGGCAAAAAATACAAAACCGAACAGGAGCTTGAAACCTATATTACCAAAACAAAAAATAAGGCGTACCAAATAAAGGAGCTATCCGATAAAATTTTTGAGTACTTTTTTGCCTTTGATATCAAGGAGAGTGAGCTTGATAAGGAGCCTTACGGAACGGATGTTATAAATACCATGATAGAGGACTATGTATTCAGCCTGAGTGAAAACGGATATATATTTGACTGTTCCCTTTGTGATGCGCCTGTATCGATAATGCTGGATACAAATGTATTCGGCAGAGTATTCGGAAATATTTTCTCCAATATTTTAAAATATGCCGATAAGAGTAAGCCCATAATTATAAAAAGCCGTATCGACAATGACAGGCTTGTAATAAATGTATCCAATTCGGTCATAGGCAATGTCCACACAGAGGAGAGTACAAATATAGGGCTTGAGGTATGCCGAAATATACTTAAACAGCATAACGGCAGCTTTGAGAATACAGAGAACGGCTCCGAGTTTTCGGTGCAGCTTGTTTTGCCCGTAATAAGGCAAAACTGATTTTAACTGTTAATATACATAAAAAGGCAGGAAATAGGCTTATTCCTGCCTCTGACTGTCAAAAAAACTAAAAAATAGATTTTAAAAAATTTATGAACATAAACTTGCAAATACTTTAAGGTAATTTAAGCGCCGCAGGCTAAAATCCGCAGGCGGAATTCACTTCCGCCGAGGAAAAGAGGGAGTGTCGAGCGATAGCGAGGCACGAATCTCTTTATACATTGTGAAAACCTGAATGAAATGCCATGCAGCATTTCATTCAATGGGGTGTTGCAAAACAACACCCCATTTCAGACTGTCAAAAAAGTTCAGGAGTACTGGGCTTTTTTACATATATATGGTATAATTATATTGAGGTGATAATTATGCTGAGCAAGGACAAAAACAAGACAGAACAAGTGATATTATTCAGCATGGAAGACTTTGTGCCAAAGGATCATTTATTGAGAAAGATAGAATCGGCAGTAGATTTTTCTTATCTTTATAGTATAGTAGGTGACTTATATTGCCATGATAACGGCAGACCAAGTATAGATCCCGTTGTGCTTTTTAAGATGGTTTTGATCCAACATCTTTACGGTATTCGTTCATTAAGGAAAACAGCTGAAGAAATTTCAATGAATGTTGCATACCGTTGGTTCTTAGGCTATTCAATGAATAAAACCATACCTCATTTTGCAACTGTAAGTTATAATTTTAAGCATAGATTTACGGAAGAAACGATTGAAAAAGTTTTC
>CANQDF010000011.1 GCA_947591605.1 uncultured Clostridia bacterium | reverse complement strand
TACAGGCTCAATCACATGGCAGCATAAAAAACGGCGCAGCAGCCTTAAACTGCTACGCCATTAAGTCCAACTTTTGGAAGTCACCTCAAAATTGGGATAGGGGTTGTTTGACAGTCTGAAAAGTCCAAAATGGACTTTTTTTAGGCTGTCAAAAAAATGATTTTATTGATTAACTTAAAGCGTCGTTAGCGTAAAGCCCAATAGGCTTTAGCTTACTGAAAAGCCTTCATACGATAATCCTCAAATGCTATTCCGCACCTACGGATCTAAGCGATAAACAGTTCCGAATTATCCATTTCCCACGGAAAAGACAGGACTTTTTTGCCTGCTGAATACACTTCAACCCGTTCAAGCCATTGCGTACACTTAACGCATGAGATATCGTCACTCGTCCGGCATTTTCCGCTGCAGATTACGGATTTACCCGAAGCTAAAATTGTCGGCTTATTATTCTCCCTGATTACAGATATAAAAAACGAGTATACACATCAACACTATGAAGCACCAAAATATGATGTCACCGATGGATAATGCAGTACCCGTGCTTACAAAATAAGGGCTTAACACAATTCGTGCTCCGAAGAAGGCAGCAGATAAGACTATAAAGCCGAATATCCTTGCAGTATAGCTGCTTTTGCCAATTTCAAAGGTAACATCGGACATATCCTCTTTGGAATCGGAGAAAGCACTCTTTTCAAGTGCTAGCTTTTGCTGCTTTAAGTTAACCTGACCATCCAACATATTTTTTCTCTTCCCGAGCCAAATAAAATAAATCTTTTAGGATGCCAAGTCGGTTGCGCTGTTTTCTTCCAAGATTTCCTTAAACCTGTACGTATACAAACAGGTTGGTTGTGTATTTGCATTTATATAAAAAAATTTTGAAGAAATCGGCAACTTTCCTATGGTTAATATTATACCATCCTATTAAAGATGTCAACGGCTCTCTGTACCGGTCTTCAGTTGTTTTTTAACTTCTATAATATTACTTTTTAAACACGCTTGTATTTATGTTATGATAACCCGAAGCTATACTGCAATAAAAGTGTTTTACATGGCTTTTTCATACAGCTGCGCAATTTCCTGCTGCGTAAAAACAACGGGATTGTTTGCTATGCCTGCCGCAGAAACCTTCATACAGTTTTCTGCCATCCACGGGATATCCTCCTCCTTGATACCAAGCTCCGAAAGAGTATATTCAAGCCCGATATCCCTTAACAGCATGCGTATCCTCAAGGCGCAGTCCTCTGCACCGCTGCCTCCCAACAGCCTTGATATATTTGCAAACTTATATTCGTCACCCTTATAGGACGCCTCTACAGCTACAGGTGTAAGCGCCGCAAGGCCTTGTCCGTGAACTATATTCCTAAGACCGCTTGCCGGATGCTCCATACCATGCGCAAGCGTAACGCCTGCCGTGTTTATCACCATTCCGCCTATTGTGCTTGCAAGGGTTATCCTGTCCCATCCATCGGCAAAGCTGCCGTCATTGTATACCTTAGCAAAATTATCCGCAATAAGGCCTATTGCATACAGGCTCAATGCATCGGTAAAGGGCTGAGCAATTTTTGATGTATATGCCTCAATGCAGTGACAAAGGGCATCAAAGCCTACGGATGCAAGCACCTTTTTAGGCATCGTCATCATACAAAGAGGATCTACTATAGATACCTTTGGCACGATAGCATTGCAGCGAAGCGATTTTTTGTCCCCGTTATCCGGATTTGTAAGCACCGCAAAGCCGTTTCCCTCGGAACCCGTACCGCAGGTTGTGGGTATTGCGATTATAGGGAGTGCCTTATCACTCCTTTTTACATTGAAAATATAGTCGCTTATATCTCCGTCATTAACAGCAAGAAAGGCTATTGCCTTTGCACAATCCATTACGCTGCCTCCGCCTATTGCGGCTACGGCATCACAGCCGTTTTCCTTTGCAAATGCCGCTCCCTCCTCTGCCGTGGAGGTAAGCGGATTTTGCTTTACCCTGTCAAAAAGGAAGGTTTTTATACCCTCGTTATTAAGGCTTTCCCTTACTCTGTCATAAAGTCCGGAGCTTTTTGCCGAGCTTCCGCCGGTAACGATAAGCACCCTTTTCCCGTAGAGCGCAGTCAGCTTGCCGGCTTCTCCCGATCTGCCTCTGCCAAACACGATATTTACGGGCAGATAATAGTTAAACATCATTCCCTCATCCATATTTATCCTCCTTATTTTGCCGCTTCCTCCACAGCCGAAAGGATAATTTCAAACGCTCTGTCACAATCCCTTTCCGTAATGGTAAGCGGAGGTATCATTCTTATTATATTTGTACCTATGGCTGTAATAAGCAGCCCCTTGTCAAAGCATTTATGCTTTACTTCAACACTGTTAACGCCGTCAAGCTCAACGCCGATAAGCAGTCCCTGTCCTCTCACCTCTTTTATATGAGGCAGAGATCTAAGCTTGTCCATAAAATATGCGCCCATTTTACAAGCGTTTTGGGCAAGCTCCTTATCGACCATTACCTCTATAGCAGCAAGAGCGGCTGCGCAGCATACGGGATGACCGCCGAAGGTACTGCCGTGAGAGCCCGGAGTAAATGCGGACGCATACTCCTCTCTTGCGCAAACAGCGCCTATAGGCATACCGCCGCCAAGCGCCTTTGCCATTGAAACAATATCGGGCTTTATGCCGTAATTCATATAAGACATTATTTTACCGGTTCTGCACCAGCCTGTCTGCACCTCGTCAAGCATAAGAAGAATGCCCTTTTCGTCACAGAATTTTCTGAGGCCCGTAATAAATTCGTATTTGGCGGGATTTACACCGCCCTCACCCTGTACGGGTTCTATCATTATGCCTATGGTGTTTTCGCTGCAAGCCGATATAAACGAATCAAGGTCGTTGTATTTTGCATATGTAAAGCCCGGAGTCATATCGCCGAAGCCCTGCTGACAAGCGTTATCGGGTTGTCCTGTGGCACTCATGGAGCCGAAGGTCCTGCCATGGAAGGAATTTACCGCCGTAACTATATTATACCTCTTGCTGCCGTACCTTTCAACGCCGTATTTTCTCGCCATTTTTATCATTGCCTCGTTTGCTTCCGCTCCCGAATTCTGAAAAAATATCTTATCCATACCGATAAGGGTGCATATTTTTTCCGCAAGCAAAGCCTGCGGTACCGTATACGGATAATTGAAGGTCTGCATAATGGTTTCCGCCTGAGCCTTTATCGCCTCCACTACCCTTTCGTTGCAGTTGCCTACGGAATTTACCGCTATGCCTGCATAAAAATCAAGATATTCATTTCCGTTTTCATCATACATATATATGCCCTTTGCGCTGTCGGCAACAAAATCAAAGCGCTCATAGGTTTCTATCATATATTTTTTTACCTTGGCTTTAAGCTCATCGGCGCTTAAGCCCGTATCCTTTAATCTCATAAGTATTCTCCTCTTAAATATTTTTTTTGCTGCACTTTGCAACTGCGTTTTCAAATATATCCAATCCTGCCGCAAGCTGCTTATCCGTTATAACAAGCGGAGCAAGAAACCTTATAACATTACCGTATATGCCTGCGCCCTCAACAAGCAGTCCGTTCTTTGCGCATTCCAAAATAATTTCGGATGTAAGCTCTGCATCCGGCTCCCTTGTGGCTCTGTCCTTTACAAATTCAATGCCTATCATAGCGCCAAGGCCTCTTACATCGCCTATGCAGGTATAGCGGTCCTTCATTTTTAAATATCTGTCCGTAACCGTTTTGCCTATTTCGACAGATCTCTTATCCAGTCTGTCACGCTGCATTATTTCGATAACCTTAAGTGCGGCCGCACAGGCAAGGGGATTGCCGCTGAAGGTGCCGCCTATGGTACCGCCCGGTACGGAAAGCATAATTTCCTCTCTTGCGGTAACAGCGGAAAGAGGAAGCCCTGCCGCTATCGACTTTGCCGAGGTCATAATATCGGGTGCGCAGCCTATTTCAGCCCAGTATTCCGAAGCAAACATCCTGCCTGTACGGCAAAAGCCCGACTGTACCTCGTCCGCAATAAGTAAAATGCCTGTTTCGTCACATATTTTTCTTACAGCCTTTACCCACTCTAACGGCGCAGGTATAAAACCGCCCTCACCCTGCAGGGGCTCAGCCACGATTGCCGCTATATCCTCGGCAGGCGCACACTGCTCAAAAACCTTGTAAATGCTGTCAATATAAAAATCAATGGCGTTTTCCTCCGTCATACCGACAGGTCTTCTGTACAGATACGGAAATTCAGCCCTGTATATCCCGTCAGGAAACGGCCCCATACCCTTTGCATATGCCTTTTTGGATGTCATCGCCATGGTAAGCGTTGTTCTGCCGTGAAATGCGCCCGAAAATACTATTATACATTTTCTGCCCGTAAATGCCTTGGCTATTTTTACGGCATTTTCGTCACATTCCGCACCGCTGTTTGCAAAAAAGGTACGCTTTTTATCACCCCTTACGGGTACTATCTCATTCATTTTTTCGGCAAGCGCAACATAGCCCTCATGCGTAAGTATATTCTGCATTGCATGAAAGTATTTTTCTGCCTGAGCCTTTACAACGGGTATTATCTCGGGATGGGAATAGCCTATATTGAGCACCCCTACTCCTCCTACCCAATCGAGAAAAATATTTCCGTCCATATCCCTCAAGACCGCTCCTGCGCCCTCCTCTACAGCTGCAGGATAAATGCAGCCTATGGCGTCGGGGACAGCGTTTTTCCTCCTCTGTATAAGCGACGCAGACCTTGGTCCGGGTAAAGTATCCGTAACTATTTCGGGTAAAGCTTCTCTGTCAAGCATTATAAGACCTCCGTATCATAAAAATTTTTCATCCGCAGCAGAAAGTACCTCATCGAGTATTTTCATTGCTTCCTTAAGCTCCTCTTCGGTTATTATAAGAGGAGGTGCAACCATTATCATATTTTCATGCGTATAGGTAGCAAAGCCCCTTGCCATAAGCATTGCGGCAATTTTGCCCATAATGCCCTCGGTATCCCTGCCGTATGGCACAAGCGGCTCCCTTGTTTCCTTATCCTTTACAAGCTCGACCATTGCAAACAGCCCTATATACCTTACATCGCCCACGCATTTATGTGTCGCCTTGATATCCTCAAGCAGTCTGCCGAGAAGTCTGCCCGTTTTATTTACATTGTCCGCAATATTATGCTCGGTATAATAATCAAGGCAGGCTATGCCTGCGGCACAGGCAAGCGGATGACCGCTGTAGGTGAGTCCGCAGGAAAGCATATGGGTATCAAAATATTCCGCTATCTCCTTGCTTACCATAACGCCGCCCAGCTGTATATATCCGCAGGTTACGCCCTTTGCAAAGGTAATAATATCCGGCTTTACATTAAAGTTTTCAAACGCAAACGCTTTTCCCGTTCTGTAAAAGCCCGACATGACCTCATCGCATATCATCATAATGCCGTATTTATCGCATATTTTTCTTATACCGCTTAAATATCCCTTTGGAGGTATAATAACGCCGTTTGAGCCTGTAACGGTTTCGATATGTATGGCAGCGACTCTGTCTGCACCTTCATATATTATTTGCTCCTCAAGCTTATTTAAATAATATTCCGATGCAGCCTCTTCATTTTCAAATTTTATTTTTTCTCTGTATATATAGGGATCGAAAAATTTAACAAAGCCAGGTATACCCGGTTCAAGAGCAAAGCGTCTTGGTTCTCCGGTCAAATTGCCTGCGCCGAAGGACGAGCCGTGATAGGAACGGTAACGTGAAAAAATTTTGTTTCTGCCTGTAAACAGCCTTGCAATTTTTATTGCGTTTTCGTTGGCATCGGCGCCTGCATTTGTAAAAAACACCTTGGCGATATTATCCGGCGCAAGCTCCACAAGCTTTTTTGCAAGCACCGCCCTTGCCTCGTTGGCATATGCCGGGGAGATAAAGCAGTATTCCTCGTCGACCTGTTTTTTGATAGCTTCCTTTATGTCCTTATTGCTGTGACCGAGATTCATATTTACAAGCTGCGAGGACATATCAAAATATTTGCTGCCCTTATCATCGTAAAAAAAGATACCCTCCGAGCGGGTTATTACCTTCGGCTCCAATTTGCCCTGAACCGACCACGAATGTAAGTTGTACCTTTTGTCCAGCTCAAATATCTCTTTACCCGTAAGTTTGCTCATAATATTACTTCCTTTCGACAAAACCTTGGAAAGGCACGGAAAAATCCATGCCTCTCCGTTTTATATTATCAATGCTCGTACCATCCAAGTACACCCGGATTAAGGTTGACGCTTACCTGCTTTATCTCCTGATATTCCTCAATGCCGTAGGTACCAAGCTCTCTGCCTATGCCGCTCATCTTATAGCCGCCCCATGGCGCCTGATTAAAGGTAGGCTCGCAGCAATTTATCCAGAGTATGCCTGCCCTTATTTCCTTCATAACTCTTAATGCCTTAGCTCCGTCATTTGTAAATACCGCTCCTGCAAGACCGTATTGAGTATCGTTTGCCATTGCCACTGCCTCCTCCTCGGTCTTGAAGGGGATTATAGAACATACGGGGCCGAAAATTTCTTCCCTTACTATGGTCATATCCTGAGTACAGCCGTCAAATACAGTCGGTTTAACAAAAAAGCCCTTTGCATATTCTCCGTCGGTAAGTCTGTACCCGCCGCAAACTAGCTTTGCGCCTTCGCTTTTGCCCTTTTCGATATAGCCTAGCACCTTGTTCATCTGGCTTTCGGAAACAAGAGGCCCTATATCGGGATTATCCAGTCCGCTGCCGATTGTCATAGCATTTGCCTTGGCAGCAAGCTTTTTTACAAACTCCTCATGTATGCCCTCCTGTACATATATCCTTGCACAAGCCGAGCAAACCTGTCCTTGATTGAAAAACGTACCTACCATAGCCCATTCAACTGCGCCGTCAATATCGCAATCGTCAAAAACTATATTAGGCGATTTTCCGCCCAGCTCCAAGCCTATCTTTTTAAGGTTGCCGACCGCATCTGCCATAATAGACTGACCGACCTTTGTGGAACCTGTAAATGTAACCATATCAACATCCGCAGACGAAGCTATAGTATGACCCACAGCGCCGCCCGAGCCCAGCACAAGGTTGACCGAGCCCTTTGGCATACCTGCCTCCTCAAATATCTCAAAAAGCCTTACGGTAGAAAGCGGACAATTTGAGCTTGGCTTGAATACCACCGAATTTGCTGCGGCAATTGCGGGAGCAAGCTTCCATACCGCCATAAGCAGGGGGTAATTCCAAGGTGTTATCTGTCCTACAACACCTACGGGCTCTGCGACCGTAAAGGCGTGCATATTGCCAAAGCCGCTGTTTACCTCATAGGTATGGCCGCTCGGAGCGGTTATGAGCCCTGCATAATATCTGAAGCAATGTATAGCATCGCTCACATCACCCTCCGACTCTCTCAGGGGCTTGCCGTTATCAAGCGTATCGATCCTTGCAAGCTCGTCCTTGTATTTATCCATAAGGTCGGCTATTTTTAAAAGCATATCGGCTCTGTCCTGACCGTCCGTATCTCTCCAGTCCCTTGTTTTGTAAAAGGATCTCTTTGCGGCTGCAATGGCAGCCCTTGTATCCTCCTCGGTGCTTTCCGTTGTATATGCCAGTATTTCTCCCGTAGCGGGATTGATTACCTCTCTTTTGTTTCCTCCCGATGCCTCTGTCCATTTTCCGTCTATATAATTAAGCTTTAAGTCCATTATACAAAACCCCTTTCAAATTTACGGATTCCAATATTGCCGAAATAAATATAAGTATACAGCCCGATGCTGCCTTTAATGTAAATGTATCGCCCATAAAGGCTATACCGAATACGGCGGCGAAAACACATTCCGTAGATAGGATTATGCCCGCAAGGGAGGGGCTTGTGTTCTGCTGCCCCTTGATCTGAAGCAGAAAGCCCACAAGAACCTCAAATATACCGCAATATATGATTGAAAAAACAAAATCCCCTTCGTATGATATGCTGAACGGTTCCGCAATAAGCGCTGCCGCAAGCGATATAAGTGCTGCCGTCCATATCTGTACTATGTGCATTATCAGGCTGTTTTCAGCATCGGCATTTTTTTCTATCCATGTTATATGTCCTGCATATGCGATCCCAGTTATTATAAGAAATATGTCACCCTTTTGAAGAACAAGTCCCTCATTTAAGGTTATAAGTCCTACACCCGTCATACAAATTATTACCGTAAGCACTTTTTTAGGTGTCAGCCTTTCCTTGCAGAACAGAGCGCAAAGCAAAGGCGTAAAGGCAACATAGCTAACCGTAAGGAAAGCACATTTGCTTGCTGTTGTAAGGCTTGCACCGTAATTTTGCGGTATGAGTGCGGCAGCAAATATCACTCCAAGGACAACGCCCTGAAATATGTATTTTTTTCTGATATGCTTAAGCTGCAAAGGAAAAATAACCATTCCTCCCACCGAAGCAACCGCAAGCCTTAAAGCAAGCTGCCAAAGCGGCGTTACATAATCAAGGCTGTCCTTTATAACTACAAACGAGCCTCCCCATATGGCTGCCGCAAGTATAAGCATAAGTATCGAGCCGATATTTTTACCCTTCATATTATCAGCTCCCTATACACCTATATAATATCCTATAAGCCAAACTCTGCCTTTGTATCGGCAAGTGCGGAATCCATTCTTTCTATTACCGTTTTTATCTGCTCCTCGGTAATAACGGCAGCAGGCTCAAAGCGGATACACTTTGCATTTACAAGGGTACCTGCCGTCATAACTCCTCTTGCAAAAAGTCCCTTTGCAACGCTGTAGCCTACCTCCGACTTACAAAATTCCACCGCAAGCATAAGTCCTGTGCCTCTTACGTCATCTATAACCGTAGGATATTTAGCCTTAAGCACCTCAAGGCCTGCCTTTAAAATAACACCCTTATCCCTGCACATACCGGGTATATCGTTATCCACCATATACTTGATGGTAGCTATGGCAGCTGCGCAGCATACAGGGTTGCCGCCGAAGGTAGGCGAGCCCAACAGCCATGGATTGTCTATAAGCTCCTGCGTCCACATATGAGGCCTGCATATAATGCCCGTTATAGGCATAATACCGCCGCCGAATGCCTTGCCGAAGGTCATTATATCGGGTGTAACGCCCTCGTGCTCGCATCTCCACATAGTTCCCGTTCTGCCCATACCGGTCTGGATCTCGTCAAATATAAGTGCAACGCCAAATTCATCACATATATCTCTGAGCTCACGCAGGTATCCGTCGGGTGGAACGATAATGCCCGCTTCACCCTGTATAGGCTCTACAATAACGGCAGCCACCTTTTCTCCTACGGCTATAAGATTTCTTATCGCCTTTTTTGTATCCTCTGCTTTTCCGTATTCAACGTGCTGTACCTGCTGCACCATAGGCGTATACGGAACCCTGTATGTATTTTTGCCGCCCATGGAGATAGCGCCCATTGATTTGCCGTGGAATGCACCTACGGTGGAAATAAACCATCTGCCGCCCGTTGCTATTCTTGCAAGCTTTAAAGCCATTTCCACAGCCTCTGCACCGCCGTTTGTAAAAAAGCAATGCTTAAGATCTCCGGGTGTAATATCGGCTACAGCCTTTGCAAGATATCCTCTCAAGGGATCCAAAAGCTCCTGTGAGTGGAGCGCCTGATGGTCGAGCTGTGCCTTTACCGTGTCCATTATCTCGGGATTTCTGTGACCGCAGGTGTAAATACCGAATCCGCCGAGGCAGTCGATAAATTCCTCTCCGTATAAGCCCTCGCATATGCTGTCATGGTCTGTCCACTCAACGGTAGCCGAATTTGTGGAAACCGACTTTCTGTATTTAAGCCAGCCGGGGCTTACATACTTATCAAAATATTCTACCGTGTCATCTGTTATGGTTTTCTTTTCCTCATCCGTAAGGCTGTCACTGTGTATAAATTTTAACACCTTTTCGAGATCCTTACTAACATCCTTGTAGCTCATTATTAAAACCTCCGTTTCTGTAAATAAACATAAGCTGCTTTTATCAAGGCTGTTTATACTCCGCATACGCCTTGTATAAGTTGCCTTTAGAGTTAACAAAAGGGAGTATACCTGTCGTATACTCCCTTGCATACTTATATTATATTATGAAATATAACCCTTTACAATTATCCTTATGCCCCATTTATTTGCTTATCGGGGAGTATATGTACTTATTTTTTGTTATTTTTATTACTTTTTAAGCTCGGTCCAGATTTCGTCATAGGTTGCTATTGTATCCGTATCGAGATTTTTTACATATGAACCCTTTGCTATTACATCGGCAGGCGGATTCTTTGCCGGATTTGCCGAATATTCCTCTCCCATAGCCTCAACAGCAGCCGTATTTGCGCAGAGGTAAGGGAATTCGGCAAGTACCTCCTGCATTACATCGGGTCTTGACATATAGTCTATGAACTTATGAGCCGCATCAACGTGCTGCGAACCGGAGGTAATGCACCAGTTATCAAAGAAAAGGTAAGGACCCTCCTCGGGGAATACTATCTCAACATCGGGATTTTCGGCATTTGCAAGCGCTATCTCCGCACTCCAGCAAAATGCAAGGTTGCATTCGCCCGAAATAAGGGCCGATTTTGGCGAATCGCTGTCGTAAAGCTTGATATTGTTCTTAAGTTTCAATACCTGCTCCTTGATCTCCGCAAGCTTTTCCGGGTCTGTTTCGTTAAAGTCATAGCCTAAGCTTTTGGCTGCTATGCCTATTACCGCCCTGAAATCGTCAAGCACAACAAGCTGACCCTCGTATTTTGGATCAAACAGATCCGCATAGGAATCTATGTCGTCGGTTATTTGGGCTCTGTTTACCGCAATACCGCCTACACCGCCCAGATAAGGTACGGAATATTTGTTGCCCGGGTCATATGACGGATTTTTGTAGGCATCTCCTATGTTGGAGAAGTTTGGTATCTTGGAGAGATCGATCTCCTGAATAATACCCTGGTTTATACACTGCTCTACCATATAATCGCTTGGCTGTATAATATCAAATGCGCCGTCGGATTCCGCCTTTACCTTGGCAAGCATATCCTCGTTTGAGGAATAGGTGGAAAGATTTACCTTTATTCCCGTTTCCTCTGTAAATTTGTCTACAACACTCTGCGGAACATATTCAGTCCAGACAAAAACGTTCAAGGTTTCGCCCGTAGGCGCCGCAGCACTCTCGCTGCCGCCTTCTCCTGCCGTTCCTCCTCCGCATGCGGTAAAGGATAATGCCATTACCGACGACAATAATAATGCAATAATTTTTTTCATAGTTAATTCCTCCTGTCTTTTTTATTTAATATACCCGATTGAGTAATAAAAACAACTGCCATGGTGCCTAAAAGTATTAATACGGAAAGTGCATTTATATCAGGCGATACACCGCTTTTTATGCTTTCCATTACCTTTAGCGGAAAGGTTTTTGTCTGTCCGTTGGTAAAATAGCTTATTATAACATCGTCTATCGACAATGTAAAGGCAAGCACACCGCCTCCGAAAATACCCGGCGCAAGAACCGGCAGAGTAATATTGAAAAATGTACTTATACGGCTTGCTCCCAGATCCATAGACGCCTCCTCTATGGAATTGTCATAGCCCGACAGCCTTGCCCTTATATTGAACACAACAAACGGTATACTGAAGGTTGCGTGCGCAAGTATAAGCGTTATCATACCTCTCGGTATATTTACATTTGAAAACAGCGTAAGCAATGATATGCCGAGCACTATCTCCGGAATGACCACGGGAATATAGAGAAGGGCGTCTATTACGGATTTACCCTTAAATTTATATTTGTACATTCCCACAGCTGCCAATGTGCCGATAATCACGGATATAGCGGTAGATGCAAATGCTATTGCCATAGTATTGCCGAATGACTGCAAAAGCGTTGTGTTATCAAACAGCTTACCGTACCACATAAGGGAAAAGCCCTTCCAGGTAAGATACGGCTTTGTTGTGGTAGCATTGAACGAATTTGCAGCTATAACAAATATCGGCAGAAACAAAAACAAATATATAAGGCTGCAATAAACCACCGAAAGACCCTTTTTTAGCTTTGCCTTCGTTTTTCTTCTCATACATCACACCCCCAGAGATTCCATATCGCCGCCGCATTTTTGATAAAGCTTTACAAGCAAAAGCGTTATTACAATAAGTATTATGGAAAGCGCTGCACCGAGCGGCCAGTTGTTGCCGCTCTGGAACTGTCTTTCGATAAGGTTTCCTATAACGTCCGAGTTGCCGCCGCCCAATATATCGGATACAAAGAAATAGCCGAGTGTAGGTATAAATACCATTATTGAGCCGGAAAATATACCGCTTGAGGTTAGCGGCAGGATTACCCTGAAAAATGTCTGCGGGCCTTTGGCGCCCAAATCGGAGGATGCCTCAAGCAGGCTTTTGTCAAGCTTTTCAATTGCGGTGTAAAGCGGAAGCACCATATAAGGAAAAAGGCAATACACCATACCCAAAACGGTGGTACCTCTTTTAAAAAGCATATTAACAGGCGAATCCACCAGGCCGATCTTCATCAAAAGCATATTAAGCCAACCGCTTGTACCTAAAAATGTCCTCCAGCCGTATATCCTTATAAGGGAATTTGTCCAAAACGGAATAATTACAAGCATATACAAAAACGCCTTGCTTTTGCTTGTAGTTCTTGCTATAAGAAAGGAGAACGGATAAGCAAGCAGTATACATACTATGGTAGTCAGCACTGCTATCAATATGGATTGACCGTATATCTGAACATAGTTTATATCACACAGTCTTTTGTAATTTACCGTCGTAAAGCGAAAAACTATGTTATAGCTTTCATCTATACTGCAAAAGCTCATTACCGCAACATACAAAAGCGGTATAGCTATAAAAAACACAAGCCACAGCACCACGGGGCCTACCATTATTACAGACGGCAGAGTATTTGACCTGAAATTGTGTTTAGTCATATAAACGCCCCCCTTATCCAAGTACGATATTGTCAAGCGCCTTAAAGATATTGTTGCTGTCTGAATGGATGACCTTTATATCGCTCGGCGCCCAATATACATAAACATCTCCGGATACCGGTATTTTTTGTCCCGCAAGCCTTTCAAGCCTTACCTCGTGACCGTTTGGCAGTACAATTATGGTTTTAAGCACGGAGCCGACATATACCTGCTCCTTTATCTTGCCTCTTAAATTAAAGCCCTCCACGGGTGATTCGGAATAGCGTATCCTTTCGGGACGTATGGAGAGTATAACAAGCTCGCCGCATTCAAATTGTCTGTCGGTCTGAGCCGTTACGCTGCCGCTCTCAAGCGTTATGCCCACATTGTTTCCGTTTATGCTTTCTATGCAGCCCTCAAAAATATTTGTTTCGCCTATAAACGTTGCAACAAACTGCGTCTGCGGTTCCTCATATATTTTTTCGGGCACATCCACCTGTTCAAGCACGCCGTTATTCATAATTGCTATCCTGTCGCTCATTGACAGGGCCTCCTCCTGGTCGTGGGTCACATATATAAATGTTATGTTCAGCCTTCTTTGAAGCCTTTTAAGCTCCAGCTGCATTTGCTTCCTCAGCTTAAGGTCAAGCGCACCCAGGGGTTCATCGAGCAAAAGCACACGGGGTCTGTTTATAAGAGCCCTTGCTATTGCTACCCTTTGCTTTTGACCGCCCGAAAGCT
This sequence comes from uncultured Clostridia bacterium, assembly GCA_947591605.1. Classification (GTDB taxonomy): domain Bacteria; phylum Bacillota; class Clostridia; order Lachnospirales; family CAG-274; genus CALWRD01. The sequence continues at coordinate 55,354 of CANQDF010000011.1, read as the reverse complement.
GCGAGGGATACCTTTTTTCAAAGCCGCCCAGCTGAACCAGATCCAGCATCTCTGGCACACGCTTTGCTATCTCCTCCTTGCTTGTTTTTTTCATTTTAAGACCGTATGCAACGTTATCGTAAATTGTCATATGCGGAAAAAGCGCATAGCTTTGGAACACGGTATTTACATTTCTTTCAAAGGGCTCCTTGTTTGCTATATCCTCACCCTCAACGGTTATGCTGCCGCTTGTTATCTCCTCAAAGCCTGCTATCATTCTCAGCGTGGTGGTTTTTCCGCAGCCGGATGAACCGAGCAGAGTAAGAAACTCGCCCTCGTAAACATCGAGGTTCAGATCCTTGACAACATGATTTTCGCCGCCGTAGATCTTGTTTACATTTTTAATGCTGACAATTACATTTTTGTCCATCATTATCACTCCTCATTGATCAAAGAGCCTTATTGCCTCTTTCACCTGTTCTTATCCTCATAGCGTCCTCCATATTTCTTATAAATATCTTGCCGTCGCCGACTCTGCCGTCGGCTACCTTCATCCTTACATCCGAAATTATTTTTTCTACCTTGTCATCGGGTACCACTATGCTTATCTGCACCTTTGGCAAAAGATTGATAGTGGTTTTGTAGCCCTTTATCTGGTTTACTCCTGCCTCCTCAACAACACCCTTCTGGGTACCGCAGCCCATAACGGTCGATAGGGTCATACCGCCGCAATTAAGCTCGTCCAGTATGCTTTTTATGACCTCAAGCTTTTCCGGTCTTACAATCATAATAACCTCTTTCATTTTTATATCTCCTTTCCAAAAAAAATAAGGCATTTTCACAACGGAAAATGCCTCCTTGCAAGTTTCTATTTTATACTAAATTTTATACGCCTTTTAAGCATTATTTTCAATTATTCTTTTTCGTAATTTTTGTACTTAAAAAGTAGTAGTATTAATTTTCCTTAAGAAGCTTGAACATCTGTATACGGTTGTTTATGCCAAGCTTTCTGTAAATGTTAAGTATGTGCTTTTTAAGCGTATTAAGGCTTATCATCAATTCGTCGCATATATCGGAATTTTCTTTTCCCTCCAGTAAAAAATGTACTATCTCCTCCTCCTTTTTTGTAAGATGATATTCCTCGGCAGCCTCATGTATGCCTATTTTGCCCGACTCTCTGCTTTGCTTGCCGGTATAGAGCCTGTAAGCAAGATGATCCTTAAGCATATCCATGAGAAAAACGTCCTCATAGCGGAAGTTGGGCTTGCCTATGGTGCGGTAAAGGGTTATTACTCCCAAAAATTCCTTGTTATAGGCAAGTATTATCTGCATTGAATAATGCCATCTGTTTTTAAGGTAAAAGCTTTTGTAAAATTCGGTCTGCACTCTTTCGGCATCGTCTACAATATCGGTTTCCCTGTATACCATACATTTGCCGCTGTACATTATACCTCTGCTGTAGTCCACGCTGTCAAACAGCTGCGTTCCTTCAAGGTCTGCATTAAGGCCGACACCGTCTTCAAGCCTGTCCTCTCCGTTTACGGGCGCAAGGAAGAAGTCTGCCGCATCAAAATCCAGCAGCAGCCTGAGCTGTTCAAGCAAGCCCTTGCGCATCTGTGTAAGGTCGGTAACGGAATATATCCTGTAAATTATGTTGTTAAGAACAAGCCAATCATTGGTTTCAAATCTGTTCATAAAATCACCTCTAAATAAAAAAGAAGCCCGTGGGCTCCCTTGCTTTTATATATTATAACTCTGCAAAAAAAATTTTTCAAGCTAAAATATTTATATTGACATATTAAAATTTCAGCGTTATATTACAAATAAGATCAATTGTTATGGGGCAAGCTTTATTGCCTCTTTTTTTATTTAGGAGGGATTTTATGTATTCGTTTGAATTTAATGCACCTACAAAAATAATATGCGAAAGGGGAGCAATAGCCAAGGCAGGCGCATTGGCCGCCGAGCTTGGCAGCAAGGCACTTATCTGTACGGGCGGAGGTTCACTTAAGAGGAACGGCAGCCTTGATATAATAATAAACTCCTTAAACGAAAATAATATAGGGTATGCCGTTTATGAGGGTATCCCGTCCGACCCCGAAATAAAAGACGTTGATATTGGTGTATCTGTTTGCGTGGAGGAAAAATGTGACCTTTTGATCGCAGCGGGAGGAGGCTCCGTAATAGACTGCGCAAAGGCTATAGGCCTGGCAGCAGCAAACAATTGCCCGGTATCCGAGCTTGAATGCCTGAAGCCCAAGCATCCTATGCTGCCGCTTATAGCAATACCCACCACGGCAGGTACCGCAAGCGAGGTAACCAAAATGTCCATTATCACCGATAATGCAAAAAAGAAAAAAACAGTAATAGCCACAGATAAAATTATACCGTCCGTTGCTGTTCTGGATGTAAACACAACACTTTCAATGCCTCCCGAGGTGGCTGCTGCAACGGGAATGGATGCGCTTACACATGCCATTGAGTCATATTTAAGCGACAAAGCAAGCGTTATGACACAAATGCTTGCCCTTGAAGCAATAAGGCTTATTTCTCGCAATCTTCACAGCTCGGTATATAATAACAAAAATATAGAGGCAAGAGAGGCAATGCTGCTTGGTCAAATGTATGCAGGGCTTGGCTTTTCAAACACCTCTACAGCTCTTGTACACTCTATGTCAAGGCCGCTCGGCGTATATTACGGGATACCTCACGGAGAGGCAAATGCCGTTCTGCTGCCTGCGGTTATGGAATACAATATGCCTGCCTGCGCTCACAAAATGGCTGAAATAGCCAAGGCTATGGGCATAGACAGTGTACTTAAGGGTGATACGGACTATGCCAAGGCACTTGTTGTAAGGCTTTATGAGATGCTTGACACACTGCCTTTAAGGAAAAGGCTCGGTGAAATGGGTGTCCGCCTGTCCGACCTCGAGGCAATGGCCGAAAGCGGCTACGATGCCGCAAGCACATGGGTCAATCCAAGAAAACCGACCATTGATGAAATGGTGGAAATTTATAAAAAAATAATGTGATATTTTATAAGCATTATAATTATACATACTTGAAAAACACATCGGGAGCTGTACTCGGTCTGACGTTATCGGGGCAATATATGTCACCTGCTATGTTATAAAGATATAAATGATCTGCTGCCGATTTCTATCTTTTTAAATAAATGATACTTTGGCACAAGGTCATCCATGCTTAAAAACATCACCTGTTCTGTCTTGTCTTTGTCCTTGTTCAGCATAATTATCTCCTATATATAATTATAATATACAGATACAAAAAAGTCCGGTACTCCTGATCTTTTTTGACAGTCTGAGGGTGCCCTATTTGTAAATGGGGTACCCTGCTTGCATCTGTATTACTTTTTGTAGTGTATAAGCAAAGATTGCCTACGTAGTCATACCAATAATATGTCTTAATGATACCTTCCAGTCAAAATTTTCCTGTGGATATATAAGTTCCTTTTTTAACTTTAGATTACGAACCTTAGTCGGAGAGATTCCCAAAACAATTCCCATCTTATAATCAGAGCATGCAGAATAATCTATACTGTTGTCAGGATTGAGATGATTTTCTATAGCAGCCTCCATATAAATTTTAAACATAAGCAAATCTATATCACTTTTTGTGGCTGTCCCGAAGTTGCGATTATAATATAACTTCGCTATACTTTCAAAGGCAGCAGCTTTCTTTTCTGTAGTGAAATTATCGTTTAATACTTCGTTTTCGAATTGCTGCATTTATTATGTCACTCCTTTTACTGATATTAACTGTTTACACTATTTTTTTGTATATATATCTCCATACTCGTCTACAATATATCCGTCATACAGCTTCACTACCGAAAGACCCTCTTTAAAAGAACCATAAGTTCCTCCAGTAGGCAATAAATCTATGTGATAATGATAAAATCTATCTCTACTCGTAACATTGAATATAATAGTATAATTTATTTTATTAGTTCTGTAATCTGCCGATATAATATACTCATTACTAAATGAATATTCTCCGTAATAATGTCCCGATATAGCAGCAAACTTATTTTTTACATTTTGTATTTTTGTGGAACAATCCTTATAGTTATATTTACTCAGAAATTCAATAGTATCTATCATATCGGTATAACTCATCTTGCCGCCCGTTGCCTGCGCATATAATTTCGCCTTTGACCATTCGCATATTTCGTTTGCACTTGCAATGCCCTGTTTGTTGCTTACAACGCCGGGTATAGAGGCAGAATAACCGACAGCATCCATATATTTTCCGGTATTATATGCGTTTGCGGCTTTCATAAGTATACCCTGATTTCTTGCAGATATTTCCATTTGTGCACTGTTTTGATAATTACAGCATAATTTGTAGTGTGATGCCGCATTTTCAAAATCATAGCTGTTGTACTCTATGGCTGCAATACTGTAGTATGTAGCTTTTAATTGATGTACGCAGTCTTTGTATGTCCCCAGATCGGAATAAATATGTGCTGCCTCCTTAAGGCTGTTTATGTCACCCTTTTCAACAAAATTTTTTGCATTTAAATATTTCTTCTCGGCTTCCGCTTCTTTGGCTTTATCCACCGAGTCTTTGTAATCCTTTAATTCCGTAAATGTTTCAAATGCTTCATCATATTGTGCATTTTCAAACGCTTTAACTGCTTTGTTGTACAATATAACATGTTTCAACTTATTGATACCTGCAACTACCGCACATATCGTAACCACCGATACCAAAGCGGTAATTATTATCCGTTTTCTTTTTCGAGCGGCTTCGGCAGCGGCAATACGTTCCTTTTCGGCTCTTTCCTCGGCAGCAATGCGTTCCTTTTCGGCTTTTTCTGCGGCTGATCTTTCATTTTCGGCTCTTACTTTGGCAATTCTTTCACGCTCTGTTTTTTCTTTTTCTATGCGAATGTTGTTTTGCTCTCTCAGATAGTCGACATCGGATATTTTTGCAAGCTCGTTTACATCAGCACCGCACAAAATACAGTTTTCATCGTTTTTTGAATTGCCTTGACCGCAGGTGCATTGCCAATAATTCTCTCCAAGTGCAAGCACCTTTTCATACCTTGCTTTTACATTATTTGTTTCTATATAAAACTGGTTAAAAAGCTCACCGTAAAATTCCCTTGCGTATGGCTGCTCGGGCAGGATAATGCCTATATCTCCGTTATCATTTCTCCATACGCTTTCATCGGCAAATACGATTTTCTTAACAGCGACCTTAATATTGCCTATTGAGTTGGCATTTACAGATATAGGCTGCCTGTCACCAAAGCTTTCGCCCTTAGACGCATTGACAGAGATATATGCCGCATCGGAAACCGTTGTTATAAGATCCATAGCATCGTCATAGCAATATACATCCACCCAAAACGATTTTACTTTTTTATCGCCTAAAGCCCTGTATTTTATCTGGATAACATTTTGTCCGGTTTGATTATCTAAAAGAATATTATACTTTTCGACCTTGACGGTACAGCCTGCAAGCCATTCCTTTTGCTCTCCGGACTTTAGAACACTGTATCTGTCCATATTCTGCCTCCTTACATGGTTGGAAGATCGTCATTTGTATAACTGCTTGATTTGTCATTGTTCACAGAAGATGTTTTGCTTTCTATCTCAGAAAGTAATTTATTATTTTCTTTCAGTGCGGACGCACTTTCCCCTGTGCTTAACACAATAGAAGCAAAACCGCTAAATATATTTGACCAGACCCAACCTATAAATAACGTTACTATAACAGTTAATACAAGGCAGATAATATCCATTATTAAACCGGGACTTTCATAGCGCCAATAGCCATTTATAAAATTATTCAGCCCTAAAATAATTTCAAGCACACTTAAAACAGAAAATAATACAATAATAACTGTTGATAAAGTAAAAAGCCTGTTGGAAACCGTTTTGTGATCCATAATATTCCTCCTTAAAAAACATTTTTTTCACTATCCTTGATAACGTATAGTTTATCGGAGTACACTTTTTTACGGCAAAATTAGCTAAAATATCAATTTATATATTGACATATGCACAAAATTATCTTACAATGTATGTATAAATTTATTAAAGTTGCATATCACTGATAAACTATACAATATCAGCGATTTTTTACAATTTTTCTCAATTCCTTTACCAACCTGTAATAAGTGCTTTCACAGCAGCCTATTATTTCCATTGCCTGTTTTTGAGTTATCTCCTTATGCAAAAAATCAATATATACGTCGATGTAATCCTCGGCATTGTACTTTTGCGGTCTGCCGAATCTGACGCCTCTTTCCTTTGCGGCTGCAATTCCCTCCGCCTGTCTTTCCAGTATGGTTTTGCGTTCGTTTTCCGCAACATAGCTTAAAAGCTGCAACACAATATCGCTTATCAGGGTACCGATAAGGTCCTTATTGCGTGTGGTATTCAACAACTCCATATCCAACACAATAATATCCGCCTTTTTTACCTTGGTTATTTCCTGCCACTGACAAAGTATCTCGCCGTAATTCCTGCCCAACCTGTCAATGCTCTTTATTACGAGTATATCTCCCTTTTTCAGCTGCTTTAGCAGCCTTTTATAATTGCATCTGTCAAAATCTTTTCCGCTTTGTTTGTCGGTGAAGATATTGTATTCGACAATACCGTATTCCTTTAGGGCAATAAGCTGTCTGTCCTCTTTCTGTTCCTTTGTTGATACTCGTGCATATCCGTATTTCATTTTTCATCCTTCTTTCCAAAAAATGATTGCTGTTAGCAGTCGAATTAAGTTATTAATCTTTTCATACATATAATCAAACATTTTTTCTGATGAGTTGATTTTTTCATATGTAGTTATCATATTAATTCTCTGCCCTTCGGTGTACGATATTACCAGGCTCGGTTAATAATTATAATACCCTTATGACACAAATATTCGAAGCAGACTTTGTCAATCAAGACAAATAATCGTTAGCCGTTTCTTTACGATTTTCAAAGATTTTGGAGCAAAAATAGGCAGAACATAAAAAAGACCTGCTCACAAAAATAAACCGGATCAATTCCATCAATATTTAATTTTTGATATCTACATATTACATTGCCTATATTTTCATTTTCTGTTTACAAATTTTGCAAAAAAATAAGCAGGATCATTTCTACCTGTCTACTTCAACATTAAGTATAAAAAATAGTATAATAACCAACTGTAGGCAATATTCATTGAAATTTATTCGAATGTTTTTAATGAACGAATGCCATAAATAATATCGGATCAAAACAATCTTGAAAAGCACAATAGAATCTATACTCGGTCTGACGTTATCGGGGCAATATATGTCACCTGCTATGTTATAAAGATATGAATGATCTGCTGCCGATTCTGTCATTCTAAATAAATGATACTTTGGCACAAGGTCCTCCATGCTTAAAAATATCACTTATCCTTTTTATACTAAAGTTTTCGGTATTTATAAATGACATTTTATCGCCTCCATAGATAATAATACATAAATTATAAAAAACCAATAATTTTAAAAAATATAATAGACTTTAAAATTTAAGGATTATAATTGACATATTTTGAACAATATGGTATATTAAATATAGCTTTTAACCTTTAAAATCTTTTTAAAACAAAAAATTATTACCAATATTGTATTTATGGAGGTGAACAATATGTTTATATACAACTATGGACAGCCAAATAAAGAAAACCGATTATTGGCAATATTATCCTTTATAACAGAAAATAAACATTTGGATATGAGCGTTGTGAAAAAACTATTTTTTGTTATTTTTCTTATTATTATATGCCCAATAAACTTGTATGCTGCCGATAACAGTATTTTGATACGAACCTCCGATACATCGGAAGCAGTTGAAATATTTAAACGGGAGTTACCCAATAGATATAATATGCTTATAAATCACGGATTTGATGCCGATACTAAAATAGGCAATCCCTTTTACTACAGTTTTTACGATAACGATGACGGATTAGATGTATACTATTTTCCCATAATTAATAATGGTGAAATTACGGATTATCTGGAACAAAGTATTTCAAAAAGCGGAAATTATGTCGGTTGGTCTATAGGCGATATATTTTCTTACGCCGATAATTTATATGTGTTATCAGACGGAAATGTATATTCAATAGTAAGAGATAAAAACAACTATGAATTTGCTGTATCCGACAGCGGACAGGCTATAAAATTATATACTGAATATCCCGATGAAAATATGGGATATGAACCTTTTGACATCTGGAAAGATACATATACCTATGTTGTTGATATTACAGAGCCGATCGAGGGTATTGATACTTCATTTATCATTCCTAACACTTCGGAGGAAATTGAAATAATGGACAATGCGAGAAACAACGGCGGAAACACTGTCTTGCTAAGTTTGAATAATGCCGAAACGGAAGTTATCAACAGAAATAATAGGATCCTTGTCCCGCTCAGATATATTGCCGAAAACCTTGATTGTAAAGTCGATTGGAACGATAATACAAAAACTGCATATGTTTACAAAAACAACAATGTAGCTGCTTTTACAATCGGTAAAAATCAGTACAGCATAAATAGTTCGCTATACGATCTTGATGCAGCTGCAGAAATATATAATGATAAAACATATATTCCGTTACGAGCTGTCGGTGAAGCTTTAAGTGTAAAGGCAGCATATAACAGCGAAAGAAAAAGCATATTATTGGGTTATTAAATGTAGCTGCTTTTGTTTGTCAAGATAAACAATAAATAAATTAAAGAGCGATTTTAAGATAGTAGCAGACTATTTCTTAAGATTCATGAAACCGGCAAATATATGCCTATGAATTAAGAAGTCAAACATATATGGGAATTATTTATGCTAATGAGAGCCTTGACCGATGGCAAGAGATTTGCGGATAACTGCAATAAAGAACATAGAAAGGTGTATGTAACTATGTATCTTTTTGATAAAATTATATGAGGTAATTAAGTGATGAAAAATAGAGCGGATATAGAAGTTTTATTTGAATTTATAGGTTTTCGCAAAGGTAGAGTATTTGAAGGATATATACCATCCCACTTGGTGAAGGAGGGCTATTTAACAACAGGAATTCACAGTTATTATAATTTAAACCAAGAACCTTGTGATAATTTGCGTGGTACTATTACATTTATTACCCCGGAAGCGTATCCACATACCATGTGGGTCGGGAAAAGAATAACAATGTATGAAGGAGGCCGTATAGTTGGTTATGCTGTCGTAACAAAAATATTTAATTCAATTCTTCTGTGTAATAAGTATGAAACTTAGTATGGTTGAATTCTTTCGTATTCATAAATAAAGACAACATTTGGGAATGGAATATAAAGAAAAAATGATAAATACAATAAAGCATGGGGCAGAGGTCTTTCTTGAATTTAATTAAGAGGCAAAATAATAATTATAACCATTCAATAACAGGATTTTTATCATACATTGGCACATATATATTTTTATCCAATTTTCTTTTTTGTAAGTTTCCTATTCTCAAACCATACACATCAAGATACAAAAAAAGATGATTTCTTTTGCATCCACAAATACCCCTTCTATACTTTCCTTATGCTTTTCATATACTTTTGCTGTCTTTGAAATATTTTTATTAATACGCTTTTTGATATTTGCATATGCTTTTATATGAGTACGGTCTATAAACACAGCTTACGGTGATAAATATTCTTTATTGTCTATTTCAAACAATATTCAATTAAAAACTTATTCGATCGTTTTTTCCGTAAATCTGTGCTTAAAATTGTAAATTACAGCTGCAAATTAGGTATGGTTTCATTCATAGAATATACTAAAAATCAACAGTAGTCAACATTCATTGAAATTTCCTCGGATGATTCTTAATGAACGAATACCATAAAGATGCTGGATCAAAACCATCTTGAAAAGCACAACGGGATCTATACTTGGTCTGCCATTATCGGGGCAATATAAGTTACCTGCTATACTGTAAAGATATGAATTATCTACTGCCGATTCTGTCTTTCCAAACAAATGATCCTTTAGCACAAGGTCCTCCCATGCTGAAAATATCACTTGTTCGGTCTTGTCTTTGTCCTTGCTTAGCATAATTATTATCTCAATATAATTATACCATAAATATAAAAAAGCCCAGTACACCTGAGCTTTTTTTGACAGTCTAAAACGGCAGGTGCATATTTACTGCATCTGCCGTCTTTGTTCATGTTAGCCAAAATGGCTTATTTTTTAATTTCAACCTTTACATCCATCATGGTATCTATTGCATATTCGCCCGTGAGGTCAGCCTTGATATCCTCTGCTATCTTTTCCATGCCCTCTTTTGCCTCTGCAACTGCCTTTGTGCCCGCATCTATCTCGGACTGTGTATATTTGCCCGTATCAAGAAATTGGAAAACAGTAGATACATCATCGCAGTATTTTTCATAGTCTTTTGCCTGCTCCTCGGACATATCATCGGTACGGTCGTTGAGTATTGCCGTATAAGCGTCTACCGTTTCGGCAGCCTCACGCAGTGCCTTTACGTCCTCTGCCTCGTCAGCCTTTGTGTCCTTTGCGGTAAGGTCGACATCAAGCTCCTTTGCTATCTTTTCCATGCCTTCCTTTGCCTCTGCAACTGCCTTTGCACCTGCCTCTATCTCGGACTGTGTATATTTGCCAGTATCAAGAAATTGGAAAACGGTAGATACGTTATCGCAGTACTTCTCGTAAAGGTCAGCCTGTTCCTTTGTCATTTTGTCCGTATAGCCGTTGAGTATTGCAGCATATCCGTCTGCCGTTTCGGCATCATCTCTGAGCTCTCTGTCAGCCATACCCTCGTATTGTGCGGCGCTGCCGCTTGCTGTTTCATCAGAAGCTGTTGCGGAAGCCGATGTAACGTTTACCGTCTTTGTCTGTGCGTCCCAGTCCACCTTGTAGCCAAGATTTTCGGAAAGGAACCTTACAGGCACCATAGTTCTGCTGTTTATGATGGTAGCGGGTACGTCTATAGGCAGCTCGGCACTGACGCCGTCCTTTGTTACCTTAAGCACCTTGCCGTTTATCTCAAAAGCGGCAGTTGTATCGCCGTAGGTAAAGGTAACCGTCTTTGTGTTTGCATCCCAATCCACCTTGCTGCCAAGCTTTTCCGCAATAACTCTTACGGGTACAAGCGTCCTGCTGTCAACTATAACAGCGCTCTGATCCGTAACAACGCTTTCACCGTCCACAAGAAGGTTGACCTTTGTGTACTCCTGTGCGCTTACAGGCATAGCCGACATGATCACAGCGGCAGCCAGCAGCATAGCAACTTTCTTTTTCATATTTGATTGATCCTCCCAAAATAAATTAGGCAAACACCTGTCCAAGGGCAATTAAAGCAAGCCCTGCTGTTTGATCACAAGGTGTTTCCTCAGTGTTTCAACTTTAATTATACACTTTTTAATAAAATATTCAACATAAAATCGGTATTTAATAAAAATGAAATATAAAACAGACAAAAACCGACAAATAAGTTGTTGTATTAATTGCGAAAATATGGTATAAATAAACTTATGGAGAGCCATTATGTTTAAGGAGGTATCATTGTTGTTTGACTTTAAAAAAGAAATAGCAAAATATAAACCTATGCACGAGATAGAAGAAATTGAAAAGGTAATTACCGAAAACGAAATACAGGATATAATGGATATGCTTAAAATGGTAGAGCACAAAAGCTCATCTGACGGGGAGAAGATGCAATGAAATGTCCAAGCTGCGGCTATAAATTCAATAAAGGCAGTATATGCCCTGCCTGCGGCGATATGGCGGCTTTGCGCATAAAAGCATGCAACATATCCGTCAGGCTTTACAACAAGGGGCTGGAGCAGGCAAAAAACAGAGATCTGTCCGGCGCTGTGGAAAGCCTTAAAAAAAGCATACTTTTTGACAAAAACAATATAAATGCACGCAATCTGCTGGGGCTTATATACTATGAAATAGGTCAGATGGCCGACGCCCTTATACAGTGGATAGTAAGCCAGAATATAAAAAGCGACAAAAACCCTGCTGCCGATTACCTTGCCGATTATGAGGAAAATATACGCAGCAGCGAAAAAATGGAGGACAGCGTCAGCCTCTATAACGAGGCTCTGCGATATGTTAAGGAAAAAAACGACGATCTTGCCATTATCAGGTTAAAAAAGGCGCTGGATATAAACGGCAAATTTATTGGGGCGCTTAATCTGCTGTCGCTGTGCTATCTTATGAGGGGCAGAAACAACGATGCCCTCGATATAGTAAACACAGTGCTGCGCATGGATGTAAACAACCCCGTGGCACTGGGCTACTACAGGCAGCTCTGTCCCGACAAATCACGCCCCGACCCCCGCATAAACAAAAGCGAGATGCGCTATGCCACCTACTATATGCCTCCCGATATCGTAAAAAACAAAAAGGTTGGCAAGCCGCTTAACCCTGCTGTTATGTTTGCTGTCGGCTGCGTATGTACAATAATAGTTATGTTTGTGCTTGTGATACCAAGCATTACGGAGAAGTACGAAAGCGAGTATACCGATATATCGGACGAATATAAAAAGCTCCAGACAGATTATGAAAGCCTTACAGTCAAATCAAACGAAATGAGCGACAAGCTTACGGCGGAAAACGAGGAGCTAAAAAACCAGCTCAACAATGTAAATGCCAAGGAAATACAGGAGAGGGCGTCAAGGCTTACCTCCATAAGGAGCCTTTATGACAACGGTCAGACGGTACAGGCTGCACAACAGCTTATTGCACTTAATACAGACGGCTTTTCATCGGAAACCATAAACACCTACAACGCTTTGAGAAACGAGGTGCTGCCTGCCGCCGCTCAGGACTACTACACCTTGGGACGTACTGCGGAAAAGCAGCGCAATTTTGAGCTGGCAAAAACCCAGTATAACAATTGCCTTACCTGCTCATTAAGCGATACCGAAGTAAAATATAATGCCATGCTCAGGCTCGGCATTATAGCCGAGGATGCGGGTGATACAGCCAATGCAAAGGCATATTACCAAAAGGTGGTCGACAACAGCCCCTCAAGGTCTGCCAAGAACGATGCACAAAGGCGATACAACAAAATAATTGATGCGCAATAAACATCTAAAAGCCTTAATTTTATCAAAAAAATATACAAACAGTATGTTAGGGTGCTGCCGGGCAGCACCCTCTGACTGTCAAAAAAACTAAAAATATATTAAAAAATGAATTTTTTAGAACCTAGACTCACAAACACCTTAAGGTAACTTAAGCGCCGTCAGGCTAAAATCCGCAGGCGGAATTCACTTCCACCGAGGAAAAGAGGGAGTGTCAAGCGATAGCGAGGCACGAATCTCTTTATACTCTGTGAAAAAAATGCAGGCAGAGGAACTTGCGGGGGTACCCCGCAAGCAAACGAGGTACCCTCGTTTGTTCCTCGTAAATGCTTACATTTCCTGCAAGCGTGTCGACTTTATCGACACGATGAGGGTGCTGCCGGGCAGCACCCTCTTTAAATTTTTAATCCAATCCTAATAATTGATTAATTGCCGCTTAATACAGCTTGTATAGACTATACAAAAACGGAGGTGCAGCCAATGGATGATGTAAAAAAGCCCATGATACTTATAATTGAAGATGAAGTAAAGCTTGCACGCTTTATCGAGCTGGAGCTCAAGCACGAGGGATATGACGTCACGGTATCCAATGACGGCAGGGACGGTCTGGAAAGGTTTGAAAATTCAAACCCCGATGTTGTATTGCTTGATCTTATGCTTCCCTCGCTGAACGGCATAGAGGTATGCAGACGTATCAGAAAAACATCCGACACCCCTGTTATAATGCTCACCGCAAAGGGAGAAACCATGGACAAGGTAACGGGGCTTGACAACGGTGCCGATGACTATATGACAAAGCCCTTTGCCATTGAAGAGCTGCTTGCAAGGCTCAGGGTGGTGTTAAGGCGCCGCTCCGGCAGTGGAAACGGCACCGACAGCGTACTTAGTGCAGGCGCCCTTACCATAGATACGGCAAGGCACACCGTAAAATATGCAGACGAAATGGTGGAGCTTACCAAGCGTGAGTTTGAATTGCTTGAATACCTTGTGCGAAACAAAAATATAGTGCTCAGCAGGGAGCAGATACTAAATAAGGTATGGGGCTACGACTATATAGGCGAAACAAATGTGGTAGATGTATATATAAGGTATCTCAGGACAAAGATAGATGATAAGTACAACATAAGGCTTATCCACACAATAAGAGGTGTAGGCTACTATGCAAAGGATGACTAACAAGCTTAAAAGCAGATTTAACGCAATTTCCGTAAGCAAAAAAATAACAGCCTTGTATGCCGTATTTTTTATGGTGCTGCTTATTTTTCTCTCCTCCTTTATGCTTATAAACGCATGGCTCTATTACGGCAGCGTATCCCGCAGCGAGCTTGAGGAAACCGCAGACAAGGTCGCAGACTATATTGAAAGCGGCGGAGATATAAACACCGATGCCATAGAGGCTCTCAACCCCAACAAATATGTCAGGGTAGCCGTGACCGAGCACGGCAGCGAAAGACGCAGACCGATAGGCAGCAGGGAATTTCCCCCTCCCGAGCCTGGTATGAGCCCCAATGACAACGGCAGGCTCAACTTCAGAACAGGCAAATTTAACGACGAAAACTATATGTACACTATGCGCCTTGCAAGCTATGGCGGCAAAGAGTATTCCGTACAGGTATTCAGACCTCAGAATGCCGAGCTGGGTGTTATGCGTACATTCATAATTATTTTTGTGGCGGCAAATGCCCTCGCCCTGCTGCTTTCGGCTGCAATAGGCAGGCTTATAAGCAAAAAAATACTTAAGCCCATAAGGGAAATGACCGAAACCGTGGATAAAATTAATGCCGAAAATCTGGGCAGACGCATTGAGCTGCCTGCGGCGGACGACGAGTTCAGAGCACTTGCACTAACCTTCAACAATATGTTTGACAGGCTGGAGGACAGCTTTGAAAAGCAAAAGCAGTTTGTATCGGACGCATCACATGAGCTAAGGACCCCTATATCGGTAATACAGGGCTATGCGGCGCTTATAGACAGATGGGGCAAGAGCGATGAGGCGGTATTGCAGGAGTCAATATCCTCCATAAAAAGCGAAACCGATCATATGAATATACTTATTAACCAGCTGCTTTTTCTTGCACGGGAGGATAACGGTACCTCTGCGCTTAACCCCGAAAGAGTAAATGTAAGGGAGCTTGCCGAGGAGGTCGTTTACGAGAGCAGAATGACTGCCGAGGATACCGTGTTTACCGTATCGGGCGAAAAGGAGGCATGGGTATATGCCGACAGCCATCTTATAAAGCAGACATTGCGCATTATTATTGAAAACGCCCTAAAGTATAAGGGTACCGAAAAATGCAGGGTGGACACCGAAATACTCAACAGCGGAGAAAACACGGTCATAGCTGTTTCCGACAACGGTATGGGCATACCGCAGGAGGATATAAAGCGCATCTTTGACAGATTTTACAGAAGCGATAAATCCAGAAACAAGCAGATATCAGGCAACGGACTGGGGCTTTCCATCGCATATGCCATAATAAAAAGACATAACGGCAGGATATGGGCAGAAAACCGCAAAGGCGGCGGCTGTACGTTTTTTGTGGAGCTTAAAAAGGACTGCCGCACAGCATCGGCAACAGGTGAGCAGTCTGCACGGCAATAACAAAAGGATCCGGAGAACGGGCTGTACCCGTCTTAGGATCCTTTTTTGTTTTGTATTAATTTTTCCCGATAAGCTTTAAATTGCAAAACCGTCCGGTTTATTCGGTTATGGTAACGAGCCGTTTTTCGTTATCCCAGTCCACCTTGCAGTCAAATGCCTCCGATACCGCCCTTAGCGGTATCATTGTCCTGCTTTCCATGATCTTTGCGGGTACATCCAGCTTTACTATATCCTTGTTATTTACAAGCATATCCTCGCTGCCTATCAAAAGCGTTATCCTTGTTTCCCCACGCTGTGCTACCACCGACTGCACATCGCTGTTCCACTGCACATCGGCGCCGAGCGCCTCAAAAACAGCCCTCATAGGCACAAGCGTCCTGCCTTTTTCAATAACCGGCGGCGCATCAAAAACAACATATTCCCCGTTTACCATAACCCTTACCGCATCGGGGTCAGCCGCAGGGGCAGGCTTTGAAGCAGGCATGACAGGCGCCTGTGTGGTGGTTTCAACCGTCTGCTCGGTGATAACCGTACTCTGCTCCGCTGCTGCGGCTGTCTGAGCGGCTGTCGTCTGTGTGCCGCCCGTATAGTACTGCTTAAGCTTATCCGCAAGCACAGGCGTATCCATTATCATTTTATATCTGAAGTGTATCTCACCGCTTACTTTGGGTATACTGCCGTTAAGGTCAAGCTGCCTTATTATCTCGCTGCCGCCGTACCACACATCGGAAGCCGCCGCCCCGTTTGCCCTGTAATCCGCAAGGCCTATATAGAGCTTTGCGGGAGCGTCCTTAAGGGTATCCGCCCACCAGTTCACCAGTGTCTTGTAATCGGCACGGGCATGACCTATCTCCCAGTATATCTGAGGCGCAATATAATCCACGGTGCCCTCGAGCGCCCATTTCCTTGTATCGGCATAGTGCGCATAATAAGACTCGTTGCCCGAGGTATTGCTGCCAAGCGGATTATTGACTTTGTTTGCCCATATGCCTGCGGGGCTTATGCCAAACTCTATATCCCGTCCGCAGGCATCGATCGTTTTTTTGATCTCCGAAACAAGCAAATTGACATTATTTCTTCTCCAGTCGCCCTTGTCCGTAAAGCTGCCCTTATACTTTTGAAAATAAGCTTCATCGGCAAAATCCGAGCCCGGATAGAAATAATCGTCCATATGTATCCCGTCCACATCGTAGCCGTCCGTTATCTCCTTGATCCCGTCAGCAACAAGCTGCCTCACCTCCGGCAGATACGGATTGTAATAATAATTGCCGTCGGTATATTTTATTATATAACCCGGGTGAAGCACTGCCGGGTTTGTGGGTGCAAGTGATGCCAGTCCGTCCTCGGATGTACTGTACACCTTGGTTGCCCTGTACGGATTTATCCACGCATGCAGCTTCATGCCTCTTGCATGGGCGCCCTCCACCCAGTATTCAAGCGGATCAAAGCCGTCTGCGGGAGCCTTGCCCTGCTCGCCTGTAAGATATGCGCTCCACGGATAAATTGACGATTTGTATAAGGCGTCCGAATTGGGGCGTACCTGCAAAAACACATTGTTTATGCCCATATCTCTGCAATTGTCAAGTATTTTGTCCGCCTCAGCCTTTAACACCGAGGGGTCGTCCGTAGGCTTTGAGGGATAATCCAGATTGTATACCGTGGATACCCACATACCCTTAAAACGCTCCTCTGCGCTTACATTCGCACAAAAAACAATGCAGCAGCTTATTGCTGCGGCAAGCAAAATCAAACATCGTATTGCTCTTTGCAAGGTTACTCCTCCTTTTTTATTTTTGCGAACCATTCCTTTATCTTCCTTTCATATCCGTTATCGGACGGAACGTAGTATTTTTTGCCGACAAGCTCATCCGGCAGATACTGCTGCTTTACATAATGGTTTTCAAAATCGTGCGCATACAGATAGCCCTGACCGTGCCCAAGCTCCTCCGCACCGGGGTAATGGCAGTCCCTCAGATGGTTGGGTACACCGCTTACCCGTATATTGCGCACATCCGCCATTGCATTGTCTATTGCCATAATTACGGAGTTGCTCTTTGGCGCACATGCCACATAGGCAGCCGCCTGCGCAAGATTTATGCGTGCCTCGGGCAGACCTATAAAATCCAGTGCCTGCGCCGCAGCAACGGCAACACAAACGGCTTGGGGGTCGGCATTGCCGACATCCTCGGAAGCGCATATAACTATACGCCTTGCTATAAACTTGGGATCCTCCCCTGCATACAGCATTTTGGCAAGGTAATACACCGCCGCATCGGGATCCGAACCACGCATGCTTTTTATAAATGCCGATATGGTGTCGTAGTGGTTGTCCCCGTCCTTTTCGTAATTGAGCGCCCTTTTCTGTATACACTGCCGGGCAGTATCCATGTCTATATGTATCCTGCCGTCCTCCGACCTTTCGGTAGTAAGCACGGCAAGCTCCACCGCATTGAGCGCCGTCCTTGCGTCACCGTTTGCAATACCGCTCAGGAATAAAACGGCATCGTCGTCTATACATACATTATAGCTGCCCATACCGTTTTCATTGTCCGTAACGGCTCTCTTTATTATCTCGGATATATTTTTTTCCGACAGAGGTTCAAGCTCAAAAACAATGCTGCGTGAGAGCAAAGCCTTATTTACCTCAAAATAAGGGTTCTCCGTAGTGGCGCCTATAAGTATGACAGTGCCGTCCTCCACATAGGGCAAAAGCGCATCCTGCTGTCCTTTATTGAACCTGTGTATCTCGTCTATAAAAAGTATGGTATGCCTGCCGTACATGGCAAGCCTGTCCTTTGCCCTATCCACCGCATCGGTTATATCCTTTTTGCCCGCAGCGGTGGCATTTATCTGTACAAAGCCGCTTTTGGTTGTGTTGGCTATTATTTTTGCAAGCGTTGTTTTGCCCGTACCGGGAGGGCCGTAAAAAATTACCGATGACAGCTTGTCCGCCATAATGGCTCTGTAGAGCAGAGTATTTTTGCCCACTATATGCTCCTGACCGACAAAGTCCTCCAGAGATGTGGGTCTGAGCCTTGAAGCAAGCGGACTCTCGTTTTTTAAAGCATTTTTTTTGCTGTAGTCAAAAAGATCCATAAGATCACTCCCTGTCAAGCTCCGTTATAAACATAGCGTCACCGAACGAAAAAAATCTGTATCTGTTTTCCACCGCCGCCCTGTATGCGGCAAGCACATTATCCCTGCCCGCAAGAGCGCTCACAAGCATGATGAGCGTGGACTCGGGCAAATGAAAGTTTGTTATAAGGCTGTCTATCGCCCTGAATTTGTAACCGGGGTATATAAAAATATCCGTATAGCCGCTGCCCGGCCTTATAAACCCGTTTTCGTCGGCAACGGATTCCAATGTTCTGGTGCTTGTTGTGCCTACGGCTGTTATTCTGCCGCCGTTTTGCCTTGTACGGTTTATAAGCTCGGCGTTTTCTTCGTCAATTATATAATATTCCGAGTGCATTTTATGCTCAAGTATATTTTCCTCCTTGACGGGTCGGAAGGTGCCCAGACCCACATGCAGCGTAAGCCTTGCTATATTCACACCCTTTGACTCTATCTCCGCAAGCAGCCCGTCGGTAAAATGCAGGCCCGCAGTAGGCGCCGCAGCAGAGCCGTCGTTTTTTGCATAAACTGTCTGATAACGGTTTTTATCCTCCAGTTTTTCGGTAATGTACGGCGGCAGAGGCATCTGACCGAGCTCGTCGAGTATCTCCTCAAAAATGCCGTCGTATATAAACTCGACTATCCTGTTGCCCTCGTTTACTATATCCTTTATCACTGCCTCCAGCCTGCCGCCGCCAAACACTATCCTGTGTCCGGGACGTGCCTTTTTGCCGGGGTATACTATGCTCTCCCATGTATTGGCGTCCTTGCGTGAGAGCAAAAGTATCTCTACCCTCGTACCCGTGTCCTTTCTTTCGCCTATCAGCCTTGCGGGCAGCACCCTTGTTTCGTTTATTACAAGGCAGTCGCCCTCCCTGAGCATATCCTTTATATCCGCAAATACCCTGTGGCGTATCTCACCCGTATTTTTATCCAGCACCATCAGCCTTGAGGAATCACGCTCCTTAAGCGGATGCTGGGCAATCAGCTCCTTTGGCAGGTCATAATAAAAATCGCTTTTTTTCATTGTGCTGCTCCTTAATGAACATCTATACCCGTGTAATAGTACTTTAATATCTCCGTATAGCTGTAGCCAAGCTCTGCCATACCCTTTGCGCCGTACTGGCTCATGCCTACGCCGTGTCCGTAGCCGCTTCCCGTTATGGTAATGCTGTCCTGAGCCTCCGTCATATTGCTGCCGCCCGAGGTGAGCACATACTCGCCGTCCTTGCCGACAACAACTATGTTTGCATCCTTGACAGGGCCTATGGCCCCGCCTGCGGATACGGCAGATATAACGTTAAGATCGGCGCTTTCATCGCCCGACTGCGAAAGAACATATACATTGTTGGATTTTACTGCAGAGGAAGACAATTTAAAGTTTCTGCTGTACAGGCTGCCCTCTGCGGAATTTTTGAAAAGCTCACGTATCTCCTCACGCTCAAGGGTAACGGTATCGGCTGTACCCTCTATTATCATGGTTTTTACAAGTCCGCCGTCAAGAGTTTCTCCCACTCTTACGCCCGTAACGTTGCCCACATCGTGACCGGAATCCTTGCAAAGCTTAGTCATCTCGGCAAAGGAAAATGTCCTTACCCACTGTTTGCCGCCTGTTTCGTTGATCTCCTTGACGCCTACAAGATAAGGCACCGCCGTGCCCCATACATCCTCGGCGTTTTGTGTATGTCCGCCGCTTGACGAAAAATATGTGGCTGCAATAAGCTGACCGTTGTAATACGCCATAATGCCGCTTGTTGCATTTACCGCCTGAACCGAGGCAGAGGATTCACCGTTTACACCGTTGTACTGCTGACAGTCCGTACCGTCGCAAAGGTCATATCTGCCGTGCTTGCCAAAATTACGGTTTGCATATGTCCTTGCTGCGACCGCCTGCGCTTTTATAGCCTCAATGGGCCATGACTGCGGCATCTCCGAGGTGACCACGCCGAGCAGATATTTTTCCACAGGCAGTATATTTACCGCATTTACCGTATTTGCATTTCTGTAGATCTCTATAACATCTCTGTATTTATACTCACCGAGCGCTACGATACCGCTGCCCGTTGATATATGTACACAATCGTTTCCGTTTATTATATATGCGGTTTTTCCGCCCGCATTAAAGGCTACCGCATTGCCGCCGAGGGTTATACCCGTAAAGCCCGAAATATCGGTATTGCTTGCTTCATACTGTGTTGTTTCCTCGGTTTCCTCTTCGGTCGCCCCGGTATTATCCTCATCTGCGGATTCTTCCTCGGCAAGGGTGGTGCTTTCGGCCGTTTTGGGGAAGTATACTCCCCAGCCCCTGTCCGTAAGAGCAGGCACGGCATCACCCGAAAAGGCATCGGCATAGAGCTTTGCTTCGTTATATGTGTTGAATTTAAGACCCGAATCATAGTAGCTTCCGTTTACCGGTACAGCCGTAACACCGCCTGCAGCACTGTACTTTGTGCCCTCGCCTATCTGCACGGTCACAACACTGTCGCTTATGGGTATACTGCCCACGCCTATGTAATGACGCTCAAGCCCTATCCTTATATCGCGCTGTGCGCCAAAGGATACGGAAAAGCTCAAAAAAACAAATATAATTAAAATGCCTGCAAAAACGGCAGATAACCTTTTCAAAAAAATCACCTCATACAACAGTATAGCAAATATAAAGCTGTTTTTCCAGTAAAAATTAAATTCGTAACAAAAGTGACATATAAAAGGGGGTGTTGTTGTTCAACACCCCCTTTGAATGAAATGCCGGTTGGCATTTACGAGGAACAAACGAGGGTACCTCGTTTGCTTGCGGGGTACCCCCGCAAGTTCCTCTGCATTCAGTTTTTCACAGAGTATAAAGAGATTCGTGCCTCGCTATCGCTCGACACTCCCTCTTTTCCTCGGACAGGCAAAGCCTGTCCCCGTGGTTACGCTAATTTTCCCAAAGGGAAAATTACGCTGACTGCGGATATTAGTCTGCGACGCCAAAGTTACCTGAAAATATCTTGCAGGTAACCTTATCCCAAATTACACTTTTTATTGAAAAATTTAGTTTTGTGACGTCCTCAACTTTAAACACATCCGTATACTATTACTTAAGGTCGCCCGTTTTGAGCCAGTCTTGATCGTCATAGTCCTTATTTTCGCCCACCATACCCCAGATAAAGGTATAAGCCTTTGTGCCTACGCCGCTGTGTATGGACCAGCTTGGGGAGATAACGGCAGACTCGTTCTTCATAACGATATGCCTTGTTTCATCGGGCTTGCCCATCATATGGAATACGACATTGTCGTCCTCCACATCAAAATAGAGATAAACCTCCATACGTCTTTCGTGCGTATGGCATGGCATAGTGTTCCAGTTGGAGCCCGGGTCAAGTTTGGTAAGACCCATAGCTATCTGGCAGCTGCCGTACTCAACGCCGTCCCTTGCGGAAAGCCTTGCAAACACCTCGTCATGGATATACTGGTTGATAGTCCTCTTATTGCAGTCCTCAAGGGTGCCGAGAGGCTTATGGTTTGCATCATCGTAGTTGATGAGCACCGTAGGATAGGTTTTGTGCGCCGTACCCGAAATCATATAAAACTTAGGTGGGTTTGCGGCATCCTTAGCGGTAAAGGCTATCTCCTTAACGCCCATACCCACATATATAGCATCGTAGTGCTTTACCTCGTACTGCTTGCCGTCAAGGGTAACAACACCGTCACCGCCTATATTGATAACGCCGAGCTCACGCCTTTCAAGGAAGTACTTTGCGGCAAGCTCCTTGCTGCCCTCCAGCTTTAAAGCCTCTGTATTAGGCGTGATACCGCCAAAGATTATCCTGTCGTTATGGCTGTATACAAGCTTCATCTCGCCGGGTGCAAAAATATCCTCAACAAGAAAATGCTTCCTGAGGGTTTCGGTATCGTAATGCTTGACATCGTCAAAATGGTTTGTATATCTGGTTTCCAGTTTCATAGTAATATACCTCCAAATTTAAAGCTTTGATAAAATTAAAGGCTGAAAACAAAAGCCTTCAGCCTTTAAGGTTTTTAATTATCTCTGAACACGGCCCGAACCGTCGCCGCCTGCAAGTGCCTCAACATCTGCACGGGTAACAAGGTTGAAGTCGCCCGGTATTGTGTGCTTGAGAGCGGAAGCCGCAACAGCATATTCGATAGCTGCCTTCATGTCATCGCCGTGGTCGAGCAGACCGCAGATAAGACCGCCCGCAAAGGAGTCGCCGCCGCCTACACGGTCAACAATAGGATTGATCTCATATCTTCTTGAACGATAGAACTCTCTTGTCTTGCCGTCCATGATACAAGCCGACCAACCGTTGTGAGAAGCCGAAAAGCTCTCTCTGAGTGAGCTGATAACATACTTGAAGCCGAACTTGTCGCACATCTGGTTGAAGATGTCAACATAACCTGCCATCTCAAGCTCGCCGCTTGTTACGTCAGTATTGCCGGGCTTGAAGCCGAGAACCTTTTCAGCATCCTCCTCGTTGCCGATACAAACATCAACATACTGCATAAGGTTTGTCATGACCTTCTGAGCCTTTTCCGACGACCAGAGCTTTTTACGGAAGTTAAGGTCACAGGAAACCGTAACGCCCTTAGCCTTTGCAGCCTTAAGAGCAGCCTCTGTAAGTTCTGCGGCAGCATCGGATACGGCAGGTGTAATGCCTGTGAAGTGGAACCAGTCGGCACCCTCAAAGATAGCGTCAAAATCGAACTGGTCGGCAGTTGCCGTAGCGATAGAGGAATGAGCCCTGTCGTATACAACGTTTGAAGCTCTCATGGATGCGCCTGTTTCAAGATAGTAGATACCGAGCCTCTCACCGCTCCTAACGATGTGCTTTGTTTCTACATTGTATTTTCTGAGGGCAGCAACTGCACACTCACCGATAGGGTTAGCGGGTACAGCGGTAACAAACTCAGCATCATGACCGTAATTTGCCAAAGAAACAGCTACGTTAGCCTCGCCGCCGCCGTAGTTGATATCAAACTCGTCAGCCTGGATAAACTTTTCGTTGTTAGGTGTGGAAAGCCTGAGCATGATCTCGCCCATAGTTACAATTTTGCTCATTTTAATAATCCTCCTTGGTTAATTATTTAATTATGTAAGCCATAATCTCTATGTAAAATTATAACATATGCACATAAGTTTTTCAATAGTGCATTTATATTTTTTACAGATTTTCCAAAAAAAATTATTTGAGGTATATTGTCGTTTGTCATATCGGTGTTTTTTTATGAAAAAAAGCCATATTTCCAAAATATAATACAACAATCCGATTAGTAAATAACCATCTCTGTCGGTATGTGCTCCGACATTGGCGCTTTAACGGTGTTTGGTGATATATTTAATTAAACCATAAAAGGTCGGAGCCGAATTTTTAAAAAACCTATCGGTACAAAAAGCCCGATAACATTGATGACACAAAAGGTTTCATTAAAAACATTACGATGACAACGGTCACACATATAATGTAAAGATCTTTGCTTTTTGCATCAGACGGATCAAGCCTTGAAAAATTTTTTGTAATACATTTTGCGGCAAAATATCCGATGACCGTACCAATAACATTTGTGATAAGATCGTTTATATCCGTAGTTCTGTATGTGAATATCTGCGATACCTCAATAACGCCCGCTGTAACAGCTCCCGCTGCCGCAGCCTTTTTTAAGCTCCGGAAGCTATCCCATAATATCGGCAGGAAAAAGCCAAACGGTATAAATAAAAGCACATTTAATGCAGCATTGGCAAGATCGTATACCATATCCGCAAACGGGATAGGGTTTACCGTCGGATCCACCGTAAGCCCTCTTATATCCGGAAACCCTACGAGCGAAAGCACTTCGGCAAGGTAAAGACCGAATATGATATATACTGTTGTTTGCTTGGCACTGTGAATAAATATCCTTTTATATATACAAAAGACGGGTATTATAAATACCGCTGCCGCTATTACATCCGCAAGCGAGTATAATATTCTGTACATAATAACAACTCTCCCATAAAGTCGGTTTAAATGAACAACTCACGGTTTTTACCGTTTTATTACTGCTTTACGCCTCCGGTACTATTACCTCTTGCGGTACATCCGGTACCGGCTGCACGGGCTCTGAGTATGAATACGAATATCGCTCTTCCGCACCCGAAATATCCGGCTCGGCACCCTCCGTATCGGGCTGTACTTCGCTCATATCTATCACACGGGTCTTAATGGTTTCATCCGAAGCCGTTTCCTCCTCATATACGGGATACAGCACCCTCCTGCCGTTGTCCTCCGGTGTATAGTACTCTCCCGCACCCTCGTCATAATATATATCCGTTCCCTCCTCGGGGGTAAAGGGCAGCTCTATATGCCTGTAATAATCGGGGAGCCTTTGAAATTTATCAACATTTTCGGGAGCCACGCTTACCGTTATCTCCTCCTTGGGGCTTGTGTAGTCATAAATCTTGCGCTGCTTTATATCGCTTATAAACTCCTTAAATGTTTCAAATTCAAGACCCGATGTATTATAGCAAAAGGTTTCCATATCCATATATTTTCCTATTGATATGTGTCCGTCGGAGGTATTGAGGAGATTGTTCTGCTGCAAAAAGGAAAGCTGTATGCCGCCGCAGTAAGACTTTGCCGAGGCCCTCACCGTATTGCCGTCAAGGCTTTCATCCGCAGCTATAGTGATGTTGTCACTGTAATAGAACACCTTATCCATGCCCGAGATATTTGCTTCTACCGTTTTTTCCATCTCGTTTTCAAGATTTTTGGGCTTGACCTCCTTGGTTCCGCAAAAGGTCATAGACCTTAGCTCCATAAAGCCCACGCCTGCGCCTGCGCCCATTATTATCAGCCCCGACAGAAAGCCTGCCGCAAGAATTTTATAGTTAAAAAGCTTCATATGCCCTCCCTCCTTTCTCTTTTAAAAACAAGCTTAAAAACGATAAGCCCAAATGTAAGGGTACAAAGGCAAAAACCCACGCTTACCATAAATATGCCTGCTGCGGGATAACCCGTAACCAAAAATACAAGGGTAAATGCCGTAAACACTATGGCAGGCACAAGCAAGGCAAACAAAAAACCGAGCCCCGCAATCACCGATATATAAAAAATAAACACAACAGCTCTCCACGCCGTATGAAAGATAAATTTTACAAGGCTTGACATACATTGAAGCAGTCTGCCAAAAACGCCCGTTTTAGGCTTGCCCAAACTGTTTTCCTCGGTCTGTGTACCCTCTTTGGGTCGGAGGCTCTTTAACCTTTCCGCACTGTACAGCCACAGCCTTTTAAGCTGCTTAGGCGCAAAGCACAATGCAGAGATAAGCTTATCCGCAATTTTTCTTATACCGCCTGCCGCCTTATGTACAGGGCTTTCCTGCGTATATTCCGCCTTGTCGCCCGACATATAATCGGGGTCTATGTTATATGCCTCAAGTATCTCGTCAACAAACTCTCTGAGGTCGCCAAAGTCCTTTATTGCCTCGTATTCCGTAAGGCCCGACCTTACCTTCATATCTATATGCTGGGAATACTCCTGAATTATGTCCTCTCTCTCCTTTTTGTTAAGTACGGAGATGCGTGCCTCGAGATATTGCATAAATTCATTTTTATTCATCAGTATCACTCTCCTTTAAAAATGCGCTTACCTTTTGCGCAAACTCCTCCCATTCCGCCCTTAGCTTATCCTTGTAAAGCTTGCCGCTTATTGTAAGATGATAGTACTTGCGGGGAGGCCCCTCCGTAGACTCCTTTAAATAGGTTTCAAAATAGTGCTCGTTTGTAAGCCTTTTGAGCAGGGGGTAAATAGTGCCCTCGTTTACATCTATCACCTTTGATACCTCGGAAACAAGCTCGTAGCCGTACATATCCTTTTGCGTGACCGACACAAGCACAATAAGCTCAAGCACACCCTTTTTAAACTGAGCATTCAAAAAATGTTCACCGCCTTTATAGTAAAAGATAAATGTTTTTTTATCGTAATACAATATTACACCAACTACTGTGTAATGTCAAGTACTAAAATATAAAAAATACCGCACCGCTTTTCCGCATAAAAAAGGCATACCCCCATCGGATATGCCTTAATTTGCAGGAAATGCGCACATTTCCTGCATTCTGTCGGGTATGCCTTAGCTGCATTTTATTTATTGTTTTTGTTTGTATCTATCGCATCCGTAAAATAATTTAGCGAATTGAGCTTTTCATATATAGCTGAGCCTACGGCATCGGCGCCCTGTATACTCAAAAAATCGGATTCAAGGAAATAAACATAAGGCACTATGCCGTTTTCGGCAAGTATTCTGTCATCCTCGGAAAGGGTTATATTAAGGTTTTCGTCCGCCTCCGTAAGCAGATAATTGCGCAGGTCGAGATAATTTTCGCCAAACTCCTCGGCAAGAGCCTTGTTTGCCGCATCAAGCACGGCAACATCACCCTTGATGGGGCCTACAACGATATAGCTTTTGTTGTCCTCATCGAGATAATCCACCATTTTGCGGTATATCTCCACCGCCTCCTCCGGGGTTTTGAATATTTCGTCATCACCCAGGAAAAATACGCTTATATCATTCCTGCGCAGCTGCATTGCACGGCTCTCAACGGTTGTGGGGTTAAGCACAAGCGTTTCCTCGCCGCTGTCCGCACGGGTAAAATAATATTTGTCGTCAATAAGTGACAAAAGCCCCTCAACGCCCTGTATAACACAGGGATTAAGGCCGCCGTTCTTTGAAAAATCAAACATAAGGTTTCTGCCGTCTATGTTGCGCACAAGCACCTCTGTTGAGGATTTTGAAGGCGGTATTATAAACGGAGATACCTCGGCAGGCACGCCTCCCTGCCTTGCAGCGGTTTCATAAATAGTGTCGCTGTTTGTTGCCACATTGTAAACCGTGCGCTGTGCCAGTACCGAAAGCACGCCCGGATACGATATGGACGAATCATCGGGGGTATTGGCAAAGCTGTCGCCATAGCAGGATATGGGCCTCAGACCGTTGATATTTGTAACGTTGCCCAGGTGATCGCTGCCTGCACCGTATACCTCCTTGCTGCCCGTTTCCGCATTGGTGAGGGAAACATATTTAACGGTGTTTTCATCCACGGCGCCGCCCCTTATAAAAATATGTACACCGACAAATACAAGCACCGCCGCAAAAGCAACCGCAACTATCAGGAGCACTCTTCTCTCAAGCATATCCTCCTGCGGCTTTTTAATTGTACCTTTATATCTTTCTTTTTTTACGTTAGTACCAAAAAGCTTCAAAATAATTTTACCTCCCCGCAAAATTATTGACAATGATATATCAATACCGAATCTATAAGAACAGTTTACAATATATTTGCCTTAATGTCAAATACCGATTTAACTATTTTATATTCGGCCGACAAATATTCCACGCTGCGGCAATACGCCCGCAAAAAGCAAAATAAGCGATTTCTGCAAAGCTATAAAAAGCAAAATTTGGGATAAGGTTACTTGTAAGATATTTTCAAGTAACTTTGGCGTCGCAGACTAATATCCGCAGGACGGGCTTTGCCCGTCCGAGGAAAAGAGCGAGTCGCCGACCATCGGGAGGCACGAGGCTCTTTATTCATTGTAAAAAAACTGAATGAAATGCCGGCCGGCATTTCATTCAAGATCAAAAGATAAAATTTATTATTCCGCACAGTAATATACCCGTCACAAGCGGCAGCAAAAACGCCGCAGCCGTCCATTTAAGGCTGCCCGTTTCCTTTTTTACAGTCAGCAAAGTAGTTGTACACGGAAAATGGCAAAGCGTAAAAACAAGCGTGCATACTGCTGTCTTTATCGTCCATCCGTTTGAGCAAAGCAGCTGCGCAAACGATGCCGTGCTTTCGATATCCGTTATATAGCTGCCGCCCGAGTAGCACATAGCCGCAAGCGGAAGCACTATTTCGTTTGCGGGCATGCCAAGTATAAAGGCGGTAAGCAGTTTTCCGTCCATACCCATAAATCTGCCGAGCGGCTCCAGAGCATCCGATATATAAAATATGAGGCTTCCGCCGCCTATGTGAATATTTTGCAAAAGCCATATCAAAGCCCCGGCAGGCGCCGCTACCGCAACAGCCCTGCCGAATACAAACATCGTCCTGTCAACAAGGCTCCTGTAGAGTATGCCCAAAATATGCGGCTTGCGGTACGGCGGCAGTTCCAGAACAAAGGATGAAGGAACACCCTTCAGCACAGTCCTGCTGAGCAGCATGGACGCAGCAAGGCTTATGATCACGCTTGCCGAAACGGCTGCCAGCACCGCTGCCGTAATGCCCAGCCCCGACATACTGCCCGCCCCCGCCGTAAATATCGCCGCCAGCATTATAATTGACGGAAATCTGCCGTTGCAGGGTACAAAGCTGTTTGTAAGTATGGCTATAAGCCTTTCCCGAGGGGATTCTATAATGCGTGCAGCCGTTACGCCCACTGCGTTGCAGCCAAAGCCCATACATATGGTAAGCACCATTTTGCCGTGGGCGCCCGCACGCTTGAAAAACCTGTCCAGTACAAAGGCTATCCTTGGCAGATAGCCCACATCCTCCAGCAGGGTAAAAAGCGGAAAAAATACCGCCATGGGAGGCAGCATCACCGATACCACCCAGCCAACCGTCCTGAAAAGCCCCCTTATCAAAAGCCCCCTTAAAAACAGCGGCATAAAGCCCGAAAGCTCCCACAGACGGCTCTCCGCCGCAGCAAAACAGCTGCTTAAAAACGCCGACGGGATATTGGCTCCCTCAACCGTAATATAAAAAATAACGCCGAGCAAAGCAAGCATAATAGGCAGGCCCCATACACCCATAACTATACGGTCTATTTTTCTGTCCAGACAATTGTACACATCGCAGCCGTAGTCGACCGCCTTTTTATATATCTCCTCCGCTCTTTCGGAAAATGCGGCGCCTCCGCTGCTGTGTACACATCTGCTGCCGCCCTCATAAATCGCCTTTTTCAGCTCGCCTATACCCTCTCCCGTGCCTGCCGAGGTGCCTATCACTCTTACGCCCAGCTCCCTGTGCAGCACCTCAAGGTCAACGCCTATATTCTTGCGCCTTGCCTCGTCCATAAGGTTTACGCATACAATTGCCTTTTCGGCACAGTCTATCACCTGCAGCGCAAGTATAAGGTTGCGCTCCAGACAGGTGGCATCAAGCACAACAACTACCGTATCTATATCGTCCCTGCTCAAAAAATCTACCGCATAGCGTTCATCCTCGGATATGGGGTTCAGGGAATATATGCCGGGCAGATCCACCACATCCATGCTTTTTCCGCCGTAAACAAAGCTGCCCTCCGCACTGCCTACCGTCTTGCCCGACCAGTTGCCCGTATGCTGACGCATACCCGTAAGCAGGTTAAAAACTGTGCTTTTGCCTGTATTGGGGTTGCCGACAAGGCATATCTTGGCGCCCATCAGTATTCCTCCTTGATGCGGATAAAAATATTGTCCGCATCCTCGTTTCGCAGCGCCATGACCGCTCCCCTTACAAAATATGCCGTAGGATTTCCGCCGGGGCCCGTATGCAGCGGTATAACCTCCGTATTTTTTGTAAAGCCAAGCTCCATAAGCCTGTCACGGTTTTTAAAACCGCCTTTTATTGCAACTATCTCGCCCCTTGTACCTACGGGTATGCACGATAAAGGCATAGCATCCGACATAAAAAGCACCTCCAAAGCCGGAGTACAGGTCGTATAGATCCTGCACTATCTTTATTTACATAATATGGCAGTATGCTTTTTATGTGCTTGTATACTTATATGCGGTATCGGCGCCCATTGGCATGGCATATGTACGTACCTTTGAGCGCGGCCGAAAAAAATGCGTTTTTACGCAAAACGCATTTTTATACCGTTACCTTATAAAGTTTGTTCTCACCGTTTTTTCAAGCTCGGGGTGCTCCAGTCCGTTTTCCTTTGCAGCGGCTATACACTTTACAAGCCATGCAATGTTTCTGCCGAGGGTACGCATGGTCTGCAAGCCCTCCTCATCCTTGAGCACCTCCTCGGGTATGTTTCCGTGTACCATGTTCCAGTACTGTGACGATGCCACGGGCATATTGTTTATGGTAAAATACTTTATCATCTGATCAAAGGCAGCCGACGCACCGCCTCTCCTGCAGCTGACAACAGCCGCACCCGGCTTGAACGCCATTTTTGAGCCTGCCGCATAAAAAAGCCTGTCCAGAAAGCCCGTTATGCTGCCCGATGCCGCCGCATAATGCACGGGCGTGCCAAACACAAAGCCGTCCGCCTCGTCAAGCAGCTTTATGGCATCGTTAACGCAGTCGTCCTGCACGCATTTGCCCGTACCCGCACAGGCTCCGCAGCCTAGGCAGCCCGCAGCACCCGCAGCATGGAATATCTCCGCCTCAACGCCCATTTCCTCTATGCCCTTTTTTACCTCGCAAAGTGCGGTGTATGTACAGCCCTTTGCCTTGGGACTTCCGTTTACAAGTAAAATTTTCATTTTTATTGCCTCCTTACATTATAAGCCTGTTAAAGGCATTATTCATTTTAATTATATTGCCGTAACACGACCCGTATACAATTTTATTTTACAGTAAAACCTGCCGTATTTCAATACAAACAATGTATGCGCAAAAAAAATTACCGACCGTTTTAAAGTAAAATGCGAATTTATATTGACAATTTTGTATTTAAAATATAAAATAAAGGTATCTATGTAAATACCCTACAATGTTTGTATTTATTGCATTGATATACGTTTTTTATAAAACACACGGATAAAATCAGGGAGGTTTTTTTATGGCTAAAAGAAGGAAAAAGAGGATTTCCGTGCCCGTAAACGAGCAAGCCGGCTCCGAGGGCTTAGATCTATACAGCGAGGATAAAACAAAAGAGATAGTCGGCAGCCTGTTTGATGAGTTTGTTGAGGACGGCGGCACCAATTACTTTGCAGATTACAGCGACCCGTTCCTTGAGGATGAGCCCGATGATTCCGAGAGCCTTAAAGACAGCATTTCAAGGAGGCGCAAACGCAATATCTCCGCCACAAACAAATCCATAGTTTTCCGCAAAAAAACAAAAAAAGCAAAGCCCGAGGAAAACGATGATTATGATGACGAATACGATGAGGAGGACATCGCCTTTGATGAGGAGAGCGAGCCTGTCGACCTCGAAAAGACCATCATTTTGCCAAAGCTCAGCAACTTTTTCAAAAAGACAGGCAGCGATAAAACCGATTACGACGATGACGACATCGGCAGCGACGACGAGATAGACCAATTTTTTGCAAGCCTTAAAAAAGGCGCCAATCAGGCTGCCGCAGCTGTTGAGGAGGAACCGGAGGATACCGCACAGGAGGAATACGAGCCTCCCAAAAAGCAGCCAAAGCGTTCAAAAAACCGTCAGCCCGAACAGGAGCGTGAAACACCCGTACCTCCAAAAGGCAAAAAGAAACGGCCTAAGCCCGAGCCTGTACGCAGCTCCGACGACGAGGACGACGAGGATGAGTACGAGGAAAAGCTTGTGGAAATAAGCATTGCAAAAATTGCGGCATCGGCAGCCATAGTTGTCTGCGTTGTTGTTATAGCCGCACTTGCATACAAAAACTACAGCTATTCAAATCAGCTTGAGGAGGCAAGGGCTACCATTGCCGAGCTGCAGCGCAGCTCCTCGTCCACATACGAAACCGAGCTTAACGAGCTCAACCGCAAGGTAAGCGAGCTTACTGCGGAAAACGAGAGCCTTAAGGCGGGAGATGCACAGGAAGACCCTCATGCGGTCGCCATAGATATACTTAACGAGGCACAAAGCGAGCTTACGACCGAAGCGCCCAACACCAGCCTCAGCCAGGGAGAATCGGGCGGAAATACATACACGGTAAAGGCGGGCGATACCTTCTGGAAGATAAGCCAGAGCGTATACGGAAACGGCGCAAACTATCAAAAGATACTTGATGCAAACAACCTTACCGAAAATTCTGTATTAAACGAAGGACAGGTACTTACCATCCCCAACTGACGGAGGCATTTAATGGATTATAAAAAAACAAACCTTACCAAGCTCAGGGAGATAGCCCGTGAAAAGGGCATTACATCTGTAACCTCCTACAAAAAAGATGAGCTTATAGAGCTTATAACAAAGGCTGACAAAGCAAAGGAGCCTGCCCCCGAGCAGGCTCCCCCAAAAAGCAGACCCGAGAGCGAGCCGGATACGGCTCAGGAGGATACTCCTAAGCAGGAACAGCCCGACAGCGGCATGATAGGCGCAGGCATACTTGAGGTGCTTGCGGACGGCTACGGCTTTCTGCGTACCGACAATTATCTTTCGGGCGCCGATGATATTTATGTATCACCTGCCCAGATAAGGCGTTTCCGCCTTAAAACAGGCGATTTTATAGTGGGCAATATACGGGCGCCCAGAGATGCCGAAAGATTCGGCGCTCTGCTTTATGTAAAAACCATAAACGGTGAAAACCCGGAAAGGGCTTCCCGCAGACCATCCTTTGAAGATCTTACACCAATATTCCCCAACAGAAAAATAAATCTCGAAACCGCTCAGGACGAGCTTTCCGGCAGGCTTATAAACCTTACTGCGCCCATAGGCATGGGGCAAAGGGGCATGATAGTTGCTCCGCCCAAGGCAGGCAAAACCATACTGCTTAAGAAAATCGCAAACGCCGTAACGGCTAATCATCCCGAGGCAGAGCTTATTGTGCTGCTCATTGACGAGCGCCCCGAGGAGGTAACCGATATGAAGCGCTCAATAGAGGGCAGAGTTGATGTTGTCTACTCCACCTTTGACGAGCCGCCCGAGCACCATAAGCGTGTTGCGGAAATGGTGCTCGAAAGGGGTAAAAGGCTTGTGGAGCAGGGCAAGGATGCGGTGATACTTCTGGACAGTATTACAAGGCTTGCAAGAGCATACAATTTGACCATACCTACCAGCGGAAGGACACTTTCCGGCGGTCTTGACCCCGCATCGCTCTATATGCCCAAAAAGTTCTTCGGTGCGGCACGCAATATCGAACAGGGCGGCAGCCTTACCATACTTGCAACGGCACTTGTGGAAACGGGCTCCAAAATGGACGATGTTATCTTTGAGGAGTTCAAGGGCACAGGCAATATGGAGCTTGTGCTTGACAGAAACCTTGCGGAAAGAAGGATATTCCCCGCTGTCGATATAAAAAGATCCGGCACCAGGCGTGAGGATCTGCTCCTTACCCATGAAGAACGGGAATGTCTTTATATGCTGCACAAAAATATGTCGGGCGCATCGGCTGCCGATGCAGCGTCAAATATACTTGAAATGCTTAAAAAAACGCCTAACAACCGTGCCCTTGTGACCTACATCAAAAAACATATTTTAAGCTAAAACATAAAAAACTCCGCATACGGCAAAACCGCATACGGAGTTTTATTTTATTAAGCACTCTCCATATTTTCAAATAATAACGGAGCTCAGCCCTTGTATGCCTCCGGATCGAAGGAATCCGTTATCTGCTTTATCTCCTCATCGTCAAAGCCGATATATCCCATTGTACAGCTGTAGCAGCCTATATCCGTGCTCATCATGGTTGCCGTTTTACCGTCGCCTTTTTCCTCAAGCTCGTAAAACCTGCATCCCTTGGCGGATACATAGGTATCCTTAAGCTCGCTGTCCGTTACCAGAGTAGACGATATATCGCTGTCATTGTAATCCCTCTTTTCTATTACAAGCGAAAACGCCTTGCTTTCGGGGTCACCGTAATTGATCCAGAGCGTATGCTCGGCACTGTCTTTACCGAGATTAAACTCTTCTCCCGTTATATCCGTAAGCGGCAGGTCGGGCATCCTTTCTGGCAGCACAACCTTCATATTATATGCCTGCTCCGCCTCTTCAACGGTCGCAAAGTTGTCGTAATCGTCAAAAACGGCGCTCTCGTCATGCTCTGCGCCATAATCCTCTGCGGACGCCTGCGCTATCTGTCTTGCCTCATCCTCGCTCATATCGGCATTTGTGTTTATACGCACAAATTTACCGTCTTCGCCAAAGCCGAAGCTTTTAATACATACCGCAGCTCCTGCGCTTACGCAGCATACCGTAACTGCGGCTGCCGCAATGACAATGATTTTTTTGATATTCATCTTCATTTTATTTTCCTCCTTGGACAATTTGATAATTCTGCGGGCAAATTTGTCGGCGGACAGCTCCGGCCCGTCAACGGGATATGACCCGAGCATTTCCCGTATGAGCTCTGTGTTTCCGCTTTCAACTGCCTCGTTCAGCTTATTTTTTATGTTATTGGTATTTGTCATATTAACTTACCTCCAACTGCAGGTCCGATCGATCGCCTTACACTTATATATGGTAAAACCCGACTCTATGTAACAAATTTTTCTTCCGCAAGTTTTTTTACTCTCTCCCGTATCTCTCTCCTGAGCCTTACATACTTCATCCTGAGCGCCGCATAATCAATGCCGAGCTTTGCGGCAATATCCTTCATAGGCAGCTTATGTATATAGTAAAGCTCGTAAAGCTGCCTTTTGTCCTCGTCAAGGCTTTCAAGCACCTTGTCCACATACTCATATTCGTTTACTGCCCTGTCAAGCTCCGTTTCTATATCCGTTTCGGTATCCGGCAGATACGCCTGTGCATCGTCTATACGGGTTTCATTTATCAGCCGTTTATACAGCTCTCTTTTATAACTGCCGATAATATTTTTTGCCGTTTTGAATATGTAGCCTCCGGGGTTTTCGTGCCGCAAAAGCCTGTCGGTATTTTTATATACGGTCATAAAGGTATCCTGCACTATATCGCATGCCGTATCCCTGTCACCCACACATATACATATATATTTATATACATCGGCATAGTACAGAGAGCAAAGCTCATTGAAAAAATCGTCACGGCTTTTCATACATAACATCACCTCACTGTATAATGTCATTACGTTTGTAATTGTAACATAAATTTTGTCAAAAAAACATTTTCTCAGGGGGTGTGTATTCAAGTATCCCGTAATATTTATTAAATATTGCTTAATAATTTTTAAGAGTTGAAACAAAATACAGCTTATAAAACAAGTTATACGCCTTTTGTAAATATTTAACAAGTTTTTGTGCTTTTTAGAACAAAATTATCGGTATTAATGTATACTTTTTTTATTTGTCGGTCACAATCACCAAAACAATTGTACAAAATATGGCATTTTGACCATTTACAAATATAGTAATTTGTTATATAGTAAACTTGTAGTTTATATTAATTTTGAAAACGTTTTCACAAACCAAACCAATAAAGAGAAAATTATAAAAAAAGAGGAGGACTTTAAAAATTATGAAACTTAAAAAACCGATTTCTATCGCCCTCAGCCTTATGCTTGCGGCAGCAAGTATAAGCTTTATGCCTGCTTCAACGGCGGTACCCGCTCCCTTAGCGCTGGTAAACACCGCAGAGGCAGCTTCTTCCACCAGCTGGAATATGGGCAACACAGGCTTTAAAAGCCTCGGCACCATCAAATCAAACACAACCGTAGACGGGCTTACGCTTCTTGCCAATTCGTCAAAAACAATGCAGGTAAAAAGCGAAAGCGCAACGGTAAACGGTACATCGTTTAAATATGCACTTGCTTTGGGCGGTTCCGGCTCGACAAGCTACAGAGCTCTTTCCGCTAAGGTTTCCGGCACTTCTACCATTAAGATAACGGCACGTTCAAGCGGTTCCGAAACAAGAAAGCTTGATATCACAGATTCAAAGGGCAAGGTGCTTGCAACCATCTCCTGCGGTTCTTCCGCAGCACTCGGCACCGCTACAATAAATTACAGCGGCAATATTTATATTTATTCCGAAAACAGCGGCATAAACATTTATAAGGTACAGATAGACTCCAAGGATGCTGCCGAAAACACGACCGAGTCTACAACAAAGCAGCAGAGCAAGCCCGAAACTACCACAAAGCCTCAGTCTTCATCTTCATCCTCGTCATCGGCTTCAAGCTCCACCGGTTGGAATATGAGCGATATGAGCTTCAGAGGTCTTGGCACACTTAAAGCCGGTACGACCGTAGACGGACTTGAGCTTTACGCAAACTCGTCAAAGACAATGCAGGTCAAGAGCGAGAATGCAAGCGTAGACGGCTCCAACTTCAGCTATGCACTTGCACTCGGCGGCAGCGGCTCAACAAGCTACAGGTCTGTTGCCGCAAACGCAAACGGCAGCACAACGGTTAAGGTTATCGCACGTTCAAGCGGCTCCGACACAAGGACGCTTAACGTAACCGACAGCAAGGGCAAGGTGCTCGGCACACTTTCCTACGGTTCCAACGCAGCATTCAACAGCGTTAATGTAAATGCTTCCGGTAAAATATTTATTTACTCGGCAGGCAGCGGCATCAACATCTACAAGGTACAGATAGATACCACAGGCGGCAGCAGCAGCGCAGGCAGCCAGCAGACAACACCTAACAAGGAGAGCAGCACCGAGGCTACAACAAAGCAGCAGAGCACAACAACTCCTGTCCCATCCACGGGCGGCAGTGTTAAGCTTACAACACCACCTTCAAACGTTGTTGCAGTTATCAAGGACAACAACGAGTCCGCTCTTACCGATGCTATCAAAAAGGTAAACAGCAGCGGCGGTACTATCTATATCGATACAAACGAGATAAGCGTAAAGAGCGCATTAAAGCTTTCCGGTTCAAAGGCAGGCGCTATTGTCGGCGTACAGAGGTCGGACGGAACATATCCACGTCTTAACTTCAAGCCTGCAAGAGATTCCGGTTCAACCTCAAGAGGTATCACCGTAAGCGGCAGCAACCAGCTTATACAGAACCTCATTATTGAAAACGCAGGCGATAACGGTATTTGGGTATCGGGCGGCAAGAACACCATAGAGCATGTTATAGCAAGATATAACAACGACTCCGGTATACAGCTCTCCGACAATGCAAACGGCAACACATTAAGATACTGCTACTCATACAGAAATATCGACGTTAATACCTACGGCGCAAACGCAGACGGTTTTGCTCCTAAGCTTGGCGCATCCAACACCGTATTTGAGTACTGCTATGCTTGGGATAACTCCGATGACGGTTGGGACTCATACGACAAGGCAGGCGACAAGTCCGCAAAGGTTACCTACTCACATTCGGCTTGCTGGAACAACGGTAATCCAAAGGTATTTACAGGTGAATATGACTTCAGAAGAGGCAAATCACTTGATAAAAATATGTGGACAATACAGCAGATAATGGCTGCAGATTCAAGCTTTGCAAACAACTATGCAAACGGCAAGTTTGATGTATCAAAGGGTAAAATAGCAGGCAAATCCGTTTCCACATGGCTTTCTTCCGCAAACGGAGAAATGAACGGCAACGGCTTCAAGTTCGGCTCCAAGACAACAGAAAAGAGCACAAGCGTTGTAAGAACAGCCGATTACTGCGTAGCATTTGACCACAAGTCAAAGGGCTTTGACAACAACAACAGCGAGGGCTGCACAGGCTACATTACAAACTGCGTATCCTTCAACAACAACATCAACTATCAGCTTCCATATGTATTTGCTAAGTGGAGCAACAACTATGCATGGAGCGCAATCAAGAGCGATCAGTCAAAGCAGAGCCAGAGCATCAAGAAGCCTTCAAACGTTTCTTCCGCAACAAATTCCTTCTACTCTGTAAGGGATCAGATCGAAAACACAGTTAAGGCAAACAAAATGCCCGATGGTATTACTTTTGATAACGCTATCAAGGCTTTAGGCTGACAGATATAATCAAGGCTGACAGTTAACTGTTCGGTCTGAAATCAACAAGCTTTACAAGCGGCGCAGGCTTTTACCTGTGCCGCTTTTTATATGCAAATAAGGTCACAAATAATAAAAAGGTTCTTAGTCAGCCGCAGATGCCGACAAAGAACCTTTTTGCAAAACCTATTTTAAAAAAGTATTTATATGCTTATTCTATTATATATGCCGTATTAAACTGCCTGAATACCGAAAGGGAAAACGTCCTTGTAAGCATGGTGCCGCAGCCGTCCTCACCTACACTCATCTGTATAAACACAGGGGATAGCTCCTCGTCCGCCGAATATGCCTTGACCGCAGTATATCTCTTATCCCTTACATATGCCGAGGCATAGCATTTATGAGAACTGAACGGTATCCTGCCCTCCTTGTAACAGCCTATGCCGAACGGCAGATCGCAGCCGCCCTCATCGGATTCGATATGCAGCCTGCCCTCATCCTTTTCCACATGCACCGTAACGCCCGTTATGCCGTACTTATTGGCTCTTACAGCATATGTGACCTCAAACGGCTCGGGTACAACATCATTTTCCAGGGGCTTAACGGCAAGTGATGTCCTCGGCTTTTCCAAAGAGGATACCCCCTCGGGCAAAGGCTCGGTCTGTACAGCCTCGTACAGCTCATAAAGGGCATCTACTATAGGGTCAACGCCGTTTTTATGCTCAAAGGTATCCGCCGTTACCACTGCAGCAATACCCTTATCGGGGAACACGGCTCCAACCTGACCGCCAAGACCGTAACACATATAGCCGTTGTTTTTAAGCCGCCAGAAAAAATATCCGTAACCGTTTCTCTCCGCCCTTATAGCACCCTTTACCCATGTATCCGTCTGCTTTGATACCGCCTCACGGGCATAATCATGCGGTATGAGCTGTCTGCCGCCAAGGCAGCCCTCATTGAGGAAAATATGTATGAATATAGCTACGTCCATAGGTGCAGCCATAAGCCCCGAGCCCGCAAGCGTCCTGCCGAAGCTGTCCTTCATACAATAAGCGTTTTCCGAAAAACCGAGCTCCCTTAAAAATTCGTCCCTTAAAAAGTCAAGCATATCTTTGCCCGTAAGCCTTTCAACAAGGGTACACAGCACATATGCGGCAGGGTCGCCGTAGGTGAATACCGTGCCCGGGGTCTTTTCCGGAGAGGCATAAAAAAACGCTTCCAGAGGATCCTCGTAAGGCGTATGCGCAAAGGAGGCATTAAAAAATTGCGTTTCCATCCTGAGCATATTCCGCACCGTTACCCTGCGTGCCATATCCGTGGTCTTTTCGTTGTCATACTCGCCAAAATAGGCTATAACGGGGCTGTCAATATCTATCTGCCTTCTGCCGTACAAAACTCCCACCGCTGCGGAAACAAAGCTTTTTGTTATAGAAAACATCCTGTGCAGATCTCCTGCGCCAAAGGGCTTGTAATATCCCTCAAAAACAAGACTGTTGTTTTTAAAAAGCAAAAACGAGTTGACCGCAAGCTCCTGTTTCTCCAGAGTGCGTATAAATCTTTCGACAGCCTTCGAGGGTATCCCCTGCGCCTCGGGAGTGCTCCTTTTGAAAATATTATCCATAAATTACCTCCTGTATATATTACCTTACAGTTGATGATAACATAAAATACATATCTTATCAAGACATAAAAACAGTGCTGTCTGTATGGATACAAACAGCACTTAATATCGGCAAACCGAGCTTTTATTATAGCTGCTGCGGTCTGCAAATGCGTTTTAAAGGCATTTTATTTAACAGGCGTAGCATTCTGGTCCTTAAGCACCACATCATGAGCGCCGCCCTCAATAATACTGGTGGAGGAAACAAGGGTTATCCTTGCCTTTTCCTGCAGCTCCGGTATGGTAAGCGCACCGCAGTTGCACATGGTGGATTTTATTTTGGAAAGCGTGATTGCAAGGTTATCATGCAGATAGCCTGCGTATGGCACATAGGAGTCCACACCCTCCTCAAAGGAGAGCTTGCGGTCGCCGCCCATATCATATCTCTGCCAGTTTCTTGCCCTGGCGGAGCCTTCACCCCAGTACTCCTTCATATAATTGCCGTTTACTATTACCTTGTTTGTAGGGCTCTCCTCAAACCGTGAGAAGTATCTGCCCAGCATACAAAAATCACAGCCCATGGCAAGCGCAAGAGTAATATGGTAATCGTGTACAATACCGCCGTCGGAGCAAATAGGGATATATATGCCTGTTTCCTTAAAATATTCATCCCTTGCCTTTGCCACCTCAATAACGGCAGTAGCCTGTCCTCTGCCTATACCCTTGGTTTCCCTTGTGATACAGATAGAGCCGCCGCCTATGCCTATCTTGATAAAATCGGCGCCCGACTCTGCAAGGAAACGGAAACCGTCCCTGTCGACAACATTGCCTGCGCCGACCTTAACGCTGTCACCGTAATGCTCCCTTATCCACGAAATTGTTATCTTCTGCCATTCGGTAAAGCCCTCGGAGGAATCTATGCACAGCAGATCGGCACCCGCATCCACAAGAGCGGGAACTCTCTCGGCAAAATCCCTTGTGTTTATACCGGCACCCACTATATATCTTTTATGCGCATCGAGCAGCTCAATAGGGTTCTCCTTGTGGCTGTCATAGTCCTTTCTGAAAACAAACGCCTTAAGGCGCATATCGTCGTCAACAATAGGCAGGGCATTTAATTTATTGTCCCATATAATGTTATTTGCCTCTTTAAGGCTTGTACCCTCCTTGGCATAAATAACATTTTCAATAGGCGTCATAAACTGTGATACGGGAGTAGACCTGTCCATACGGCTTATGCGATAGTCCCTGCTGGTAACAATGCCCACCAGCTTGCCCTCGGGCGTACCGTTATCCGTAACCGCAACGGTAGAGTGGCCTGTCCTCTCCTTTAGGTCAAGCACATCCTGCAAAGTGCTCTCGGGCTTTATATTGGAGTCGCTTTCAACAAAGCCTGCCTTATAGCTTTTAACACGCTTTACCATAGCTGCCTGCTGCTCGACAGTCTGAGAGCCGTAAATAAAGGATATGCCGCCCTCCTTTGCAAGCGCAATTGCCATATTGTCATCGCTTACAGCCTGCATTATGGCGGATACCAGAGGAATATTCATCTTTACGGGGCACTCCTCCTCACCCTTTCTGTACTTTACAACAGGGGTCACGAGGCTTGCATTTGCAGGGGTGCACTCCGATGAAGAATAGCCCGGAACCAAAAGGTATTCACTGAACGTATGCGAAGGTTCGTCAAAATAAAATGCCATTTTTTTATGCTCCTTATCCTAAAAACAAATTATAAGTACCGAAATTTTAAATATAATAATCTCACAAAAACCGATAAATGTCAAGAGAAACATCAATTTTTGTAAAAAAATGATGTTTCTCTTATTGGTTTTAATTATTATATGAAATTATTTCATAGAATCAACCGAGCCGAGTACGTTCTTGATCTTGTTTTCAACAAGCTCCTGTATCATATCTCTTGCAACACCGAGGTATCCTCTTGGGTCAAATGCCTCGGGCTTTTCGGCAAAGGACTTTCTGATGCCTGCTGTCATGGCAAGCCTGATATCTGTATCCATATTTATTTTACAAACAGCCATACCCGCTGCCTTTCTGAGCATTTCAACAGGTATGCCGCTTGCGCCCTTAAGCTCGCCGCCGTACTTATTGCAGAGCTCTATTACAGCAGGGTCAACGGAGGATGCACCGTGAAGAACGATAGGATACTGCTTAAAGCCTGCGTCGTCAAGCTTTTTGGTGATGACTTCGAGCCTGTCAAAGTCAAGCTTTGGCTCACCCTTGAATTTGTATGCGCCATGGCTTGTACCTATAGCAATGGCAAGTGAATCAACGCCTGTTTTCTGAACAAAATCAAGCGCCTGATCGGGGTCTGTATAGGTAGCGTTTGCGCTGTCTACATTTACCTCGTCCTCAACGCCTGCAAGCTTGCCCAGCTCAGCCTCTACAACTACGCCGTGAGCATGTGCATACTCAACAACCTCTTTGGTTTTGGCAACATTCTCTTCATATTCATAATGTGAACCGTCAAACATAACGGATGTAAAGCCGTTTTCAACGCAAAGCTTAACTGTTTCGATATCGGGGCCGTGGTCAAGGTGAAGAGCCACATCAATGCCTGTTTCTTCAACAGCAGCCTGAACCATACCGTA
Organism: uncultured Clostridia bacterium; assembly: GCA_947591605.1. Taxonomy (GTDB): domain Bacteria; phylum Bacillota; class Clostridia; order Lachnospirales; family CAG-274; genus CALWRD01. The sequence goes on along the minus strand of CANQDF010000011.1, from coordinate 12,690 downwards.
AAGGTACTTTGGGCCTGCATATTTAAGCGCACTCCTTGAAACCTGAAGGATGCAAGCCGAATTCTGAGCGGCAGCGCCCCTTGTTACACCCTGGATTATCTCCATATCGTTAATGTTGAAAGCACCTATTGCGTACTTACCCTCATAAGCTTTTTTAAACATTTCGGTACTTGTTACCAATGCCATAGTAAATTCCTCCTTAAAATAAATTTATAACTGTTATGATTATACATCATTTTAAGGATTTTTACAATAGTATAAAAGGTAAATTTATGAATTTTTAAAATAAAATATACGCTGTCTTAATTATGCGGTGCTTTGATCATACTCCTGTATCTGTTGGGAGTAATGCCTGTGACCGACTTGAACACCCTGCTGAAATATTCCGGGTTGTTGTAGCCTATAACGGAGGCGATCTCATATATTTTTATTTCGGGATCCATAAGCAGTATCTTAGCCCTGTCCATTTTTACCTCGGTAATAAAATTGACCAGGCTCACGCCGGAAACCTTTTTGAATATGTGGCTTATATAGCTTTTGTTAAGGAACACGCCGCCCGATACCTCCTCCAGCGAAAGGCGCTCGTCAACATGGTTTATGATATAAAAGCCTATATTGTTTATAAGCGGGTTGTCAAGCATGGCATACTTTCGCACGGTATCGGCTGCCGCACAAAAGCTCTCTGTCCATTTGCGGTACACTCCTTCCCTGTCGCTGCCGCACGCACGGGCACAATAAGCAAAATTGTTTTTGTATACAAATTTTCTTAGCCAGGGCAGCCTCCTCATCAATTCGTCATATATATAGGTTTTTGCCTTTTCCGCTACCATATATGCGGTAAAAGGCTCCTCGCCGAAATCCTCGTAAATTTTATCAAGCACCCTGCCGCACTGTGCGCCCGTTTTGGGTGAGCCGTCCGCAACCGCTTCTGCCAGCAGCCCTGCAATATCCTTAAGATCCCTGTTTATATATCTGCCGCCCATATCGGAGTAAAGCCTTAAAAGTATCTCCTCTATGCCGCTGTCGTAAAGCGGCAGAGGCAGATAATCAAAAATGCCCGATATAAAGCCGCCTCTGACCGCCTCAAAGGTTGTGTCCTCACTTACAAGTACAATATATATCCCCGGCAGCTCCGCCATAATATCATCTGTCGAAACCTGTGCGTTATTTATGTCTGCGGCATATATAAACACCATTGCGGCGCCTGTCCGCTTTAAAAAATCGACCGCCTCGTGCCCGTCCGTGATCGAGCCGGCATACTCAAAATCATTCAGCCTCTGCCATACAGGTGAGGCTGCTATACGTTCCGATATACTGCTGTCACTTGATATAACGGAAATTTTGTACATTTTAACATCCCCCATACTAATAACCGAATAAATGATTTTTGTACTCCGTTTACACTGTGTACGCTTGCGCATAAAACCATGTATTGCTAATTATTTTTGCAAATAAAAAAAGCTGATGCACCTGTCCCTGCGGAACAGCCTACATCAGCTATGCTTATAATATCACAACGGTTTACCAAATTCCATATAAAAAATGTACAAAAATCAAATTTATTTATACATAAAAACAGCAATTTTCAACAATATTACAGTATTGCGGTAAGGCGTTAAAAGCTGCTGCCTGCGGACTTATACAGTTTAACGCTTACATTTTTTGTCTGTCCGCTGCGCACAATGGTGATTGACGCATTCTCGTTCACCTTTGAGGCTTTTACGGCGGATATGAGCTGATCGGCATCAAACATAGGCGTACCGTTATACGATGTAACAACATCGCCTGCCTGAAGCCCTGCCTTTTCCGCACTGCCGCCCGGTATGACCTGATCTATGAGCACGCCTGCCTGGGGCAAGCCGTACTTCTGTGCTACCTCCTGGGTTACGGTAGAAACATATACACCGAGTGCAGGCGTATCGGAGCTGTTCATAAGCTGCTCAATAATAGGCTTTGCAAAGTTTGATGTGATACTGTAGCCTATGCCCTCTACCGTTTCAAGAGCTATCTTTGCCGTATTTATGCCTATTACCTGTCCCTTGCTGTTTACAAGAGCGCCGCCGCTGTTGCCGGGGTTGATGGCTGCATCCGTCTGCACCACAGACAGCTTTCTGCCCTGTATAGTTACCTCCTTGGGGAGTGCGCTTATTATGCCCTCCGTGGCGGTATTTCCGTTGCCGAGGGCATTGCCTATGGCAATAACGCTCTCGCCGACATTGAGCTCATCGGAGTTGCCGAAGGTGGCAAGCTGTATATTGTTTATGCCTGCGGCTGTAATATCGGCAATATTAACCGATATTACGGCAAGATCAGCATTTGCGTCCTTGCCCACAAGCGAAGCGGGTATAAGCTCCTTGGAATCGTTTATTGATATACTTACCTTTGAGGCACCGTTAATAACATGGTTGTTTGTGGCAATGTATACCTTGCTGTCATCCTTGTAAAACATTATGCCCGAACCCGAGCCCTCTGTATTGTATATCTGATTGAACCATGTCTGTGACTGCGTAACAGATGTTATGCAGACAATAGACGGCTTTACCTTTTTTATTATCTCCACCGTATTTGCCGACGCCTCGTCCATGGAAACAGGCTTTGCCTCATCCGAAGCTACGGCTGTATCCGCTTTGACATCGCCTATTGTGGTTACCGAAAGCTGCTGCGACGTATCCACCTTGCTCTGCAGCTTTGGTACCAAATATCCGCTTGCAAACGGTACGGAAAAGCCAAACACAAAGCCGACCGCAGCCCCGAAGGCTATTGCCTTTGCAGCGGTAGATACAAACATCGCAAAATAGTTCTTTTTTGTCTTTTTATCCTGATCGTCGTAATTATTCATATCAATACACCTCCCGTCAGAACTGTTCATTTCTGTTTTCCAGTACAGCGGTGATCGTAAGCTGCATATTGCCGTTTCTTATGACATTAAGCGTGACCTTATCGCCCGATTTGTGCTTGTTTATCTCATTGGAAAGGTCGGTACCCGTTTTTACGGATACGCCGTCAATTGCCGTTATTATGTCGCTTACCTGAAGCCCTGCCTTTTCCGCCGGGCTTCCGCTTTCTATACCCGTTACAAACAGACCGTCATAGCTTACATTGTAGGTACGTTTAAATCTTTCGTCTATGGTATAGAGCTGTACGCCCAGGTAAGGCTTATCCACCGCACCCTTCTGCATAAGCTCGTCTATTATGCTCTTTGCCACCGATGTTGGTATGGCAAAGCCCGTACCCTCAACATCCGAGCTTGCGAGCTTAGCCGTGTTTATACCTATTACCTCGCCCGATGTGTTGACAAGTGCGCCGCCGCTGTTGCCGGGGTTTATAGCCGCATCGGTCTGGAGCACCGTAAGCTGCTTGCCGTCTATATTTATCTGCTTGTTCAGGGCGCTTATGATGCCTCTTGTTGCGGTTTTTCCCTGTCCGAGCGGATTGCCTATCGCAACCACAAACTCGCCTACCTCCATATTGTCGCTCTCGCCGAATTTGGCAGTCTTTACATCGGTAATGCCTGCCTCAGCAAGATCCGACTTAAGTACGGATATAACGGCAAGATCGGATACCTGATCCTTGCCCACAAGCTTTGCCTCCACCTGCTCCGAACCCGTTATGGATATTTTGACATTTGTGGCGTCCTCAACAACATGGTCGTTTGTAACAATATACACCTTTTCGTCATCCTGAGAGTAAATTATGCCCGAACCTGAGCCCTGAGCCTCATACCCGAAAAATCCCGATGTCTGTACCTTTATGGAAATATTGACCACGGAATCCTTTACGCTGTCAAACACCTTCTGTGCCGAATCCTCCGACGGTGTAAGGCTAAGACCCGTTGCCGAAGCGTCTATGGCCTCGTTCTCGTTGGTATCCGTGCCAAAGGAAAACCTCTGCGCACCGCTTACAAAAAGATTTTTGGATATATTAAAGCCTACGCCCAGCGAAAGACCTATGGCACTGCCGCATAAAATTGCACCCGCAAGGCCTATGGCTATCGCACGCTTGTACGAAGAACCGCTTGTACCGTGTGCCTGCGGTGCAGCCGTTTCCTCGCTATGCTCCTCCTCGGCGCTCTCCTCCGTAAAGTAAACGGGCGCATCCAAAGCATCGGTTTCGTCCGCAAGGCTATCATCTGCACAAACGGCATCGGTATTGCCGTCGGTATCCGCAGCAGGCTCCTCCGTGCTCTTGATTGTATCATAATTGATTTCGTTTTCGGATAATGCCTTCCCGCTGTCGTTTACGGCATCATCGGACATATTGATCCCGCTTGTATCCGTAACCTCGTCAAGCCTGTTTTCGTCAGCATTTTCATTCATAACGATTACCTCCCGGTTTTTATAATGAATTTTAATTTGTTGTTATTCGATCGAAATACAACCGTTGTTTTTTTGTTCTAGGTTGATTATAAAATTGAATTATGAATTAATTGTTAACAAATCGTGAACAATCCCGCTTTTATCAAGGTTTAATAATTTCTTCATTTATTAATTAACATAATTTCATTTTGTTTTAATTTATTTATAATTTTTATTATTTTGGGGGGCATATATACCCGTTGTGTCATTTTTTTTGTTTGGGAATATAATAACAGTGATACCAAAAACGGAGGCCTTATATGAAAATTTTTATTGACCCCGGACACGGCGGAACAAACCCCGGCGCCATAGGTGTAAACGGTGCCGTCGAATCCGAGATAAATCTTGACGTAGCCCTGAGGCTTGGACGCATACTCCGACAGGCAGGCTATACCGTAGACTATTCCAGGACCGACGATACAACGGTAAGCCTTTCACGCAGGGCAATGCTTGCCAACGAATGGGGTGCGGATTACTTTGTAAGCATACACTGCAACTTCAACACAAACCCTGTGTATACGGGCTGCGAAACCTTTTTCTACCGTGAGGGCACGGTAGCCCAGCGCTTTGCCATAGCTGTAAACAATGCCCTTGCCGAGGAAACGGGGCTTACAAATATAGGCACCTTTCAGGCAAATTTTGCCGTATTGAGGCTGACCTCAATGCCTGCCATACTTGTAGAGCTTGCTTTGCTGTCCAACCCAAGCGATGCACAGCAGCTTTCGGAGGCAAGCTTCAGGCAGCGCTGCGCACAGGGTATAGCAAACGGCATATTTGACTTTGCTCCCGTCTGAAAACAAAGCCGGATAAGTTTCCCTCACAACACCCCGTAAAAATACCCCGTATATGCAGATTATTTTGCATAAAACGGGGCTTTTTTATAACTGTTATACATATATTATACCGAGGTGATATTATGAAAAAACAAATATTTGCACACGGCAGCGCCAAAATCATCTGGAATACCGAAAAAGCCGTCAATGCGGAAGAGCAAGCCTTAATACTTGAACGCATCGCCCGTACTGCCGCCGGCTGCGGCAAAAGCAAGCCAAATTGTACACATCTTAAGTAATATCTATCGGTATTGAGCCGAATTTATCCTCCAGCTCCTCACGGGCATTTTTAAATTTAAGCTCCTCGTCATCCGTGCCGTATATTTCCTCGTGAGCCTTACTGTATTCGTCTTTGAGCATGATCTTAAATTCAAACTCTTTGCCGAAAAATTTGGCAAGCTCATTTTTAATGCTGCTTCTTTCCGCCTCGCATTTTGCGGCGGAAAGCTTGTTGTCACAGACAAGAGCAGGCATATCGTCGTTTAAATACGCTGCCTCGACAGACTCGGACATAGCCGCACGCAGCAAGGGCGAGTCTATGCTTTTTACAAAATCCTTCCAGCTTTTTATAACATTTTTTACATCCTCGGGCACAGCCTTTTGCAAGACAGGCTTCTCGGGCTTTGGCTCCGGCGCCCTGGCTGCGGCAGGTTTTTCCCTAACAGCTGCGGGGATGCCCTTTTCAAGCATAGCCTCAAGCCTGCTGAGGCGCTTTTCAACAGCGCCGCTGCCGTCCTCCGTAACGGGCGTGCAAGCCTTTATACAGGCAACCTCCAAAAGCACTCCCGGGCTTGAGGAGTATCTTATACGTCCGCACAGCTCGGAAAAATCCCGTATCAGTTCAAGTATATAATCATAGCTTACCCTTTTACCCTGTTCGTAAAGCCTGTCAATATATTCCGCCGAGTAATCCAGCACATCGCCGTTCTTATCGGTCGATACGGCAAGCAGCAGATTTCTGAAGTGCATTACAAGGTCATTGGTAAAGTTAAGTATATCTCTGCCTCCCGACCTTACACGCTCTATTACGGCAAGACAAGCGGCACAGTCACCGTCGCTTATGGCGTCGGTAAGCTCAAAAAGCACTCCGCTGTCAACGCTGCCTGTTATCGCCATAATTTTTTCTTCGGTTATCTCCTCGCCGTAATAAAAGCTCATGCACTGATCCAGTATGGAAAGCGCATCACGCATTGCGCCGTCCGACAGCCTTGCAACATAGTCTATGGCGCCGTCGGTTATACTTACACCCTCGTTTGCCATATCCTTTTTCAGCTCGGCAGCCATCTCGCTGCGGCTTATCCTGTGAAAATCAAACCTCTGGCACCTTGAAAGTATTGTAACGGGCAGCTTTTGAGGGTCGGTGGTAGCCAGTATAAACACCACATGCTCCGGAGGCTCCTCAAGCGTTTTTAACAGGGCATTAAAAGCGCCCTGTGTAAGCATATGCACCTCGTCTATTATATAAACCTTGTATCTGCCCTCGGTAGGCGGATACTTTACCTCCTCGATTATCTCACGCACATTGTCTACGCCGTTGTTTGAGGCAGCGTCTATCTCGACAACGTTTATACTGCGGTTTTCCATTATATTTTTGCATATGCTGCACTCGTTGCAGGGCTTTTCTCCCTCCGAGGTACAGTTTACCGCCCGTGCAAAAATTTTTGCGGTTGAGGTTTTGCCCGTACCTCTGGTACCGCAAAAAAGATATGCGTGGTTTATTCTGTTATTTTTTATCTGGTTTTTAAGAGTTTTTACAAGATGCTCCTGACCGATAACATCATCAAAGCTCTGAGGCCTTAATCGTCTGTATAACGCAGTATATGACATATTAACTCTCCTTAGCTTATTTTGAAAAAAATGTATATACACCCACAAAAATAAATTTTCTGCAATTAATTATAATATATTTTTGCCCCAAATTCAACAATCTTATTGCATAAATCAAGTCGAAACGGGGGATAAAAATATTACTGAAAAACAATCGGTTTTAACAAAGGAGGGTAAGAAATGAAGCTGAATTTAAAAGAGCTTGAAAACCGAAAAAATTGGGAGGAATCCGGCTTTATACTCCCTGAGTTTGATATAGCTGCGGTACGCAGAAAAACAGGCGAAAAGCCCTGTTGGATACACTTTGGGGCAGGAAACATTTTTCGTGCCTTCCCTGCCGTGATATGCCAGAGGCTTTTAAACAAAAGGCTTACGGACAGAGGTATAATAGTTGCGGAGGGCTACGACACCGAAATTATAGACAAAATATTCAAGCCGTATGACAATCTGTCGCTTTGCGTTACCCTTAACAGCGACGGAAGCATAAAAAAACAGGTAATAGCCTCCGTTACCGAGGCGCTGAAGGCGGACTTTTCGGACAAGGCCGACACCGAACGGCTTAAAAAAATTTTTGCCTCCGACAGCCTTGAAATGGCGTCGTTTACGATAACGCCGAACGGCTACCGCCTTAAAGGCGCCGACGGCAGCTTTACAGAGCAGACCCGCAGCGATTTTATAAGCCCGCCCGATGAGGCAAAAACCTTTATAGGCAGGCTTGCCGCCCTTTGCCTGCACAGGTTTCAGACATCGGGCAGACCGCTCAGCCTTGTCAGCATGGACAACTTTCATCACAACGGCTCGGCACTTGAGGACGCCGTCACCACCTTTGCAAAAAAATGGGCGGAAAACGGCATAGTGCCCGAAACCTTTTACGACTATACACGCACCAGCCTTTCGTATCCATGGACAATGATAGATAAAGGCACTCCTGGGCCGTCCGATACGGTAGGCGGTATGCTGCGTGAATGTGTATTTGAAAACACGGAAACCCTTGTAACGCAAAAGCACACCTTTGCAGCCCCGTTTGTAAATTCCGAGGCGCCGCAGTATCTTATAATAGAAGATAATTTTAAAAACGGCAGACCTCCGCTCGATAAGGGCGGCGTGATTTTTACCGACAGAAAAACCGTTGACAAAGCGGAAAAAATGAAGGACTGCACCTGCTTTGACCCCCTGCACACCGCTCTTGCGGTTTTTGGCTGTCTGCTTGGATACGACCGCATATCCGAGGAAATGAAGGACAAGGATATAGTGGCTCTTATAAAGCATATAGGCTATGACGAGGGTCTGCCCGTGGTTACAGACCCGGTCATCATAGACCCCAGAGAATTTATTGACGAAGCAATAAATGTGCGTCTGCCAAACAACTTTATGCCGTACACGCCTCAGCTTATAATATGCAACACCTCACAAAAGGTTGGCAAACGCTTTGGCGAAACCATAAAGGCCCATGAGGGCAATGCAGCGGGGCTGATATATATACCGCTTGCCCTTGCAGGCTGGTGCCGTTACCTTATGGCAAAGGATGACAAGGGAGATGACTTTGAGCTTGCCCCCGACCCTATGCTAAAGGAGCTGACGGGCATAATATCAAAAATACACTACGGCATCAACAACAATGTACACGCTGTTTTATCGGAGCTGCTTTCTCGCAAGGAAATATTTGGGGTAGATCTTTATACTGCGGGGCTTGGTGAAAAGATAGAAGGTTTTTTTACCGAGCTTAACTCGGGCGCAGGTTCCGTACGACGAACCGTTGAAAAATATTGCAGAAATTCAAACAAAATTGATCCTCTCGAAAAAAATGCTGACAGGGTTCTCAGCTTGATATAAATTACCTGCGGATGCGGCAATATCGCTCTTATGCTTTGCATACTCAAACAGGTATTTACAATATACAACCGCAACTTATATAAAACAAAAAAAAGACTGCCGCAAAAAATATATTTAAGCGGCAGCCTTTTTATATACAATTTTTACAGGCAAACAAAAATAAAATAACATAACTGTTGTAAAAAACATATATAAGTTTTAAAAATATGAAAATTTTAAATGATAAAAAGAGAGCAAATAATTATTTTGAACCGACATTTTCAATTGCTTTTACGGGGCAAAGCTCAAAGCAGATGCCGCAGTGCAGGCAGTGATTTTGTTGTATTTTGTATGGAGCGCCTTTTTCAATACAATGCTGAGGACAGTTATCCGCACACTTTCCGCACCCGATACAGCTGTTTGCAATATTGTATCCTTTAAATACGGTTCTCTTTTTTCCTATGGTATATGTTTCTCTGAAAATTGGATTTACCCCCAGATCGAAATATTCTATCTGCGCATCCGTTATTTTAAATACCATACCTCCCAACATACGGGTATTATCGGGATACAGGTTATAAAGATACGGCTGTTCATCAAAGATCATATCAATATATTTTGGTTGTTCCTCGTCACATACCGGCACTGCACATGCCGAAAGCCGTATCATTTCCTTATACTTGGTATATCCCAGCACCTGTACCCGTCCGTCATTTATAAGTTCCCTGCAAAACGCTTTTCCTTTTGCCGTAAAAAAATACATAGCCTCCGGTTCGTAGTGAACAGCGCTTATATTTCTTATTTGCGGATTTCCGTATTCGTCAACTGTGGCAAATGCCAATACGCCTACATATTTAAGCTTTTGCAAACATGTTTTTGCATCCATATAAACACCTCATTCTATTATTTTTATCCTGCCCGGCTTTATTGGCTTTGAGTGTGGATATTCTCCGTCTATGTATCCCAGTATGACAAAGCATACTGCCGAATAATTATCCGGTATTCCCCATTCCTTAAGCAGAGCTTTGCCGTCTTCTCCCGCAAACGTTTCCTCGCCCCGTGATATTATGCACGAGGCTATATCCAGCTCCGCTGCCTGCAAGACCATATTTTCGGCACAGCAAAACGCATCCGCCGTTTTAAACATAATAAAGTCACCGCCTTTAGCGCTAATTTCTTGTCTTATATAAATCTTGAGGTGTTTTTTAGGACTCTTGGCATTCTACCACACAAAAAAGTGGCAAGCCCCTTCAGCCTGCCACCAATCGAACTATATTATGTTACTGAATGAAAATTGCTAGTAAGTCAATTCCATCTAAATACTGCATCAAAACCTGATACTTTGCCATATTTATACCATCCTTGCTTTGTAGACAATATGAATTATAATAATCCTACAGATACTGATGTAGCCATTCAGGCATATTAGGATCATCCAATGCCCAAGAATCCTCCTCACGCTCTTCCTCTTCCCAGTTATTCTCATCACCATCAAAGAACTTTTGTCGGTGGCACTTGTACTTCACCACTCGGTCGCCCTCCAAACGATACTCATTCCAGTAATAATTCTGTTTCCCATAACCCTTCCACTCATTTGTTGTATAAATTGTCATATTATGCCCTCCTATATTTTCAGAATATCAATCTTACCCTTGTGAACATCACTATGATGTTTATGACAAAGAGTGATGATGTTATCTGCCAATGCCGCCCCATTAAACTGATGGTCAATGATATGGTGTCCTTCTACATGATCGCTTGATCCGCATATCTGACAAATATTTCTATCACGCTCACGCCCTGCTTTCTGCGCTCTCGTATGTGCTGCTGATCTGTTCTTTGCCATATTCTCAGCCTCCTATCTGCTTCGTGTCCTTCTGAAGCAACGAGCCTACACTAGACATGAGCCCCGATGCTATCGTGCCTCTCCCATAAGGTGCATTTCTTTGTTTTGACTTCATGATATCCTTTGTGATCTGAGCTGCCTGATTATCAGTCAACCCAGATATTACAGCTACAACTGCCTTATTTTTCTTTCCTGCCATAACCAGCACCTCCTAAAATGTCGTGATAGTCACATCTCCTGACTGAGTCTGTACGATGTTATCTCCATAGCCAATAGTTACAATGTTCTCCGGATCAATCCTAAAGGTTGCTCCGTCTTTGGAGAGGGGGATTATATCCACCTCTCCATTCTTTCTCTCCACCGCAATAAAATCGGATGTTACGCTAATTACATGATCACCTTTCTTCAAAATGTCGATTGTCATAAGTTTCTTCCTCCCTTTCAGTCTTTTCTTACATCAATACCTTTGCGTGCTGCCAACCCTATGATCAGAACGATTAAATCGTCGATCGGACCCGGGCAGGCATCTATCGGGGATACAATATACAGTATCATCAGTACCAAAATCATTCCTTTTCCAAAATCGCTCATCTTAATACCCCCTTTCCAATTGTACTTACTGCCACCGTAGAAATCAAAGCGAATGCCGCTGTTGCTACCGCACTTCCTGCATATCCTATGTACTTGGATCTGAAGAAATTCTTCAGACCATCCCATACCATGTTCTTGGTATCAACCCTAAACGCCTCTTCTTCCTCGTAATTCACTTCTTCCTCCTTTACGGAAGCCTCTTCAAGAATTGCCATGACCGTTGCAAAATCAAGTTTGTACTGTGCCACATCGAAATTGAATAAATAAGACTCTTTACTCTCTGCTATTCTTATCGTGTTCTCGATCTTTTCCATCTCTTCATCTAAGTAAGGCTTTTTGTTCTTAAATTCATCGATGATGTATGCCAGCTGACTCACGAAGCAGGTTCTGATTTTTGAGTATTTGTTCTGAACCTCTATCTTGTTATCAGTGAAAACTACTATACTTCTAATCCGAATATCTTCTATGCCATCGGTTGCTAAAACTTTGCGAAGCAGTTCTTCCTTCAGTGACATTTTCTCGGCGATATTGCAATCCCACTTAAGGAACTCGCCTGTCCGGAAGTAATCACCGTTCTCATCAATGAAGATATTTTTCGCCGTGTTCTTTACCTCAATAATTGTTATTGCCCCCGGTGTGATGACTACTGCATCCAACTCTGTACGAAAGTTTCCATCCATGAGTTCAACATTCTTAAGAATTTTGTTCTTTGAATGGATGAACTGCAGTGTCCGGAAAGCTTTTGCCTCTCCTCTGTTGCCAGAAATCTCAGCTTTGATCAGGTTGCATAGCGTCTTTGATCCGTACTTAAACTTCTGAAGCTCTTCATCTGCCACATTCCCGCAATCCTGATTGAGATATTCCAAATGTCTTTCCACATCCCAGATCTTCAGGTTCGCCGTTGAATCATGATAACCGTTGAAGGCAAGTCCTACAATCTCCTGCTGAAGTGCTAACATCTCTGTAAGCAGGTCGTTCTTCTTGTACTTCTCTTTCCCAAAAGACTTCATTGTTGCTACTAGCTCATTTACTCGATTTACATTCATTTTTGATACTCCTCGTATAATATTTTTTCTCATCTGTTTCTTTTTCACTACTATTTACTCTTACCATTGTAGCTACGCCGATTTCCTCCAAAAACTCCGAATAATTTTTTTTCCCCTTTAAGAGTTTAAGGGAAATTATTCTTTGCTTAACATTCATTTCTCATCACTCTCTTGTCTTGTTTTCATACTTAAATGATACCACTCGTAAGAATAAAACAACAGGAACGATTCAGTAAAATAACTCTCTTATTTCACAAAAAAGAGCAAAATAATAGCGTATTCTTTCTATATTGAAAGAATACGCTCAGACTGTCAAACAACCCCTATTCCAATTTTAGGAACAGGGGCTATTTTTAACAAAATCCTATTCAAAACAACAG